>NZ_CP042437.1:6609657-7210535 GCF_007971525.1 Mucilaginibacter ginsenosidivorax
TGGTGTTTGGCGAAGGTCTTGTCGAAAGTTAATTGCTGTGTATACAGCGTAGTAGTGCTGGTGCCGGTATTTTCGGTTATTGACGCAAGTGGGCTGCTTGAAGTACCCCCGTCGTTATATATAGGAGTGTATTGTTCCTGCCTGTTTGTTCCGTAATCAATCCCGTAAGTAGAATTGAATTTTAACCATGGAGTAAACTTTACGGTTAAATAAGCGTTGCCACGTATTCCGAAACCAAAATTACGGTTCTCGTTAATTAATGCCTGTTCAATCGGGTTAACCGGGTCGGCGCCGTCAAAACTATTTTGAGGGCCAAAAAAGCCGCCAGGATTGTTTGGATTGTAAATAGGTATATATGGCTGCATCCTTACCACATTGGTAATAGGCGTTCTGTTGCCCGGGGGGATCCCAAAACGTTGACGTGTTACCGAAACATTGAATGTTTCGCCGATGGTAATAAATTTATTCACATTATGATCAGAATTCATACGGTAGCTTTTTCGGCTGAAACTTGTACCTACGGTAATACCATCCTGATTAAAATAACCGGCAGATGTAAAAAAATGCGAGTTAT
The DNA here is from genome assembly GCF_007971525.1 of Mucilaginibacter ginsenosidivorax. Classification (NCBI taxonomy): domain Bacteria; kingdom Pseudomonadati; phylum Bacteroidota; class Sphingobacteriia; order Sphingobacteriales; family Sphingobacteriaceae; genus Mucilaginibacter; species Mucilaginibacter ginsenosidivorax. Next base: position 6,610,232 of record NZ_CP042437.1, read on the forward strand.
CATTGCCTCCGGTTAACGAGACATTATGCTGTTGCAAAACTCCTTTTTGGAAATAAGCGCTTTGCCAGTCTGTGTTGGTTTGGGCGAATGTTTGCGAAGAACCCGCATAAATAGGCAGATTAAAGTTTGCCGGTTGCAAACGCGGCGGTACTCCAATATTGGCAGCTCCGTCTAAAGCTCTTTCGTATTGTACATATTGGTTGGTGTTAAGGAGGTCATATCGTTTAACAACTTCCTGAAATCCCGCGTACGAATCAAAGTTTAACTGAACCTTACCGCTGGCACCCTTCCTGGTTGTAATGATGATAACACCATTAGTTCCTCTTGAACCGTAAATCGCCGCAGCGCTCGCGTCCTTAAGTACATCAACTGATTGAATATCTCTTGGATCAAGAGCTCCGATAGAACCCGGAAAGCCATCGATAATATACAAGGGATCGGAGCCATAACCGACAGAACTCACGCCGCGTATTTGTACAATTGGAGCAGTACCTGGCGAGCCATTATTGGTAACCGTTAAACCGGCTACCCGGCCCTGTAAGGCCTGGTCGACACCCCCAACAGGTAACGCTGATATTGTTTTGCCGCTTACCGACGAAACAGCGCCGGTTACACTGGCGCGCTTTTGTGTTCCGTAGCCAACAACAACAACTTCACTTAATGATTTAGAATCACTCCTTAATGATACGTTAATTACCGATTTGTCGGAAACGGTAACTTCCCTCGAGACATAACCTACAAAGCTAAAAACAAGCACCGCCTGGTCATTAGGTACTTCAATACGGAATGCGCCATTGACATCTGATCCGACTGCAGTAGTGGTGCCTTTTAAGGTAACGGTTACGCCTGGTAATGCTAATCCGGTTTCATCGGTTACTTTACCGGTTATAACCTTGCTCACGTTGGCTTTTATCACATCCGTATATGGCAGACTGGCCGGGCCATTACCCGCAAACGCGGAACTTATAATAGTAATGCTTATAAATACTATTACGACCGTCATTTTCATGAAAGTACTTAGTAAATATTTTTTTTTCATATTTTGGTTTGTTAATTGAAAACATTGGTTTAGAAATTGGTAAGATTTAGCGCTTTTATCAAACACATTATGGTATTACATATAGTTAGCTGATGTATGAATTATTGTTATTCATAGTAATAAATCATATGGTTTAGCTAACACTACCTTTGGTTTAATAAAAGACTGTTTACTTAATTGGTTGCTTAACCGGTAGCCTGTATCATCGGATTTATTAATTATAGAATCCGTGATATCGATACCGATGTAGTTTACTGCGGGTCACAAGCGGTGGCCGGCAAAACAAGTTTTTTTGGTTTAATCTCTCATAAGTACACTTCAGAAAAGGTTTGCAATCGATTGTAGAGCCGGGCCTGTTTGTAATTTCCCTGAATACGATTAAATAATAGTATACAGGCGATCAAGCATTAATAACTTAAATCAAAATTTACAGAACTTGCCGGTCGGCTTTATTGGTTTATAGTTCAGCAGCTATTGATAAGAATATAGCAGCTTTGCAACAGTAAAGTTACGTTTGAAGCAAATTTAGGTACCCAATTTTTTAACATAAAAACACAACATTTGTCAACTTATACCTAATTCTACCATACACAGCACAAGTTTTGATTCCGTTGTATGATGGAAAGTGCTTTTTGTTTAAATTGGTTAGTATACAATTTCGTTGTAATTCATCGTCATAGCGGTTTCAGTTATATACGAAAGGTTATCTAAGCGGGGGCAACGAGATTGCTTGTAAGAAAGGAGGCCGTCCACTTTTGGATGAGAATTATAGCAGCGCCGCAAATAAATAGTGGAGAACTCTGGTGTACCAAAACGCTGCATCATCGTTTTTTACGGCAAATAATGCAAGTGTAACCCGACTTTTTACATTGAATGCAGCTATCAACGGTTGTGTGCCTTACGTTCATATGTAATAGCCACAACTAACCTGAGATGCTGTGGGGGGGGGCAAAGAATTGTTACTGTATTAATGGGACAAGATCTTCGGTGATTTTTGTCTGACTTTTTTACGCGAAGAATTTTGCTTTTGAGCCATATTTGATCGGCGGGCAGTTTCATTTTTTCGTTCAAATATGTTTTCAATATGGCGTTTCGCACTAAAGTCGATCCCGCTCCGCACTGTTCAGCATCTCAACCAGGTTGTCATTCGTGATTGGTTTAATGTAAAAATTGGACACCTCCTGGTAACTTGCGGCTTTCAGCCGGTCTGCCTGATCGATAGAGGAACTGATGATATGAATAGTTATTTTTTCCGGTAAATCGAATTTAATAAACTCGTCAAGGAACTGCCATCCGTCAAGCACCGGCATGTTGATGTCTAATAATATAACTGAAGGAAGCTTCTCCCCGGTTTTTATCGCCGATTTCAAATAATCCAACGCCTGATCGCCAGCATTAAAAACGAGGAGGTGCTCACGGAAATTTACCAGGCGCATTTGTTTGGAAATCAAAAAGGTAAATATTTCGTCGTCATCGATCAAACAGGCAATGTCAATTTTTTTCATGCATAAGGGGAGCAAACTGAATAAAAAAAGAAGTGCCAACACCGGGCTGGCTCTCGGCCCAAATCCTTCCGCCCATAGCCTCCACCTGGTTTTTTACCAGGAAAAGCCCCATGCCCCGGGCATCAGGATGGCGGTGAAAGGTTTTATACATGCCAAATAGCTTGTGGCCATGCAGGGTTAGATCGATCCCTAAACCATTATCCGCAATGATAAGCAATGGCACTCCACCATTCATGTTAGCGCTTATCGTAATTTCGGGCCGGCGCTCCGGATGCTGGTATTTAAGGCTGTTGCCTATCAGGTTAATCAGTACACTCTCCAGGTAGGCCGGATTAAACACAACCGCTATTCCATCATCCAGATCTTTAACTATGCTTGCATTACTGGCGCGGATAGAGGCTGAAAGGATATTTAGCCCTCTTTCTACTTCATTTGCCAGATCTATTCTTACCCTCGTGTCTGCACTACTCTCCTGAACCTTCACCACCTCGTTCAAATGCGCGAGGGTTTCCAGCAGGCTGACGGCATTTCCGTCAAGCATTTGCACCAGAGTTTCCTTTTCTGCCGGGTCTGTTTCTTCCAGGATCATGCTCGTCAGCATCCTGATATTGCCTGAATGCGAACGGAGGTTATGTGATACGATATGCGCGAAATTCAGGAGCCGGTCGTTTTGCCGGCTAATAATCTCCATACTGTTCTTTTGGTCGGTAACATCTTTAATTTGAGAAACGAAGTAAAGGGGGGAACCGGTCTCGCTTCTTACCAGCGAAACACTCAGTAGAGCCCATATGATATGGCCATCTGCATGGTAATACCTTTTTTCCATTGTATAGGAGCCGATATCACCTGCAACAAGCAAATTGAGGTGCTCGAGGTCGCTTTCCAGGTCTGCCGGATAAGTGAAATCCTGAAAAGTGCGACCAAGGAATTCAGGTTCTGTATAACCAAAAAGCTGGCACAGGCTGGTGTTTACTTTTATCCAGCCCCCTGTGAGCGAAACCAATGCCATCCCGATGGGCGCATGATCAAACGCTTTGGAGAAGCGTTGTTCTCTTTCTTCCAGGACCATAGCCTGCAGTCGTCTGTCTGTTATGTCCGTCAGCGTGCCATAAAGACGTGTGCACAGGCCATCGGCCAATTCTGCCTGTACGCGTACTTCCACCCATTTTTGCGTTTTTCTCGCGGTGAGCACTTCCAATTCGCCCTTTTCCGGTAGCCCCGAAACAATCGCTTTATCTATTAAGGCCCTCACCTTCGCCGGTTCCCGGTAAAAAAGTATGACATCCTCAATCGAACCCTTATAATCATCGTCAACCTCCATAATCTGGAAGATGATCTTATTCCAGTAAAATGTCCCCTCCAGGAAATTTCGCTCCCAGATTCCAAGCCCGGCCAAGGAGGCTGCATCTTGATAAAGTTGTGATTTTGTCTGCATCCGAATACGTTCCTGTCACTATTCCCTCACAAGATAAGCATACAAAGCGTAGTACGAAACTATATTGTTGGCCAACTCTGTAAAGCCCCTTAAAATATGCTATCTAAAAAAGAACCTGAGAGATACTAAGGTAAACAAGTTTTTAATGCTGATAAGGTGTAGCAATGTTTGATCTATTTAAAAACCAGGTGATTGTTGAATTACAACAGGCAAATTACAAAACAATAGCTCAGTCGTTTTTTATCAATTAATGAATCGCCCTGCTTCCCTTAAAAATAATTACCCAGCAAATCACATCGCGCAGAACTTTGATGGCATTGTGCAGCGTGTTGTAAACGGTACGCTCGCTCAGGCCTGTTTGGTCGGCAATATCTTTAAAAGAAACAGCGTCAAAATACCGAAGGCGAATAATTTCTTTCTGCCTGGGCGATAGCTCGTTCAGCGCCTTTTGTAGCCTTTTTTTCATATGTTCATCATGCTGGCTGGCTATCAGTATCGACTCATAGGAGGGTTCGGCCGGCATATCTTCTATAGATAGCTCATCTATCAGGTGGCCGGTTTGGGTTTCGGCTGATAATTGCTGATAAGTTTTATATAATATCCGCTTATAAATAGTCAGCGTATATTGCTGGATGTTCTGTACTTCGGCCAGTTTATGCCTGATTTTCCAAAGTTCTAAAAATAAATTGTGGATACCCTCCTTTACAAGCTCGGGATTTTTGTAAAGCGAAAGCCCGAAGCGGTATAAATCATCATAAAAAATATTAAAGCATTCGTAAAGTCCTTGCTTTTCACCTTCTGCAAGCAATTGCCAGTTCTTGTAAATGTCCTTGTGTTTAGGACTCATCAGTACTGTTTTTGATACTTCCATCTAATATTGAAAATTAACGCATGATTTACAAATGATTAACTTTTTAAAATTTTTATAAAACTACATAATACTTATTGAATAATGCAATAGCGCTGTCCTGAAAACTGAAACATAAAATTTATTTTGAAAAGCATTGGTAAAAAAGAATAATCTATTGCACTTGTATATAAACGTTTCAAATTATATTACAGATGGACTATTCTTCATACCAAACAGAAGACTTTTTAACCGACGATAGCTTTGTGGCATACTGCTATGCCGAAAATGCAGAAGCGATTGCCAAATGGGAAAATATATTGGCCCAAAACCCGGATATCGGCAAAAAAATGGATGATGCCCGCGAGCTATGCCTGTTATTGAGTATTAAAGTTGGCGCTGCAGAAAAAGCCGCAGGGCTTGAGCGCCTTAAAAGCGCATTGGAAGAAACAGTTGAAGCAGAACAGCCGGAAGGCAGGATTATTGGCTTACGTAATTATTTTATGCGATGGATGGCCGTTGCCGCTGCCTTATTAATTATGGCAGGTGCGTTTGGTGTGTATCAGCTTAATACCAATGCTACAGGGGCGGCTCTTTACAGTGCAGCAAATGACCATAACTATACCCTGATAGGGCAAACCGGAGCCGGCGAACGTAAATTTATTCGTCTGCCCGATGGAAGCACAGCGCTGCTTAACGGGGCGACATCTTTAAAAATTGCCACTGATTATAATGCCCATAACCGCCACCTGTTATTAAGTGGCGAAGCTTTCTTTTCTGTTACAAAAAATAAACACAAGCCCTTTGTGGTAATTACCGGTAAAACGGCCACAACCGCCCTTGGTACCTCATTTAAGGTTGAAAGCTATTCTGGAGCTGGTGTGGCAAGTGTAATGTTATCAACCGGTAAAGTTAAGGTTGAGTGTACACAGCCCGATTTGGAAGTGGCCGATGTAACCCTTATACCAGGCCAGAAAGCCACGCTTTTTAAAGGCGACAAGGTATTTACCCAAACCAACTTTAATGCCAATGACCTTCAAAACTGGATAAACCGAAAACTGGTGTTTAAAAGTGCCAACCTGGTAGAGATAGCCATGAAAATGAAGGCCATGTACGGGATAGTAATTGCCCCGGTTGATAAAGCGGGTGACAGTATATCATTTACCGGCGAGTTTAGCGGAAAAAGCATTGCCGAAGTACTGGATGCCATTGGCTTTACCAATCATTTTACCTACAAGCAGGACGGCAACGTCATAAAACTGATATTCTGATTTTAAACCTATTGATTTTAAATATTTAAAAACCCAAACTATATGCAAAAACCACTACTCCGTTCACGATTGCTCTCCTGGATGCTGCAGAGGATGATACCTTCAATATTATTGATTGTATCGTTCTCCGGGTATGCGCAGTCATCCACACAGGCCTATTCTTTCAATTGGAAAAATACACCAATACCAACTGTATTTAACCAGATTGAGAAAGCTGCCAATGTGCATTTTTCATACAATCCTAAAGATCTTGATTTGCAAAAAAAGATCAGCCTTACAGTAAGCAAACAAAGTTTGCAACAGGTAATTGACCTTGTGACGAAGGAACTGCATGCCCAGTATAAAATTGTTGGCGAAACGGTAATGATCCAATCTGAAAAGCAGCCTGCAAAAGTAAGCTCGCAGGTTGTTGAAGACTTCAGCCTTACCGGTAAGGTAACCGACGATCAAAACCAGCCGTTGCCGGGCGTTACCGTTGTAAATACCACCAAAAATCGGTCGGCTGTAACTAATGAAACTGGCAGCTTTGTAATAACTGTAGCCAATGGTGATGTTATAACTTTTGCCATGATGGGTTATGAAATTAATTCAATCATCGCTACCGACAAAATTAAAACAGTAAAAATCACCCTTAAAACAAAAGCTACCGAGCTGAATACCGTAGTGGTAACAGCGCTTGGTATTAAAAGGGAAGAGCGCTCATTAGGCTATGCTACCGCCGAAGTGGATGGCAACGATCTTAAACACGCCCGCGAGCCCAATGTGATCAACTCGCTTGCTGGTAAGGTACCTGGACTGATCATCAACAGTACGGCCGGCGGCCCGGCAGGCTCGTCAAGGGTTATCATCAGGGGTAATACCAGCATAACGGGTAACAACCAACCGCTTTACGTGGTTGACGGCGTGCCGATAGATAACTCAAACTACGGCCAGGTAGGCGGTGGCAAATACTCAGGGGGTTTTGATTTTGGTGATGCCATATCGGCCATTAATCCCGATGATATCGACAAGATCTCGGTACTAAAAGGCCCTTCGGCTTCGGCGCTGTATGGCAGCCGCGCAGGTAACGGTGTAATATTGATTACTACAAAAAAAGGTAATTCAAAAAAAGAACTGGGTATTGAGGTTAACAGTACCTCATCGATAGAAAACCAGCTTACCCATTACAACGATTACCAGTATATTTATGGCCAGGGTACCGCCGAGCAAATGGTGGTTGATCCATCGCAGGCAAAAAATACCCTGTTTAACAACTTCGGCCCCCGGCTCGATCCTAATTTACAGGTGATTGGGTTTGATGGCAAATACCGCCCGTACGCGCTGGTGAAAAACAATATCGATAACTTTTTTCGTACCGGAGCAACAACCACCAACAACGTAGCTTTTTCTAATTCAAACGATATTTCATCCTTCCGATTGTCAATAACCGATATGCGCAGCCGGGATATTGTGCCAGGTAGTAATTTACGTCGTAATACTTTTAATTTCACCGGCAGTTCCAAATTCGGCAGCAAGGTTACGCTATCGGCAAAGGTGATGTATCTTAATGAGGATGTAGTTAACCGCCCTGCGCTGGCCGATGATCCGGGTAACATAGGCAACGCCTTTGTTGGGTTGGCCAATAACGTTGACCAGGCCTACTTTAAAAATGGCTATAAAGACAGCGAAGGCAATTATGTTGACTGGGGCGGCGGCCAATATCGTTTAGACCCCTACTGGGTGATTAACGAAATGCGGAACGAAACCCGTAAAAACAGGTTTATTGGTGCTTTACAGGGTAATTATATCATTACCAGCTGGCTAAACCTGCAGGGTCGCATCTCTACCGATTTTACATATCTTACCTACAATAAATTCAGCCCGCGTACCACACCCGGCGCATTGGCCGGCGAGCTGGATCAGTTTGCTCAAAAAATGGGCACAACCGAAGGCGATGCGTTGTTAACAGCTCAAAAACAGGTAAGCCCGTCGCTTAACCTGGCCTTAAGGCTGGGTGGCAGTTTTTCAAGGATAGATAATCCCGGTACAACCTCAACTTTTATCAATCTTAACGTACCCGATGTGGTAAGCCCCAACAGCTTTTCAGATAAATCGGTTGTTGAAAACCATTACCGCAAACGCAACAACGGGGCTTACGCTTTGTTAAGCATTGGTTATAAATCATACCTGTATGTTGATGCCAGCGTTCGTAAAGATGCATCGTCAACCTTGCCACAAGATAACAACAGCTACGTTTATCCTTCGGTTGCGGCAAGCTTTATCTTCAGCGATTTTTTTAAGATAAACCCTTCAATACTTTCTTTTGGTAAATTAAGAATATCGGGTGCCGAGGTTGGTAACGATACAGATCCGTACCTGTTAAACTTAAATTATAACCTGTATCCGCAAACCTTTAACGGCACCTCGGTAGGGGGCATAGCCAGCACTGTATTGCCCAACAAAAACCTGAAACCTACGCGTACCAAATCTTTTGAGATTGGTACACAGCTAAAGTTTTTTGGTGAGCGGTTAAATCTTGATGTTTCTTATTACACTTCCAAATCGCGCGATCAGATTAACCTGGTGCCGGCGCCGTTATCATCGGGGTTTGCACAGCAACTGGTTAACGCTGGTGTCATAGGCAATAAGGGTGTCGAGGTAGCATTGAATGGTTCGCCGGTAGCCAGCAAAGATTTTGGCTGGGAGATTAATGTCAACTTTGCCAAGAATACCAATACCGTATTATCCCTTGCCGATGGTATTCCATACCTGTCACTGTCTGATGCGCGCTGGCTGGGCGTATCAGTAGTAGCAAAACCGGGTTCGCCATATGGCTCTATTTTGGGCTTTGATTATCAGCGCGATCCGCAGGGTAACATAGTGCTCGATCCGCAAACGCTGGCGCCAAAACAAGCCGAAGAGCGGAGTGTGCTTGGCAAAGGCACCTGGAGCTGGACGGGCGGCTTAGCCAATACTTTTCGTTACAAAAACTTTGGCTTAAGCGCGGTTATCGATATTAAACATGGTGCCGATCTGTTTTCGATGACCAATATGTTTGCGATTATACGGGGCAGCCACGTTTCTACATTACCGGGCCGGGCCGAATGGATAAAATCTGAAGAGCAACGCCAAACCGCCGGTATGACCATTGAGCAATGGCGCGCAGCAGGTAAAGTACAGGGCTACATACCCCAAGGTGTTTTGCAAACCGGTACCGATGCTAAAGGAAATCCCATTTATACGAAGAATACTACAGCGGTTGATCCTTCAAACTACTGGTCGCAATTTTATAGCGATGGCAATGGTGTTGCTACGCCGTTTATTTACGATGCCAGCTACATAAAAATGCGCGAAATAACGCTAAGCTACAGGTTCCCTTCGTCCACAATTTCAAAACTGGGCATTAAAGACCTTACGGTTGCAGTAGTAAGCCGCAACCCGTTTATTATTCATAAAAATGTTCCGAACGTTGATCCCGATTCAAACTACAACAACGGTAACGGCCAGGGCCTGGAGTATGGTTCATTACCTTCAAGAAGAAGCTGGGGATTTAACGTAAACTTCAGGTTTTAACAGGTATGTATAATTTAAGAACGAACAACATGAAAAGAACTTTAAACAAATATACGTTGGCTGCACTCCTGATGCCGTTATTGCTATTCTCGTGCAAAAAATTTGGAGATGTAAATACCGACCCAACGAAATCTGCCAACCTTGATCCTATTAATCAACTCAATTATGTAGAGTTGAGATTTGGCGGCGATGTAACTATCAACGAGCGTACAAGTATCATTCTTACTATGCCCATGGCGCAGCAAATAGGCGGCGCTTATTATAACCGCTATGGCAGCGCCTATATTGAAGACAGGCAGTACATGTCTGAACTTTGGGAACTGGGCTATCCCAATGATGTTTTAAATATTGTTGATGCCGTACAACGCAGCACATCCAAACCTAACCTGAATGCTATTTGCCGCATTATGAAGGTTTACGTTTTTGCAAGGCTCACCGATTTGTATGGTGATATCCCTTACACACAGGCCGGCAAAGCTTACATAGATGGTACCGTACGGCCCAAATTTGACACCCAGAAAGATATTTATGCCGACTTCTTTAAGGAACTGAAAGCAGCTGTTGCCCAGCTCAGTTCGGGTAGTACTGACGACGTTGGCACCGAGCTGTTATATCATGGCGACTTAACCAAGTGGAAAAAATTCGCCAATTCGTTACGCTTGCGGTTAGCTATGCGGCTGGTGAAAATTGATAATGCAACAGCTAAAGCCGAGGCTACAGATGCTTTCAACGCCGGGCTAATGACCAGCAATGACGATATCTGTAAACTGGATTATATAAATATTACCAATGGCTATTCAGAGATAAGGGGTAACGGTGTATCAGTAGGCATTAACCAATACCAGGATGACGGCCGCCCAAGGGTTTGTACAACGTTGCTTGATGAAATGAAGGCCACCAATGATCCGCGCCTGAACTATATTGCACGCGCATACTGGGTTAACCCCGATAAACTAACCGACAGGCTTGATGTTACAGCACAGGTAAAAGCACAAGTTGGGCTGATAGGCGTTGGCCCTGGTAAATACAATTATGACGACTTTTTAGGGCCTATCAACATTGATTATCCCGGGCGCGGTACATTGTCTGTTCCAAACGGAGGGCAAAAGGTACAACTGGCCGATTTTATGGTGCGCAGCGATGCCCCTTATTTACACATGACATATGCCGAAGTTGAATTTTTGCTGGCCGAAGCCAATACGCGCTGGAGCCTGGCATTAGGTGGCACAGCCAAACAACATTTTGAGAACGGTTTGGAGGCCGCCTGTCTGCAACTGGGTTTATACCCAACCGGGCCAACATTGAGTGCCGCCGAGATCCTGAAATTTAAACAGGACAACCAGCTTGCGCCGGGTAAAGAGCTACAGCAAATAGATACCCAAATATGGGCCGCGCAATTGATGAACGGACCCGAAGCATATGCTACATGGCGGCGCACTGGCTACCCTGTTTTGGTGCCTGGTGTAACAGCCGAATCGGACGTAACAACTATACCGCGCAGGTTTGAATACCCTTTAACCGAGCGCGAGCAAAACTCGGCAAACATAGCTGCTGCAATTACCGCGCTTGGTGGCAAAGATACCTGGACAGCACATGTTTGGTGGGATAAACAATAAACCTGACAGAAGATAACCAATGAAGATATTAAAAAATAAAGCTCTGCTGACTGCTGTTGTTTTTGTGTTGCTGAATGCCATCGGTTGTAAAAAAAGCAATGTAAAGGCCGAAGTGAAATATGATACTACCACAACAGTAGCTGCAAATTTTAGGGTGGTAGGTTACCTTAGGTACGAAGATAACCTGCTTAACGAGGCAAATGCTATTGATATGGGCAAAATAACCCATCTCAATGTGGCTTTCATTAACCCGGATGCCGATGGGAATTTTACTGCAAATGCCGATTTGAAACAGGTAGCCATACTGGCCCATAATAATAAGGTTCAGGTACTGGCATCTATTGCCGGCGGCACTCCACCGGCATATTTCAGCAAGTTAATAACCCCGGCCATGCAATCTAAATTTATAGCCGGCCTTGTAAAGCTTGTTGATGATAATTTGCTGGATGGCATAGATGTGGATATTGAGCAGGAACTGATTGACAATAACTACGAATCATTTGTTACCGCCCTTGCTGCCGCGCTAAAAGCCAAAGGTAAACTTACAACCGCTGCCGTTGCTACGGTTTATGCCAGCAGGTACCCGGACAACGCTTTGGCTAAGCTCGATTTTATCAACGTAATGTCATACGATAAAACCGGACTGTGGAAACCATCAAATCCTGGCCAGCACTCGCCTTATAGTATGGCGGTTGACGACATGGCTTATTGGAGCGGTACGCGTGGCATCGCCAAAGAAAAACTCAGTTTAGGTGTTCCCTTTTATGGTTATGGCTTTGGTACAAATGCACCGGCTGATATGTCGTTCAGCCAGATTGCTGCCGCTTACCCCGATGCTGTGAACCTTGACCAGGTAACAGTTAGTGGCGGAGGCATAATTTATTACAACGGCATTACAACCATAAAGGCCAAAACGGAGCTGGCAATTGGAAAGGCCGGGGGCATCATGATATGGCAATTGCGGCAGGATGCCACGGGGGCAAACTCGTTGCTGGGCACTATTAATACGGTGATAAAATCACATACAAAATGATCATTACTATTTTAAAATATTAAACATGAAAAAGATTAAGTATACACCTATACCGGTATTAATGCTGGTAATGCTTATGGCATTTACCGGGTGTAAAAAAGATGAAGTAAAAAAACAGGAGGATGCCAACCCTTATTATCCAAGAATATTTGATAACCTGAAAGTGTTTGGATCAAACCAGATCATTAACGAGGGGACAAGTGCCAGTTTTTCGGGCGTGTTGTTTACGCCGGCAGGCAAGGTTAAAATAAGCTGGCAGGTGAACGGCAAAGAGATGTCGGCTGATCCTGCATTTAAGTTTACCCCAACCGCGGGTGGCGAATATACCATCAAACTGGTAGCTACTTACAACGGCGATTCAACATCGCGCCAAACCAAAGTGTTGGTAAATCCATCAACCTATACCTTTAAACCTTATACAAAAGTTGTATTGGCCAACCTTACAGAAGATGGTACCGCCGCCGATGTGGTTTGGAGTAATATCACCCACCTGGAGTACCAGGTAGGTAAAGTTGCCGCGGATGGTACGCTCGATGTATCCAAAGGGAACGTAAACCAGCATGTTAATGAAATTGTGGCCCGCGCCCACATTGCAGGCATACCGGTTATCATGGGCATCAGCGGTCACCTTTCAGGTATCGATGGATGGGCAATTTATGAAAGCAATGATTTTGGCACAGCCATCCGTAACCCAACATCTATGAAGTTGCTTATCGATTCGGTAAAAGCTTACGTTGCCCGCAAAAAACTGGATGGTGTAGATATTTACATGACAGATATCAACTCGGGGAATGCGCCTGACAACATTCATGCTATCGGGCCGTTTTTAACGGCATTAAAAGCAGCCTTACCGGCGGGCTCCTTAGTTACTGTTACTGCACCGGTAAACTATCAGCATTGGGAATACCCCGATCTTTCGAAGGCCGATTGGGTGAATATTCACGCTTTTGAAGATAATATTCATATCGGCCCGGATGCTCCTGTGGGGCAATCATCAAGCTATGATTTTATGGTATCGGGCGCTCAGATATGGACAACTTTTCATTTGCCTGCCAGCAAACTTGTGGTTGGCATACCGGCCTTTGGCTTGCGTTACAACTCGCTTAATGCAGCGGGTAACAACGAAAGCTGGGGCTCATATGATTACATGACCTACAAAGCTATCATAGCCGCCGATCCTGCAAACGCCGGTAAAGAAAAGGCTGATATTGCCAAAGGTGTATACTTTAACGGTGTTCCCCTGGTAACTCAAAAGGCTAATTACATCAACGCAAACGGCTTTAAAGGAGCATACCTATGGGCTGCCGATTATGACGTAACGGGCGCCAGCTCCCTGTTGACTGTTCTTCACCAGGCCTTAAAGTAGTATCGGTTTATAATACGGAGGGCAATACAATGCTAAAGAGTAGGAACATAAAAGATTATTAAAAACAGGTTAAGAAGGTAATTATATAACAACATGCAATACAAACAATCTATATAATTCTTTTAACAATTTAATTTACAAACACCATGAAAAAAATGTTTTTGGTACTCCTTGCTGCTGTGATGGTTACAGCTTGTAAAAAAGAAAGCTCAAACGTACAGTCGTCAAGTAAGGCTGCTGTTGTTACAAAACAAAAAGCTGTAAACAGCACATTGTCCTTTGCCGGTTATACCTGGGTTGTGAGCGCTCCGAGTGGGCAGGTAAGCCCCGGGCCCAATTACTGGAACGGATCAAATGCCTGGGTTGATGCCAATGGCTGGCTGCATTTAAAAATTGCGAAAAATGCATCAAATAATCATTGGGAATGCGCGGAGGTTTATACCACAGCAAGCCTTGGTTATGGAACTTACCAGTGGCAGGTTGAAGGAACATTAGGCTCATTTGACAAAAATATTGTTTTCGGGATGTACAACTATTCTGGTAATGATGGTCACGACGAAATGGATATCGAAATAGCCCGTTGGGGAAATGCTGCCTGGGACAATTTAAACTATACAATTTGGCCCGCAACCGGTGTTACCGGAAGCCCCGGATCGACCACTCATTCATTTACCACACCTAATGGCACTTATACAACCCATAGGTTCAAGAGAACCAGCAGCAGTGTAAAACTGCAAAGCTTATATGGTTTCCAGGATGGGGATGCGAATCAATTTCAGACGGATACTTTTAATACGCCTGGCACATCTATCAGTACACTTAGTATGCCGGTACATATCAATTTATGGCTTTTTAACGGATATGCCCCATCTGATAACCAGCCTGTTGAAGTAATTATTCACAGCTTTAAGTTTACCGCGCTTTAATTGTTCATTTTTGATAAAGCCAAGCTTTCAGTCGCTTGGCTTTATCTTTTACTTTTCTAAATAGGCGGTTAATGAAGTCTTATTATCTCCACATCAACAAACTATATTTGGATATGCACAGTTTCTCCGTTTCTAATAACATAAGTATGTCTGCTCTTACCCTTAAGTATAGCTATTTCTATTTTTCCATTTTTTTGTTTAGCAACCTCTAAATCAAACCCGGCCCCAAAGGCATGGATATTATTTAAAGCCATCGTTTTCCAGTTTTTGGGCAACCTGGGGGTACAGTTGAATTTATTTAATCCGGTCGGCCTGATTCCAAATAGCCCTTCAATAAAAATCCGGCAGTATAAGCCGCTTTCGGCCGATAAGTGCCTTTGATTCCCTTCGGGATAGGCTTCAACAGGGTAGGGAACGTGCTCGCCCAAAAGTCTTCTGCGTGAATAATAGTGTAAAAACGTAAGTGCTTTCTCCGTTTCACCAGCCTGCAGCACTCCCCGTAAGGCGTATAAGGTAGATCGATCCCAGAAAGTATCTTTTCCCTGTTCGGTAGCTAAACCATCGGCTGTCCATAGTTGCGGGGAAAACAGCGCGTCGATAGTGCCTTTACTCCGGTCAAAAATTCCCATAGCCAAGGGCATACAGATCCAGGCGCGTAAAGTATTGTTAGTTTCATAGTACCTGTATGTTTTGTAGTTATCAACCGTTGCCCCGAAATACTGCTCGATATTGGTTTTTAACCGGGCGGCTTCCTGGTTATAATTGGCAGTTATTTTGCCGGATAGATGAAGTTGTTTACTGAGGAAAGCAGCGGAGATCAACGCATCATAATATAAACAGTTGGTAGATAAATTTGCTTTGCCTGCCGGAAACCGCCCTTCCAGTTCATCCGCATCAGATGTTACTACCCCTTGCTGGTTAATGTGCCTGCGACTGTATTCAAGGCACCAGGTTATTAAGGGCCATAATTTTTTAGCCGAATCAATGTTCCCATAGGTCAACGCGTATCTTGATGCGCCATAGGCAATCATGGCCTGGTCGCCGCGGTCGCCTGCACCATTCCAGGTGGTATCTCCTTCGGCAACTATAGAGCTTGGTATCGGTTTATACTGCGGATTCATATAACGGGCAAATAGCCGGTAACAATTCATGGCCGATAGGTTTCCTATCCTATCGCCCGAAAAAGCAAAATAAGGGCTAACGTATTCTGCCTGGTCATTGGCCCAGATAGCCGCGTAGTAGGATAGGCCGCCCGGTCCGTGCATATAGCCGTTTTTGGTTTTAAAGATACTTTCGGTAGCGCGTATTTTGGCAAAGGCAAATTCGGTATTTAGTATGCTATCGGGCGTTTGCAGTTGCAGGGTACTCATGATTTCTGCTATCCGTTTTTCTCTGGCTTTTTCTTCCAGGTCGGGATTTACCGAAGCTAAAGTATCAGGATGATCGGTGGCAAGAAAGCAAATCGAAAAGGTGAAAGATTGACCGGGCCGCAATACGTGGTTACCGTCATTAACCGATTTAATGATGACCGTATGAGGTGATGATTTGCTGGTAAGCGGGTCTGTTGTTACCTCCCGTTTTAACTTTTCCATCGAAACGGTTACCGGTTTAGCGCTAACGTTTGTCAGCTTAAATCTTTCTATGGCTAATGGTTTATCTACCGAGGGGAACAGGCTCCTCTCTATATCTACCAGCCTGGTGTTCCCGGCTTGGGCGGATATGCGCATAATACCGTGCTGGCTAATGCTCTTCACCTTCAGGGGGATCTCATCGGCCGCTACTCCCTGGGGGGCATTAATTGTCAGCAGTTTATTATTGATAAAGATGCGGGGCAGGTCATTATCCTGAAAGGTGTGTGTTATATGGCTTCGGGTATCATCGGGTAACATTCTGAACGTAGGGAAAACTACTGTACGGGTAACGTTAGCTAAACCAGGCGTATCTACACGGTAGCCAACCCACAGCGAAACTTTTTCGCCCGACATTTCGATATGGTCTGCATGCGGAAGCCTGTTATCTATTTTCCAGGATATACTGCCATTTTTTTGGATGGCCCACCTGTCATTTTGTACCGGTAAATTTTGTTGCTGTGCATAGATTGTTAAATGAGCGGACAGGATTACTAAAGTTGAAAAAAACAATTTTTTTAAAAAATTCATAAAGACGAACGATGGAAATTGCGATAAGATTAATATACTTTGATGTTTACTTTTTTACCGGGTGTTACGGTTGTTTCTACAAAAGATATCATCCTGTTTTGGTCATCAGCCCCTTTTTTTAAGGCAACGGTATTTCCATTGATATTAGCCCGCTTAAATGTACCATAGAACATCGCTTTCCATTTAAAAGATTGTTTACCGGTATTAGTAATAATTGATTGCTGCCTGCCCACATGGGTTAAATTAACGGTAGTGCGTAAAAGAGATAAGTGATTAACAAATGCACTATCTGCACTGTTGGTTTTGTAAATGGTGCCCAGCGTTTTGGTCCGTGCATCGGGAGCAACACCCATTAAGCCCTGCACAACTCCTTCAATTACACCGTAAGATACTTCAGGATATTCCCGCCTTGCTGTTGATGGGTTTGACAGGAATAGGATGTATTCCCTTGCCTTTTCCCATTCGCCAAATTTATAAAGCAGGTAAGGGTAGTAGGACATGTTTTCAACGTTCCACCTCGAAGCAGCTACACGTTTAACGGTTTTATTTGCTCTTACAGTATCTTTCAAGGCATCAAACCAAAGCAGAAAGGTTTCTCCTTCCTGCATACCAAATTGGTTGCTGTTACTGTAATAGGTGTAGTACTGATTATCTTTTTCGTTCCACCAGTCGGCCTCCAGGTGTTTCCTGTATTGTTGTGCTTTTTGTGCATAAAGCGCAGCTTCTTTAAGCTTTCCTTTTGTTGCCAAAATTTCCGAATAGGTGAGCATTCCCCGGTACAGGGCGGCAACCAGGTCGGCACCTGTTTTTAAGTTCGGCACGCCTTCCGAGTAAGAAGGTAATCCACGGCACCTGTGGAAAGCATCGTTTTCGTTATAAGGCGCCGGCGCATTGGGATGAGCGGGCCTTTTGAGCATAGAATCGGGATAAAGCACCCAGGCATCTATATATTCCTTTACCGTTTTTTGCTGGAAATTGACAAAGGCCGGGGCATCAATATAATGGCTGTCACCCGTCCAGAGGTACATCCGCCAGCTTGCATTTAAAATATCGAAATTGGCGGGCAGGTTATACCAAAATTCTTTATCGTTCCGGTAATCATCAGGTGCCGGCTTTGCCCATTTGTTAATTTCCCAATAGGAGCACCAGTCTTTTGACTGGGATATGTTAGCCGCAAACAGGTTAAACATATTGGTATTTTGGCGGCTCAATCCTAATATCTCGGCGCCGATGCATTGGTGGGATACATCGCGCATGCAAAATGCCGATCTGGGCGGCAGGGCCGATTCATACCATGGGCCTACAGGGTCGGTATCAGCACCTTTATAATGCAGCGCTGTTTCCTTAGCCCAGTTGAATGACTGCACAAGCTCTTTATCAGATGAGTTAAAAGTGACCTCCTTTTCCTGGGCGATAATTTTATAGCCCGTAAAAAGGAATAAGATTAAAGCTGCTTTGTATTTAAGCAAAACCATGTTGTAAGTTATAATTATAAGGTTAAATGAATTGGTAAACTAAATTTGAACTTGTATGATCGCTGTTTCATCGAATAAAACTCCGCCTGTTTGGAAAAATACTATTCTGTTCTATTCTATAAAATTATTAAATATTTTTATAGTGCCAAAATTATTTTGCAAGAATAAGCGGTGAGAAAAGGACAAATAATGCAATCATGAGTACAAGTAATATCACGGTATAATAGTGGCGGTTTTTCCAGGGCTTTATATCTACCGCGTTATTAAGCTTCAGTGTATACGGAACGGGCATGGGGTATAATTTGCCAATAACCAGCATAATGCCACAAGTAACCACAAATAAAATAGCCAGGATATGGAGAAAATGGATATGTGTATCAAAAACTAACTGCGAAAGGGCATAACATACAATAAAAAAGATCAAACCTACTTTAGCCGCAATTGCCGGAACTTTTGTTGTGACAAAGCCCATAAACATAATGGTAAATATGGGCACGTTAAAAAAGCCGTTAACTATTTGCACATAAGTATAAAAGCCATTTTTTACAAATAGGATGAGCGGGGCAATAAACATGGCAGCCAGGCAAACCACAATTTCAAATTGTTTGGCTGTTCTTAACAGTTTTTTTTCGGGTACCTGTTTTGAATGTTTGTGTAGCCAGGGCTTATAAATATTTAGCATAAACAACGTGCTGGAACTGTTAAGGCCCGCATTAAAAGTGGTAAGGGCGGCAACAAATATCACCGCGGCAATAAAACCAGCTATAAAAGGAGGGGAAACCAGGCTGTCCAGCCGCGGGAACACTTCGGCGGTATTATTCATTTTTGAAAAAACGTGTACCGCTATAATACCGGGTATGTTTAAAAGCAGGGGCGAGATCAGTTTTCCTAAAGAGGCTACGGCCAAACCTTTTTGCGAAGTTTTAAGGTCTTTTGAGGAAAGCACCTGCTGGATGATATATTGCTCGGTACCCCAGTAATAAAGATTGACCAGTAACATGCCGGTAAATAAGGTGCCAAAAGGGATGGCATCTGACGATGAGCCGATGCTATTCAAATGCTCCTTATGCACGGTAAGCAACTGGTGTAAACCTACCCGGATATCGCCATGCCCTATATATTTTAACCCAAAGAATGGCAGCAGGATTCCGCCGGTAAAAAAGCCAACCCCAAGCAGGATATCTAATGTGGTAATGGCCCTTAACCCACCCAGCATAGAAAAAAGGCAGCCGATTGTTCCCATTATCCAAACCAGGATGAGGATAACCGTGGAGTATTCTATTTTCCAAACATAAGAAAAATGAAACAAGCCATTAAAGGCCACGGCCCCTGCGTAAAGCACCGATGGTAGCAGGTTGAATATGTAGCTGACCAAAAATATAACCGAAACCAATTTACCAACACCGCGACCATACCTTGTGGTCAAAAAATCGGGTGTGGTTGCTATACCCATTTTAATGTACAGCGGCATAATAAATTCTGATACCAGCAGCATGGCCAATACCGAACTTACGCCCCAGGCCATAACAGTCATGTTATTGGTATAGGTTAGCTCGTTTTCGCCAATGATAGAGGCTGTATTGATATTGGTGAACAACAGGCCACCGCCAACAAGTAAAAATCCCAGGCTCCTGTTGGCAAAGAATAGCCCATTTAATGTACTGACCTTGGTTTTGCCAGATTTGTACCAGAAGGCAAAAGCTACTATCCCGGTAAAAAAGAGGAAGCCGATGATCATGCTGGCGTTCATAACCAGGCCTAAAGCGTATGCCGCTCAAACAGGTTCATAGGAACGGTAAGCTGTATTTTTTCTTTTGATAAAACAGCATGGCCGGCCATTTTTCCCATGTTCGAGAAATCAGCAGAAAAGGTGGTTATACCGATGATCTCTTTAGCGGGCTCATCGTTATGTGATAACACGCCGAGGTCCTTACCTGGCTTAAGTTTTTGGGTTTTACAATCGCGCATAATTTGCCATAAGGCAAAGTTGTCCAGTGTAAAATATACCTTTCCCTTTTCAACGGAACCGGGAAGGTATTCTTCTTCTATCCGGCCTTTGATGTTAAATTCTTTCAAAAACTTTTTAAAGGAATCTACAATCTCCTTCGGATCTAATGAATTTGCCGAATGATAAAATATAAATTCATCAAACTGTTTTATTTGGGGGGCCAGCTTTGAAAAAACAGCGTAGGATGCATCTCCAAACTCCTGGGTAATGTGGTTAAACTCGCCGTCCAATTGTTCAAAGCGGTCAAACATCAGGAATTTATTACGTGGGATGGTCTCCAATAATTCTTTTGTTTTAGGATGCGGAATAGGAGCAACTACGTACATGCCATATTTGCCTTTTATTTGCAGCAGGATAGTTTCAAATATTTCGATATTACCGTGGTGGAAATAAGGGGTTAGCTGTACATTCGCGCCCAGCTCGTGCCTGAAATTCCGGTAAAACTGCTCTTCAAATGTATCCAGGTTATACATCAGCAACGCCACGTTTAAAGTTTGCCCGGTATTGCCGTTACCTACAAAATAACCCAAACGGTTCTTCGCTTCTACAATTCCGCGGCTAATTAAATCTTTATAGCCTTTCACAATGGTTTCCCTTGAAAAACCAAGCTCTTTAATTAGCCGGTTTACAGATGGCAGCATTTCGTCCTGGCCAATTATTTTTTCATCTATAGAATTAATAATCCCCTGTACAAAGCGGTCGTGCTTTGAGTAAGATGGGATTTCGGCCAGCTTCCTTATTTCTTCGAAAATTCTATCCATTGAGTACGCGTAGTTTTAGGCAAAGTAAGCAAAAAAAGGCAGCTGCTTTGCTGCCTTTTTTTAAGCGTAGTATGTTTTAGTTGTAATTGGGGTTTTGTTTTAGGTTAGGGTTAATCTGTATCTCCTTGCGGGGAATAGGATAGTAATAAAAACTGGGTACCCAGGTTCTTTTTTGCATGGTGACTACCTTATAAGTAAAGGAAGTATTGGCCGGCGAGGTTGGTGTAATGGTAATACCCAATCCATCTTTTGAGCCAATTTCGGCTATTCCCCAACGGCGCAGGTCAAAATAACGGTGGCCTTCAAAACACAGCTCTATTCGCCTTTCGTGGCGAATGGCGTCTGTTAAAGCGGCCCCGGTTGCGGTTATTGCCGGCATTCCGGCCCTGTCCCTTATCTTATTCAGGTAAAGTAGTGCCTGCCCGCTGTTGCCAAGCGCTGCCTGCGCCTCTGCATAATTTAAATAAATTTCGGCCAAACGGAAAGATACCCATTGACAGGCGCTATACGGCTGAATATTAAAATTATAGCTTTCATCAACCATTTTTCGCATGGTATACCCTGTTTTCGAAGCATTCCACGGAGACAAAGAACTTTCTTTTGAATCGAGGCCGCCTTCATAAAATTGCGCGCCACGACCCTGAAAAGGAGCACCGTTATACAGGATGTCTGCATAAAACCGGGGATCCCTGTTCTGGTACGGATTTGTTCCGCTATTAGCCCAGCTAAACGGCGTTCCGTCGGCCATGTCAAAGTCCTCAACCATTTGCTCCAGCACGTTATAAGCACTATAACCGTTATAGCCATTCGGGCTAAGGTCGCGGTAAAGCGTGTTGTACCGGTCTTCCTGTACGGTAGCGCTAAACACCCGCGAGAAGATCACCTCGCTGTTGAAAAAATCGGTAAAAATGGTGTTATAAGTTGATGAATTGCCATGCAACGAATATTGACCAAGATCGATAACTGCCTTTGCCGCGTCGGAAGCGGCCTGCCAGCGGCTTGCATCATTCCCGGTGTTGTAGGTAGGGCTTGCAGCATACAGCAACAGGCGCGATTTGAGCGCGAGCGCAGCACCCAGGGTTGCTTTGCCATAATCGGCGCTGCTATAGGTTTTGGGCAGTATGGCGGCGGCAGCGGCTATATCGGCCAGAATAAAATCCCTTGTCTGGTCCCAGGTAGCCCTTGATTCGTTAAAGGTATTATCATTAACCGTGTAAACTTTGGTGATCAATGGTACCCCGCCGAAACGCTTTAACAACTCAAAGTAGCATAATGCCCTTAAAAAATGGACTTCGCCTTTCATATTGTTAAGTTGCGCTCCATGGCCTACTGTATCTGCCTGTACCACATTTTGAAAAAACTGGTTGGTTTTTTGTATAGTACTATAAAGGGTTGTCCAGTAATTAAGCGTCGAACTGTAATTTAATGGGAAGGAGCTACCCTGGTTATCAGGGGTAGCCTGGCCCAGGATGTAGGTGTTTTCATTGCACCAGTTAAAATTACTGTACAATTCATCCGTTTGCGAACCCCATCCAAATCCGCCATCCTTAAATGCAAATACAGATTCTTTATATATCTGGTTAACAAATACCTGGATAAGGGCAGGGTCTGTCCAAACCGTGTTGGTTGAAAAGGAACTGGTTGGCTGTAAGTCGAGCACTTTTTTACAGGAGATGCCCGTAAAAAACAATAGTGTTAAACTAAAGATTGTATATATTTTTTTCATCACACAAATCATTTAAAATGTAACATTTACGCCAAGATTGATGATCCGTTGAAGCGGATAGGTTCTTCCGTAATTTTGAGAAGAGTTAGGGTTTAGCAGTGAGCTTATGTTAGACGGACTTTCGGGGTCAAAAGAGGGGCCGAATTTGTCAATCGAAAATAAATTGTTTCCGCTGATGAATATCCTGGCGCCTTTTACTTTAATTCTGCTTAACAACTCTTTGGAAAAGCTATAACCAATCTCTACATTTTTCAACCGAAGAAAAGCATCGTTCCGCAGCCAAAAGGTAGATGGGTAAGTATTTGAGCCGAATGTTCTTTCGGTGGGGCCGTTGAAGGTGCGGGGGTAGGTATTGTCGCCTTCCTTTTGCCAGCGGCCAGTGAAAAACTCTTCGGGCATATTTAAACCGCCGGGCATTAAAAGAGCCTGGGCTTTTGCCTGTCCCTGGAAGAAAATTGTAAAATCAAAATTCTTGTATTTACCTCCCAACGTAAGCCCATACATTATCTGTGGGGTATTTGACAAAGTGTTCCGTACCTTGTCCAGGTCATTTATTACACCATCGCCATTTACATCCTTGTACCTGATATCTCCAACACCTGTATTTGTTGGATGAGGATAAGCATTTAGTTCGGCTGTGTTCTGAAAAATGCCATCTGCCTGGTATAAAAGATATGAATCGGTAGGGTAGCCTGTTACTTTCTGGTAGGCCGGTACATTGGCAGGCTCGGCGCCATATACAACCTTGTTTACGGCATAGGTCAAATTGCCGTTAACGTTGAACGAAAAATCCTCATTCAGTTTTTTACTATAGCCCAGGTCAAGCTCAAGGCCTTTACTGTTGACTTTACCCAGGTTTACATCGGGCAAAGTGAGTCCGGTGTAGCCAGGTATCGCTGCGCTTGGTTTTACAAGAATGCTGTTCCTGGCCGAGTGAAAAGCATCAATACTCACCGAAAATGAGTGAAATAGCTGTGCATCCAAACCAAGATTGGTACTCGTAGCTACTTCCCAGGTAATGTTGCTATTGGGGGTGGGGCCTAAAGAAAAACCGGGTACCTGCGTAGCATTCGGGCCAAAATAATATCCTGCTCCCAGGTATTGCGAAATTTGACCGGCCTGAAGACCATAAGTTTGGATATATTGGAAGGCATTAACAGCATCGTTACCTGTTTTTCCCCATGATCCCCTTAATTTCAGATCATCAATAACAGACGAGTGAAAGAAACTTTCCTGCGAAATTCTCCACGCCGCAGATAGAGAGGGGAAAAAGCCAAAGCGTTTACCCGCCGGAAAATTAGGAGAGCCATCATAACGCATATTATAGTCTAACAGGTACCTGTCGTCATAGTTGTAAGACAACCTGCTGATGAAGTTTTGACGGGCAAATTGCGTGGTAACAGAATTGTTGGTTTCGCCAACGGTGCTGCCTGCAAATAATTCGGTAACATTATTACTCAGAAACCCGGTTCTGTAGGCATCCAGTTCCGTATAAGTTTGCTGTTGCTGCTCGTAGGCTACAAATGCTTCGATGCCATGCTTTTTGAATTTGTGCTCGTAACCCAATTTAAGGTTAATTAGCCTGCTTACCGTTCTGCTATTAGTTATCGATAAATTAGGGGGAATAGTAGAGGTTACCTCGTCATAATTACCGGTTGTTTTATTGTAGCTATAGGCGGGTGGGGGCAACGCGTTAAATCCCTTGTATTGATTGGAGTTTACGTCATATGCAAAGTAACCATCCAGGTGTAGCCCAGGGGTAACTTTGGGTAATGCCCAGCTAAAGGAGGTTTTGGTTTGTAAATAATCATAATTGTTGTGGGTATAACCCAAACCTCCATTTAATACATATACCATGGCATTTTGCGGCCCTCCACCAATGCCGACACCCACCTTACCGTTAGGATAAACCGGAACCAGGTACGGATAAGCCGCCCAAAGCTGGTTGAATATAGCATTGGCATCATACCCGGGGGCTTCGCCATTTTTATATTCGTTGCGGTACATCACATCTACACCAATTTTGAAGTTATCGGTAGCCGAGATGTCGATATTAGCCCTGCCATTGTCATTTTTGTAATAATCTGTGCCACTATTGTACATACTGTTCTGGAACAGGTGCTGGCCCGAGATGTAATACTTTACCTTATCCGAACCACCCCTTAACGTTAATATGTTATTGGTTTGCGTTGCCCAGTTTCTCATCACCGCTTTCCACCAATTGGTGTTCGGGTGGCCAAGCGGGTCGGATCCATCTTTATACTTCTGAATATCATCAGCGGTATATTCATGTTGCTGGCCAACCAGGTCGTCATATTCATTAGCCGATTGCGCAAACTCCCATGAATTTAACATTTTGGGGACCCGGGTAGGCTGGGTCATAGAAAAATTAGACGTAAATGATAAGGTGGTTTTCCCCGCTGTACCCCTTTTGGTAGTAATTAATATAACACCGTTTGCCGCCCTGGCACCGTAAATAGCCCCTGCAGCGTCTTTTAAAACGGTGAAAGATTCGATATCTGCCGGGTCTAAACGGTTAAAACCACGGTCAGGAACTCCATCGATCACAACCAGCGGGCTTGTATTGCCCAGGGTTCCTTTCCCCCTAATGAGGATACTGGCATCATCTGTGCCTGGTTCGCCGCTCCGGGTGTTAACAATTAGTCCCGGTACGGCGCCCGCAAGCGTATTGGATACGTTAGCAACGGGCGACTTCTCCAGTTCTGTCCCTTTAATGGTACTTACAGCTCCGGTGAGGTTTGCTTTTTTCCTGGTACCGTAGCCAATCACTACTACTTCTCCAAGGTTTCCCGAGGTTTTGTCTGGCGCCATAGCTACATCTCCATTCCAGTTTTTGGTAACCGCTACTGTTTTTTTCAAATAGCCGATAAAAGAGAACGAGAGCTTTGTATTAGCTTCAGGAACGTTGATCTTGTAAAATCCATTCACATCGGTGCTTGTGCCTTCAGCAGTTCCGTCAAGCAAAATACTTACTCCCGGGAGGGGCTGGCCATGTTCGTCGGTTACATGGCCAGCTACACTTCTTTTTTGTTGGGTAAAACCCTGCTGGTAACAAAGTAGTAAAATAAGGCATAATACATACATGCCCAGTTTTTTAGGTGGTACTTTTTTTTTCATAATAATTGGTTTGGTTGTTGAATAATTGGTTATTCTGTTCTGTTCTATTCTTTAATAAAAGTAAGAGGCTTTTTTGATACAACCAAATGTTTTTTTTATTTTTTTGTTATGATAAAAAGTAACTTTTGATATCTGCGTTACAACTGGCTTATTTTAGGCTTGTACAAGCTTTAATTATGATCGCAAATGATAAAGGAGGTCGATAATGAATGCAGCTAAATACCCGGAGACGAGGCAAATAACTTCATTGTGCATCTCATAATTCAGATAGGTTTATCGTCAGAGCG
This sequence comes from Mucilaginibacter ginsenosidivorax, assembly GCF_007971525.1. Lineage (NCBI taxonomy): Bacteria > Pseudomonadati > Bacteroidota > Sphingobacteriia > Sphingobacteriales > Sphingobacteriaceae > Mucilaginibacter > Mucilaginibacter ginsenosidivorax. The sequence goes on from NZ_CP042437.1 coordinate 6,636,376, forward strand.
CTGTTTTCCTCAACTAAACATGCCGGCTGCCGGAATCTGCCGGGAAAACCGCCCTGACCAAAATTCAGGATAATCATAACAGTAGTGTGAAAAATAACAGGCAAAGCATCGCGAATGCTACTTTGTCCCCTATAATTGGTCGCTGGTTCACCCATGTGTCTGCATTTTAGCCCCGACATTTGATTTTAAATCAATAAGCAAATAAACCTTACAGTTCATGCATGCCGGTGAATGGTGTTTAATCAAGAGTTAAGCAAAAGCTGTATTTTCTAAAACAAAACGGGAGAATCCCGGAAAGTTATTGTACTAATATTTTAGTGAATTATCCCTGTGTAGCAGGGCTAACTATGATGTGAAAACAGGCAATAGCTAAAATTTTGAGTGTCGAAAACATCAAAACATCTATATAACCCAAGCTAAACAACCTATCCGTAAACCGGTGTAACATTAAATTATATGAGAAAAAAAGTTACTTATTTTTTAGTAATGGTGGTAATGTTGCTTTTGTCGTCGGCTATTGCCAACAAAGTAAATGCCCAAACCTTTGCAAGCCCGGGAGTCCCCTTTACCCAGGCCGATTTGGCCCAGCTAAAGGCCAATATCAATACCGAGCCCTGGCTTACCGGATATAACTCCCTCAAAAATGATTCGCATTCGCAATTGGGTTATGGGATGAAAGGGCCCTTCGCCACCGTAACCCGTGCACCTAATTTGAACAACCCGGCATGGCTGGATGATATGATAGCTATTCATAACCTGGCGTTCATGTATGTTTTTACAGGCGATTCCACATACGCCCGTAAGGCCACCAATATGCTGGATGCATGGGCGGTTACCAATACTACCTGGGGTGGCGGAGAAAATATGCTTGATATTGGCGACCGGGTAGCTTATTTTGTTGTGGGGGCCGATATTTTAAGAAGCACCTTCCCGGGATGGACAGCCGCAAACGATACTCATGTCAATAATTATTTTCGTAATGTTTTATTTCCAACTTCCTGGTCGCCTTACCCTACAAGAGATGCCAATAAAGGGGCTCTTCAAACAGCAATAGCAATTGGTATATCGGCCTATTTAAAAGATCCTGTTTTATGGCAGCAAGCCCTTGAGGTATACCGTATGGATGCAGGCGGCGGCTTGCGGAATAGCTTACCTAACGGTGAAGTTGGCGACTCCGGTCGTGATGACCACTGGTTTGAGCAGATCCAGGCGCTTGGGTGGAGCGCCGAAGTAGCCTGGAAACAAGGTGTTGACATGTTTGCAGAATTTGATAATCGTTTACTTAAAATAGGCGAGTTATATAGCCAGTATAGCCAGTCGCCTGCCGGTACTTTATCTTTTATACCATTCGGGGCCTACGCCAGTTATTGGACAAACTGGGGAATCCAGCCGGGGTATGTTCACAGACACCCTTTTAATAATATCATCAAGGGAGCATATGCACTCCGTAAAGGTATCCCAATACCATATACCGAGCAAATACGTGCGTTGGCAGGCGAAGATGGTTTTTCGTTTTTGTATTTAAAATCTTCCGATACCTCGCATGCCACACCTTTAACGCCGGTTGTTTACCCTGCCGATAATGTACAGGCAGTGAGTAACGTAACCAGCCTGGATATTGGTAATACCGGGCTGGCGGGTAGCACTTCGTTGAATAACGGGGTCTGGACAGTTAATTCTGCCGGAACTTCTACCAGTAATGCCTTTAGCTTCAATTTTAAAAAGATCAGCGGTAATGCCGGCCTGGTTGTAAAAGTTAACAGCATGTCGCTCAATACCGGCGGCTGCGGCGTTATGTTACGTCAATCGCTGGCTGCCGGTTCCGCATTTTGGGATATTTTTCTCAACGCTACTGGGGGCATAGGCAATCATTGGCAGCCCAAAGCTCCCTGGTGGTTAAAAATAGAACGGGTAGGTACGCGTATATTCGCCTACCATTCGCAGGACGGTATTAACTGGACCAATCTTAGTTGCTGGTATTCTGCAACAGGTTTCCCAACCGATCTGTATGCCGGGTTTTATACCATCTCTGGTAATGCTTCAGCAGTTAATACCGCCACGTTCAGCAATGTAGCTTATAGTCAAACTGCGCCGGCCAGCTCTCCGGATATCAGCAGCGCTACCACAGTCACAGCCACTATTGGCACACCTTTCAGTTATAATATTACCGCCAGCGCTAATCCATCTTCTTATAGTGCCAGCGGCTTGCCAGCCGGGCTTAGCCTTGATGCGGCTACCGGTATTATTTCCGGCACACCTACTGCTTTAGGGCAAAGTGAAGTTGCCATAGCAGCTACCAATGCCAGCGGCACAGGTACGGCAACCCTTATCCTCAACGTTATCAATAACCAAACGCCCGCAGCGCCTGCTTCGGCAGCGGCATCGGTGGTTAACGCTACGCAAATTAAACTAACCTGGGCAGTCTCAGCCAACGCTACCGGTTATTCGGTAAAACGTTCGCTAAGCTCCGGAGGTGCATATACAACAATCCAGGCAGGGGTTAGCGGTACCAGCTTTACTGATGTTTCTCCCGTGCCCGAAGTAAATAACTATTATGTTATTACTGCCCTTACCGGGAATCTGGAAAGTGGTAACTCCAACGAGGTCTTTGCTTCAGTTCCGCCTGCGGCCCCTGCCCAACCCGCTGTGGTTAATAAAAACAAAGAGATTGATTTAAGCTGGACCACCGCCCCGGGGGCAACAACTTATAATGTAAAAAGAAGCACCGTTAGCGGCGGCCCATATGCAACTGTGGCCAACGTACCGGGTACCAGCTATGCCGATGTAAATGTAAGCAACGGAAGCCCTTATTATTATGTGATTTCGTCGGTTGGGCAAACCAAAGAAAGCGCCAATTCAACCGAGGCATTCGGGGTGCCGGGTTCCGGCTCATACACGTGGAAGCCGGCCACCGTAACCGATTCATTAAAACTTGCTTCCAACTGGGTAGAAAACGCTATACCTGTAAGCCCGGCCATTATAACCTTTAATTCATCGGCCGATACCGTTTTAACTAATGATATTAAAGGGCTGGCGGTTTCAAGAATGCAATTTAATGCAGGCGCAAATAGCTACAACATAGCCGGCGATACGCTTCATTTAAGGAATGACCTGGTTAATAACGCCACAACCTCGCATACCCTGAGCATGCCCATTGTTTTAGATACTTTACTCAATGTAAATACCGTAACCAATGGTACCATATCCCTCACCGGCGGAATAAGAGGAAACGGAAGTTTGCTTAAAAATGGTATAGGATATCTTTATGTATCCGGAAACAATACTTATACAGGTAACACCACCCTTAACGGTAACGGGCAAAGCTGGCCTCCTGTATATGGGATGGAGGTATCGGGCATTGGCACAGGAACGCCTTCGGCGCCAACATCCGGGCCGCTGGGCACGGGTAAAATTATTATGAATGGTGGTGCATTGTTCTCGGTAAACGGCGATGCTACATTTTATAACGATTTTGAAATAGCTGCGGGAAAAACCAGTTATTTTTATCAAACGAGTAACGCCATAAACCTTTATGGCAAGCTTTTGGGCAGCGGCACAATTATACAGGACGGAAACGTTTACGCAGGCTTACACCTGTTTGGCGATAACAGCAATTTTACTGGCACCTTCGTTTCCAAACTCAGGAGTGGTAACAACCGGGTGCGTTTTGAAGTTCCCCAATCAGGCAGTGCCAAAGCCTATTGGAACCTGGATGCCAATGGAAACGACTGCCAGGGCATACTGTTCGCTACAGGTACCATCAGTTTTGGTGCGCTTAGCGGGAGGGGGGCTATCCGTACAGATGCCGGGGGGAGTCCAACAATCAGCATTGGGGCTTTAAATCTTAATACAAATTTTGGCGGTGTTATGTCGGGCTCGATGAATGTTGAAAAAGTAGGCTCGGGCGTACTTATTTTTAGCGGCAATAATTCATATGGCGGCACCACAACCATCAATGGCGGAAAATTCTTGCTTAATAACGATCCGTTATCCGGCGTATTTAACAGCGCTCTTACGGTCACAGCCGGTTCATTCGGCGGAACTGGTAAGGGTTCAGGATCAGTTACTATCGGGACCGGAAGCGGAACAGGTGCGATACTTGAGCCCGGAAACCAAGCTATCGGTTCGTTGATAACCGGTGCTTTAACCTTAAAATCCGATGCCACTTACAATGCCGAAGTTGACCTTGGTAGTGCATCCGGCGATAAAATAACAACTACCGGCGTCACCCTGGTCAATTCTCCTCAATTGTCGGTAACAGGTACTGCCGGAACACTGCCCTCGGGTACATCCTATACTATTATTGACAATAGCGGCACCAGTGCGATTACAGGGACTTTTAAAAATTTGCCCGAACTGGCCCTGATAACCGTTGGCGGATATAATTTCCGGATAACCTATAAAGGCGGAACAGGCAATGATGTGGTATTATTAGACGACCGTACCGTGCCTGTTACCATTACCAGTGCTTTAACCGATACTGTTTTGGTTGGGAAAGCCATGACCTATAATACCGCAGCCATCAAATCGCCTAATAAATTTGGGGCAAGCGGGCTTCCAACAGGACTTAGTATTGATACGCTTTCCGGAGTAATCTCAGGCACCGTAACCCAGGCGGGTACATTCTCCGTTACCCTAACCGCCTCAAACGGCAGCACTACGGATACAGAAACCCTTATATTAACTGTGCAGAGCAACGTTGTTAGCGGTGTGCTGGTAGCGGCCGGAGATGCCAAAGATATTGTAGAGTGGCTGCCTATACCCAGCTTTACATACAATGTTAAGCGCTCAACCACATCTGGTGGTCCTTATACCACACTTGCCAATGTTAGTACCGCTTCATATACCGATGCAGCAGTAACTAACGGCAGCACTTATTATTATGTAATTACTGCTGTTGATGGTGCTACCGAAGTTTCAACCAGTGCGGAGGTGATTGCCAAACCTAACCCTGGCCAGAAAGATTACTACAAATTTGATGAATTAAGCGGAGCAAAGGCAATTGATGCCTGGGGTGCCAACCACGCCACACTGGCAGCTACAGCTACGCATACTACGGGCCTATCCGGACAGGCGCTCTCATTAAATGGCGCGGCAAATTCTTATGCCACACTTCCGGCTGGTATTTTAAGTACAACAACTGCTTTTACCATATCAGCCTGGGTTAGGCTTGATGTTGCTGCTACCTGGGGGCGTGTTTTTGATTTTGGCTCAAGCACTACCAATTATATGTTCCTGGCACCCAAAGGCTCCACCGGATTCCCTCGTTTTGCTATCACAAGCGGCGGCGTGGCAGAGCAAGGCATAAACGGCACCGCTGCCATATCAACCGGTGTATGGACAAATTTGGCTGTTACCCAATCAGGAAATACGGCCATATTGTATGTTAATGGTGTAGAGGTTGGCCGCAATAGCGCGATGACACTTAACCCGTCCACTATGGGAAGCACCACCCAGAATTATATCGGCAAATCGCAATGGTCTGCTGACCCTCTTTTAAACGGAACTATCGATGACTTCAAAATCTATAACCGTGCCTTAAGTGCTTCAGAACTCCTTGCGGCAGTTACAGCTATGTTGCCGCCTGCTCCAGTTGGCCTTACTGCAACAGGTACTAACCAGGTTTCGCTAAGCTGGACTGCATCTGCGGGTGCAACGGGTTATAATATTAAACGCGCCACAACAAGCGGCGGCCCTTTTACAACAATAGCATCCAATGTTTCAACAACAAGTTATGTTGATGCGGCATCTACATCAGGTGGCCCGTATTATTACATTATTACGGCAATTGTAAACTCGCTTGAGAGTTTGGCTTCTGCCCAGGCGTCAATCACATTGGTACCACCCGCCCCTGCTTCGGTTATTGCCACAAGCTGGAACGGACGGGTTGACCTGAGCTGGAATGCTTCAAGCACGGCAACCAATTACACCATCAGCAGTGTAACAAATGGGGTTTATACACCGGTGGCAACAACTGCGGCTTTAACTTACAGTGCAACCGGGTTAACCAACGGAACACCTTACTCGTATGTTGTTTCGGGTAACAGTGCAGTTGGTACCGGCTCCTACAGCGCTTCGGCCACAGCCACACCAATAAGCCAGCCTGTAGTAAATACGGTATGGACACATGCCGATATAGGTACAGTAGGCCAAACAGGTAATGCAGGTTATGCAGGCGGTATGACACTATATGGTTCCGGCGGCGACATTTGGGGTAATGCAGATGCATTTCATTTCAATTACCAGCCATTAACCGGCGATGGTGCTATTGTTGCACACGTTGCCTCATTGCAAAGTTACGGCACTACAACAGCCGTCTCGGCAAATGCAAAGGCCGGCATTATGATGCGCGCAACACTCCTCGCAAACTCCATTCATACCATGGTTGATATTACCCCGGGAGTTGGTGTTGAATTTATTCGTCGTACGGCAACGGCCGGTTCAAGTGCATCAAGCTCAACAACTGGTATCGTAGCGCCATATTGGGAAAAACTGGTACGGGCCGGCAATACATTTACAGCCTACCGCTCCCCTGATGGCAATACCTGGACTTTAGTTGGAACGCCCCAAACTATAACTATGCCTTCGTCCATTTATGTAGGTTTAACTGATTGCAGCCACAATACCGCTGTTTTGTCGCAGGCAAAGTTTGACACAGTAAGTATTTCTACAGCCATTCCAAAACTCACCAGCAGTAAAACAGCCAGCGGAGTTTACGGCTCGGCGTTTGTTGATACTATTAAGGCAACAAATTCGGCTTATCATTTCAGCGCAACCGGCTTGCCTACCGGTTTAAGCATGAACACCGGAAACGGTGTAATTTCCGGAACACCGTTAACTGCAGGTACATTTTCGGTACTCGTTAGCGCACTTAACGCAACCGGCAGCAGCGGGGGGGCGGATACGCTAAAACTAACGATAAATAAAGCCAGTCAATCCATCACGTTTAATGCGTTAACGACCAAAAACGTTAACGATGCCGATTTTGATGCGGGTGCCACAGCAAGTTCAGGCCTGTTGGCATCTTACACAAGCGCCGATACAACAGTTGCAAGCATCGTGAATGGTAAAATCCATATCAAGGGAGCAGGCAGCACTGTTATTACCGCTTCCCAGGCCGGCAATGCTACTTATCTACCTGCAAGTCCGGTAAGCCAGAGCCTTACGGTAAGCAAACTGGCCCAAACAATAACTTTTAGTACTTTAAGCCCCAAAACGGTTATCGATACTAATTTTAGTGCAGGCGCCACAGCAAGCTCGGGCCTGTTGGCCTCTTACACAAGCGCCGATACAACAGTTGCAAGCATCCTGAATGGTAAAATCCATATCAAGGGAGCAGGCAGCACTATTATTACCGCTTCGCAGGCCGGGAATGCTACCTACCTTGCGGCAAGTCCGGTAAGTCAAAGCCTCACGGTAAACAAGCTGGCTCAAACTATAGCTTTCAATACTTTAAACCCCAAAACCGTTGTCGATACCAATTTTAGTGCAGGTGCCACGGTAAGTTCGGGTTTACCGGTAAGCTATACCAGCAGTGATACCACGATAGCTACCTTACTGAACGGCAAAATACATATAGTGGGTGCAGGTACCGTAAACATCACCGCTTTCCAGACCGGGAATGCTACCTACCTTGCGGCAAGTCCGGTAAGCCAAAGCCTTACGGTAAACAAACTGGCCCAAACAATTACGTTCAATGCCCTGCCCGCAAAACGGCCAGGCGATGCTGATTTCAGCATTTCCGCAACCGCTTCATCGGCGCTGCCGGTAAGCTTTGGCAGCAGCAATGCAAACGTTGCAACGGTAACCAACGGGCTGGTTCATATCACCGGCACCGGGACAACTGTTATTACAGCCAGCCAGCCGGGTAATGCAACTTATAAAGACACCACGCTTAGCCGGACCTTTACTGTTATCCCGCTTAACCTGCAGGTACAATACCAGGATGGTGATGCCGGGCAACTGACCAATAACATTGCCCGCCCATATGTGAAAGTAGTGAATGCCGATTCCGTTGGCGTAGCCTACAGTGAATTAACCATGCGTTACTGGCTCACCGCGGAGAATTATGCAGGCATTAATACCTGGATAGATTATGCCCAACTGGGGAACAGCAATGTAAAAATGAAATATGTTGCCCTGGATCAGCCCCGGAACGGCGCCCTGGGTTATGTGGAATATAGCTTCAGCACAACAGGCAACCTGGGCGCGGGCAGCAATACCGGGCAAATACAATCCCGGTTGGCCAACCAGGACTGGGGATTGCTGAACGAGGCGGATGATTATTCCTATCAAAGCAATACCGGCAGCTATGCCGCTAACAACCATATCACGCTTTACCGCAACGGGATGCTGGTATGGGGAAGCGAGCCGGCAGCCGCTACCCCGCTTACCAGCCTGAACGTGTTTTACCAGAACCAAAACACCGGCACCGGCGGCAATACCATCAGCACCTACCTGTCCATCAATAATACCGGGAATGTACCGGTAGCCTTTGGCGACATTACGGCCCGTTACTGGTTTACCAAAGACGGCACACAGAGCCTGAACTACTGGATAGATTATGCCAAAAAAGGCAGCGGTAACATCAGCGGTAATTTTGTACCCTTAAGTACTGCGCTTACCGGGGCCGATACTTATCTGGAGCTTGCGGTAAATTCCTCAGCCGGCACCCTTTACCCTTTAAGCTCATCGGGCAATATCCAGTACCGGATTGCCAAAGCAGACTGGTCGAACTTTAATGAGCTGAATGATTACTCCTACCTGGCCAAAGATGTCATGAAAGAGAATAACCATATTACGCTTTATTATAAAGGGCAGCTGATTTACGGCACAGAACCTTCAGCAGGCTCCATGTCCTTCAAGAGCGCCCCGCTGGCCCTGGCTCCGCCGCAGCGCGATATCCGCAATGAAGGGATTGTAGTACACCAGGGGCTTTCTCCAAACGGGGATGGGATTAATGATGTGCTGATCATAGACGGCTTAACCGCCTACCCGGATAATAAATTAACGATCATGAACCGCAGCGGCGTTAAAGTATTTGAAGCGAAAGGCTATGATAACAGCTCGAAAGTATTTGACGGGCATTCCAGCATCAGCGGCGCCATGCAGCAGCCGGGCACCTATTTTTACACGCTGGAATACCAGGCAGGTACCGAAAATAAACATAAAACGGGTTTCATCATCATTAAATACTGATAGCACGTCATGATCCCGGATAGGACTAAAATTTATAATAACAAGAACCCCCTGCTTGTTGCATTAAGCCTGTGCCTGTTACTTATAGTAACAGGCAACAGCGCTGCTGCACAGCAGCAGGCCTTCAGCTATACCCAGTACATGGATAACCTGACGCCCTTTAACCCGGCCTATTCCCTGTTGGATAAAGCCGGATCAATACATACCCTGGCACGCAGGCAATGGGTAGGGGTAGAGGGGGCACCGGTAACCTACCTGATCAACGGGAACCTGCCCATCGAACCGATTGACGGCGCAGCCGGGCTGATCGTATTTAATAACCAGTTAGCCATAGAACACCAGACCGAAGTAAATGCCTATTTTGCCAAAGGGATCCAGCTGGATCCGTACAGTTATTTAGCGGTATCGCTCAATGCGGGTGTACGGAGCTATGCCGCCAATTATTCTACATTGGATTCCAATGATCCAACCTTCAGGAATGATGTCAGGGGAACCAAACCCAATATTGGATTTGGCGTAATCTATTATACCGGCTGGTATTACCTGGGCATCTCGGCACCCGAGCTCACGATAACCAGCCTGGGTACGGCATCTATTCAAAACAATTCCAATTTCAGGAGCCATTATTACTTTTCGGGAGCGTTGCTCACCAATATCAGCGAGGATATCAAATTTAAACCGGCCACATTGGTTGCCTATGCCAGAGGAGTGCCGCTTGTGGCCAATGTATCGGGTACAATGTACATGAAACAGGCATTGGGCATTGGCATCAATTATAGTACCGATAAGGCAATGGCCGGTATTGTTACCATAAATATGAACGCCTTCCATGTTGGTTACAGCTACCAGTTTGGCACCTCGTCGGGCAATTTGGGCGGTTTTAATAATGCTACGCATGAAATATCTATCAGCTACCGGTTTGGCAATGGGGCGGCATCCAACCCTAATCTGTTGTAACTACAATTCCCGGCATTCTTTTTTTAGCCTGAATTTTTTTCCGGGATGTTGTACTCACACGGTGAAAAGCTAAATTTAGTGTTAACCATGGTTAAACATAAGATATTGACTATCAAATACTTGAAAATATTTTATTTGAAATGTGTTAAGTTATGTTAACCATGTTTTGGCGTTTGACCCGTTTAAAACATATAAAAATATGATATGACGAAATTTTTAACCTTATTTGAATTAAAGTAAGCCTTATTGCCTGGCGCAACAATAAGGCGCGCAAAAAAATACACAATGAATTCAGGTATCGATCAAGGTAAGGCTAAAAAAATAGGACTGGCACTTTCAGGTGGCGGTGTAAGAGGTGTGTCGCATTTAGGCGTATTGCAGGCGCTAACAGATTATGGTATTAAATTCTCGCATATATCGGGTACAAGCGCCGGGGCAATTGCCGCGGCTTTTTTTGCCGGGGGATATGCGCCAAAAGAAATATTGCAGCTGATTAAAGACAACAGCCTGCTTAAGCTGCTGCGCCCGTCTTTTGGTGGCGATGGTTTGATATCGATATTGAAAGCCCGGTTTTTAATATCAAAATATATCCCGCATAATTCCTTCGAAAATCTTAAAACGCGCATTACTGTCTCCGCTGTCGACCTGGGAGAAGCAAAGCTGGTTTATTTTACCGATGGCGAGCTGGACATGGCCGTTTTGGCTTCGTGCTGCTTACCCGGATTTTTAAGCCTATTACAATCAACAACCGGATGTATATAGATGGCGGGATCCTTAATAATTTCCCGGTAGAACCATTGGTGGGCAATTGCGACCTGATTATTGGTTCATCCTGTAACCATTTACCGGTGGTTACTTCTATCAAATCATTTGGTAACCTGGTTGACAGGGCCGCTATGATAGCCATCAACTCGGGGCTTAATACCCACAAAATGTTGTGCGATATAGTTATTGAGCCGCACGATTTAGGCGGTTACGGTATTTTTGATACCGATGCCGTAGACGAAATTTTTATGATAGGCTACGAAGAAGGCTTAAAAACCATCAACGGCAACGAAAAGCTGAAAGAACTTATCTTGGCACAAAAAAAGTAAAATCAGGCCGGCCATAAAAAAGGATAAGCTACCCGGTGATGAGTAGCTTATCCTTTGATCAATAATTCGACAGAGCAGTTAAAGTCTCCCCTGCCCGGGGGAGATTTAGAGGGGGCTTTGCAAACTGAATTAAGGGAATTTAACCCCATTATAATCTGAAATATTTACCCGCGGGATAGACGAATTGTATTTATCATTAATGGCTTTGATAAATTCATCGGCCACTATAGCATAACCGCGTGGTGTGAGGTGCACCCCATCTAATGAAAACAGACCTCCGCTGATATAATTGGAATTAACACTTACCCCGTCAACTACCAGTCCGTTTTGTTTTATATTTCGCAGAAAGGTGTAGGCGTCAAAAATGGCCAGGCCTTTTGCTATCGCTATCGTTTTTATGGTATTGTTGTATGATGTAACATAGTCTTCGGTAAGTGCAGCCTCTTTTTCATCAAGTACATATTGGTTATCTATAGGTGTGTAAGGGGTTAAGCCATAAGGCAGGTTGCCAAAGGGTGTTGCAACCGGCTGGCCAATTTTGCTTGTCGGGAAGGTAAGTACAATAAGGTCATTGGTTGTAGCCGCGCGTGGGGCATAAGTACTACCCGAAACCAGTGCCTTAATATAAAGCGCCTGGGCAGCCGGGTTTGCTTTTTGTACACCAGCCAATATGGCCGAAACGGTAATGGTATTAAAATAAGGTATAGACGTTACATCGGGTATCGTCGCAACTACGCCTTTTTGGCCTTTGGCGGTAAGGGTTGTAATCAATACATTATACAAATAGGCAAATGTGTTTTTATCTGTCAGCACATCTCCGGCTCCGCCTGATGTAGCATAACTTAAAGCATCATTGTTCCCCAGCCAGTTTGAGAAAAAGGTAAATGGCTTTGCCATTACAAAATCAAGATAGGTGGTTGAGTTTGTTGGCGGATTTCCCGGCAGCAGGCGTTCAAAATACCCGTTAAGGTTGCCATAGGGCGCATAAGTAATATGTAGTAGCTTAATACCCGGTACACCATAGTTATTAATATCGCCCGAGTATTTGGTATATAAAATAACGTTGCCAAACCCCGGTACAGTTACCTGGCCACGGATACCAAGGTTTGTGGTAACCGGGGTAGTTATTGGCGTACCATCGGCATTAAAGCCGGTTAACGACAAATAACCCGATCCGTTTGATTGCGCTGTGCTGAACAATGGCTGGGTAAACGCTCCGCCACCCACCGCCTGCATTTGCTTGCCAATAATGCTGGGGTAGGATACCTGTTGCCCAGCCAGGTATAAACCACCATCGGCATAGCCTGCTGTAAGTGAATTACCTACCGATATGTACCTCGAGAAATCGGCCGAGCCGGCAACCGGTTTTGGAGTATGGATCTCGGGCTTGCAGGCACCTAATAAAAGTAAACCTGCAATAATATAAATATGCTGTTTAAGTGTTTTCATGTATTAATTTCTTTTAAGAATTACCAGTGATAAGCCAATGAGATACCTGGGATATATACATCAGTTTTAAATGTTCCCGATAGCTGCGATTCGATATTGGTTTGGGTACGCTGCATCAGGTGTTCATACTCAAACGAGATATCTATATCCAGGTGCTTGGCTAATGTATAACCTAAGCCCAGTGTGCCATAAACACGGTTGGCATCCGGGGCTTCGGGCGTTACATAACCATCTGCAACAGCAGTGCTGGCATAGCCGCCACCAAACCGCAGGGCAACATTATTGGTAGCTTTGTATTGAGCCCCCCCACGGAAACTATACGCCTGTTGGTAATTCCTGGCCGAGTGGGTATCCTGCAAAGCGGAGGTATTGGTTTTATAATCAAATGATAGTGTTTTATAAGCGTCCCAGTTAACTATGTTAACATCAAGTGCCAGGATCCATTTGCTGCAAGGATAAAAGCCAAAGCCGATAGAGTTGGTGGCCGGTAACGGAATAGTTGAAGTAAATGTATTAGGCTGGGGGAAACTGCTTTGTATTGATGTAGGTACCTTAAAAATAGCATTACCATTAGAAATGGTGGTATTTACCTGCGAACGGTGAGTTATCCCAACCGTTACGCCCGATTCTGTTTTAATGTAGATACCGGCATTCCATCCGTAGCCTTTGCCGCTGCCTTTCAATTCGGCCTGGCCCGGTTCACCGGAGCTGTTTGCCAGGGGTATGGCACGCGTAAGGTCAACACTGCCGTGGTTATAAACAAAACCGCCGCCAATACTCAGGAAATCGGCCAGTTTAATGCTTAGTGTAGGTTGAAAATAAATAGCTTTCAGATTAAGGCTTTCCAGCACGTATTTACCCTGCCAGGTGTTACCCCAATCGGTTAAACCGCCAAAGGGTGTATAAACACCAAGGCCTAATTTCCAAAAAGACGATTTTGGCCCCCAAACCCCGTAAAACTCGAATGGAGTTGCAATCTTATTGGAAGTGCGGTTTTGAACCGATGTGCCGGCCGGATTAAAATCAGATTTGAAAAATAACGGGCTTATACCGCCCTGTATGTAGTTTTCTGGCAGCATGGCTACTGCACCGGGGTTAAAAAATACCGAAGCACCATCCTGAAGGGTACCCACCCCGGTATGGCCCATACCTATTTGCTTTTGCCCTTCCAGGTTTACCTGGAAACCCTGGGAAAAAGCCGTTAGCGGTGCTATAAAAAGCATCAAAAGTAAAACTTTTCTCATAAAAATATAATTGGTTTATAATAGGCAAATGTATGTGGATTACAATTTGAAACTATCGGGAATAAAATTAGTTTGGATTGAAAAGAAAAAAAGGGCTATAATGCGGAGATATTAGTCAAAAAGTCGGATAACGCCTATATTTAAGTTAAGGGGCAAAAAATACTTTAAGAATTTCGCCATTCTGAGGGCTTTTTTGCAAAATAGAAGAATTAAATAATTATAATTAAATATACATGAGTAATAAGGTTGGACAATTAAGCTTATCAAAATTTGCCGATCTGTATGCCGACAAGCTGGCCGGCGCTGATTTTTTTGTTGTTGACGAAAAACAGCTGTTAAGTTTAAGCGAATATCCATACCGGTCGGATGGTTATATAATAGGTATCTGCACACGCGGCACGGCCAAGGTTGAAGTTAACCTGCAGGTATACGATGCCCGGCCCGATGCCATGCTTTTGGCAACCCCTTTTCATGTTTTACGAATTTATAATAGCAGCGATGATTTTTTATGCCGTTTTGTTGTTTTCAGCAAAGCCTTTTTAACAGAAAATAGCGTTAATAGCCATTTTTTAGAGTCATTCAGTTATTTTAAAAGTGCGTCTATCCCGGTAATCTATCCGGATAAAGCGGATGCTAAAATGATACTGGAGATTTATTTATTGATTCAGAAAAAATTAGACCGCGAAGGGCATCCCTACAATGTTGAAATTTCTCGGAGTATTTTGATGACCCTGCTTTACGAAATACAGGCCATTTACGAAAAGCAGCACATCATTATAAAAGGCAAGCAAACCCGGAAACAAGAACTGAACGTACTTTTCCAGGAACTGGTTTTTCATCACTATAAAGAACACCGTAACGTGCAGTACTATGCTGATGCGCTTTATGTATCACCTAAACATTTAACAGAAACGGTTAAGGAAGTTACCGGCAGAACGGCCGGCGAATGGATAGACGATGCGGTAATACTCGAAGCCAAAGTATTATTAAGAAACCACGACGTAAGCATCGCCCGCGTTGCCGAGGATATCCATTTCCCCGATCAATCCTCCTTCGGCAAATATTTCAAAAAACATGCAGGCATGTCGCCGTCCGATTACAGGGCGGTATCGGGGCATTGAGGGGGTGGTTGATTAGGTGAGTGGTTGATTGGGTTGATTAAGTTGGATTGGGTTGACTGGGTTTATTGAGTTGGATTGGGTTGATTGAGTTGATTGAGTTGGATTGGGTTGGAATAAGTTGATTGGGTTGGGTGCAAAAATCAAAATCCAAAAATCTGATAAATCTGTTTAATCCCGGTTCAGAAATGAAACTGTTGCGCAACACAACAGCAAAACAGTCTGATTTAACCTCAAACCCAACTCAATCCAACTTAGTCAACTTATTCCAACCCAATCAACCCAATCCAACTCAATCAACCACTCACCCCAACCCCAATCCGACTTTTTGACTAATATCTCCGCATTGCAGCCCTTTCTTTAGTTTATCATCGCTGCTAATTTTACTCCTGATTATAAAACCAATTGCTGCCCTTTAAACCGGGGCGCTTGTTACATGCTGATAATTATTGATATAAAATAGTGATTAGTATAATCGGCTGAATTTTAAAACGGGATAAAACACAACCATTAAATACTTATTTATGAATGCCACTGAACCAATGAAAGCCATAAAAGGAGGCGAATTTCTGATCAGGGAAACTGCTGCAGACAGCATTTTTATTCCCGAAGAATGGAATGAAGAGCAGTTGATGATTGCCGAAACATGTACCAATTTTCTTGCCCAGCAGGTAACCCCCAACCTGCAACGTATTGACGAGCAGGAGGAAGGACTGATGCGTTATTTAATGGACGAGGCCGGCGCGCTTGGCCTATTAGGCATATCGGTACCCGAAGAATACGGCGGCTTTGGTAAAGATTTTAAAACATCTATGCTGGTTACCGAGAAATTGGGGGCTGGGCATTCGTTTTCTGTTGCGTTTTCGGCACATACAGGTATAGGTACCATGCCGATACTGTATTACGGTACCGAAGCGCAAAAACAAAAATATGTTCCTAAACTGGCAAGCGGCGAGTGGAAAGGCGCTTATTGCCTAACCGAGCCATCCGCAGGCTCGGATGCCAACTCAGGCAAAACAAAGGCGAAGCTATCTGCTGATGGTAAACATTATCTCATCACAGGTCAAAAAATGTGGATCACCAATGCGGGCTTCGCCGATGTCTTTACTGTTTTTGCCAAAATAGATGATGATGAAAACCTGAGTGCCTTTATTGTCGAGAAAGATTTTGAAGGTCTTTCATTAAATACCGAAGAACACAAAATGGGTATCAAAGGGAGCTCGACCCGGCAGGTGTTTTTTAACGATTGCAAAGTACCGGTAGAGAACCTGCTGTCCGAACGCCAGAACGGGTTCAAGATAGCGGTTAATATATTAAATCTTGGCCGTATCAAATTAGGTGGCGGTACGGTAGGGGCAAGCAAGGATGTAATTACCGCATCGGTGCGTTATGCCAACGAACGCGAACAGTTTGGCCGCTCTATTTCAAAATACGGAGCTATAAAATATAAATTGGCCCAACAGGCTATCCGCACTTATGCGTCGGAGTCGGCAGTGTACCGTGCCTGTCAGAATATGGAGGAAGCTACCGAAATGCTGATGGCATCAGGACTTGATGAAACCAAAGCCAAATTAAAAGGAACTGAGCAATATGCCATTGAAGCTGCAATCCTTAAAGTTCATGCATCCGAAGTTTTGGATTATGTAACCGATGAGGGTGTACAAATATATGGTGGTATGGGCTACAGCGCCGAGGCACCAATGGACAGGGCGTACCGCGATTCAAGGATCAACCGGATCTTTGAGGGAACTAACGAAATAAACCGGTTGTTAACGGTTGATATGATGCTTAAACGCGCTATGAAAGGCGAACTTGACCTGATGGGGCCGGCTCAAAAAGTAGCAGGCGAACTGGTAAGCATCCCCGATTTTGGCGCGGCTGAAGATGATGGACTGTTTGCTAAAGAAAAGAAATATATAGCCAATTTTAAAAAGGCCATATTGATGGTAGCAGGCGGCGCCGTGCAAAAACTGATGACACAATTGGGTAAAGAGCAGGAAGTGCTGATGAACCTGGCCGACATGCTGATAGAGCTTTACGTGAGCGAATCGTTGCAACTGCGGGTAGAAAAGCTGGTAGGCTTAAGAGGAGAAGAAGCCTGCAAAGAACAACTGGATATCATGCGCATATATATTAACGATGCGGCAGAGCATCTTGCAAAAGCAGGCAGGGAGGCATTAAACTCATTTGCCGAAGGCGATGAAAGAAGAATGATGCTGATGGGACTTAAGCGTTTCACCAAAACCGAAGATTTTAATACCACCCAGGCACGCAGGAATGTTGCCGCAAAACTGATAGCCGAAAATAAATATTGTTTTTAAGTCTGGGAAAGCCTTACGAAGTTTTAAAACTTCGTAAGGCTGGATTAGCGAAATTCTGAAGGTGACAATGACGTCTATCGCATGTCGGCGACGACTCACCCCGACGAGGCTACGCCCGTCTGCCCCTCTCTCCGACTGCGTCGCATAGAGGGGCGGGGGAAAAGAAAAACAAAAATGAGCTTCACCCTCTTTGCGGCGCAGCCGGAAAGAGGGTCGGCCAGCGCAGCGCAGCCGGGGTGAGTCGTGACCAGCGTTCAACCGAATGTTTGCATAAAACCAAATACCTCATTAGCAATCCAACCGCCCTTAATAACATCAACCTAAAAAATAAAAATCTAATAATGAAAGTATTAGTGTGTATAAGCCAGGTGCCGGATACCAGTACCAAAATAGTATTAAAAAATAACAATACCGCCATCAGCAGCGATGGGGTTACTTATGTAATTAACCCTTACGATGAATGGTATGCCCTCATCCGGGCGATAGAACTAAAAGAAAGTGGCATAGCTACCCAGGTGCACCTCATCACTGTTGGTTCTGCCAATGTCGAGCCAGTGATCCGGAAAGCACTTGCACTGGGTGGCGATGAAGCCGTCCGCATTGATGCCGATAGCAATGATCCTTATGAAACTGCCGGTTATATAGCCGAATATGCTGCCGGGGCCGGTTATGATCTTATTTTATGCGGCAAAGAATCTATCGATTACAATAACGGTACTACAGGCACCATGCTGGCCGGGTTGCTGGACATTGATTATATTGGCTTTGCAACAGGTATACAGGTAGAAGGTAATACGGCAGTGGTAACCCGTGAAATAGAAGGCGGCGAGGAAACCGATGTTTGTAACTTACCTGTGGTAATATCCTGCCAAAAAGGTGTTGCCGAAGCGCGCATACCCAACATGCGTGGTATAATGGCTGCGCGTACACGACCGTTAAAGGTTGTTATGCCTACAAAAATAGCACCGCTTACCCAAATATTAGCGTATGAATTACCGCCAGCCAAAGCCGGGATAAAACTTGTAAGCCCCGATAATATGGACGAGTTGGTAGCATTGCTGCATACCGAGGCCAAAGTAATCTGATAGCTGATTTTTCATGTCCGCTGCTTGTAACGGGCATATTTCACCTTAAAAAACTTAAAAAAATGTCTGTAATTGTATTGATAGAACATACCGGGGGAACGATAAAAAAGAAAAATTTTGAGGCTGTACACTATGCAACGCAAATAGCTAAGCAAACGGGTACCACGGTAACTGCCCTTGTTTTAGGCGCCGTTGCCGCTGCCGAAATGGAAAGCCTTGGCCAATATGGCGCTCAAAAAGTTTTACATGTTGCTGATAGCCGTCTAGACGAGTTGCATGCGCGGGCTTACGCCGGCGCATTGATAGCTGCAGCGCAAAATGAAGGGAGTAAAATAATTGTAACGCTTCATGATATCGGTGGCAGGATGGTTGCCCCGCGGGTGGCCGTGAAATTAGGGGCCGGCTTGGTGGCGGGTGCATTGTCGTATCCCGATACCGAAAAAGGATTTGTGATTAAAAAAGCCGTATTCTCGGGCAAAGCTTTTGCCTATGTAAATATTTTAAGCGATGTAAAGGTAATTATGCTGATGCCGAATACTTTCCCGGCAACTAAAATTGAAGGGAGAGCAGCTATAGAGCAATTGGATGTAAGCTTTGGCGAAGGAGATTTTGGCGTAAAAGTGAAAGCCGTAAATAAAGTGACCGGCGAGGTGGCGCTTGCTGATGCCGAACTGGTTGTCTCCGGCGGCCGCGGAATGAAAGGGCCCGAAAACTGGGGCATACTGGAAGAGCTGGCAAAAGAACTGGGCGCTGCTACAGCCTGCTCGCGCCCGGTGGCCGATTCGCACTGGCGGCCACATCACGAGCATGTTGGCCAAACAGGCGGTACGGTGCGCCCCAATTTATATATAGCGGTGGGCATATCAGGCGCCATCCAGCACCTGGCGGGTGTTAACGGTTCAAAAATAATTGTGGTAATTAACAAAGATCCTGAAGCTCCTTTTTTTAAAGCTGCCAATTACGGTGTTGTGGGCGATGCCATGGAGATTTTGCCAAGGCTGACGGCCGCCGTCAGGAAGTTTAAGCAACAGCATAAATAAAACAATAAGGTTATGGAATTTTTTTATAAAGGCCAGGTATTATGGTCGCAAATAGATTCAAACCAGCACATGCGGCATTCCGCTTATGCCGATTTTGCAGCACAGGCACGTATAACCATGCTGGAAAACCTGGGTTTAAAACTCCCCAAACTTTATGAATATAAAATAGGCCCCGTATTGTTCAGAGAAGAATTGATTTACCTGCGCGAGATTGGAATTAATGACCTGATCCGGGTAAGCTGCGAACTTATCAGCTCGCGGCCCGACGGTTCCCGCTGGGCAATAAGGCACGAGTTGTACCGGGGCGATGGCGTTAAAGCCGCAATAGTAAATGCCGAAGGGGCCTGGATAGATATGGAAAAACGCAGGCTGGCCATATTACCCGCAGAACTAAGCCAGATGTTTATGAATGCCCCCCGGAGTAGTGATTATATTGAAGAACGCAAACCTGAAAGTGATTAAAATAAAAAAAATAATTTCCGCACTTTAAATTTGAAAAAATGGTCGATTCCGAATTTATATCGGGTGCGAAGCTAAAATCTCCCCTACAGGGCTATCGTGTGTACACATATCTTTTAGTAAAAAAAATGTCATTTCGATAGAGCCTGAAGGGGAAGGAGGGGGGCGCGAAAGAGAAATCTTTAACGATTTGCATCACAACCCGCCTGTCGGAATGCAGGGTGTCGAAGATTTCTCCTCACCCCCTGCTCGCCAGGCCCTTTCTGGTTCGCTCGAAATGACATTCGGTTTTATTAGTTGATAAGATTCAAAAGATATGTGTACACGATAGCCCGGAGGAAGGGATATAGAGGTGGCTCTTGTGGAAACTATTCCCACACATTTACAAATTAAAAATTTAACCATGACCGATTTAAAGAACACCTTTGAAAAAGCGGTTGCCGAAAGCAAACAACTGCCATCAAAACCGGATAACGAAACACTGTTAAGCTTATACAGTCTGTACAAACAGGCAACAGCAGGCGATATTGATACTCAAAATACTCCGGCGATGTTTGATTTTGTGGCCAAAGCAAAATATGATGCCTGGCTAAAACTGCAGGGTATGGCCGCCGATGTTGCAATGCAGCTATATATTAATTTGGTAGCAAGTCTGAAAGGCGGATAGCCTTAAGTCGGAAGTCCAAAGTCTGAAGTCTTGAGTCTTGAGTCTTGAGTCAAAAATGACAATCCAGACTTTGGACTTAAGACTTCAGACTTTGGACTTCCGACTTAATATTATTTAGTAGCGTAATTATCAAACAAAAGAGGCTAACTTTAATTTCCGAAATATTGACAAATGTTTCCGTCGTTTTAACCTTTGTTAAGCGCCGCATAAGCTGATATTTGTTATTATAAACCATCCCGTTAATTAGCGGGGCTAAATTATTTTAATCATTTTATAATTCTACCTGTTTCTTATTTAGAGATGGCTTCTGATGCCGGGATTACTGTTTTGTAAGTCTTAAAAGCATGGATATGCCTCAAAAAAAGAGATGGTTTTTTTGTAAAAATAATACCTGAAACAATGTCTGCATCAAAAAAACAACCTATCCGTTTTGCACTAACCCTGCTAACTCTGTTATCGGTAAGCGTATGCGTAAAAGCACAGGCAGACAGAATTGAGGGCATGTGGTATAACGATGTAAAAAGCGCCAAAATCCAGATCACAAAAGAAAACAATGGTAAGTTTTATGGCAAGGTAGTGTGGCTTAAAGAACCCCTTAAAAACGGCAAACCAAAAGTTGACGAAATGAACGTTGACGAAAAATTGCGCACACGGCCCCGGCTGGGCCTACCTGTATTGGCCGATTTTGAAAAAGACGGTGACGACAAGTATACAGGCGGCACCATTTATGATCCGCTAAACGGTAAAACATACTCCTGCAAAATAACCTATAAAGGCAAAACCTTAGATATCCGCGGCTATATCGGCATTTCGCTGTTTGGGCGTACCACCACCTGGTCGCGGGCCGAATAAATAAAATTTTAATAAACAAGCTTTACTGATGGATGCTAAACGAATTATAAAAAAAGTTGCAGTACTGGGGTCGGGAGTAATGGGTAGCCGCATAGCCTGCCATTTCGCAAATACCGGCGTACAGGTGCTGTTGCTTGATATTGTACCTAAAGATGCCCCGCCGGATGATAAAAAAGCCCGGAATAAAATTGTTAACGATGCGTTGGATTTTGCTTTGAAATCCAATCCGTCGCCCATTTATCTAAAATCATTTGCTAAACGTATCACCACCGGGAATTTTACCGACGATATGCCCAAAATTGCCGATTGCGATTGGGTTATCGAGGTAGTTGTTGAACGGCTTGACATTAAACGCCAGGTATTTGAAACAGTAGAAAAATACAGGAAACCCGGTACACTCATTACCTCAAACACCTCCGGAATCCCTATACATTTAATGGCCGAAGGCCGGAGCGATGATTTTAAAAAGCATTTTTGCGGCAGCCACTTTTTTAACCCGCCCCGGTATTTAAAACTATTGGAGATCATCCCCACAAAAGATACATCAGCAAACGTTGTTGACTTTTTAATGGACTATGGCAGCAAGTACCTGGGCAAAACCACCGTTTTGGCCAAAGATACCCCTGCATTTATAGGCAACCGCATTGGGGTGTTCAGCATCATGAGCGTGCTGCAATACGTAGAGAAAACCGGCATGACGGTGGAAGAAGTAGATAAGCTGACCGGGCCGGTAATAGGCCATCCTAAATCGGCAACGTTCCGCACCAATGATGTGGTGGGTTTAGATACCATGGTACACGTTGCCAACGGCCTTTATCAAAACGCCCCGGCTGATGAAGCCAGGGACTTATTTAAGGTGCCATCATTTGTAGATGGCATGGTAAAAAATAACTGGCTGGGCAGTAAAACGGGCCAGGGCTTTTATAAAAAGGAGAAAGTTGATGGCGTAAACCAGTTTTATGCCCTCGATTTAAAAACGCTGGAATATAAGCCTTCTCAAAAAGTAAAATTCGCCTCGCTGGAAACTACCAAAGCAATTGACAGTCTTCCGGCCCGCCTCAAAATCTTAATCGCTGCAAAAGATAAAGCCGGTGATTTTTACCGGGCAACGTTTTACGAGTTATTTGCATACGCCGGTAATCGTATTCCCGAAATAGCCGATGAGCTTTATAAAATAGATGCAGCCACAAAGGCCGGCTTTGGCTGGGAAATGGGCCCTTTTGAAAAATGGGACGCGCTGGGTGTTGAAGATACCGTAAAAGCTATGGAAGCAGCAGGCAATAAACCTGCCCAATGGGTATATGATATGCTTGCCGCCGGTGCAAAAAGCTTCTACAAAATTGAGAATGGTAAACGGTTGTATTACGATATTCCGGCAAAAGGCTACAAAACAATTCCGGGCACCGAAGGATTTATATTGCTGGATACCATCCGTGCTACAAATACCGTATGGAAAAACAGCGGAACCACCATTACCGATATTGGCGATGGTATATTAAACCTGGAGTTTCATACTAAAATGAATACCATAGGCGGCGAAGTAATTGAGGGCATTAACAAGGCTATTACCCTTGCCGAAACCAGCTACAAAGGCCTGGTAATGTCAAACGAAGGTGCCAATTTTAGTGCCGGGGCAAATGTAGGTATGATATTTATGATGGCTGTTGAGCAGGAGTTTGACGAGCTGAATGTGGTAGTGAAAACCTTCCAGAATACCATGATGCGGATCCGTTACTCATCTATCCCGGTTGTAATAGCGCCTCATCAGATGGCTTTGGGAGGTGGCTGCGAAATGTGTTTACATGCCGATAAAGTGGTAGCCCATGCCGAATTATATATGGGTTTGGTTGAATTTGGCGTTGGTTTGATACCCGGCGGCGGCGGAACAAAGGAATTTGCCCTGCGGCTTTCGGATGAGTTACAGGAAGGTGATGTTGAGCTGAATAATTTCCGCGACAGGTTTTTAACGATTGGCCAGGCAAAGGTATCTACATCGGCCTATGAGGCTTTTGAGTTTGGGTATCTTAAAAAGGGACGGGATGTGGTAGTAGTATCGCGCGACAGGTTGCTTGCCGAAGCAAAACAACAATGCCTGCAGATGGCAAATGAGGGATATGTGCAGCCTATTCCGCGCAGCGATATCAGGGTATTGGGCAAGCAGGCCCTTGGCCTTGGGTATGTGGGCGCCAATACCATGTACAGCGGCAACTACATTAGCGAACATGACGTAAAAATATCCCAGAAGCTGGCCTATGTGCTTTCGGGAGGCGATTTATCTCAGCCCTCGATAGTAAGCGAAGAGTATTTGCTGAACCTGGAGCGCGAAGCCTTTATTTCGCTTTGCGCCGAAAAGAAAACGCTTGAACGGATACAATCTATTTTAACAGGCGGAAAAGTGTTAAGGAACTAAGTTTTAATAAGTACAAAATCTCGATAAAATGAACGCATACATAGTGGCAGCCAGCCGCAGCGCTGTTGGAAAAGCTACCCGGGGTGGATTTAGGTTTACCCGGCCGGATACGCTTGCCGCAGATGTTATCAGGCAGTTAATGGCTTCGGTGCCTAATGTTGATAAGGAGCAGATAGACGATGTGATTGTGGGCAACGCAACCCCCGAGGCCGAGCAGGGCTTAAACGTAGCCAGGCTTATCTCGTTAATGGCATTGGATACCGATAAAGTACCCGGCATGACGGTAAATCGCTACTGCTCATCCGGCCTGGAAACTATCGCGATAGCTTCGGCAAAAATACACAGCGGCATTGCCGATTGCATTATTGCAGGCGGTGTAGAAAGCATGAGCCTGATTCCGATGGGCGGCTGGCGCATTGTGCCAAATGCCGATGTTGCCCTGGCGCATCCTGATTATTACTGGGGTATGGGCCTTACAGCGGAAGCCGTGGCAAAAGAATACAATGTTAGCCGCGAAGAGCAGGATCAATTTGCTTATAACTCCCACCAAAAAGCTATCAATGCCATCAAAACGGGTAAGTTTAAAGATGAAATAGCCCCGGTAAATATAGTAGAAACCTATATTGACGAAAGCGGGAAGAAAAAGAAAAGGGAGTTTAAGGTAGACGTGGATGAAGGGCCGCGTGCAGATACATCCATTGATGCGTTGGCCAAACTAAGGCCGGTTTTTGATGCAAAGGGGATGGTAACAGCCGGCAACTCATCGCAAACAAGTGATGGCGCAGCCTTTGTAATGGTGGTGAGCGAACGGTTTTTAAAAGCCAATAATCTTAACCCTATTGCAAGGCTGGTTAATTACGCTGTTGCGGGTGTGCCGCCACGTATTATGGGGATAGGGCCATTGGTAGCTATACCCAAAGTATTAAAAATGGCGGGGATGAAACAGCAGGATATTGATTTGATAGAATTGAATGAGGCATTTGCATCGCAGTCATTAGCTATTATTAAAGGGCTGGAGCTTGATCCCGACATCGTTAATGTAAATGGCGGTGCTATTGCATTGGGCCACCCGCTTGGCTGTACAGGGGCCAAACTTTCGGTTCAGCTTTTTAATGAACTAAAAAGGCGTGAAAAAAAATATGGTATTGTTACCATGTGTGTAGGCACCGGGCAAGGCGCAGCGGGTGTATTTGAATTACTATAAGGGGCAACCTTTATTAAAATAATTGTTGCAATATGGAACGCGCGACAAGGTTATTTGACTGCATAAACACCCAGGCCAAAGCGCCCAGGGCGAATTTTTTGAATGCGAAAGAGAGCGGTGCCTGGAAGGCGTACAGCACAAAAGAGGCGCATGATTTGATTTACCAGTTATCTGCTGCTTTGTTGGATCTGGGCGTGTCGGCCGGTGATGGCACTACCGAAGGTCGCGATAAAATTGGCCTGATCAGTAACGGCAGGCCCGAATGGGTAATAACCGACCTTGCAGTGCAGCAAACAGGTGCCGTATTGGTTCCGTTATATCCTAATACAGGCACCAGGGATATTGAGCAGATATTAAACGAGGCCGAAGTTAAATATGTATTTGTAAGCAGTAAAGATTTGTGCGATAAGGTTAAAGAGGTACATCTAAATATCCCATCGCTAAAAGGCATCTTTACTTTCGATCATATAGATGAATGCACGCATTGGGGCACATTGCTTAAGCCTTTAAAAGAAGGCCGGCTGCAACAAATAAAGCAAATAAGCAATCAGATCACCGAAAATGATATCGCAACCATTATTTATACTTCGGGTACTACAGGCCGCCCAAAAGGGGTAATGCTTACCCATAAAAACATCATGAGCAATGCCGCAGCATCTGGCGATGTGCTTTCCCGGATACCACTGAAAGAAAAATGTGTTTTGAGCTTTTTGCCCCTTAACCACATTTTCGAAAAAATGTGTACCTATGTTTATCTCTTCAATGGTTTTTCTATTTACTATGCCGAGAATATGGATACCATTGGCGCGAATTTGAAAGAGGTAAAACCTTCTCTTTTTACAGCCGTTCCGCGTTTGCTCGAAAAAGTGTTTGAAAAAATTATGGTCGAGGGTCAGAAACTTACCGGCATTAAAAGGAAGATCTTTTTTTGGGCGGTAAAAGTGGCCGAAGCGTATGAAATTAATGACAGCAGCCTGGGGTACAAAATTAAACTCGCCGTAGCCGATAAACTGGTGTTCAGCAAATGGCGCAACGCTATAGGCGGCAATATAAAATCGATAGTGGTTGGCAGCTCGGCCTGTCCTATTAAGCTCGAGAGGATTTTCACCGCAGCCGGCATCGTTATATTGGAGGGCTATGGGCTTACAGAAACTTCGCCCGTAATTGCTGTTAACCGTTATGAAAAAAGCGGCAGAAAATTTGGAACAGTAGGCCCTTTGCTGGGCGGTGTGGAGGCTAAGATAGCTGCCGACGGCGAAATCCTTTGCAAAGGCCCCAACGTTATGGCCGGATATTATAAAAACCCCGAACTTACGGCTGAAGTGATAGAAGACGAATGGTTTCATACCGGCGACATCGGCGAACTGGACAAGGATTCCTTCCTGAAAATAACCGATCGTAAAAAAGAGATCTTTAAAACATCCGGCGGCAAATATGTAGCGCCATTACCCATCGAGAATAAAATGAAAGAAAATTATTTTATTGAGCAGATGATGGTGTGTGGCTCGGAGAGAAAATTTGTTTCGGCATTGATTGTACCTTCTTACACCCATTTAAAACCCTGGTGCAAGCAACACGAGATCCCGTTTTCATCCAACAGGGACCTGGTTAAAGATGCCAGGGTGATTGAATTATACCAATCAATTATTAATACCTATAACCCCGAGTTTAACCATGTTGAACAGGTAAAGAAAATAACCTTGCTTCCGGATGAATGGTCGATAGATAGCGGTGAGCTTACACCAACGGGGAAAATGAAACGGAAAATAATAGCCGAAAAGTATAAAGCCCAGATAGATAAAATGTATCCCAGCGAAGTGAGCGATAACCCAACCCTTGTAAACTGATTTAGCAGATGAGTACATTTCAAACAACAATACAAGACAGATTGGTAGTGATTACGCTTGATAGGGGGCGTTCAAATCCCATAAATCATCAGATGATTATAGAACTGACTGATTGTATACACAAACTCGAGAATGATGATAATGTGGGCGGGGTGATTTTAACGGGTAAAGAAGGTTTTTTTTCGTCGGGCATCGACCTGATTGAGGCTTATGATTATGATGAGGAGCAAAGCCGCGCGTTTTGGGTTGATTTTTTGGCCCTTCAAAACGCTTTGGCAGCTTTCAGGAAACCGATAGTTGCTGCTATAAGCGGCCATAGCCCCGCCGGGGGCTGCGTATTAGCCATTTGCTGCGATTACCGGGTAATGGCTGCCGGGTCGTTCATTATCGGGCTAAATGAAATCCCGGTAGGCATTATAGTACCCGATAGTGTTTTTAATTTGTATTCATTTTGGCTTGGCCAGCGCAAAGCGTACCAATATTTATTGGAGGGTAAACTGCTAAAAGTGGATGAAGCGCTGGAAGCCGGATTGATTGATGAAATTGCCGAACCGGATAGTTTAATGAAGGCCGCTGTAGCAAAGGTAACCGCCTATATGAAGCTTAACCCCGTTACCTGGAGCGAGAGTAAACTGAATTTACGTAAAGAGTTGATAGGCAAGTTAAAAGCCGATCAGGCCGAAACTTTAAATAAGATGCTGGAACAGTGGTGGGCACCCGCAACAAGGCAAGGCCTGCAAATGATGATCCGGAATTTAAAAGCAAAAAGTACAACCGCAAACTAATTGATGATGACAGATCCTTCAACTCCCGATAATGCTAAAGGCCCAACTCCCGCAATTGGCGGCGGTATGTTAAGGGACGATGCTCTGAAAGGTAAAACCATCATTATAACAGGTGGCGGCACCGGTTTGGGTAAGGCCATGGGCACTTACTTTTTGCAACTGGGCGCCAACCTGGTTATCACCAGCCGCAAGTTGGATGTGCTGCAACAAACGGCTGCCGAAATGAAATCGGCAACCGGGGGCAAGGTACTACCAATTGCCTGCGATGTACGAAAGTACGACGAAGTTGAAAAGATGCTGCAACAAGCCATTGCAACTTTTGGCAGGGTAGATGTATTGTTGAACAACGCGGCCGGTAATTTTATTTCGCCTACCGAGCGCTTGTCGGCAAATGCGTTCTCGGCAATCATTGATATCGTGTTAAAGGGCTCGGCCAATTGTTCGCTGGCCTTGGGCAAATATTGGATCAGCGAAAAACTACCCGGCAACATACTGAATATTATTACCACCTATGCTTTTACCGGTTCGGCTTATGTGGTACCCTCGGCCTGTGCCAAGGGTGGTGTGCTGGCCATGACCAGGTCACTGGCGGTAGAGTGGGGCAGGCATGGCATCAGGACAAACGCCATTGCGCCCGGCCCGTTTCCAACCAAAGGAGCCTGGGAACGGCTGCTTCCGGGAGACATGGCCCAAAAGTTTGATTTTAAAAACCGAGTACCCCTCAAGCGGGTAGGCGAGCACCAGGAGCTGGCCAACCTGGCCGCTTTCCTGGTGTCCGATTTTTCGGGTTACATTAATGGCGAGGTAATTACCATAGATGGCGGCGAGTGGCTGCAAGGCGCCGGCCAGTTCAGCGCACTCGAAATGATACCTCCCGGAATGTGGGATGATATTGAAAAGTCTACCCGCTCGGCATAGCCATCCATCAAAAACACAATTGATTTAACGTAAGCTAATTTTGACTATTAAGTAGAAATATCCGCCCGGATACTACAATGATTCGATTAGTCACTTACATATAGTGGTAACTTATATCATAAATAATGAAAGTTGACTAACTCAAACTGTAGTCTGTAATTGCATCAAGCACTCTGTTGCGGCTGACCAGGTCATGTACCAGCCTACTTTATAAATATCAGGACTTTTAGTTGAATCTTTTATAGCCCGCTTCCGGCCCAACTTTGCCCGCTTCGTTCACATTTTGCTGTAATGCCACCGCTTCGCTGCCCACCTTTGACCTAAATCAAGCAATAGGCCAGTAGGCAGTGCTCAAAAAAGTCAAAATAAAAGAACAATTTATGAAAAAGTTATTTTCAATGTTAGTGTTTTTGGTTGCGATATCAATCAAAGGTTTCAGTCAAACAACTTCCGAAAGTCAGAGTTTCGGTCAAAAGCTGATGAAAAAATTAGAGTTTGGCATTACTGCGGGAGGAAACTACAGTAATTTTACAAGCGCCAATTTTCCTACAGATCCATTACCTGGCTTTCATGCCGGATTTACGGTTGCCTATAAGTTTACAGATAATTTTATGGTTCAGGAAGAGTTTTTGTACTCTTTGCAAGGTGCCAAAGTTAAGGGCGGTACGCTCGGCACACAAGATATAAAGCTTTCCTATGCATCTGTCCCAATTCTTTTTAAATACCGTACTAACTCGGGTTTCTTTGTTGAAGCGGGCCCGCAGGCCAGTTTTAAAGTAAAAGAAGACCTCGGGGGCATAACCGATGCTAAATTTGCTAAAAAGATTGATTTTGGTATGGCAGGTGGTATTGGCTATCAATCTAAAATTGGTTTGGGTATTGGTGCCAGGTACGTTTATGGATTGCAAAAAGTGCAGGAAACACCGTCTCCTATTTTAGGCGACTTTAAGAATAACAGTATCCAGGCCAGTATTTTCTACGTTTTTTAATAGAATCCACCTTGAAATTTATATATAATAGTGAATGTCCCGGTTGCACAGCGCATCGGGGCATTTTTTTGTTATTCAAAAAACTTGGCAAAGAGTAAGTCGCCCGGGGCGAAACGGTTTTTAACGGCTAATTTATAAGCTAATGTGCGCCTGCAATAAGTTAGCCGGTGCATTTTTCGATTAATCCGCTAATTATAGCTATCCGATATGTTTTTTTTCTCTGATCAATAGCGAGTTAGAGTTTATTATTAAATAAATATTAAGAATGGTTTGCAGGAGTGTTAAAAATGGCTACCTTTGCAGCCCGCAAATAAGGAAGCGGAATTGTTCTTAGAAAGGTTATAGAGGCTGTTTTTCGGCGGGTAGGATAGAGAAGAAGATAAAGGAAAGAGGAAAACAAAAATACTTCAAATAAAATTTCGGAAATAGAAAAAGGTTGCTACCTTTGCAGCCCGCTACGAGGGACGAAAGTCAGGAGGAAACGGGTTCAAAACTTAGAAATTTCGCAAGAAAAAAAAGAAAAAATAAGTTTTGGAAAAATGAAAAAGGTTACTACCTTTGCAGACCCAAACGGAGGGTTGCTTTACGAAGCAAAAGAAGTTAAAAAAGCCGGAGCGATTCTGGTAATAGAAATGACAAATCACACAAGGCAACTTGTAAAGATTATATAGCGGATTCGGATGATGAAGCGGAAAAGTTCTTTTAAGAAATAGAAAATCATGTAGTGTAACAACTCAAACAAACGCAAGTAAGTAAGAGGAGTTATGATAACAAAATTTAGATACTGTATAAAGATATAATGATTATACAGATTCTATTATTAATAATAGGGTCAGTGAACAAACGAGACATTTTACAATGGAGAGTTTGATCCTGGCTCAGGATGAACGCTAGCGGCAGGCCTAATACATGCAAGTCGGACGGGATAGGAGAGCTTGCTTTCCTTGAGAGTGGCGCACGGGTGCGTAACACGTATGTAACCTACCTTGTTCAGGGGGATAGCCTCTCGAAAGAGAGATTAAGACCGCATAACATTAAGTTGTGGCATCGCAATTTAATCAAATATTTATAGGAACAAGATGGGCATGCGGAACATTAGCTAGTTGGTAAGGTAACGGCTTACCAAGGCTACGATGTTTAGGGGATCTGAGAGGATGACCCCCCACACTGGTACTGAGACACGGACCAGACTCCTACGGGAGGCAGCAGTAAGGAATATTGGTCAATGGGCGGAAGCCTGAACCAGCCATGCCGCGTGCAGGAAGACGGCCCTACGGGTTGTAAACTGCTTTTGTACGGGAATAAACCTCGATACGTGTATCGAGCTGAATGTACTGTAAGAATAAGGATCGGCTAACTCCGTGCCAGCAGCCGCGGTAATACGGAGGATCCAAGCGTTATCCGGATTTATTGGGTTTAAAGGGTGCGTAGGTGGCTTATTAAGTCAGGGGTGAAAGACGGTAGCTTAACTATCGCAGTGCCTTTGATACTGATGAGCTTGAATGAACTAGAGGTAGGCGGAATGTGACAAGTAGCGGTGAAATGCATAGATATGTCACAGAACACCAATTGCGAAGGCAGCTTACTATGGTTTGATTGACACTGAGGCACGAAAGCGTGGGGATCAAACAGGATTAGATACCCTGGTAGTCCACGCCCTAAACGATGAATACTCGATGTTGGCGATATACGGTCAGCGTCTAAGCGAAAGCGTTAAGTATTCCACCTGGGGAGTACGCCCGCAAGGGTGAAACTCAAAGGAATTGACGGGGGCCCGCACAAGCGGAGGAGCATGTGGTTTAATTCGATGATACGCGAGGAACCTTACCCGGGCTTGAAAGTTAGTGAATTGAGCAGAGACGCTCAAGTCCTTCGGGACACGAAACTAGGTGCTGCATGGCTGTCGTCAGCTCGTGCCGTGAGGTGTTGGGTTAAGTCCCGCAACGAGCGCAACCCCTATGTTTAGTTGCCAGCACGTTAAGGTGGGGACTCTAAACAGACTGCCTATGCAAATAGAGAGGAAGGAGGGGACGACGTCAAGTCATCATGGCCCTTACGTCCGGGGCTACACACGTGCTACAATGGATGGTACAGAGGGCAGCTACCTGGCAACAGGATGCCAATCTCCAAAAGCCATTCACAGTTCGGATCGGGGTCTGCAACTCGACCCCGTGAAGTTGGATTCGCTAGTAATCGCGTATCAGCAATGACGCGGTGAATACGTTCCCGGGCCTTGTACACACCGCCCGTCAAGCCATGGAAGCTGGAAGTGCCTGAAGTGCGTAACCGCAAGGAGCGTCCTAGGGTAAAGTCGGTAACTGGGGCTAAGTCGTAACAAGGTAGCCGTACCGGAAGGTGTGGCTGGAATACCTCCTTTCTGGAGCAGTATCAATACATTAGTTATTGTACAAGTTACCTACATGATTATTTCTTAAAATTGGTTGATTGAGTTTGAATAGTTAGATTAAGTTGAATAGGTTATATACTATATATAATACAAAACAACAAATCACTAATTCACTAATTCAGTCATTCAATAATTAAACAAAAAAGGAAACCCAAAAGATGAAAGCCATTAGTGTGGCGATGATCAAAAGGTGATACGAGATTGAAAGAAATCGGGAATAGGAGAATCACAAATCGTAAATCCGACGTCCGAAATCGCACCCAGTCCTGTAGCTCAGTTTGGTTAGAGCACTACACTGATAATGTAGGGGTCAGCAGTTCAAATCTGCTCGGGACTACAAGCAATTATTGAATTGTATAATTATAGAATTAATGAATAGAAGTATTCAATAATTCAGACAATCAATAATTCAATCATTCATCTAAGGGGGATTAGCTCAGCTGGCTAGAGCACCTGCCTTGCACGCAGGGGGTCAACGGTTCGAATCCGTTATTCTCCACCACACCCTCCGTTTTCCGAAAGGAATAGGATATAATGCAAATAAACCATTTAATACTTAAATGGAATAGGGGTAAAGTTCTTTGACATATTGGAAGAAGTAATAAAAAAGAGAAGACAACAGTATAGAGACGGTTGTTGGCTTTAAAGGATTACGAGGACAAAGGTAAAGAGGTAGCAATGCCAATGAACTAATGAACGAGTGAACCAATGAACGGCAACCATATCAAAAAGCATACATACCGGGCAAAAGGCGGTATAGTAGAAGAAAGTAAGAAAGGGTACACGGGGGATGCCTTGGCTCTCAGAGGCGATGAAAGACGTGATAAGCTGCGATAAGCTGCGGGGATCAGCAAATATGAATTGATCCGCAGATTTCTGAATGGGGAAACCTAATTAGTTGAAGACTAATTGCATAAATGCGCAAACCTGCTGAACTGAAACATCTAAGTAAGCAGAGGAAGAGAAAATAATAATGATTTCCTGAGTAGTGGCGAGCGAAAGGGAAGAAGCCCAAACCAATTATGTTACGGCATAATTGGGGTTGTAGGACCACAACATGAATATCAAACAAAACCGGAATGGGGTGGGAAACCCAGCCATAGAGCATGACAGCTGCGTACGGGTAATGGATGATAGGATAGTGGTATCCTGAGTACCGCGAGGTCGGAGACGCCTTGTGGGAATCTGCCGGCACCATCCGGTAAGGCTAAATACTCCTGAGAGACCGATAGTGAACCAGTACCGTGAGGGAAAGGTGAAAAGAACCCCGAACAGGGGAGTGAAATAGAACCTGAAACCGTGTACTTACAAGCGGTCGGAGCAGACTTGTTCTGTGACGGCGTGCCTTTTGCATAATGAGCCTACGAGTTACTCTTTCCTGGCAAGGTTAAGTGTTTAAGACACGGATCCGAAGCGAAAGCGAGTCTGAATAGGGCGTATAGTCAGGGGAGGTAGACGCGAAACCTTGTGATCTACCCATGGACAGGTTGAAGGTGCCGTAACAGGTACTGGAGGACCGAACCGATAAACGTTGAAAAGTTTCCGGATGATTTGTGGGTAGGGGTGAAAGGCTAATCAAACTGGGAAATAGCTCGTACTCCCCGAAATGTTTTTAGGAACAGCCTGGCGGTTGAGTTATAAAGAGGTAGAGCTACTAATTGGGTGCGGGGGAGTCAAATCCTACCAAATCCAGATAAACTCCGAATGCTTTATAATATACGCTGGAGTGAGGCTCTGGGTGCTAAGGTCCAGGGCCGAGAGGGAAAGAACCCAGACCATCAGCTAAGGTCCCCAAATTACTGCTAAGTTGAACTAACGAGGTCCGATTGCACAGACAGCTAGGATGTTGGCTTGGAAGCAGCCATTCATTTAAAGAGTGCGTAACAGCTCACTAGTCGAGCGATCGGGCATGGATAATAAACGGGCATCAAGCAGTATACCGAAGCTATGGATTTGCAGTAATGCATCTGGTAGGGGAGCATTCTATTATCCGGCGAAGCAGGAGGGACAACCGACTGTGGAGGGAATAGAAAAGCAAATGTAGGCATAAGTAACGATAAGGCGGGAGAGAAACCCGCCCACCGAAAGACTAAGGTTTCCTGATCAACGCTAATCGGATCAGGGTTAGTCGGGGCCTAAGGTGAAGCCGAAGGGCGTAGCCGATGGACAACTGGTTAATATTCCAGTACTTTTTATAACTGCGATGCGGTGACGGAGTAGTGACACTGACGCGAACTGACGGAATAGTTCGTTAAAGGCTGTAGGTATAGGTTTTGTAGTTAAGTACGCAAGACTTGCTGAAAGCTGATAGTACACCGAATCTTCGGACAAGGTGATAGTTCAGGTAATCAGACTTCCAAGAAAACCCGCTAAGCTTCAGGTTATAAAAACCCGTACCGTAAACCGACACAGGTAGTCGAGGAGAGAATCCTAAGGTGCTCGAGTGAATCATGGCTAAGGAACTCGGCAAAATGGCCCTGTAACTTCGGGAGAAGGGGCGCTTTCAGCAATGGAAGCCGCAGTGAAAAGGCCCAGGCGACTGTTTAACAAAAACACATGGCTATGCAAAATCGAAAGATGACGTATATGGCCTGACACCTGCCCGGTGCCGGAAGGTTAAGAGGGGATGTTAGTCGCAAGGCGAAGCATTGAATCGAAGCCCCGGTAAACGGCGGCCGTAACTATAACGGTCCTAAGGTAGCGAAATTCCTTGTCGGGTAAGTTCCGACCTGCACGAATGGTGTAACGATCTGGGCGCTGTCTCAGCCATGAGCTCGGTGAAATTGTGGTATCGGTGAAGACGCCGGTTACCCGCAACGGGACGGAAAGACCCCATGCACCTTCACTACAACTTAACATTGATATCGGATACAGGATGTGTAGGATAGGTGGGAGACTGTGATCCAGCTTCGCTAGGAGTTGGTTAGTCAACGTTGAAATACCACCCTTTCTGTATTTGGTGTCTAACTCTGCACTGCGGAGGACATTGTTTGGCGGGTAGTTTGACTGGGGTGGTCGCCTCCAAAAAGGTAACGGAGGCTTTCAAAGGTAAGCTCAGTACGCTTGGTAACCGTACGTGGAGTGCAATAGCATAAGCTTGCTTGACTGTGAGGCAGACAAGCCGAGCAGGGTCGAAAGACGGATATAGTGATCCGGTGGTTCTGCATGGAAGGGCCATCGCTCAAAGGATAAAAGGTACGCTGGGGATAACAGGCTGATCTCCCCCAAGAGCTCATATCGACGGGGAGGTTTGGCACCTCGATGTCGGCTCGTCACATCCTGGGGCTGGAGAAGGTCCCAAGGGTTGAGCTGTTCGCTCATTAAAGTGGCACGCGAGCTGGGTTCAGAACGTCGCGAGACAGTTCGGTCCCTATCTGTTGTGGGCGCAGGAAGTTTGAGTGGGGCTGACCTTAGTACGAGAGGACCGGGTTGGACTAACCTCTGGTGAATCTGTTATGGCGCCAGCTGTATTGCAGAGTAGCTACGTTGGGAATAGATAAGCGCTGAAAGCATCTAAGTGCGAAACTAGCCACAAGATGAGACTTCCATTGAGGGTCGTAGCAGACTACTACGTTGATAGGTCATAGGTATAAAGGTGGTGACATCATAGCCGAGTGATACTAATTGCCCGAAGCTTTCTCATAGCAGGTAATAATAGGTTATACGTAAAACGTTTGACGTGGTACGTATAACCGAACAATACAATATTGTTGTTTTCTCTGATTTACTTACTTCTTTCAATAATATGTCATAGATATGAGATATTAGATGTGAGATATGAGATAAAGACGCAAGTCAATCTCAATACTCAAATCTCAATACTCAAATCTAAAAGAAATTCAGGTGCCTATATCGGCGGTGTCTACCTCTTCCCATTCCGAACAGAGAAGTCAAGCCCGCCAGAGCCGATGGTACTGCGGTAAAACGTGGGAGAGTAGGTCGGTGCCAAATCTTAAATCAAGCCCTTGCTGGAAACAGTCAAGGGCTTTTTTGTGTCCTGTTAGTTCATTGGTTCACTCGTTCATTAGTTCATTGGTGTTCGGTTTGCTACCATACCGTTCGGGTGTTCGGGGGCGAACATTTACTTTGCTTGCAATCAGTAGTTTAGGTGTTCGGCAGGCTCTGATCCGGGTATGAAACCGACCTCCCTCAATATCCAAATCCTCTATTTGGGCGATAAACCCCGGCTTTGCTGAAATCCGCTTACAAAAAGTATACGTTTGTGGTAAAAAGATGTACTTTTTGCATATGTTATTGGTATTAATAGGTAATAAATATGCTAAAAGGTACAACACGTATAATAGTCGGTAGTTGAAAAATTACTTATAGTAAGGACTTATCGGCAACCCAATTTCGCAGCAGATTTTTGTTGGCTGTCAGGCCGCCAATCATGAAAAATTTATTGCTGCTTAGTGCCGGCGATGTGTCTGTTTTTTCGCGCACTACTCCTTCCTTGTTGATATAGCTGGAATGCAAAAAGTAGCAACCGGTAGTGGTTTTAACAATATAGCCGGTATGGAAATCAAGGCCAACAATGAAAACCGAGTTAACCGGCTGCCTGGCCAGGTAGCTATTCAGTTTAGCAAGGCTATTAAATGATTCAATGCCCACGCAGAGCTTTTTGATCATGTCGCCGGAGCGTACTTCGGCAAGGCCGACGCGGTCGAGCTTAAAACCGAGGTCTGTTAAGGTATTGGTGATAAAATACCCGCAGGCAATACTTCCTGTTTTGGGTTGTTGGGTAGTTCCATGAAATTCCCAGGGGGTACCCGCCCAATAGTTATAAATATCCTCATCTATCAGTTTGAACAAATAATTGCCAATATCTTTTGCCGGGTGGTTAACCAGCAGGCTTTTATGGTCAATTACATTTTTTTTAAAGGCGGTATAATCAACTTTGTTATTAACGGTTAATTGCGCGTTTTTATAATTGCCATTGCCAAATGCTGTAACAACAATCCAGGTGTAAATTGAAATTAATTGTGCAAGGTGCATAAATTGCCACGCATGAGAATGCGCTGTAACTAAGGTACATAAATGCTTTCAATTCTGCATCGCCACCCGCCGGTATTTGCAACACGAATGTTTGCGGGCGACCTCCGCAGCGTTTCGACGCACTTTTACACCTTGCCGGCGTCCGGTTATGTCGGGGAGGCATTATCGCCGTTTTTGCGCGGGTTTTATGCGGTTACCTGGATAGTGGCAGGCCTTTGCTTTGCTACATAGGTTGTTGGCTGCAAAATCAGCAGATGAAATAGCACCCGATTTAAATGGAGGGCAACCCGTTCCAATTACTTTTGCCCCAAAGCCTGGTCATCCTATAAAAAAACTCCACCACTCAAAAAAATCTCACATCTCAAATCTACTCCGGGCGTTTCCCCGTTGGTAGAAACGGGGCCGGGCTTTCCATTCATACGCCTGCAGGCATTACGCGCAGGCCGGTACCCATTGCAATCCCTAACGCGAACGCCGGAAACCTTAGGCTTCAATGCTCTACGAAAATAAGACGATCTGCATGCGTACACATTCCAATGTTATCGGGGCGGCAGTCGGAATACTTACCTCCGGAAGGCGTAACTTAATCATATCGGCCATAGGTTTACATGCTAAAACGGTTTATAAGTTGCCCACCCATTTGGCGGCGCAGGCCTGTTGCGCGTGCAAACGCCTATAAAGTGGGTTAACATAACTTAACACATTTCGAAAATGTTTTTTATAAATATTTGATAATCAATTATTTGTATTTTATCATGGTTAACACTAAACTGATCGTGCAGTTTAGAAGCATCCAATATTTGTGCATGTCATCGGGGGAGCTAATACGTTTTAGCGCAGGTGTTGAGTAAAGATTTGAGCATTGGCTCACCTGTGTTATGAATGGTATTTGTTTAAAGGAAGTCACAAGTGACGCTCACACATGTAGCAGCACAACACTGCGCCAAAGGGGGTAAAATTAAAAATCTTGCTATCCGCTACTAACTACTTGCAACTACTGACAAAGTAGTGTCACCATTATATTCAGCCGCCTGCTGTAAATTTGTAGTGTCCGGTTCAGGGATTTGTAGTTTAGCATCTAATGTTGCTGTTCATCCCCCAAAACGTGCAGGCGGCGCGGACCGTTAACGAAGTTAACCCATCCAACCAAACGCATCGTCTACCCCGTGTTTTAACGGGGCGCTACCAGGTGAAAATACCTGTTGCAAAATAATTTGATTGTTATTAACTTAAACCCCGAAACTATTGATACCCCGATAACTAAATGAAACCAAGAATCCTTATCACCGCCGTATTATGCGGCTGCTTTGCCTTTTGCTTTGTGAGCGCGACCAACTTAAGCGGCAAATGGACCGGCTCCCTTCGCCAGGCCGACAGCACCGCCTACCCATTAACCTATAATTTTACGCTCATCGGCGATTCCGTAGCTGGTACGGCTAAAAGCCCGCTTGGAGAGTTCCCGATTGACCAGGGCAAGCTGGATACCGCGGGGCTGCACTTTAAAGTTACCGTTAACGGGCTCGACGTGTACCACAACGGTATCGTCTACGCCGATTCTATCGGTATGAACATCAGCCTGAATGGTTCGGTGGTACATTGCACGCTTAACCGGGCTGGAAATTAAACAGGAGCTTTCATCATCATTCTTAAAATCCGCTGCTTTTAAAGATCCCACTTTTTTATTTTCATATATGAACCCTATCCTTAGAAACTTACTGCTTTTCTGCATTTTTATTGTGCCGTTTAAAACCTCGCTTGCCCAGGCTCCGACACTGGCCAAGGTAGTGCCACCGTCGCCCAATATGCAGGCCTTCCAGAAATACGGGAATATTCCCATAAGCAATTATACGGGCCTGCCCAATATCAGTATCCCGGTTTATACCATCAAGTTCAGGGATATCAGCTATCCTATCTCACTCAGCTACCATGCCTCGGGCATTAAAGTGGCCGAGGAAGCCAGCCAGGTAGGATTAGGCTGGGCGTTAAATGCATTAAGCTCCATTTCACGCAATGTCATCGGCGACGATGATTTTAACGGTTCCGTGTACTTTCACAGTACATTTAATAATCTCCCCGACTTTTCCGGTGGCCAGGGGCCGCGGGATGTCATCAGCCACGGCACCATCCTGAACCTGTTTAACAAGAACCAGTCGCCGACGATGTTTACCAAAGACCTTACAGCTGAGTTTAACAATGCGCCTCCGTATGATTTTCAGCCCGACCAGTATAACTATTCCCTTAACGGGCGTTCGGGCAAGTTTGTGCTGAACAGGGACTACCAGGCGATCATCGAGCGGCAGGAAAAACTACAGATTACTACAGTAACCGGCGGTGCCAGCTGGAAGATCGTATCGGACGACGGGTTTATATATGACTTTACGGCTTACGAAACCTACCACGATGAGGGAGGCGACCATAAATCGGCATGGTACCTTACTAAGATTACCTCGCCCGCCGGCAACAGTATCACGTTTAACTACACAACGGTGAACCGTACGGTAAAAACAATAGGCGGCTGGTCAGAAACCTGGGACTATTATGACCCGGCGGTAATCAGCGGCTTCAGCGACCAGCCCTATTTCCAGACGCACAATACGGGCCACCAGAGCGGAGCCGCACCGGGCAAGGAATATACGTTGCTGGTGCTGGATAATATCGATTTCAATGCCGGCGTGGTTAAATTCAACTATTCGGACCGCGACGACCTGGTGGATGACAAGAAGCTGGATAATATATCTGTTTATACCAAAAACGCCGCAGGGGTAGTAAGCACCACGCCCTTAAAAACAATAACAATGACGTACGGCTATTTTGACCATGGCGATACGGATGACGACGCCGGAACCGGGAATGCCAACACCGCCAAGCGGCTGAAGCTGGTAAACGTACAGCAAACCGGTTATTACGGCGGAACGGCCGTTAGCGAAAACCCTTATACCTTCACGTATAACGAATCAAATTACCTGCCCTCCAAAGGCTCTTTCGCACGCGACCATTGGGGTTATTATAACGGCATTACCAATACGTCTACCCTGATACCCAGCGTGATCCCGCTGAGCTCTCCGGACCCGATCACGGCTTATATGGGGCTTCCGGGCCCGGAACGGGAGCCCAACGCCACCCTGGTGGGTACCTACGCGCTGTCCAGTATTCAGTACCCTACGGGCGGGACAACGGAGTTCCAGTTTGAGGCTAATGACTTTGACGAGCAGCAATCGAGGGTGAACGATTTCAGCTATTTTAACAAAACCTTTACCGTGCAATCCAAATCGGTGACGCTGAACTACGACAACCAGGTAGGGCAAAAGGTGACACCGTCGGATACGCTGGATATCTCGGACGAGTATATGTACGTACCCAACCCGCTGCAACCGAGCGCCAATAGCACGGTTTCGGTACGGATTGTGATCCGCTTTTCGGACCTCAGCGCCTGTACCAACATGCCAAATCCGTTCCCGACCACGGATAAGCTGACATTTGATTTTTATGACGTGACGGGCACTACGCTGATGTTTCATAAGGACGCCTCCTACTTTCCGACCTGTTCTGGTGGCGGTACGGATAACTGCATGACCTGCAGCGGCCCTGCCTTTACTTATAACATGAATAACCTGACGCTGCCGCCCGCAAAGTATAAGCTGAAAGTGCATGTTGATCCATCCTTTTCGGCCATCCAGGACATTCACTTCACGT
Organism: Mucilaginibacter ginsenosidivorax; assembly: GCF_007971525.1. Taxonomy (NCBI): domain Bacteria; kingdom Pseudomonadati; phylum Bacteroidota; class Sphingobacteriia; order Sphingobacteriales; family Sphingobacteriaceae; genus Mucilaginibacter; species Mucilaginibacter ginsenosidivorax. The sequence goes on from NZ_CP042437.1 coordinate 6,677,108, forward strand.
TTACGTATTATACGCAAACCGGCTCACAGAATTCAGGCGCGGTGGCGGGCAATTCAACATACACCACCGGCGGTGGGCTGCGTATTAAAAGGATCATAGATCACGATGCGGCCAATCCGGCGAATATTAATGTTAAAAAATTCAACTACCATTACTTTGCCAATAAGGATGGCTCGGGTACCAAGGAGTATACATATGGCAGGCGGATGTCGCATCCGGTTTATACTAATTTTACATTTTCGTATGATACCCAGGTGAGGCATTATGGTTCTCTGACCATCCCTACACCTACGCTGGGCACGCACATGATGCGCTCGGCCGACAGTAATATCCCGCTGAACGGATCGGCCGGTGGCGCAGTGGTAGGGTACGACCAGGTAGAGGTGCTGGAAGGAGAGAACGGGGAGAACGGCAAGACGGTTTACTCCTATGTTAACCAGCCCGATCACGTATCCGACTACAGCCAGTACAGCCTGCCCGTGCAGGCCCCCTTTGCGTCGAACGTGCCGGAGTTGGGGAACGGTAACCTGCTGTCGGAAGTAACCTATAAGAATGTTTCGGGGCAGTTTGTGAAAGTAAAGGAGTTGACGAATACTTATTACGAAACCCCGGCCATCCAGAATGATGTATACGGCCTGGAATGCCGGGTACCCACCGGGTATCATTTTGAGGATGGCGCACTGTCGACAGGCCTGCCGATAAGTCCGGATAACCGCGACATCGTGACCTATTTTTCGTTGCGGTCGAAATTCAGCTACCTGGGCCAAACCAATCAAAAGATCTACGATCCGCTGGATAATACCAATACCAAATATGCCGAAACCAACACCGTATATAATTACGACAACCCCCAGCACCTGCAACTCACCAGTGCAGTTACCAGCAACAGCAAGGGCGAAACAGTAACAACCTACAACAAGTACCCGCTGGATTACACCCTCACCGGAACGGTTACCGATTCGACAGCCCTGGGTATAAGCAAGCTGGTGGCAAAAAACCTGGTTAAACCGCTGATAGAAAAATATGTAAAAATAACTAACGCCGACGGCAGCAACGCGCGGGTAACCAATGCCTTGTTTACCAAGTACAAAACAACCATGCCTATGCCGGATGTGATGCAGATGGATAACAGCATTACCCCCATAACCGGTTTTACGCCGGCATCAATTACGGCCAGCGCCACGATAACAGACAGCCGTTATAAACCCTATGTGGTGTTTGACAACTACGATTCATGGGGAAACCTGGTGCAGCAGCATAAGTACCTGGGCGCCAACGATGCGTATATATGGGGCTATAACAAGCAATATCCCATAGCGCAGGCCAGCAACGCCAGATATAACGAGATCATGTTCAGCAGTTTTGATGAGCCGGTTGGCTGGGATGCCAACCTGACGGCTTACGACGCCGCATTTAAGCGTACCGGTTTGTCTTCGGGCAGGATAGACAATACCAATACTACGGAGGTTACTTCCCTGAACAGCAACTGGCTCACCATTTCGCAAACGGCAGCAAGAAAATATCATTATTCGGGCTGGGTATACAGCAACGGGCCAACGGCCGACCTGTATTTACTCATGAAGCGTGCCGGGGAAACGGGCTATACAACGTACGCCGACTTCGCGACAACAACGGTTACCGGTAGCTGGACGTATATAGAGAAAGATTACCTTGTACCGGCTGACGTAACGCAGATGACCCTAAGGGTTGATAACAACGGCGCACTGAACGGGGGAACCAAGGTATGGTTTGATGATGTGAGGCTGTACCCATCGGACGCGCAGATGAGTACTTATACCTACGAGCCGCTGGTAGGTATGACCAGCGCTACCGACGCCCGGAACATGACCACCTATTACGAATACGATGGACTGGCCAGGCTGCTGAACATCAGGGACCAGAACGGCAAGATACTGAAAAACTACAGCTATAACTATGTATCGCTGGCGCCGGTGTGGACAGATAACGGCACCACGATGTGCGTACAGTCGGGCGGCGCCAATACAGGCGAGCAGCAGAAGCAGCAGGCCGATACCAATCCCCTGAGCGTCACCTACAACCAGACCCGGTGGGTAAGCAACGGTACCAATACCACCGCGTGCCCCTTGCCTGCAACTGTTTATGTAAAGCAAACGGTAGGCAGCACCAGCGTAAGCAACGGGCTAACGTATAACACGCTGAAGTTTAATACCTACAGCGATGCCAATTGCACTGTTTTGGTAAACGCGCCGGTTACCCTTACGGTTAATTACAGCTATGTAACCAGCCGCTCGTATGCCGATGGGCGCACGCCAAACCCCGAGGTGACTACTACCAACGCCACGATTACCATAACGGCGGGCACCAACCAGGCAACCAGCGGATCGATCATCATTTCGGGCTGCTTCGGCACGGCGGATAAGCAGATCTGCTACACGCCCAGTACACAGATAACCGTACAGCCAGGCACCGGCTATATACCGGTAAACCCCGAGAACTAATAATTCCATCATGGTATAACCTTAAACACTTATTCAGACAAACAAATGGAATTGCCAAAAAAAATATATAAGAGTTTCCTGCTAATGGCAGGAGTGTTTTTCACCGTAAGCGCGGCGCACGGCCAAACCTCCACGCAAAACTACATCCGTACCAGGGTGCCGCGCGTACCCATCGCTACCAATACCCGGCTTGACCAGCTGACGGGGGTCAAGGATTCTGTAATGACGACGATAGACTACGTGGACGGCCTTGGCCGGCCGCTGCAAACGGTACAGATGCAGGCATCGCCTGCGGGGTACGACGTGATTCTGCCCCATACTTATGATGCCTTTGGGAGGGAAGCCGTAACGTATTTGCCCTACCGGACAACCAATACCAGCTACGGCGCTTACCGCAGCGACGCACTTACCACGGGTGCAGGTGTAAGGGCTTTTTATAATCCGGCAAACGGTACCGCCGAGGGGCAGCAGACGAGCGGGGTGGTGCTTACACCTTATCCATATTCGGTTACCGGCTTTGAGGCCTCGCCACTGAACACGGTAATTGAGCAGGGTGCGCCCGGGCAGGCCTGGCAGCCCGGGGCCGCGCCGGATGCGGCCAGCAACAAAAACACGCTGCGCATGGTTCAAACCATCAACGACCAAAGCGCATTCAGCACCACTAACGTCACCTCGTCCAATACCGGCAGCCGGATGGCGGCCCTGTATACCGCGACGGTGAACACCAACGGCAGCCGCTCGTTGGTACGCGCAGGCAATACGGCCACCTACGGCAGCGGGCAGCTGTTTGTGAGTATTGCCCGCAACGAAAACTGGAAACCCACCGACGGTTGCTTTGGCACCACGGAGGAGTACAAGGACAAGGACGGCCATGTAGTGCTTAAACGGACGTATAACATTAAAGGCAGCACGGCCGAGATGCTGAGCACCTATTACGTGTATGACGACCTTGGGAACCTGTGCTTCGTACTGCCGCCGGGAGCAAGCCCCGATGCCAATGCGGCCGTCAGCCAGAGTGCGCTTGGCAACTTCTGCTACCAGTACCGTTACGATGCCCGCGGAAGGCTGTTTCAGAAAAAAGTACCGGGCAAGGGCTGGGAGTTTATCATTTATAACAGCATCGACCAGGCTATAGCTACCCAGGATTCGGTACAGCGGATGAAGGCGAGCCAGGAATGGACGATAACCAAGTACGACGCGCTGGGCAGGCCGGTGATTACGGGCATTTTTCAAAACGGCAGCAGCGGTACCGATAACCACGTAGCCGTACAGGCGCTGGCCGATGCGGTTACCACGCTTTGGGAGGCTCCCGCTACCACGGGCAGCACCGGCTACACGGGCAATGCCTGGCCCAATACCTATACCACAACGCTCACGGTGTCTTATTATGACCTGTATACCAACGTGCTCGGTATTCCATCTTTGTACAACCAGCAAAGCAATACGCTGTACACCAAGCGGACAACCGGTTTACAAACCGCAACAAAAGCCCTGGTGCTGAACACCACGGGCGACTACCTGTGGAGCGTGTCCTATTACGACGAGGACGGGCAGGTGATCCGCACCTTCAGCCAGCATTACGTGGGCGGCTCGTCGGCACTGAGCCAGTACAACTACGACGACGTAATCACCGGATACAACTTTAACAAGCAGGCGTTATCCAATCTCCGGCAGCATTATGTGGCCAACGCGGCCAAAACGGCTCCCGTACGTAAGCTGCTATCCTCGGAGGCTTATTCTTACGATCATATGGGCAGGCGAAGAACAGGCGCCAGCCAGCTTCAGGACAGCACCAACACCATCCAGGGCGCCGTGCGGGTGTCGCTGGCCAGTTACAACGAGATAGGCCAGCTGACCAAAAAAGGCCTGCATTCCATCAACGGTACCTCCAACTTCCTGCAGAACGTAGACTACCGCTACAACCCAAGGGGCTGGCTGACGAACATCAACAACCCCACCCTAAGTGTCGACGGCGGGATTACCAATACCGATACCAACGACCAGTTTGGCATGGAGCTGAAGTACGACAACGCGGCAACGCCGCAGTACAACGGAAACATTGGCAGCACCACGGTGAAGACGACGGCCCTGTCGGGCACCAGCTACCCGGCCCTTACCTATAACTACGCCTACGACAAGATTAACAGGCTAACCAACGCGGTGAGCACCACCACGACCCCCAACGACAATTTTTATAATGAGAACGTGACCTACGACGTGATGGGCAACATCACGAAGCTGAACAGGTACGACAAGCCTGCAAGCTCCCGCATAGCGATTGACAGCCTGACGTACACATACGTAAGTGGGAACAAGATAGATCGGATCGACGAACTGGGCACGGCAGCGGGCTTCATCAACGGCGCGAACCAGGCGGCAGAATACACCTATGACGGCAACGGCAACCAGCTGATGGACCTGAACAAGGGACTTACCCAAACCTACAACATGCTCAACCTGCCGCAGACGGCGGTCAGGGCAGGCATATCGGTTGCCTACATCTACGATGCCGCGGGCAGGAAACTGAGGAAGCTGTCGACAAGCGGAAGCACGACCACTGTCACGGAGTACGTGAACGGCATCCAGTACGAGTATACGGGCACCTATCCCGTGATTTCCTTTATCCAGACCGAAGAAGGCAGGGCGAGGAAAAACGGAACGGTGTACAAATACGAGTATGACCTGAAGGACCACCTGGGCAACACCAGGTTGACCACCACTTGGGACCCGTCGGACGCGGCGAACCAGCTTACGCCGCTGAATTCGCAAAGAAATGATTATTATGCGTTTGGGTATACCATACAAAGTTTGATCGGTACTTTGCCAAGTTCTCCAAATCACTATCTTTACAATCACAAGGAGTTGCAGGACGAGACGGGACTTTACGATTATGGCGCAAGGTTCTATGATCCGGTGATTGCAAGATGGGCAGCTGTGGACCCGTTGGCTGAGAAGATGAGGAGGTGGTCACCTTATAATTATGTATTTGATGACCCGATGAGGTTTACTGATCCCGATGGAATGGGCCCCGAAAAAGTAAGAGCTCCTAAAAAGGAGCAGCAGGCACAGCTACTTGGTTATCTTAACTTCAGATCAAAAACACAATACACCTTCAAAAATGGCTATCTTACGGTTGATAAAAATGCAAAAGACAACAAAGCGGGATCCTCAAAATATTCTAACAGGCTTAATGAAGCGATTAGAAATCCTAAAACACTTACGCTTGTTATGGGTCAAACATTTAAAGGCGAAAACAATGCAACGCTATCAGTTGATCTCAATGCAGGAGGTGGTGTGACATCTACACCTGCGAAGCCAGCAAATAGTATGTCTATAGACCAAAGGCCAGGTATTGCAGGTGATCCTGTTATAACGATATCAGGTAATCCTAACAACAGTATATTAGATAATGGGAAGATCGTTCCCGACGATGCATCATTGATCATTATGCATGAAATTGTAGGACACGGACTTCCGATAATGCGGGGGTCAACTAAAGGGAATGCAGTTGACGATGAAAACGAAATTCGGAAAGATCTCAACGTACCTTTAAGACCACTTGATCCCCTGCATAAAGAAAGTAACTTCAATCATTAGTTTTAATTCGTATCTTGTAATATGAAAAATTTTGTATTTTTTTATGTCGTTTTATGCACGTTCATGTGCTCATGCAATTTCGCAAATCGAAAAAAAGAAATAGGGCAAGGTAGTGTGTCAATAATTTGTCTCAAAGACAATGATACGGTTTATGTTAAGATTACAAATAATACAGATAGCAGCATTTATATCCCGGGAAAATATATGCCGGACTTTACAAACAATGATGATACGCTTCATTTTGAAACGGTCAACAAATTTAAATATGGTGTTACTCGTTATTATCGATATAAGCATGTATTGGCCTTTGAGTTTTATACAACCCGGGAAATAAAGGGCATTAAAGCCGATTCTGTAGAAGAATATAAAAAGCAGGTAACATTTTTTAATCAATTTCGGGTTCTGCCAATGCGTGACATAAAACCTGGATCGTCATTTATTGAAAGGCTCGAGTTTAACGTTCCCCGATATGTAACTGTGGCGCAAACCGTATATTATAAGAGTCCATTTTTTCAGAAAAATCAAATTAACGCTCAATATTCATATAAAGATTTTCTGGTTTTTGACAGTTTGCGTGCAAACTACGTTAATGCTCCGGTTTTGAATAGATATCGATAAATATTCAGCTTTTAACCCCATCTGCCCGTAGTCTTCCGCTGTTCGAATGTCTCCGACTTCGAACGGCTACGCTTGTAGTTTATAACTACGGTATTTTCGCTAAATGAATATGCAACACCCGGATGTTTAATTTCATCCGGGTGTTTTTGTATACCCGCAGCTCGCGTAAAGGATAGAAACGGGTACCGGCCTGTGGCTAATGCCTGTGTAGTATGAGTGAATAGCCTGACCCTGCTTCTACCGGCAGGGGTACGCCAAGATTTAAGTCAAAAGTTAAAATTAAAAAGTCAAAAAAAATGACTGGGGCAATGGTTGTTTATTTTCCTGTCATCCTGAGTAACCTTTATTTGCGCACAAATGATCGCATTGCAAATGACACTTTTTTCAATTGATAATCAAATAGTTACAAATGTGTCAATGGCAGGAACGAAGGATCTGTCAGCTGTGCATGACCGATAGAAAAGTTCGCCAATAGATTCTTCGTACCTATCCATGACATGTTAGGTGTTATACAAACATTGGCTTTGAACGCTGGTTTCGACTCACCCCGGTCTACGCTTCGCTGGACCACCCTCTCTCCGGCTTCGCCGCAAAGAGGGTTTGAAAAAAACTTCTTGCCCCTCTATGCGACGCAGTCGGAGAGAGGGGCAGACGGGCGCAGCCTCGTCGGGGTGAGTCAACTCGCCGACATGCACCCACTGCTCACTGCCCACTGCAAACTCAAAACCCCCCCCACTACCTCACCACCGTCACGCTGCCCGATAGCGCTTTCTTGCCGTTCTTCAGGTTTACGATGTAGTAATAGGTCGCAGGCGGAACGAGTTGGCCGTTAAAGGTACCGTCCCAGGAGGTGTTGTAGCCGGCTGATCTGAATATGCGCTGGCCGTACCGGTTAAATACTTCTACCGTGTTTTGGGGGTAGGCGCTTAAGCCCGTGATGGCCCACAGATCGTTGCTGCCATCGCCATTGGGCGAGAAGCTGTTGGGGATGCTGATACCAACCGCAACTGCAGATGGGTTTACGGTAATGGAAAACTGAACGGGCAAACCAGGGCATTCATTATCGCTTAAAATAGCCATGAACCTGCCGCCGGATTGAACGGGGATTTGTTGCGCAACGGTGTTGGTAGCCGCGTTGATAACGGATATATAGGGCGAAAGGGAATTAACCACATAAACCTTGCTGCCATCGCTGTTGATGGTTATACCTGCCGGGTTTTGGCCTACATCGACAGTGGTTACAATGCTGCGGGTCAGGGTATTGATGACGGTGACTTTTTTGTCGTTAATCTGGGATACGTAAAGCCTTGCTCCATCGGGGCTTATGGCCAGGCAGTTGGCGGCTGTGCCAACGTCTATTTTATACAGGATACGCCTGGCAGCAATATCTATAACAGCTACATCGTGCGAGTTATAATTGGCTACGTACAGTGTTTTATTATCGGGACTGATGATGACACTGTTGGGCGTTGTGCCGGTAATGATGGCATATTCAAAATAACCGGTGGCGATGTCATAAAACTGCACAATGTTTGAGCCGGCATTGATGATGTAAAGTTTTTTACCGTCGGCACTGATGGTTAAATCATACGGGGTATCGCCTGTGGTAACGGTTTTTATAACGGCGTAATTGGTGGTGTTGATGGTGGTTAGCTGGTTGATGCTGCCATCGGTAACATATAACTTGCTGCCATCGGGACTGATAACCATCCCAACAGGATCGAACCCGGCCGGGAAAGTGGTGATTACTTTATTGGCGACGGTACTAATTACAGCTATGGTGTGCGAGCCCTCGTTTTCTGCATACAGCAGGCTTTTATCGGGACTAAACACCAGCCGCTGCGGGCTGGAGTTTGGCGGCATCCCGTCGGTAATAACCTGCTCGACATTATTGGTAATGGTATTGATAAGCGAAACCGAGTTTGACGAGCTGTTGGCTGCATAGGCATAGCTTGCAGGCGCGGGGGTAACGGTAATGTGCGCGGTAACGGGTGTGGTACCCGTGTTTACGGCTGTAAACGAAGGTATACCCCGGTTGCCGCTTGCGGCCAGGCCGATGGTAGTGTTATCATTTGTCCAGCTGAAGCTGCGGGCGTTGCCTGTAAAAATAACGCCGTTGGTAAGCTGTCCGTTTTGCACGGTTTGATCGGGGATGGGGCTAACCAGAGGCAGCGGATTAATATGGCCGCTTACCCTTGCTGTTTGGGTTACTTCGCCCGAAGTGAGCGCGACATCGCCCGAAATATTACCCGCCGCGGCCTGTGCCGACGAACGTACGTAAACCACCTGGCCGGATATTAAACCGGAGGTTTGTGTAAGTACAACACTTGCGCTATAAGTACCATCGGCGGTAAGCGACACCTCGAAATCAGCAGGGGCTGTAACCGTAACATCGGCAGATAAACCACTTGCCGACACCGTAAATTGCTGAACGGCCGGGCTTGCAGAGGCCGTACCGACGCAGGCAGAAATAGCCCCGGTTACCTCGCCAATTATTAACTGTGGCGCGGCGGTTGTAGATTTGGATAATATTTTAAAAGCATCATTTTCCCGTCGGCCCGGCGTTGCCCAGGCTTTTATCATTACCAGTAGCAGTAAAGCAATTATTAACGGTAGATGCAGGTGTTTTTTCATATAACTTCGTAAGCAGCCAAGTTAAAACGACTGGTAAACGCTGTAATTTTTTGTAAATATAAGGCTAATATTAACTTAACTAATCATGACGCCTGCGGCAAACCTGGGTTAACAGGGTTTATTGTAAAACACGAGGTTGTAAATAATTTCTCCATTTTGGTACTATATTATACAATAATTTAATTATTGATACAGTTAAGTACTATATTTGTTGGCTGATTAGTTGGTTTATCCGGGTTGATGAACCATATTTACATAACAATCATTTTAGCTGATTTTGAACGATAAAACCAATTTTGCTGTTATTGGCTCTGGCTTTGCCGGTTTAAGTGCCGCTGCATACCTGGCAAAGGCCGGGTACCAGGTTGATGTGATTGAAAAAAATGCAACTATAGGCGGCCGTGCCCGGCAGTTAAACACCAATAACGGGTACTTGTTTGATATGGGCCCAAGCTGGTACTGGATGCCCGAAGTGTTCGAAAAATTCTTCGCTGATTTTGGTTACAAGCCTTCCGATTTTTATGAATTGAAACAACTGGATCCCGGATTTTCGGTAGTTTTTGGTGACGATGATGTTATGGCCGTGCCTGCCGATTTCAACGCGTTGTGCCAGTTGTTTGAGTCGATAGAAACCGGCAGCGTGGCACAATTAAAACTGTTTTTGGCCGAGGCCGCTTATAAATATAAAACGGGGATGGATAAACTGGTTTACAAACCGGGTTTGTCGCTCACCGAATTTTGGGATTGGGACCTGTTTAAAGGGGTTTTTAAATTGCAGGTGTTTACCGCTTTTAGCAAACACGTCAGGAAGTTTTTTAAAAACCCCAGGCTAATAGCGCTCATGGAGTTCCCGGTACTGTTTTTAGGCGCCATGCCCGAAGATACCCCGGCCTTATACAGCCTCATGAATTACGCCGGCCTGCAGTTGGGTACCTGGTATCCGAAGGGTGGTTTCGGCAAAATTATTGAAGGGATGCAGGAAGTTTGCAAAGCGCAGGGCGTAAAATTTTTTACCAATACGGCTGTTACTTCAATTAAGGTGGCCAACAACCGGGTTTCGGCAATTGTTACTGCCAACGATACAAGGGCCTATGACGGCGTTATCGCTGCGGCCGATTATCATCATGTAGAAGAAAAACTACTGGAGCCACCATTCAGAAACTACCAGGAATCATACTGGGACAAACGGGTAATGGCGCCATCAAGCCTTATTTTTTACCTTGGAATTACCCGCAAAATAAACAGGCTTGACCACCACACTTTATTTTTTGACGCCGATTTAAAACAGCACGCGCAGGAAATATATAAAGAGCCCCAATGGCCTTCAAAACCACTGTTTTATGTTTGCTGCCCATCAAAAACCGATGATACCGTAGCACCCGCAGGGCACGAAAACCTGTTTATCCTGATGCCGCTTGCACCCGGGATTGAAGATAACGACGACCTGAGGGAAAAATATTTTAATTTGATTATGGACAGGTTGGAACATTTTAGCGGCGTAGCTATAAGGCAACATCTGGATTACAAGCAAAGCTATTGTATAAATGATTTTGTTGCCGATTATAACTCCTACAAAGGCAATGCTTATGGGTTGGCCAATACGCTCATGCAAACGGCAAATCTAAAGCCATCCATCAGCAACCGCCGGATAGGTAATTTATTTTATGCCGGGCAGCTTACGGTACCAGGCCCCGGTGTGCCGCCGTCAATCATATCAGGTAAAGTTTCGGCCCAACAATTAATTAAATATTCAACCAAAAATAAATGAAAGCGAGATTCGATAAATTATCTGCAACGTGCAGCAGGGAAACCACCCGGCTATACAGTACCAGTTTTTCGCTGGGTATCTATTTTTTAAACAAAGAGCTTCGTGATCCTATATATGCCATTTATGGCTTTGTAAGGCTGGCCGACGAAATTGTGGATAGCTTTCACGATTATCCCAAGGCCTTGCTGTTAGCGGAGTTTAAAGAAGATTGTTTCCGCGCGATAAGCCGTGGCATCAGCATCAACCCGGTACTCAATTCTTTTCAGCAGGTTGTTAATAAATATCACATCAACCATGACCTTATCAGGCAGTTTTTAAAGAGCATGGAAATGGACCTGGCGGTGCAGGAGTATACCCCCGATAAATACGAGGAATATATTCTTGGTTCGGCGCAGGTAGTGGGTTTAATGTGCCTGCATGTGTTTACCAACGGCAATACTGATGAGTTTGAACGACTGCGTGTGCCTGCTATGAAATTAGGATCGGCGTTTCAAAAAGTGAATTTTTTAAGAGACGCAAACGCGGATTATCAGGAATTAAACAGAACTTATTTTCCGGAAGTAAACCTCTCATCTTTTTCTGATCGGGATAAAAAGGCTATCGAGCAGGATATTCTTCGCGAGTTTAATGAGGCGTTGGATGGTATAAGGCAACTGCCCCGTTCATGTCGTAAAGGGGTTTATCTTGCTTATGTTTATTATAAGCAGTTATTTCGTAAAATAGCCAATGTGCCGGCCGCGAGGGTAATGGAACAACGCATCCGGGTATCCAACGGGCATAAATTTTGGCTGATGTTTGATTCGCTGGTGCGGTACAAACTAAATGTATTGTGAATACGGTTATTAAAAGAAAGAAATCACAAAAAAATACTGATAAAACAAACCTGATGGAAGAATACGTTATTTTGGTTGACGATGATGATAACGAAGTGGGTGCCATGGAAAAGATGGAGGCCCACCTGCAGGGTAAAAAGCACCGTGCATTTTCGGTATTTGTTTTTAACCTGAAAGGCGAGTTGCTATTGCAGCAGCGCGCACTGGATAAATACCACTCGGGCGGCAAATGGACAAACACCTGCTGCAGCCACCCGCGGCCAGGTGAGGATACACTGGAAGCCGCCCATCGCCGTTTAATGGAAGAGATGGGTATGGATTGCCAGCTAAACCATGTTTTTAGCTTCAGTTATCGTGCTGCAGTGCAGGCAAATCTTATTGAGAACGAATATGACCACGTGTTTTTTGGCGTCAGCAATACGGTGCCCAATCCTTCGCCCGATGAGGTAGAAGCCTACCGCTACATCGGCCTGGATGAACTTGCCCGGGAGTTGGATGAACATCCTGCCGATTATACGGCATGGCTGAAGATCTGCTTTGATCAGGTGTATGCAAATTATTACCAATAACCACAATTAACCCGCAATAATGAATGCTTTAATTATCATAGTCACATTTTTTGCGATGGAGGGTGTTGCCTGGTTTACCCATAAATATATAATGCACGGTTTGTTATGGGTATGGCACCGCGACCATCACAAAAAAGAGCAGCCCGGCTACCTGGAAAAAAACGACCTGTTCTTCCTCATCTTCGCTATACCCGGTATAAGTTGCCTGGCCGCGGGTATTTTAGGGGCTATGCCGGTTTTTACTTGTGTGGGTATTGGTATTACGTTGTATGGCGCCTGCTACTTTTTTGTGCACGATTTATTTATACATCAGCGTATTAAAGTATTGCGCAATTCGCAAAACTGGTATTTAAAGGCCATTCGCAGGGCGCATAAAATGCACCATAAGCATATTGGGAAAGAAGCGGGGGAGTGTTTCGGCATGTTGTGGGTGCCGTTTAAATACTTCCGGATAGGCCCGGGAGACGGAAAATAGCATAACAAGATAAAACTTATATAAATTTGGCAACAACTGCGGTAACCGTTAGATAGAAAAATCATGAAATCATACAAACTCATTCATCAATTGATAAGCCTTGTAGAAGAGATGGAGAAAGAGAACAAAGGCGATGAAGTTTCTATTCAGGATTTTACCGGTTTTCTGCTTAATCACGTGGCCGATCCTGCCGACGATTATGTTAATGGCGATATCCGTTTTGGTAACAGCGAAAAAATGGCTCTTGAAGTGGCCTACCAGCTTGATAATAATATAGGCAGGCTGTTTGTATTTATGAGCCGTTATGCCAAATTTTACATTAAAAAAGCGCTGGATGGCACCCCGCTGCAAACCGCTGAGGAATTTACCGGGCTGGCTATTTTGCTTACGCATGATCATTTAACAAAAAGCGAGCTGATTAACTATAACCTGCAGGAAAAAACATCGGGCACAGAAGTGATCAGGAGGCTGATAGCCGCAGGCCTGGCCACGCAATGGGATAACCCCGAAGATAAACGCGGCAAATACGTGGGCATTACCGATAAGGGCAAGCAGTTATTATACGAGGTTTTTGTGGATACCAGCTATGCAGGCAAAATGATAACCGGCAAGCTCAGCATTCCCGAAAAACTTACGCTGCAGCACCTGTTGCAAAAGCTGGAAGATTTTCATTACGAACATCATGAAAAGAAAACCATTAGCACAAAGGCCGATATGAAAGCTTTTATTGAAGAAAGCGTTGATTAAAAACAAACGCAACTTTTTGTGAACCTATATGGAAAATAACACCTCAATCATCTCGCCGGGCGAACTTACCGCGTTATTGTTATTGGCAAAGCAAGCCGGCTCCGGTATTTTAAGCGTTTACAATACGGATATCGAAGTAACGCTGAAAGATGATTTGTCGCCTTTAACGCTGGCGGATAAGGTATCCCATGATATCATTACCGAAGGTTTAACCGCGCTTACTCCTGCTATCCCGATAATTTCTGAAGAAGGCAAGGATATTCCCTATGAGACCAGGAAAAATTGGGAGTACTACTGGTGCGTTGATCCGCTTGATGGTACAAAGGAGTTTATTAAACGCAACGGCGAGTTTACCGTGAACATTGCGCTCATGCACAACAATACCCCGGTTTTAGGCATCATCTACGTACCCGTAACCGGCGATCTTTATTATGGAGGTGAGGGCATTGGCAGCTGGAAGGAAACAGCCGAAGGCGGGAAAACGCAAATTTATGCAGATGTAAAGGCAACGGAATGGATATCTGTGGGCAGCCGTTCGCATGCATCAGCAGAGGAAGCATCGCTGCTGGCGCGATACCCTGTTTCAGAAACAATTTCTATCGGAAGCTCCATTAAATTTTGCCTGATAGCCGAAGGTAAAGCTCATATTTACTACCGGCAGGGCCCAACCATGGAGTGGGATACCGCCGCCGGCCAGGCCATAGCCGTTTATAGTGGCGCTACAATGAGCAGGCCCGATGGCGAGCCATTTGAATACAACAAGCCATCGTTATTAAACGGAAGTTTTTTGGTAAAGGCGGGATAGGAGGGACAGGTATAATTTCGGACAAAAAAATCTAATTAGGCTTAATCACACTCAGATATAAAACACAACTTTGCATAAGATACCTTGCAAAAATGTTAAACTACCACCCGCAATTAAATAAGCAAAGCGGCCTTTTTCATGTAAGCGAACAACCGGGCATCCAGCTATTTGAGCCAAGGCCATCGCCGTCATATTTTTCCGAAATAAAAGGCGATGTAGTGTTTGCCATTGATGCCTCCTTATTACACAACTACCTGTTGCCACGCAATTGCCCGCGGGTTACTTTTTATCTTAATGCCGAAACTTTATGGGCAGATAAGGAAAGGTTTATGGGAAGTACTACGGCCAATCATGTTGTGGTTGTTGAGTCTGGCTGGTATCAGCGAATCTTAGAAGCTACCTTATATTGCTATCAACTGCCTGCGGATGGTTTTACACTGCTTGATGCCTGTGCGGGATATTATATCTGCTATCAACCGGTCGTACCAACATCGGTTACACCGGTAAATGATATCATCGGCGAATTACTTTGGCGTAATGTCGAACTGCGTTTTACGCCATCGATTATTCAACTGGCCAATGATGTAAGCCAATCATCACTTAACTTCTCAAATATCCGGATGAGGAACGCTAAATAAACGCCGGTGGCCTACTGATGCCATTAGCATAGATAAAATAAGGACATAGCGAATTTGAATGCCTGGTAATTCTTTAGTGGCCGGTATTCAAGTTACTCTTATAAAATCATAACAGGGTATCGGTTCCGTACAAAGCCATCTCCAGGCTGTTATCTAAATTGTAAATGTCGCCGAGGATTATCAGTTCGCCATCTTTTATTTCGCAGGTTAAATAGGTGATTTTGATGGGCATTGGTTTTTTAAGGTAGATGTTTTGCTTAAAGTAGGTGTTCAGTCCTTTATCCAAAGCCTTGATCTTGTCGGCCGAGTCGTCATTTTTTAGCAAAAGGGTTGCAAACCGGCGTGCCTGTTCAATGCGGATACAGCCGTTGCTTAAGGCCCGGTTCTTTTTTGCAAATAGCGATTGCTGCGGTGTATCATGCAGGTATATTTTATAAACGTTATCAAAACGGAACACTACCAATCCCAGCGCGTTGTCGCAGCCTATGGTTTGCCTGGCATAATATTGGGCCGGGCTATTTTTTATTTTGGCTAAATTAGCCGGGGTTGGTTCAATAAATTCGCCGGCCTTGGTGTATAATCCGTAGTGATTATTGTTTAGGTATGCGGTGTCGCTGATGGCGTTTGGCAGTATGGTAGCAGCGAACATTGCTGCCGGAACTTTCCATTCGGGAGCAGTTGTTAAATAGGTTACTGCGCTTTGCAGGGTAGGCGTAGGGGTTTCTGGTCTGCCCACAATCACTTTAAAATTACAGGTTGAATCTTTAATATGCAGTTTTAAGCTGTACGATGGAATATTGATATGGATGTAATATTTATCATCGGTATTAACCCATCTCAGGCGTTCCATGTTAATAGCAATTTTGCGTTCCTGGGCTTGCGGAAGCTCGTAACAATTGTTTTGGCGCAGGCCTTCAAGCAGGTAAAGTTTTCGCCTTAGTTCTGCGTATTCCGGCATGGTTGGCTGGGCGGAGGTTATAGTAGTTATTAAGTTTTTTTGCAACAGGGCCAGCGCCAGGGTTTTATCAGCCATAAAACCGGCATCAACCAAAGCATCAATTTTGTTTGCCGGATACTCCGGGTTTAGTTTTCCGTAATGCAGGTTATTTATCAGGTTGATGATGGCATCGGTTAACATAATATCAAACAAAGCCCGTTGCTCAAGGCGTACCTTTTTAGGGGTATCCAAAATGTTATGTAGTTGACCGTTAGTCAATTCTTTAGGATGGTAGTCGGCGTGCGAAAGTCCGAATTGCAACACGCAGTCAATCAGCCGCAGCGCCTGCCAGGCCGGCCCTTCGTAATTTTGTGGTTTTAACCATACGGGCATAAAGCCCGCCTGTGCGTACACGCGGGTTACCGATTTGGGGTAGTATAACTGCAACTCCACATCCTTGTTGGCCAGCTGCCTTTGAATCTCCTTACCTAATAGCGTATCGGCCGGGTTACTGCTATTGTTGGCAGCAAATGCGGCTTTAACACCGGTAACTGATAGCACGAGCATGGTTATGCCTGCCAATAAAATGCCTTTGTAAAGTTTCGGTTTCATGCCAATTAAATTATCCTGTAAAAATCGTTACATGAAGGCCCCGAAATAATGACTTCAGGCATGTTTTAACTTGATTTTAAGCAGGATAAATTCATGGAAAATAAAAAAGCGCCCGTGTAAACAGGCGCTCGCGATTATTAAATAATAAGGGGTCAAATTAAGTTGTAATATTGTTATTTACCTGTGCGGTGTCCAGCACCAAATTAAACAAGTCTTGCTTAACTTGTCTGAATTCGCGGGTTAGGTTGGCCATAAAGTTGGCCAGCTTTATCTGAGTGGATGCAAGTGCATCGGTATCTTCCGGAATAATATCTTCAGACATCAATTCCAACAGCCTTACCTGCCTTGTCAGCAGTTCTTCAACTTCTATGTCCTGCAGGTGCTTTAAAGCCTTGCCGGCGGCAATCAGCTGATGGATGTGGTTCATATCCTGCAAACCGGCAATATGCTTATCAAGTAATCTTTGCAGGAACGATGTTTCTATCTTGAAAAATTCAAGATCGGATAACCAGCGCCGGGCTATGATGTAATACTGTAATGAACGTGCAGATATTGATGTAGTAGCTTGCATACCAATTTTAGTAATTATTAAAATAGTGTTATTTACTGGCTGGTAAAATTACCAGGGCTTTAATACTAAAAAAATGACCATCGTCACCTTATGCAAATTAAGCGCGCTCAAACAGCCATTTAATTGGTTTAGGTTTTGCCTTTGCTTTAAGACCATATTGTTTAATACTTTTTTCTTTAATAAGGTTTACGGCTTCTTCAATATCATCGGTAACCAGGTAAAGGTCGGCATCAAATTCGCCTATAGTCGCGTTCTTTTTCATCACCTGTATATGTTCAAGCAGCTCTTTATGGTATTCGGTCCCGAAGATGATAACCGGGAAATTGTTTATTTTATGTGTTTGGATCAGGGTAAGCGCTTCAAAGTATTCATCTAAAGTGCCGTAGCCGCCAGGCATCACTATAAATGCAAAAGAGTATTTTACTAACAGTACCTTACGCAAAAAAAAGTGCTTCATGTATACCCACTTGTCCAGGTAGGGGTTTGGTTTTTGTTCAACAGGCAGCTGAATGTTGCAGCCTACCGATCGCCCGCCGACATCTCTGGCGCCGCGGTTGGCCGCTTCCATTAAGCCTGGTCCCCCGCCTGTTAGTATAGTAAAACCCAGTTTGGCAAATTCGGCCGCTGCTTTCCTGGTAAGCTGGTAGTAGGGGTGGTCTTCCTTATACCGGGCCGAGCCGAAGACGGTTATACACGGACCTATAAAATGCAGGGCCCTAAAGCCATGTATCAGGTCGGCCATGGTTTTAAACGTAAATTTGAGTTCGCTTAGCCTTGAATGCGGGCCTTCAAGAAACTGGATCTCGGCATTATTCATAATTGGGGTTATAGGAGGTTATATATAATAAAGTTGAATACCATACAAAGGTTGATGTTAATCGCCCTTTAAAACATGACTATGCTCATTAAAGTAAGTGGTTGTTATCAGTTTATAAACAGCGCGGGTTAACAGTGGCGGGTTAATAGCAACCAGCCGGTACAATGGAAAAAATGACTACCGTCACATTTAAACATGAAAACTATTATATTTTAATTGGCTGTTTATACCAATATTTGTGACGTTCGTCAGTTTATTGATAACACCTTTTTATGGAAAGTGCAGCCTTACTAAAAGCAATTATTGAAAACGCTATTGATGGTATAATTACTATCAACGGGCGGGGCATTGTAGAAACAATTAACCCATCGGCATGTAAGCTGTTTTTGTGTACCCCCGAAGACGTTGTTGGTAAAAATATATCGGTATTAATGCCGCAGCCTTACAAGGCACAGCATGACGAATATATACACCGTTATCAGCAAACACACGACCCGCACATTATTGGCATTGGCCGCGAGGTTACGGGTTTACGAACAGATGGCACAACCTTCCCTTTCAGGCTTGCCGTAAGCGAGGTTGATTTTGCAGGCAGAAAAATATACGCCGGTTTTATACATGACCTTTCACGGGAAAAAGAAGCCGAAGAACAATTAAAAGATTACGCCGCCCACCTGGAAGATTTAGTTGAGCAGCGCACCCAAACCCTTAAAAATACGGTACAGGCGTTGCAGCAGGCAAAAGAAGAGGTGAGTGTTTCGCTTGAAAAAGAGAAAGAACTGGGCCATTTGAAAAGCCGTTTTGTATCTATGGCATCGCACGAATTCAGGACGCCCTTAAGCGCGGTGCAGTTATCGGCATCATTAGTTGAAAAATACGCACAGCCTTATGATAATGCCAACATCCGCAAGCATGTGGCAAAAATTAAAAATGCGGTGGGTAATTTAACTACCATCCTTAATGATTTCCTGTCGCTCGAAAAACTGGAGGCCGGCCGGGTTGAACCAAGTTATACGCCGTTTGACCTGGTGAAATTTTCGGAAGAGATTACCGAAGAGCTGCAAATGGTTGCCAAGCAAAACCAAAACATCATTTATCAGCATACCGGTACACGCAGTATAGTAAATCTTGATCCAAACCTGCTTAAAAACTGTGTTATAAACCTGATATCGAATGCGATAAAATATTCGGGCGAAAATACTTTTATCGAGTTTAATACCGAAATTGCCGATAGCAATTGTGTAATAACCATTAAAGATAATGGCATAGGCATACCCGATACCGATCAAAAACATTTGTTTGAAGCATTTTTCCGTGCGCATAATACAGGTAATATTCCGGGTACCGGCCTGGGCCTTAATATTGTGGCGCGCTACACCAGTTTGATGGATGGCCGTATTGAATTTAAAAGCGATATAAACCAGGGAACTTTGTTCACCATAACTTTTCCAATATCATGAGTAAAAAAGTTTTGATTATTGAAGATAACAATGACATCCGCGAAAACGTAGTTGAAATTCTTGAGTTGGCCAACTACCAGGTATTTGATGCCAATAATGGCAAAAAAGGGGTGGAGCTTGCTATAAAAGAATTGCCTGATATTATTTTATGCGATATTATGATGCCCGAGCTGGATGGCTATGGCGTTTTATACATGCTGAACAAAAACACCGATACGGCTGCAATTCCTTTTATATTTTTAACAGCTAAAGCCGAGCGGGTTGATTTGCGCAAAGGGATGGAATTGGGTGCCGATGATTACCTTACCAAGCCTTTTGATGATATGGAGCTTTTAAACGCCATTGAAAGCCGGTTGAAGAAAAAAGAGCTGCACCAAAACTTTTACAGTAAATCGCTTGACAGGTTGAACAGCCTGATTGCAAAAAATGATGGCCTGGCCGAATTAAGAAAGATAATTGCCGAGCGTAAAGGCCGCCAGGTTAAAAAGAACCAGGTAATTTATTACGAGAGTGACAAGGGTAACGGCCTTTACCTGGTAATAACCGGCCGGATAAAAACAATAAAACTTGCCGAGGACGGGCGCGAACTGATGACCGGCATTTATGTGGATGATGACTACCTGGGTATTAACGCCGTTTTATCTAACGAACCTTATTCGGATACAGCAACTGCGCTTGAAGATAGTACGCTTTGCCTTATCCCCAAAGACCAGATAGATCACCTGCTGAACCATTATCCCGATGTAGCCCGCGAATTTATAAAATTACTGGCCAATGATATCCGCGATAAGGAAGACCAGCTCATGCAGCTGGCTTATCACTCGGTACGTAAACGCATGGCCGAAGCTTTAACCCGCCTGCACCGGCAGGATGCGGATAATGAGGGAATAAAGATCACCCGGGAAGACCTGGCCGCCATGGCCGGTATGGCTACAGAAACCGTAAGCCGCACACTATCTGATTTTAAAGATGAAGGACTGATAGAAAAAAAAGGCAGCCTGATAACTATTCTCAAACCAGAAAAGTTATCTAAAATGAAAAACTGATAACGATCATTTTTTGGGTTGATTGCGCTCATACTATTGCGGCCCGCGCAATTGTAGCTTTGTTTTTATAAACAACGTATAATGAAAGCGGTAGCATACAGTATAAAACCTTTTGAAAAAGAATACCTGGCGAAGGCTAATCAAAAGAAGCACGATATCACCCTGATTTCAAATCCTTTGGGGCCAGATACCGCTATTTATGCCGAGGGTAAAGACGCCGTTATTGTGTTTACCAACGATGATGTTTCGGCTGTTGTGATAGGCAAACTGGCCGCACTTGGCGTTAAATATATCGTTACCAGGTCGTCGGGTACCGATCATATCAACAAAGATGCCGCCGCCGCGCACCACATAAAAATTGCAAACGTACCTTCTTACTCGCCGCAGGCCATTGCCGAGCATGCCGTAGCCATGGCCTTCGCCCTTAACCGGCAGGTAGTTAAAGCCGATCAGCATAGCCACGCATTTGATTTTAGGAACGATGGCCTCATCGGTTTTAATTTTGCAGGCAAAACCGTAGGCATTGTTGGGCTGGGCAGCACCGGTAGGGCCGCAGCTGCAATTTACCATGGGCTGGGTTGTGATGTTATTGGTTATGATCTTTTTTTTCCGGCTGATGAACCTTACACCAAACCTGTATCACTGGAATATTTACTGGAAAATGCAGACATCATAACCCTGCACGTTCCGTTAACAGCCGATACCCGGCATTTTATAAATACCGAAAGTATTGCGAAAATGAAAAACGGAGTGATGCTGATAAACACCTCCCGCGGTTTGCTTGTCAATACCGCCGATGCGCTTTCGGCGATAAAAAGCGGCAAAATAGGATACCTGGGTATTGATGTGTATGAATTTGAAAAAGGCTTGTTCTTTGAAGATCACCAAAAAGATGCCATAAAAGATCCTTTATTAAATAAGTTGATGGAGCACCCGAATGTGCTGGTAACACCACACCAGGCATACCTTACCCGCGAAGCGCTACAGGAAATAGCAAATTCAACTATAAAAAGTCTTGATTTGTGGCAGCAAAACAAATGTGTAGGTAAAGCCTGCGCCTGCGCCAAAGAATGCCAGAAAACGGTACCCAACAATATACTGACCGAAGTTAATAATGGAAAATAAATCGCTCCTGCTTACCGATAAATATAATGTAGCTGTTCCGCGCTACACCAGTTATCCAACAATGCCTTATTGGGATGCCAATACCTTTAGCCCTGAGCTGTGGCAGCAATCTGTAAAGTTTTCATTTACCGAAAGCAATGCGCAATCGGGTATCAGTTTATACATCCATTTGCCTTATTGCGAAAGTTTGTGTACTTATTGCGGCTGCAATACGCGTATTACCAAAAATCACAGGGTTGAAGAACCTTATCTAGCCGCGGTTTTAAAAGAATGGGATATGTACCTGGCGATTTTTAACGACCGGCCGGTGATAAAAGAAATTCATATGGGTGGAGGTACGCCTACTTTTTTTAGCCCCAAAAACCTGCAAACGCTTATAAAAGGCATTATTAAAAATGCAACTATACACGCCGATGCCGAATTTAGTTTTGAAGCACACCCGGCAAATACAACGGTAGGCCATCTGCAGGTTTTGTATGATCTGGGCTTCAGAAGGCTATCATTAGGCATACAGGATTTTGATCCCAAAGTACAGTTTATCATCAACCGCCATCAAACTGCCGACCAGGTGATGGCCGTAACCCAGCAAGCCCGCCGGATAGGCTATACATCAATCAATTACGATTTGATATACGGACTGCCTTTACAAACTTTGGCCGGCCTTGCCGATACCATGAACAAGGTAGCCTTATTCAGGCCGGATAGGATAGCATTTTATAGCTATGCCCATGTGCCCTGGATAAAACCCGGCCAAAGGCGTTTTACTGAACAGGACCTGCCCGATGCCGCCGCCAAAACCAAACTTCACGAAACCGGGAGGGCTTTATTAATGCACTATGGTTACCACGAAATTGGCATGGATCATTTTGCATTACCCGGCGATACGCTTTTGCATGCAGAACAAAATGGCAAGCTACACCGCAATTTTATGGGCTACACTCATCAGCATACCCAGTTACAGGTTGGCCTGGGGGTATCCGCCATCAGCGACTCGTGGTACGGCTTTGCGCAAAACGTAAAAACGGTTGAGGAGTACTTTCAACTGATAACCGATGGCCAACTGCCCGTATTTAAAGGCCATATTTTAACTGCTGAGGATTTGATAGTCAGGAAGCATATCCTGAACATTATGTGCACGGGCCAAACAGTATGGAACCATCATGGCGAGCCTTGCACTGCCGTAGCCGACGGATTGGATAGATTAGATGCCCTGGCCGACGACGGCCTGGTTGAATTAACCTCCCTGGGGCTTACAGTTACCGAAATGGGCAAACGCTACCTGCGTAACATTTGTATGTGCCTTGATGCCCGGCTATGGGCCGATAAGCCCGCTACGCAGTTGTTTAGTATGGCTATATAAATTATGGATGCCGAATACCCGATGCCAAGTCGTTATGATTAGGTGTCGGGTATTTGGCGTTTAATAATTTATCAATCGCTCATTACTGTGCACCCACATCTCTCGAATATCTTAATTAGTAAAAACAAAATGTCATTTCGACGAATCGGAAGGGCACGTGTTCAGGGGGAGAGGAGAAATCTTTTACGCCCTACATTCCTCGAAGTATTGTAGAAATAGCAGGGCGTAGAAGATTTCTCCTCGTACCTCGTCGAAATGACATTTTTCCTTGAAACGATGTGGGTACACGTAGACTTACATGCATTAGTTGATTGCCGTTGGCTTCAGCCGAATTTTTGCATTCGGCTTTAAGCTTTTTTCTATAGTGGTTTTAACCCAAACAAAAGCCAGGTAACACTTAAGTTCCTGGCTTTTGTTTGGATTATGATGTTGGTTTTTGGGGCGAGTTTTTACGGTTTGGCTATCTCCAACACAACCCGGCCGTCAATTTTGCCGGCTTTCATATCATCAAAAACAGTGTTGATATCCTCTAATTTAGCAGCATGCACGGTTGCCTTAACCTTGCCTTCAACAGCAAATGCAATGGCTTCTTCCATATCTTTACGGGTGCCGACTATTGATCCTCTTACGGTGTAGCGGTTAAGCACGGTTTCAAATATCGGCAAATCAAAGGCGCCCTTCGGTAATCCGTTCAGCGCGATGGTACCTTTACGCCGCAGGGCTGATATTCCCTGGCTGAAAGCAATTGGCGATACCGCGGTAACAAGTACTCCATGCATTCCCCCGGTTTCTTTTTGCAGATAAGCGCCGGGATCCTGCTCTTTGGCGTTAACAACCAGTTCGGCACCCAGTTTTTTTGCAAGTTCCAGTTTATCATCAGCCACATCAATTGCAGCCACATGCATGCCCATAGCTTTTGCATATTGTACGGCAAGGTGCCCTAAACCGCCAACGCCGGATATAGCCACCCATTCGCCTGGCTTAACTTCGGTTTCTTTTAGTCCTTTATACACAGTTACGCCGGCACAAATAATTGGCGCCATCTCGGTAAAATTGATGCCCGCCGGGAAGTGCGCCACATAACGCGGATCGGCCAAAACATATTCGGCGAAGCCGCCGTCTACACTGTATCCGCCATTTTGCTGTGTTCCGCAAAGCGTTTCCCAGCCGGTGATACAAAACTCGCAGCAGCCGCAGGCACTGTGCAGCCATGGCACGCCTACAATATCGCCCTCTTTTACGTTTTTAACATCGGCGCCCATTGCTACCACATAGCCAATAGCTTCGTGGCCGGGTATAAGGGGTAGCTTGGGTTTAACCGGCCAGTCGCCATTGCAGGCGTGTAAATCGGTATGGCAAACACCACATGCAATTACTTTAACCAGTATCTGGTTTGCGTTCGGGGTTTTAACCTCCACATCTTCAATTTGTAATGGTGCGCCAAACTCACGTATCACGGCGGCTTTCATTTTTTGAGGAATCATAAGTGTAAATTATATGATGAAGGCAATCAGCATTAACACATGAAGTGCTATGCTTGCAGCAAACAGGGTAAGCAGGGTTTTAATACCGGCGCCGCCCATACCGGCTATAATGTTGGCAAAAAATAAAGTTAAGGTTACAACCAAAACAAGTATTGGCGCATTAAAATAATATATTAAAAAGGCAGGTACCGGCAAAAAAAACACGCCCTGGAAAACCAGTGATACCAAAAACCACAATGTTTTGCTTTCGGTTTGGCTGTTAACAAAGGTGTTCCATTTGTAAGCTAAGCTATTGGTGCTTTTTTTTGTAGTGGGTTGGGCGGTCCATTGGACACGGGTACTCATTGTAGTTTCCATGATTCAATTTATTTTTTATACCACAAATATCCGGGGAATCAATAGGGTGCACCATGATAACAGGCACTGCAAAAAGTGATGATCGTCATACTGAGTGGTAAAATTTCGCGAAATTCTGAAGCTGAAGTGACATCAAAAATAAAGACTGTCATGCTGAGTGGTAAAATTTCGCGAAATTCTGAAGGGAGAATGACGAATATCGCATGTTGGTTAAGACTCACCCGGCGAGGCTGCGCCCGCCACCCTCTCTTCACCTGCGGTGGAAAGAGGGTGGCGGGCGTTGAATATCAATATATTATAAAGGAAAAATAAATAATAAATTTTCAAGCCCCTCTTTCCGGCGAAGCCGAAGAGAGAGTGGCGGGCGCAGCCTCGCCGGGTGAGTCTTAGTCAGCGTTCAAAGCCAATGCTTGAGTAAATATTCAACATATCACAGGTGGGACCTAAAAAGATTACAGTATCCCTTTGGTTGGAAATTAAAAATCTTCGGCATTATTGTTTAAATCGATTTCTTTAATCGCCCCTGCAAACTCCGGTAATATTGTTTAACCGCTATACGGAAAATATCATACAACAGGGTGTATATTAAGATAATAACAGGGACAAGAAAACAATAAAAATGCAGCCAGCGAAAAATATAAGCACCGGCCAGTGCCCCGCACATAAAGAAAAAAATAATAGCCACCCGTAATTTTATTTTAGCTTTCAAGGCCGTCCTGTCTTCTGCTTTGTGCCGGAAGAACTGGGCAAGTTCAATCCCCAGGTCGGTAAATGTACCGGTAAGATGAGTGGTGCGTACAACCGAGCCCGAAACCATTGATACCAGCGCGTTTTGCAGGCCCATGGCAAACAGCAGGCTGCCGGCAAATATCTCTTTGCCTACTAAGCTATGATCATACCGGTAGCCAAACAACGCTACGCTCAAGAGTATAGTAATTTCAATTAAAATGGGGATTACATAGGAGTATTGCTGGTTTTTGCCGATGCGGGAAACAATAAAGCTTGATACAAATGCTCCGGCTAAAAAAAGGAACATCCATAAGGCAATTACCCTGGCCGTTTGCCAGTTTTGCAATGCAATTTGCTCAGCAAACAATGCCGCGTGGCCGGTTACATTGGTGGTAAGCACGCTAAACCCAAGAAACCCGGCCGCATTTACAAAACCCGCGGTAAGCCCAAGCAATGAAGCGAGCTTTACATTGTGATTATACGTTCTTTTAGTACCCAGATGTCTTAGCATTCTTTATAAAATAAGTGGTAAGTACTAAGTCTTAAGCTCGAAGCCTGAAGCCCTGAGTTTAAAATTGTAATTTTTGACTTAGAACTTAAGACTTTCGACTAATGACTATCCTAATGGCAGTTGGTTATTCCCTGTGATTGTTTGGCGGGGCTTAAATAAGGGATATCTAAACCTAATCCGCGCAGCACAAACCACAAACCTAAACAAACCATAAGGTAGGGCATGGCCATATTAATACGGCGACGAACCTGCGGGCCGATAAAACCCATGCTTACCGTAGCCAGCAACATTAACGGGAAAGTGCCTACTCCAAACCAAAACATATATTGCGCAGATGCATAGACAGAGTCGGTATTTACCGCGCCGATAAGTGCAAGATAAACAAACCCGCAGGGCAGGAAACCGTTAAGCAAACCCACTGCAAAGTGGCCAGCCTTATGTTTTAGCGCAAAACCGATAAGCTTGTTGATTGGCGCCAACATTTTGGGCATCAGCTTACTTTGACTGAACCTGACTTTAAACATACGCGAAAAGCCGGCCATGATAATTAAAATGCCGCTAATAACGGCCACGCTTTGTTGTAAACCGGCCAGCCAAAGCTGCCTGCCCAATAAGCCTATCAGCAAACCCAGCAACGTATAGGTGATAACACGGCCGGCATTGTAAACAAATTTATCAACTACCACCATCCACCATTTTGAATGAAAGGATGGTACTGCAAAAGCAAGCGGGCCGCACATACCAATACAATGCACACTGCCAAACAGGCCAATAAAAAAAGCTACCTGGTTATTACTCATTCTATATCCACCTCCTTTTCGTACAGGTACGGCTTGCGGTTGCTTTGCCACTCCAGTACAATATGCCATCGGCCTTTAACAAGCGAAGTAGCAGATACGTTGGCAACCCTGTCAAGCTCTGTGTTTATCGGGAAAGTTTTATCAAGCGCCTGGCTGGATGGCCGTATAAATTTAATGCTTCCTGTTGCGGGTGCTGTAAACGTTATATTCACCAGTTTGCCATTTACCTGGATTGCAGGCTGGGCATGGTCGGTAACAACCTGCTTTTCTTTTGCATAGTCTTTATCAAAGTTTAGCCCTTTTTCATAATAATGATGGTCATATTCATCGGCCGGCAGGGCAAACATCCGTACACACATGAATATAATAAACAGCATGAACATGGCCATGCCTGCAACTATTCCTTTTCCCCAATTCATATTTTTAATCATTTGATGGTCCCACAAACGCTGTACTTACCGTTTGAATTACTTTGTTATTTAACAAAAGGTTGATTTTTACATCCGTTTTTGCCGAGCTGATATGTGAGGCCGGGATCAATAAAAAAAACACAGTTTTAACAGATGCGCCGGCCGCGACTTTGCCCGGAGCCTGTATGTATTTAATTTTTATAGCCGGATCATCCGGTTGAATAACGATATCGCGGCTTTGGTTTGATTTATTAATAACCTCGGCATTGTAAATATTACTTACCAGGCCGCCTTTCTGTTCCTGGTACAGCATGCCTGCACTGCGCATAACCGCCAGGTCCATATCGGCCCTGCTGAAAATAAAGTAACAAAGCACGGTCATTAAAACAGCGATGATGCCGCTATAGCCCATCATTCTGCCGGTAAACGACGGCTTTTGCTGCTTGTGGATCATGTTCTCTGAGTAAAACCCTACCAGGTTTAATGGTTTATGGATTTTATCCATTACCTCGTTGCATACATCAATACAAGCGGTGCAATTAATGCACTCCATTTGTGTGCCATGCCTGATATCTATACCCGTAGGGCAAACCGATACGCATAGGCCACAGTCTACACAATCGCCTTTTGCGCTGTTATCGCTGGTTTTTGAAAGCTTTCCTCTTGGCTCTCCGCGAACCTCATCGTAGGCTACTACCAGCGTATCCCTATCTAACAGCACACCTTGCAAGCGGCCGTAGGGGCATACCACCGTGCAAACCAACTCCCGTACCTGGCTGTAAACCAGGTAAAAAACAATAGTAAAAACCCAGATACTTAAAAAGCCAACCAGGTGCAGTTCCACCGGCTCGGTGATTATTTTAAACAGCACATCGCTGCCTACAAGGTAAGCTAAAAAGGTGTTGGCTATCAGGAACGAGAATATAATAAACAGGAAATGCTTGCTGCCTTTTTTTAGTATTTTCTCCCTGTTCCAGGGGCCTGCATCTAATTTTTTTTGTTTACTGCCGTCGCCCTCAATCCAGTTTTCAATCTTTCTGAAAAACATTTCCATAAAGATGGTTTGCGGACAAATCCAGCCGCAAAAAACACGGCCGAACGCGATAGTGAACAATACCACGCAAACCACAAATACCAACGACGCTAAAACAAACAGGAAGATATCCTGGGGCCAGAAAACCTGCCCCAGGATAACAAAACGCCTCTCCATAAAATTCAGCAGCAGCAATGGCTGCCCGTTGATCCTGATAAGCGGCCCTGCAAAAAATAGCAGCAGGTAGCCATAGCTAATCCACGAGCGCCATTTATATAGTTTTCCTTTACGGATTAGCGGGTATATCCACTTGCGCTTATTCGTCTCTTTCGCTACCAGTAATCCGTCCATGGTTATTTATTTGCTGCAAGTTTATCGTCTGTATCGGTCTCTTTTGTTCCCTGCGGCTCTTTTGCGCCGGCGGGGTGAGTACCGTGTAATGATTTAACGTAGTTGGCCACATCGGCAATTTGCTTTGGCGATAATTGTTTTTCCCAGGTAGGCATACCTTTGGCAAGCACGCCGTATTTAATGGTTTTAAACAAATCGTTTATTTTGCTGCCATGCAGCCAAAAATCGTCGGTAAGGTTGGGTCCAACATTTCCCTGGGCATGATCGCCGTGACAAGCAACGCAATTGGCTTTAAATATCCCTTCGCCAGCTGCAAGTACTGCCGGATCTTTCACCAGTTTTACAGTGTTTTCATCAACCCGGTTGGCGGCTTTGCTCAGGAACGCCTTTTTTTCGATGTCGGCCTGTGCCATTTCTGTTTTATACTCGGCATATTGCAACTGCCCGGTTTTAAATACATGGTAGTTAAGCAGGTAGCCTGCTCCAAAAATAATGGTGCCATAAAAAAGATACATAAACCAGCCGGGTATTGGGTTGTCAAGCTCCTGTATGCCATCGTAATCATGCTGTATAAGGAGTTCATGTTCCTCTTCCAGGGGCCTGAGTGAAAGAAGCTTTTGCCAAACTTCTGCTTTTGGTTTCCTGGCTTTCTTTTCCTTAACAGGGTTCATTTGCTCGGCTATTTCGGCTTCTGATAATCCCTGCTGTTTAAGCATTACACGTGCTAAAACGTTAAAGGTTTTTACCAGTACCAGCATAGCTATTAAAAAAAGCAGCAACATGCCAACAACAACTCCATAAGCAATATAATTCATTACATCACCCGGAATAAGACCATCAGCCATAACGGGCTGAATAAATAATACAAATGCTGATATTAATATAATGCGTTGGTACTTCATGACTGAAAAGGTTGTTGATCTGTTAAACTATCTTCTAATGGCAAATCGCTCATATATTGAACATGTGGCTTCCTGATGCGAATGAGCATAATGGTTACTACAATAAAAAATACAAAGAATATCCCCAACGAGAACAGCAGGTATGCCTGGTTTGCGTTGATGTTTTCTGTAAATTGCTTAAACATGATGGTGATTATTTATTGGCAGTTTTGTTTGCTTTAATGTCTGTTCCTAACCGTTGCAGGTAAGCAATTAGGGCGATGATTTCCTTGTTGCTTTTAACCTTAATGTGGTCGGCATAAAGGTTGTCCCTAATTTCTTTTTCCTGTTTTTCGAGGTCCTGGTTAGCTATGTTTTCATAACCTGCCGGATATGGTACACCTAATTTGCGCATAGCGTTTATTTTTGCGCGGGTTGATGTCGTATCCAGGTTTTGGGTTATCAGCCAGTCGTAATTAGGCATGATACTTCCCGGCGACATCAGGCGCGGATCCATCAGGTGATTGTAGTGCCAGGCGTTACCATATTTTTGACCTTCGCGGGCCAGGTCGGGCCCGGTACGTTTTGATCCCCATAAAAACGGGTGATCGTACACAAATTCGCCGGCCTTGCTATATTCCCCATACCGTTCTGTTTCGGACCTGAAAGGGCGGATAGTTTGCGAGTGGCAGCCAACACAACCCTCGCGGATGTATAAGTCGCGGCCCTGAAGTTCAAGTGGTGTATAAGGTTTTACAGCGGCAATGGTTGGGATATTTGAAGATACCGTTAACGTTGGCATCAATTCGATAAAAGTACCTACAAGGATAACCAACAGGGCAGCAATGAGCATTTGTATGGGCTTACGTTCCAGCCTGCGGTGCCAGCTGTTTTCCCTCGCAATCATATGAACGGGCTCAAGTGGCATTGCCTGCGCTGCTTCATCAGCAACCAGCTTGCCTTGCAAGGCTGTGCGGGTAAGGTTATAAGCCATTACTATTACACCCAATAAATACATAGCGCCGCCTGCAGACCGCATCATGTGCATTGGTAATATCTGCAAGGTAGACTCCAAAAAGTTTGGATATTTCAGCATGCCTTCGGCGGTAAACTCTTTCAGCATCAGGCTTTGTGTAAAACCGGCCCAGTACATGGGTATGGCATAAAATAGGATACCCAGTGTGCCTATCCAGAAGTGGAAGGAAGCCATTTTTTTGGAGAACAGCTCTGTTTTATAAATACGTGGGATTAACCAGTACAGGATAGCAAAGGTTAAGAAACCATTCCAGCCTAAAGCGCCAACGTGCACGTGTGCAATAATCCAGTCGCTAAAGTGCGCTATACCGTTTACTTGTTTAAGGGAAAGCATAGGGCCTTCAAAAGTGGCCATACCGTAGGCGGTTAAACCTACAACCATGAACTTCAGGATCACATCGTCCCTTACCTTATCCCATGAACCGCGCAGGGTTAACAATCCGTTTATCATACCGCCCCAGCTTGGCGCTATCAGCATAATAGAAAAAGCTACGCCTAATGATTGTGCCCAGCCGGGTAAGGTGGTATATAAAAGATGGTGAGGGCCGGCCCATATATAGATAAATATAAGCGCCCAAAAGTGCAGGATACTTAATTTATAAGAGTAAATAGGGCGGTTGGCCATTTTGGGCAAAAAGTAATACATCATACCCAGGTAAGGGGTAGTCAGGAAAAACGCGACTGCGTTATGGCCATACCACCATTGTACCAGGGCATCCTGAACGCCGGCATAAACCATATAGCTTTTAAATGCAGATACCGGTAACTCAAATGAGTTTACAATGTGTAACACGGCTATGGTAACAAACGTGGCTATGTAAAACCAAATGGCTACGTATAAGTGCCTTTCGCGGCGTTTAAATATAGTGCCAAACATGTTCCAGCCAAACACAACCCAAATTATGGTGATGGCGATATCTATAGGCCATTCCAGTTCGGCATATTCATGTGATGTGGTTAAACCTAAGGGAAGTGTAATTACTGCCGATAAAATAATAAGCTGCCAACCCCAGAAATGGATTTGGCTAAGTACATCGCTAAACATCCTTGCCTTGAGCAGGCGTTGCAACGAGTAATAAACGCCCATAAAAATGGCATTGCCCACAAAGGCAAATATTACCGCGTTGGTGTGTAACGGGCGGATACGACCGTATGTAGTGTACTGGTTACCCATGTTGGCGGCCGGGTGATAAAGCTGAATGGCTACAATTAAGCCTACAGTCATGCCGATTATCCCCCAGATTACGGTAGCGATACCAAAATTCCGGACGATTTTGTTGTCATAGTAAAATTTTTCGGGCTGCATAAAATGTTGTCTTTTTATGGGTGTAAAATTATTGATGTGCAATGGGTGACAGAATGATGACAGTTTGCTTTAAATATGATTAACATCACTTTTTATCGGCCTCGGCATCGTCATCATCAAGCAGGATACGCATGGAGGGTGTGTACAGATCATCATTTTGACCGCTGCGCTGCGCCCAAAAAAAGGCGGCTAAAAATATCAGCGCAAGCAAAACGCTGCAGCCAATTAAAAAATAAATGATGTTCATATGAGTTTTCGTTTTTTGGCGGCAAAATGAGTTGCCAGGGTAGTAAATGAAATAATGGTAACAGTACTTAAAGGCATTAAAATGGCGGCTATTAACGGCGATAAATGGCCGGTAACCGCATAACTAAGGCCTATAATATTGTAGGTAAGCGAGATGAGGAACGACATCCGTATAACGTTTACCGTGTCACTGGCAAAGCGAAGAAAAGAGGGTAGTTTGCTAAATGATTTTCCATCTAAAATGGCATCACACCCCGGCGAGAAATTGTTTACATCGTCTGTAACGGCTATGCCAACATCACTTTGTTTTAGTGCGCCCGAGTCGTTTAACCCGTCGCCCAGCATTAAAACCTGTTTTCCTTTTTGTTGAAGTGCTTCTATAAAATCCAGCTTGTCCTGGGGCGACTGGTTAAAATGCATGGCCTTGTCGGCCTTAAAAAATTGCACCAGATCTGTACGCTCATGATCATGATCGCCTGATAGCAAAAACAGGTCATAGTTATCAGTTAAAGAGCTGATGTTTTCCATCCCCTCCCTGTATTCCTGGGCAAATTGAAAATAGCCAAGGTAGTGGTTATTGATCATGATATGTACGCTGGTATTGCGCACGCCACCTTCGTCAAAGCCAAATACAAAGGCCCCGCTACCCATGCGTAAAGTGAAGTTTTCTATATTTACTGTAATTCCTTTGCCGGCAATCTCTTTATAATCTGTTACCGGTAGTTTTTTATAGTCGCCTAAAAATTGACAGATCATCCGGCTTAAAGGGTGTATCGAGTTGGCGCAGGCGCTGTATATCAATTGCTTTTGCTTTTCAGTAAGCTGGCCCTGTAGTATTACGCTTTTGCTGTTACCTGTTGATATAGTGCCGGTTTTATCCATTACAATAGTGTCTATTGCTGCCAGCTGTTCAACAATCCGGGTGTTTTTAAGGTAAAAAAGGTTTCTGTCAAATATGCTTAGTGCCGCGGCCATGGTAAATGGTGTGCTTAGTGCAAGGGCGCAGGGGCAGGCAATAATAAGTACGGCGGTAAAAGCATCAATGCCGCGCCGGTAATCGGTAAATAGCCAGGCCAATAACGATCCAAATGCTATAATCAGGAGTACAACGGTAAAGTACTTACTTACGGTTTCGCTAAATGTTTTTACCCTGCTGTCTTGTTTCCGGGTAAAAGCCTCGTTATTCCAAAGCTGGGTAAGGTAACTTTGCGATACAGGCTTTACTACTTCAAGCTCAATAGCATCGCCTGTTTGCCGGCCGCCTGCGTAAATGATTTCGCCCCATGTTTTATTTACCGGGATTGCTTCGCCGGTAACAAAGCTAAAATCAATAAGTGCATCGCCCTTTAGCAGGATGGCATCTGCCGGGATAATCTCATTATGCCGTATCAATATGCGCTGGCCGGTAACAATTTTTGCAAGGGGGATAGACTTTTCAGTATCCTCTGTTAATACCTGAACGGCAACGGGGAAAAATGAGCGGTAATCGCGCTCGAACGAGATATGGTGATATGTTTTTTGCTGTACAAATTTCCCCACCAGCAAAAAGAAAACCAGGCCGCAAAGCGTATCGGCATAACCGGCACCCGTGTGGGCCAATACTTCTGTTACTGTGCGAATAAAAAGAACAGCAATACCCAGCGCCAGCGGAAAATCGATATTAAGTATCCTGGCTTTTAAATTTTTTGCGGCAGAAACAAAGTAATCTCTGCCGCAAAAAAATACCACGGGTAATGTGAATACAATGTTTAGATAGCCGAAGAAATGTTTAAAAGTTTGCTCAAAGGCCGATAGCCCAAAGTATTCAGGAAAGCTTAGCAACATAACATTGCCAAAACAAAAACCTGCTACTGCAATTTTTTGAACCAGGTTACCTTTACCGGCTGTGTTTTGCTTTTTGATAACATCCTGCAGGCTAATCAATGGCTCGTAGCCAATATCATAAAGCAACTCTACCAATTGCTGCAGGCTGCAAATGCGATGATCAAAACGTACTATTAATTGCTTTTTTATAAAATCGACCCTGGAGTAATGGATGGCCGGGTTAAACCTGTTTAACTGCTCAAGCAGCCATAAACACGAACTGCAATGAATGTGGGGTATATATAAAGTGATGATAGTGACATGGTCATCGGTATAATCCAACAAATCGTTAACTATGGATGGTTCGCTTAAATAGTCAAATTTTTTGGTAACCCGTTCGCGGGTTGCGCCCGGGTGATCATTGTAATTGTAATAGCTCCCAAGGCCGTTGCCTGCCAATATCTGGTAAACACTTTTACAGCCCTGGCAGCAAAATTGTTTTTCATCGGCTATAAATGAGGTGGTTAAACACTCGTCTCCGCAATGGTAGCATGATGTTTTAACAAGAATTGTGTCGTTCGTCATCTTTTTATTCTGGTTTACCAAAAGTCCATTTAAAGGGCGGGAGTATAAATGATGGACGTTATAGGCTAATGTGACCCTCGTCATTTTTTGGAGCTATGAATGCCGATAGATTTGTAGTTGATGAACAGGCCGGAAACTTTTGATGCCAGGATGATTGATTCTGGCACAATGCACATTGATATTTTTGAAAGGCTAAGTGCGATGGAGATCGGTCAGTCGGTAGTGATCATTCATGACCAGAACCTGAGGCCGCTATATTTTCGTTTACAGGCCGAATGCAGACAGGCGTTCGGCTGGGAAACGCTGGATGATGGTCCCGAGGCCTGGCGTGTTCAGCTCACCAGGAAAACTCCGGGAGCAAATAGTGAAACCATAGGCGATATGGTATCCCGCGATTACCGGAACGCCGCTGTATTTAAAAAATTGGACGTGGATTTTAGCTGCGATGGCAAAAGGACCCTGGAACAGGTTTGCACAGACTATTATTTGAATATAGACGACCTGCGTACGCAGCTTGATATTTGTTTAACCCAACCTGCGGTACAAACCATTAACCTGTTAAGTTGGGCCCCGGCGTTTTTATGCCGTTACCTTATCAATCTTAACCATCAATACATCAAAATAAACACGCCTTTTATTGCCGAACTGGCTCAAAAAGTTGCCGTTGGATATAAAGACAGTCATCCGCAGATTGGCCGGGTTAGTAATCTTTTTTTTAATGCCGGGGAAATTATGATGCGCGATATACTGATGGAAGAGGCGTCGCTGTTTCCTGACATTGTTAAGCTATCGGAGTGTTATAATAAAGATTGCTTGCCTGCTAAGGATACAACAGTTGATATTTTAACCACCTTTTATGATATGATGGCAACACATGAAAAAATAGCGGCCGATTTTCGCCTTATCCGGCAGCTAACCAATAATTACCAGGTGCCCCGTTATGTTTCTTCATCCTATAATATTTTGTATAAACTTCTCCAGGAGTATGAAGATGACCTGCTATTCAATTTCCATCTTGAAAA
This sequence comes from Mucilaginibacter ginsenosidivorax, assembly GCF_007971525.1. Lineage (NCBI taxonomy): Bacteria > Pseudomonadati > Bacteroidota > Sphingobacteriia > Sphingobacteriales > Sphingobacteriaceae > Mucilaginibacter > Mucilaginibacter ginsenosidivorax. The sequence goes on from NZ_CP042437.1 coordinate 6,712,753, forward strand.
TAATTTACTTCTCCCTAAAGTGATAACCATTCGCAATAAAATGAGGTCGATGCAAATTCCCCACTGATAAGCTGTTGTTGGCCGATGTTAAATTAAGTTCCGTTTTTTAAATATAAAAAAATAATGATTCACACATTTCATATCCCGGTTTTGGGTCTTGGGTACTCCATTGATACCCCGTTAAAGGTTGCACGTTATGGCATATCGTCTGTTATTTCTATCGTAGACGATGAATTAATTGAAAGAATGCGGGCTTACCACTGTCATCTAAATGATGAACCTTACATAGCTATAACCAAAAAAGAACCCGATTACCGGGCAAAACGCATTACCGCCTACCTTGACCTGGTGAACTTGCTTGTTACCCGCCAGTTTGATCATTTGCGCAATATGGATTTTGATAAAGGAAATGACCTGCGCAGGTATTTTGAACTGCTGCCCGAGCAATCGAGGCTGCGGCAGGGTTACGATCTGATGCTTGATTATCCGGAAGGAGCACAAAAAAAGGTATTTCAGCGAAGGTTGGTTAAAGAGATGAAACCGGGAAGCATTGATGTAAACATCATGTCGAAATTAGATAAAATGAACTATACGGCCAATGGCGATTATACCGGCGATACGTTTACCGATGCCTTGGCGGCGCTGCGCGGTTTTGCCGAAAGTAAGCTCCAATCGTCAATTATTTTATCAGCAGGCATGAACCCTCGCCTGTACAGTTACCTGGAAGCTTTTCCTGGGTTTTTCCCCGGCGATGAGGGGCAACTTTTAAAAAAGGTTGTTTTAAAGGTAAGCGACTTCAGGTCGGCATTTATCCAGGCTAAGTTTTTGGTAAAAAAAGGACTATGGGTATCCGAGTTCAGGATAGAATCGGGCCTTAACTGTGGTGGGCACGCGTTTGCTACCGAAGGCTTTTTACTTGGCCCTATTTTAGAAGAGTTTAAACAAAAAAGGCAGGAAATGCTTGACGAGTTGTTTAGCACTTACCAGGCCGTATTATTACAAAAAGGAATAGTTATAGCGCATGCACCAAAGCAAAAGCTTACGGTACAGGGCGGCATTGGCACTGCAGATGAAAACCGGTTTCTGTTAGACCACTATGATATGGACGGAACAGGGTGGGGCAGCCCATTTTTATTGGTACCGGAAGTAACCAACGTTGATGACGATACACTTGCACAACTGGAAACCGCTACGGAAGAAGATTTTTATTTAAGCGGATCGTCGCCCCTGGGTATACAGTTTAACAATTTTAAAAAGAGCACTTCTGAAGAATTGCGGTTGAGCAGACTTGAAAGAGGGCGCCCTGGAAGCCCCTGTACTAAAAAGTACCTGGTAAGTAATACAGAGTTTACCGAAACACCTATTTGTACCGCATCAAGGGAATATCAGCACTTGAAAATAGAACAATTGCAAACCCTTGGGCTTGCGGCAGATGAATATGAACAGCAATACAAGGCGGTAACCGAAAAAATATGCCTTTGCGAGGGCCTGTGCGCATCTGCCTATATCAAATATGATTTATTAAAGCCAAGGGAAAATAAAGCGGTTGCCATATGCCCCGGGCCTAACCTGGCATATTTTTCAAGAACCTATTCGTTAGACGAAATGGTGCACCATATTTATGGCGCTACAGATTTGCTTGAAAAAATAAAAAGGCCGCATATGTTTATAAAGGAATTGAACCTTTATATTGATTATCTTCAAAACGATTTACAATCGCAGCTGAAAGATATTACCGAAAAAAAGAAGAAACAATTAAACAAATTTAAGTTGCAGCTGCAGGATGGTATTGCTTACTATAAAGAGCTGTTTTCCAGTTCGGCAAATCAAACATCTGGTTTAATACAGGATTGGATAAACGATTTGAGTACATCAGAAGAGCAGTTAAGCAATATAGCGATATAGGTATTGCTTAAAGGAATTTAGCGGTGGCCCGGTTAATTCGGGCTGCTTTTTTGCCTGTAAAAATCTGTTTAAGCCGAGAACCATGCTGTTGAGACCGCAAATGTTTGCTTTTTGGGGTGCGCAGGCCTGGCGAAGGGGCTTTGCCCATTATGCTTCGAAAGGTTACCCTATGAGAGATGTTTGGTTTTACACAAACATTCGCTTAAACGCTGGCCACGACTCACCCCGGCTACGCTGCGCTGGCCGACCCTCTCTCCGGCTGCGCCGCAGAGAGGGTTGTGGAAAGAAAAATTATTTTTTCGCCCCTCTATGCGCGAAGCGGAGAGAGGGGCAGACGGGCGTAGCCTCGTCGGGGTGAGTCGACTCGCCGCGTTGCTATAAACGTTATTCTTCCTTCAATGTTTCGCGAAATTTTACTACGCAGATTGATTTTAAAAGTATTGTTTTATAAAAAAGTAAAGCCCCGGCTTATGCAGGGGCTTTACTTATGATGTAATTATCAGGGCCTTTTAGGCAATACCATAACCGGGATGGTTATATGGTGAGTTATGTGGCTGCCTTGCCCACGTTTAAAAAATGATGTCATTTGTTCTTTCGGGCGTTTAGCCACGGCCAGTAAGTCCGTCCGTTTATTGGCTTTTAGCCACTCCCAATCTTTTTGACTTTTAATATCGGGCACGCTGCGAAAGTATACGCCGCCGCAATTCAGGTCGGTATAAAGTTTACGGTTAAGCTCCTTTTCGGCGGCTTTTATGTTATCATTTGCCGGGTTAATATCCAGGTGTGCAACCATTAATTCGGCATGGAAACCGTCCATTAAGTTGCCAAGTTCAGCTATTGATAATATATCGCCGGCATCCAATGTAGTGGCAAACGCCATTTTTTCAATATAGCGTATGGGAGCGTGTTCGGGTACTACCAAAACCGGAACTGTTGTCCAGTCTATTATCCTGCTGCATGCATCGCTGGTCATAAAAGACGCTAAATCATCGCTTTCAAGTGGCGCAGTAACAATCATAGCTGTTTCTGAATTGTTGATAATCTCGGTCATCACATCTACCATATCGGCACTGCCGGCATAAAATGATATCCGGGGCATAAAAGATCCCGGAAACACCCGTTTTATTAAATCGGACGCCAACGCTTCTGAAAATTCTGTGAGCCTGGTATCAATTACCGGTTCTTCGGGATAGCCCTGTCCGCTTAACACCGGCTGGGCATATAATGCTGATGGTGTTAGCTGCAAATGGTAAAGCCTTACGTTGACCTTCATTTTTTTTGCAATATGCAATGCATATTTAGCCGCATGGCCAGATTTTTCTGAAAAGTCGGTCAGTACTGCGATAGATTTCATGTAGGTCAATTTTTTAATTCAGGTATGGTTTTGCCGGTTGCTATAATTCTTTCAGCGTAAGCAAACAACTTATTTTTTGTCGCCTTTAACGCCGTCATAGAGTCGGATAGGGCTCCTGCCAGGGTACTGTATTTCTCAATAAATTGAAGCCCCATCGCTTCTTTGTCATTACCTACAAACGGTTTAAGAAATACGAGGAACACCGGTATGCCGGATTTAAGATCATCGATGTTTTTTGCCTGTTTAATTAATTCCTGTTCAAATTCGTCCTTTTTTGCCACCATATCAGCCGTAAGGTTTGCGGTGTTATATTTATCAAGAATGTTGTTAAAAAAACGGAGTTCATCTTCCATAAAACAAATGTCTTTCATCCAGTGGCTGGCTAAAATATATAACTCCTGTATTTCGTCTTCTAATCCGGTATCGGGTGTTAACTTATTCATGGTGGTAATTTTTATTGAAGCAGGTGTTATGATTTTGCAGGTATTACTAATAAAGGCAATGCAATGTGCCCTGCCATTTTTTTAGTATGGCTGCCGGTAAACAGCGAGGCAACTAAACCGCGATGGTGGTGCACCATAGCCAGCATGTCAACATTTCCATAGTTGCATAGCCAGTTAAGCCCGGTTTCGGTTGGTGCCTGTTTAATAATCAACGAGGTTGTTTTAGCATATCCTGCAATTTGTTTAACCTCCTGCTCTATCTCGGCCAGGTATATTTCTGCTTCATCGGTATTTTCGCCTTCATGGCAAACGTGCACCAACTGCATGGTGGCATCCAATAAAGTTGCCAGCGGCTGTATAGCGGTAATGGTTGCAAAATCATCACCCTTATGTTTCATATCAAGTGCCACAGCAATGGTTTTAACCGGGCTAAACTTAAAGCCCGACGGGATAAGTAGCAGTGGGGTTGGCGTTGCATCAATCATGTTACGCGCATGGTTGCCCAGCATTAGGCCGCTTAAGCCTCCGGCGTCATGGGTTCCGGCAACTATTAGTTCAACATGATCCTTGGCCGCCAATGCTTTTATTACATCTGTGGCTGTACCTGGTTCGGCTTTAAAGGTAATGTTGGGTTTAAAATCGCCGGCTGCGTGCTGGGCTTCAAGCACTTTTTTTAACTGCTTTAGTTCGTTTAGTGCGCCTTCTTCAATCACGTGATATTCTTCCATAGGCCATACAATTACGCCGGCCTGGGGTATTTCGGCAGGTATTGTCATCGCCGTACATATCTCAATATCACTTTTTGTTTGCACGGCCAACTTATAACCAAAAATGGCAGCGTTTTTGGCGTTCTCTGAAAAATCGGTAGCAATCAATACTTTTTTCATGGCTTTAATTGTTTAATTATTTTGAGTAAAATTCAGGAAATGAGGTTGTTTAAAAAGTGATGCCCGTCACTTATTATTATGATATAGTATCGCGCGGGCCAATAATTTGGAAGCATCAAAATGCTACGGATTAGCCCAATTTTGTAACCTGGGTGATCGTTATCATCTGTCTTTATGCCCGTTATCATTTATTGTAAGGCTTAGCCAACAGATATTTGTTATTAATAATAGTTAGTTCCTTGGTTATGAATAAAATATTGGTCCCTACAGATTTTTCTCCCTGCGCGGTAAATGCAAGCCATTATGCATTGCAGTTGGCAACGCGGTTAAGGGTTGGCGTACATATTTGTCACGCTATATTAATACCCGTTCAAACGTTGGCAGTTAATCCGGATGCATGGGCAACATCTGATTATTCGCACCTGGAAACTGCCACCATGGATGCGTTAAGCGTAACCGCCGGCGAAATGGAAAAGGAGATGGCGCATGAACTTGCAGCTAACGCAGGCAATTTTACGCCTCATGTTGACTATTCATGCCACATGGGTTTGGTAGCTGATGTAGTGGAAAGAGTTGTTGATGAAAAGCGTTTATCGCTGGTTGTAATGGGAATGTCGGGCGCTGGCGAATTAAGCAGGCTGTTTATGGGCAGTAGCACCCGGTCGGTAATTGATCATGCTAAATTTCCGGTGCTGTTGGTGCCGCGAAAGGTTAAATTTAAACCCCTTAAAAAAATAGCTTTCACTACCGATATGTTGGCCGGAGATATTGATGTGTTAAATTCGGTGGCCGAAATAGCCAGGTATTTTAACGCCGAAATTCTAATTGCCCACATTACCAGCCCGGATGAGGACGCCCGGATGGATGATAAACAGATAACCCAATTTTTAAGTGAGGTAACCGATAAAATCAATTATCCTAAAATATATTACAGAAATGTAAAAAGCGCCGACGTAGACGAGGGGCTTGACTGGTTATGTAAACACGGGCAAATTGATATGATAGCTACCGTGCACCGGCATCAAAATTTTTTAGAAAGGATTTTTTCAGGTAGTTACACGCAGCGGCTGGCTAAACATGTTGAAATACCGTTACTGGTTTACCCCGCAATTGCTGCCGGAAAATAATATATTTTATCTGTCATTAAACCAATTACCATACAAGTGAAACAGGCGGATCCCTGGTGCAAGCAGCATCGGGGATTCGGTTGTTTAAACATAGCTTGTTTTAGGCGCCAGCCGGTAATTCGTGCGGATTTGTTTGGCAGAACTCAAAAATATATCAGCCGACAGAATAGATAAGCGAAGCAGACAGTGGAGGTTGCCGGTTTTATTTTATTGATTTAAAATAGCTGAATATAAACCGAAGATATTTTAACCTGAAACATAACACCGTTGAACAGTGCATTTGCCAGGATTCAAATATTCTTATTTAGCTCATAAATCACTTATCCGCATTACATGCAGTATATTTATAAAAACGTTTTTAGGTTATTGTTAACCCTCGCTGTTTTGTTTGTTACCAATTTGCCCGGTATTGCCCAGGTAAAACAGCAACAAAAAAAATATTCGCAAAAACTACTATCCGGGTTTAAAATGCCCCCCGATTCTATCCAAACCAGTATATACTGGTATTGGATGTCGGATAATATCTCGAAACAAGGGGTTATCAAAGATCTGGAATCAATGAAGCGGGTAGGCATCAACCGGGCCTTCATTGGCAATATTGGTATCCCCGAAACTCCATATGGCAAGGTGAAATTATTCTCGGCCGAGTGGTGGGATATTTTGCATACCGCGTTAAAAACTGCCACAAAACTTGGTATAGATATCGGGATTTTTAATGGTCCGGGATGGAGCCAGTCTGGCGGCCCTTGGGTTAAGCCGGAGCAGGCCATGCGCTATCTCACATCATCGGTGAAACAGGTAAAAGGCCCCATCGTTTTTAACGGGAAATTGAGCAAGCCTGCCGATCAGTTCCAGGATGTTAAGCTGCTGGCCTATCCTGCACCCCAGGATAATGATTTAACAATTGGTGATTTAAAACCGGTAATCAGCACGCAGCCTTCAGTGGGTAATATCACCAACATCATGGATGGTAATGAGAATACCGTTTTAGAACTGCCCGACAATAAAACATTTACCATTGAAATAAAAGCCGGCTCTTCATTTACCGCGCGTGGCCTAACTATTTACCCCGCCAAAACCGCCATGCGTTTTGAAGGCGACATTCAGGCCGATATCAATGGCACCTACCAAACCATTAAACATTTTGTGGTTGACAGAAGCAATAGCGAACTTAACGTGGGTTTCAGCCCCTATGGCGCAGCAGGTGTATCAATACCAGCCACTACGGCCAAAAACTTCAGAATTGTTTTCAATAACGAAAGCCAGCATAGCGCAATTGCCGAACTGAAGTTATCCGCATCGCCGGTTGTTGAAAATTATATCGAGAAAACGCTGGCTAAAATGTTCCAGACACCCTTCCCTTATTGGAAAGAGTATCAATGGCCGGTGCAGCCTGTTGTTGACGATGCACGTTACGTAATAGACCCGCAAAAAGTAATTGATATTTCAAAATACCTTGCCGCCGATGGTACCTTAAAATGGAACGTTCCGGCCGGTAACTGGATAATTATGCGCAGTGGGATGACACCTACCCAGGTAACAAACGGTCCCGCATCGCCTGAAGGGCGGGGTTTTGAAACCGACAAAATGAGCAAAAAACACATTGCCGAACATTTTAATGCCTTTTTGGGCGAGATATTGCGCCGCATACCGGCAGCCGATCGTAAGAGTTTTAAGGTAACCGTTGAAGATAGCTATGAAACCGGCGGCCAAAACTGGACAGATGGCTTAACAGATAAATTTAAAGCATCGTTTGGCTACGATCCAACTCCCTACATCCCGGTGATGAGCGGTAACGTTGTGGGCAGCCAGGATATGTCTGACAGGTTTTTATGGGATATGCGGAGGTTTATTGCCGACGAGGTTGCCTATCAATATGTTGCAGGTTTAAGGGATATCAGCCATAAAAACGGCCTTACTACCTGGCTGGAAAATTATGGTCACTGGGGATTCCCCGGCGAGTTTTTGCAGTATGGCGGCCAGTCGGACGAGGTAGGTGGCGAGTTTTGGAGCGAAGGCGACCTGGGTAATATCGAAAACAGGGCGGCATCGTCATGCGCGCATATTTATGGCAAAAACAAAGTATCGGCCGAGTCATTTACCTGCGGCGGCGGCGCATATTCGCGCTACCCGGCTGTAATGAAACAGCGTGGCGACCGCTTTTTTACAGAAGGTATTAACAATACCTTACTCCATGTTTATATTGAACAGCCTTACGAAGATAAAGTGCCGGGCGTAAACGCAGGTTTTTCAAACGAGTTTAACCGGTTAAATACCTGGTTTTACGATATGGATATGTTTACCCAATACCTTAAACGTTGCGGATATATGTTACGCCAGGGTAAATACGTAGCAGACGTTGCTTATTTTATTGGCGAAGATGCACCTAAAATGACGGGCATCCGCGATCCTGAACTGCCGAAGGGCTATTCGTTTGACTACATTAATGCCGAGATATTAAATGAACGTGCAACTGTGGCAAATGGTAAACTGGTATTGCCAGGAGGTATGGCCTACAAAATACTGGTGCTGCCTAAACTGGAAACCATGCGGCCGCAATTGCTCAAAAAAATAAAGGAACTGGTAGGGCAGGGGCTAACTATTTTAGGGCCTGCGCCAAAACGGTCGCCCGGTTTGCAAAATTATGGCCCCGCAGATGTTGAGGTTAAAAAAATAGCCGCCGAACTTTGGGGAGATATTGACGGGGAAAAAATAACAAAACATAGCTATGGCAAAGGCTTGGTAATTACCGGTTTGGATATGCAACAGGCGCTTGACCTGGTAAATGTTATACCCGATTGTAAATTTAACAAAACGGATGAAGCCTTGTTCATCCACCGCAAACTGGATAATGGCGATGTATACTTTGTATCAAACCAAACCAATAAAGAAGTTGAATTAAATGCAACCTTCAGGGTTTATGGAAAGCAACCCGAGCTATGGGATGCAGTAACCGGAGCGGCCCGCGATTTGCCTTCATTTAAGCAAAAAGGTGGCGTTACAGAGGTGCCACTTAGGCTATCGGCCAATCAAAGTGCCTTTATTGTTTTTCGTAAAAACAGCAAAGCGGGCAATAAACCTAATGTTGATGTTAACTTTCCCGAAGGAAAAAATGTGGTTAAATTAAATACGCCATGGACAGTGAAATTTGACAGCAAACGATGGGGACCCGCTAAGCCGGTAGTTTTTGATAAACTTACCGACTGGACTGAAAGGGCAGAAGACAGCATCAAATACTTTTCGGGGCATGCCGTATATCATAACACCTTTAAAGCAATTAAAGCCTTAAATGGTGAGCATTTAATACTTAACCTCGGCGCTGTTACAGCAATGGCTAAGGTGAAGATAAATGGGATAGATGTAGGTGGCGTTTGGACAGCGCCCTATCAGCTGGATGTTACCAAAGCCGTTAAACCGGGTTTAAACACCATTGATATTACAGTAGTAAATACCTGGGTTAACCGCCTGATTGGCGATAGCAAGCTGCAGGCCGATCAAAGAAAAACATGGACTGTGGTAAACCCGTATAACGAAAATAGCAGGTTGCAACCATCAGGGCTTACAGGGCCTGTAACTATAAATACTGTAGTTTATTAATAAGAAATTATTGCGGGATTGTTGAAGGTTTGATATTTAAAATCAAACCTTTAATAAACGTTAAGTTTATTAAAGTGATAAGGTTTAGGTTTATAAATGGCTGTTGGGTTAGTTAATAACGTATTCCAATAGTTTCTTTATGACGCTAAATTAGCGCTAAACGCCAAGCCCTGCAATACTGAAAAAGGGGTATATTATATCGCGCGAAATTTGTTTATGGCCTCCACTTTGTTTTGTACCTGTAGCTTGGTGTAGGTGTTACGTATATGCTTTTTTACGGTTCCCGTGCTGATATCAAGCCTGTCGGCTATTTCTTTGTACTGGAGGCCCCGCGCCAGGTGGTTAAGTACTTCTACCTCCCGTTCCGTCAGGTTTTCTGTAGTGGCGGCCGGTTTTGGAGGGGCATCATTAAATGACGCAATCACCTTGCGCGATATATAAGCACTCATCGGCGATCCACCCGCCGCTATTTCGGTTATTGCGTTCCTGATTTCGGTGGCCGATGATTCTTTAAGTATATAGCCGGTGGCGCCGCTTTTAAGCGATTCAAAAATGTGGGTATTGTCATCATTTATCGTACACATCAAAAATTCTGCCTGGGGCATCACTGGTTTTGCCCGCTTTATGAATTCAATACCCGACATGCCTTCCAGGTTTATGTCAACAATAAAAATATCGGGCTTTAGCTCGTTTATTTTTTTTAGTACAATTTCGGCATTGGTGTATGATCCCATAAGGTTTACACCGCTCATATCATGAATAATTTGTTCCAGGCCACGCCGGTAATGTAAATTATCCTCTAATAAAATTATCTGGAGCATGCTTGCGATAAATGTAGATGCTAATATCCTAAAAATATCCTTGTTTAAAATACCTATTATGGCCACCATTTAAAGGTTCAGCTTAAAGCTGATGGAGGTACCTTTGCCAGGAGCGGTGTCAATTTTTAAATCGGCATTCAACCTTTTTGCACGCGCATAAATGTTGCGGATGCCCATGGTTTCGTGTTTACGCACATCGGGCACAAAGCCCCGGCCATCATCCCTGATACTAATATGCAACCGGTTTTTGTAGAGGCTGATTGCCAGGAACGCGTTTTGGGCATTGGAGTGCTTAATAATATTGTTTAAAGCTTCTTTCACCAACAGGTACACCTGCCGTCTTTTTTCGCCGCTAATTGCTATGCTGGTTTCCCCAACCGAGATACTTTCATGGAGGCGAATGTCGCAGCAATCAAATATTTTAATGGTTTGTTTCTGGATGAAATTTACCAGGCTGCTCACTTCATCGTTTTCAACGTCAAGGCTCCAGATAATTAACCTTACCTGGGTAGATATATCGGTAATAGCATCATGAATGGCGTCTATTTCCTTAAAAGCCGGCTGGTTGGCAACTTTCCGGCTTAGTAATTCGGTTTGCAGTTTAATGCCCGATATACTTGCACCCAAATCATCATGCACTTCGCTGCTAATGCGCTGGCGTTCACGTTGCAGGGCAAGGGCGTTTTCATAATCCTTTTTCTGTAAACCAATGATAGACAGGTAATATTTCCGTATCAACAAAAAAGCCAAAACTATAATGCCTATTACTGCTATAGCTTGCAGCCAAAGCTGCTGGTACCATAGTGGCATAACGGTAAATTGAAATAAAAGCGGTTGGCTTAGCTGGTTAAACCTATCGGCAGCTACTGCTTCTAACTCGTAGTTGCCGGGCGGCAGCAGGTCAAACCTTTTTTCGCCGGTTGGCGCGGCTGTCCAGTTTTTATCAACATCTTTAAGCCTAAACCTATATTGTATTTTGCCCATACTCTTGTATGATAGGGCTACGCAATTAAATACAACAGGCTGGCCATAAGTAAAGCTGTTTTGTTTAAGGGGTGTGCCATCATCAAGCAGTATTGGCCTGGGCAGGTTGGTATTCCACAAATTTTGGGTAATAGCAATTCCCTGGTCGGTAGCTATATAATAATCGCTCCGGTTGCGCACAACATCGGCAACATTATCTGACGGAAGCCCGTTACTGGTATTTAACCGGCTTACCCGGTAAGTTTGGTAATTATTGCTAAAGTTAATGATGCTTACACCATTGGCTGTGCATGCCCAAAGTGTATTGGCATCCGTCCACACAAGTTTGCGGATGTTGCCCGATGAAATAACAGGCGTGGTAAATTGGCTAACTGCTTTACCTGCTAACAGGAACAATCCTTTATCTTCGGTGCCAATAGCCAATACTTGTTCATTTGACGCCAGGCACTTTACAGCATTTATTCCTTTATCAGCAAATATCCGCACATATTTAAAGTGGTTAATGTTAATTGGGGTGGCAATTTTATATAATCCATATAGTGAACCTACAAGCAGCTGATTTTTTTGCCAGGCTAATGATGTTACCCGGATTGGAGAAAATTCGCAGCCGGCTCCGTCTGGTAACGTCACAATTCCCTGCGAGGTAAGGAAATAAATTGTATCACGATGTTGAACAATGCCCTTTACCGGGCCTCCTTGATACAGTATTGGCTGCCAGGATAACGGATTGTTATTTGATAGGTTTAACCCAAAGATACCATTATCGGTACCAATCATTAGTTTATTGCCTGTAATTGGCAATAAACTGGTTACCCGGTTAAAATCCGACCGGTTTTGTTTCAAATATAGCGTGCCAATAGGTGAATTTTGATCAGCACCAAGTTTCATATAACTCAGTCCTGTTAAAATGTGTCCCGTAAAAAGATAGCCGCCGGCTATGTTTAGCTTTAAAACGTTTTCATTAACCAGGCCGCTTTCTTTATTGATAACTTTTACTTCGGGATTGGTGCTTAAAAAAATACCGCTTTCATAAGTACCAAACCATAAATTGTTTTCGCGGTCAATAAGCGTAGAGGTAGTAATTTGGTTGTTAAGATAATTTTTCCGCTGGCCTGTAATATAGTTAATAATGTATGTGCCTTGTTTTACGGTTGTAACTGCAAAAGTATTTTTGCCAGTGAGGTAAACCGAAGTTACATTACCGGTAAAACTAATTTTAGTAAGTGGGATGAGTGTGCCTTTTTGATATTGATAGACGTGTACCCAATCTTTAGTTATCAACAATAAATGATTTTGTTGTATGGCCAATCTATAAGGTTTGGTGTTGATTTTGGCTGTTGAATCGTTGAAATGAGCAGTGCCAAGCTCATTTCTGAGTAGCGTAAGGTCGTTTTCAGAAAGGGGAATCTCTTCTTCGCCTGCACCGTAAATACTGATGAGTGGTTGTTGGCCCGGATGGTTTCGGCATTTCAGTTCCGCAAAACTATAAACTTTGGTTTTTAGCCCATAATTTACGCAAAGTTCATTGTAACGGTTAAAAAACATGTTGGCAAAAGGCTGCACCAAAACCCGCTGAGTTGACGTAAGTTTGTGTATAAGCCCGTTTTCGTAGTAACAAACCCGGTAGTTATTGCAATAAAAAAAAATCCGGTGATAATTGTCTTCGGCTATGCGGAATGCTTCATTGCTTTCGAGCCCATCGGTTGTTGTGAAATTTTTAAAGTGCTGACCGTCAAAACGGCTTACGCCTTTATCCGTGGCTATCCAGATAAAGCCTTTACTATCCTGCATTAAATAATTGACCTGCGAACCCGGAAGGCCATCGTTTGCGCTATAATTTTTCAGATAAACAACCTGGTATGGGGTACCGGCGTATGCGCCCAAAGCTAAAAATTGAATTAATAGTAAAAGTTTAACAATGGGGCTTTTTAGAAACATTTTATTATTTGTATCAACTTAACATTGCAGCTTATTTTTAATAATCATACAATTATTTAAGCAGCACGTTTTTTTATAGTTGTATCAATTGATAAATATAAAAATAAATAGCCCGCAATCAATAACACTTGTTAATATTAAAAAAAACGTCTTTAAACATTCATTATATTACCATCCCTTAATTATGATATTTTGATGGATAAAATACCCCATTTGGAACTGAAAATTCAAGCCGAAATTGATAAAATACATGCTGTTGCCAACCTGTTGCCGGGCGTAACCATTATACACCGGATGCCCGATTTTAAATTGGAATACATGAGCCAAAATGGATTAAGCCAGCTAGGTATAACTTTAGCCGAATTTAGAAGCTATTCTACAGCCGAGTATACGGCAAAATATTTTAACCCGGAGGATGCAAACTCTTATGTGCCGAAGGTAAAAGACATGGTTGAAAGAAACACAGACGAAGATATCACCTTTTTTCAGCAGGTAAAAATAAATGGCAGTCCCGAATGGGTGTGGCACCTGAGTACCATGAAAATTTTAATGCGCGATGATGAAGGGCTCCCTTTACTGGTGATTAATATGGCTTTTAAGGTTGATCCTGTTCAGCATGTAACGGCCAAAGTGGAGCGGATGCTTGATGAAAACACTTTTCTGCGTAAAAACATAAGCAAGTTCTCCAGCCTGTCTAAACGCGAGTGCGAAATTTTGCGCCTCATGGTGCTGGGTAAAAGCTCGCCCGAAATAGCCAACCTGTTATTTATTGCTGTAGGTACGGTTGATACGCATCGCAAAAATATCAAGCACAAACTAAAGGCAAACACATCTTTTGAACTATCACAATACGCGCGCGCTTTTGATTTGGTTTGACGAGTAGGAGGGTTTACATATATGCAAATCCACGATCAATAACTTAATAATTCGACCGTCACTTTTTGAGTTTAAAATCAAAAAAGACATAAAGAGATGGCGTTGCTTCAAAAGCTTAAATAGCATAGCGCCAAACTATGCCGTTTAAAAATGCAGCTGTTGCCAAAAGGTTCACACGTTTTTTATGTCGCTCTTCTTGGTCGTTTGGCTTTTGGGGCATCGCCAGCAACAGGTCTTTTATAATTGCTGCTGCTGCCGTAGCTGCTGCCACTGCGGTTATTATTGCTGTTATATCCTCCAAAACTTCGTTTGGGTGGTGGCGGCTTTACCGCGTTTTCCTCGTTTATCTTTACGTTCAGTGTCCTGTCGCCCATAGGGGTGCCATCTAAGGCAATTACGGCGTTTTCGGCGCCTTCACGGTCCTTCATTTCTAAAAAGGCATAGCCTTTACAAATCCTCGTTTTTTTATCCCGTACTATCTTAATCGTACTCACTTCCCCATGCAGGTTAATTATTTTAACCAGGTCAAGTTCAGTCATGTCCAAAGGGAATCCCCCGACAAATAATTTCACCATTAGCTTTAATGCTTTATTTAGATTTAAAGTTACTCAATAACCAACGAATATCGGTTTCGTTTTATATTAATAGCTAAAATTCTGAATATTTTTTTTGATCAAAGCCGCCTATCGGAGCTTATCAAATCAGATATTATTGGTTAACAGTAGGTTTGCCGGGTTTTCGCCCTTAAAATGGTTGGGTTAAAAAAATAAAAGCTTCATCACCTATGCTGTAAACCGGCCCGGGAAAGCCGAATACTGACTTTAAATTCCCGTTCATCCCCAAACAGCCGCGCCTATGTATTTTTGCTTTATATTACCAAATAGTTTTTGTTGGTTTGTTTTGTTAAGACATACAGCACAACATTGACACAGCAAAAAAGTATATCGTTATATTGGTTATGCCAGCTCATTGGCTGGTCGGCAGCTGGTTTGTTCTGGGGCTTTTCGGCCTGGATGCAAATGCATGCCGGCGGCCATAGCGGGCAATATAGTTACACGCTCGCGCTGTTTCATTTTATTCTTGACATCGGCATTGGCATCCTGATTACCCATGCTTATTATCGCTTTGCGCATAGGTTTAACTTTACCCATTTAAAAGTACAAAAAATGGCTGTGCGCCTTATTCCGGCGGTGCTTTTAATGGGGGTATGTTATATGCTGCTGGTTGCTGGTAAACTTTATGCAGCCCGCTATTATTTTACATTTGCCTACAGCGAAAGCTTTTGGACTTTTTTTCGTGAAAACTACCTGGTGTTATTGGCCACAGGTATCAGGCTGATGGCCATTTGGGTGCTTGCTTTTCACCTGTATCATTATGCCCTTATGGAGATTGGCACGGCTACCGATAATGCCCGTTTACAGGTAGTTGCCCGCGATGCGCAGCTGCAGCAATTATCAGCACAGCTTAATCCGCATTTCTTTTTCAACTCACTCAATAGTGTTAAAGCGTTAACAAATACCAACCCGGCCAAAGCCAGGCGGGCTATAGATTTACTGTCCGATTTGCTGCGCGCCACTTTGTACGGCGGTAATGTAAGCCTTATGTCATTACATGATGAAGTTAATTTAGTGACAGATTACCTGGAGCTTGAGAAGATCCGTTTTGAAGAAAGATTGCAGTTTACCGTTGATATGGAAGAGGGTGTAGAACATTATTTAATACCTCCGCTAAGCATTCAGACCCTTGTTGAAAACGCTATCAAACACGGCATTACGCAGTAGAAAGATGGCGGCGAAATTAAATTAACTATTAAAAACACTAACGGAAAAATCCATATCACCGTTTTAAACCCCGGCAAATGTACTCCTGCAGCTAACCAGCACGGCCTTGGTTTAAAAAACCTGCGAGACCGTTTACAACTGCAATATCAAAACCAGGCCAGTTTTATAATGGAGGAGGTATATGGAGAAAAAGTTTCATCAACCCTTATTTTGCCAGCATCATGAAAAAGATACAGGTTGTTATTGTGGATGACGAACGGCTTGCCCGCGAAGAGGTAAGGACGGCGCTAAGTTATTACCCCGATGTCGAAATTGTCGCCGAGGCGGCAAATGCCGATGATGCAAAGCTTTTAATACAAAAGCATCAGCCTCAATTAGTATTTCTGGATGTACAAATGCCCGAAAAATCGGGATTTGATTTGTTGGAAATGCTTGACACTGTGCCCGAAATTATTTTTACCACGGCTTTTGACCAGTATGCTGTAAAAGCCTTTGAGGCCGATGCGCTCGATTATCTGGTAAAACCTATCCGCGACGAACGTTTTGCGAAAGCAATGGAAAAAGTGAGGGCTAAGCTAACCACAACCACGGATAACAGGCAAATTTTTATAAAAGATGGCAGCAAATGCTATTTTTTAAAAATAGACGAAATTCACCTGGTTGAATCGATGGATAATTATGCTGTATTATATTTTGGCGATAAAAAAGCCTTCCTGAAACGCTCACTAAACCAGATGGAAGAAAGGTTGGACGCAAAGACTTTCTTTAGGGTAAACAGGGCCCAAATCATCAACCTGACCTACATCGATCAAATCAGCCATCTGCCAGGCGGAAAGCTGAGCATCAGTTTGAAAACCGGGCAGGTAGTTGAAGTGTCGGAAAGGCAATCTGTAAAGTTTAAGGGGAAGCTGAAAACGTAATTTAAGGAAGAGGTGAAAGGCTAAAGCTGAAAGGTAAAAGGCTGGATTGTAATTGGACTAATAAATAACAACTGTTAATACAAAAAAAGCTTTCTGCTTTGCTCATCATAAACTAAAAGATAAACATGAAAAAACTAATGCTATTGCTGGCTTTAATAAGCCAGGGGGCAACTCTTTTTGCCCAAAAATCGCCCAATGCTGATTTGGAAAAGTATGTTATTAATGATAGCGTGCTTATTAAAACCCCAAAGGGGCATACTTTATCGGCTGTGGTTGTGCGTCGGCGCGATGTGGCCGGGCCGCAACCGGCAGCCTTGTTGTTTTTTATTTACTCGGATACTAAAAGAAGTTTGACTGAAGCCAAATACGCTGCCGATCATGGCTATGTAGGCGTAGTGGCCGATGTACGCGGCAAGCGTTTAAGCCCCGAAGAAGTAGTACCTTATGAACACGATGCTGAAGATGTTTACTGGGTAATTGACTGGATAAGCAAACAAAGCTGGAGCAATGGCAAAGTGGGGATGTATGGGGGTAGTTATTCGGGCTTTGCGCAATGGGCGGGTTTAAAATATAAGGTGCATCCGGCGCTTAAAACCATTGTGCCTTATGTTTCGGCCATTCCAGGAATGGGTTTGCCTATGGAAAATAATGTGTTTATTAACGTCAATTATGGCTGGGCCTTTTACGTAAGTAATAATAAATACCTTGATACAGCTACTTATAGTAACCAACAACGCTGGCGTAATTTGAATGAAAGCTGGTACCAAAGTGGTGCCGCCTACAACAAAATTGACAGTGTTGACCATGCGCCTAATAAATGGCTGCAACGCTGGCTTAAGCACCCCGGTTTTGATAAATACTGGCAAGCCATGATTCCCTACGGTAAGGAATTTGAAAAAATCAATATCCCGGTGCTGGCTTTTGATGGCTATTATGACGACGGGCAAACATCCGGTTTGTATTACCTGCGCCAGTTGGCCAAATACAATCCCAGGGCCGACTATTACCTGATACTCGGTCCGTACGATCATTTTGGCACGCAAAGGGGAGGAGAGCCTGTTTTACGGGGCTACCAGGTTGATTCGGTAGCTATCATCAACACCAAAGCAATTACTTTTGAATGGTTTGATTATATCATGAAACAAGGTAAAAAGCCTGGCATTATCAAAGACAGGGTCAATTACGAGGTTATGGGCGCCAACCGCTGGGATCATGCCCCATCCCTTGATAAAATGCACCAAAGCATGCTCCGGCTGTACCTGAGCAATGTAAAAAAGGATGATCAGTTTAGATTATCCCCCCAAAAGCCAATCACACCGGCGTACCTTGAACAGGAAGTTGATTTTGCCGACCGTACAACATCTAACAATTATGCTTATCCGTTCCCTATTATTCAAAAAGATATTTATAGCAACGGGTTTACCTTTATAAGCGATAGTTTAAAACAACCGCTTATTGTGAACGGCGCTTTCCTCGGGCAAATTACGGCTGCTATCAACAAAAAAGATTTTGACTATAGCATAGTGCTTTACGAAGTGATGCCTAACGGCGAATATTTTGAGCTTACCTACTTTTTGGGGCGGGCCAGTTATTCGCGGGATATCAGCAACCGCAAACTGTTGCAACCTGGTAAAATAACGACGCTTCCGTTTTCAAATACCAAGGTAGTAAGCAGGCAACTGCGTAAAGGCAGCCGTTTGCTGGTGATTATTAACGTAAACAAAAATAATTTTTGCCAGGTTAACTATGGTACCGGCAAAGATGTAAGCCTTGAAAATATTAACAATGCAAAAACACCGCTTAAAGTAAAATGGTACAACAGCAGTTATATAGATGTACCGGTATCAAAATGAGGGCGGTATTAAAAATCCTGTAGGCAATGGGTAAACCCTGTGTCAAAAAAATGAGGTATATCATTAACTATAAAACAAGTGAGTGCCGATTGGTGTTAATATCCACACCTGCTTAACACAAGGATGATTATGGATACCTCGACATTAAAAACCATCGCTTACCAACTGATGCAAGGCAACAAGGGTTTGCTGGCCATGGACGAAAGCACCACCACCTGTAACAAACGTTTCCAGGAACTTGGCATCCCCCAAACCGAAGAATACCGCCGCAAATACCGGGATCTGATAGTAAACGCGCCCGGGTTGGAGGAATACATTAGCGGTGCAATCCTGTTTGATGAAACCATTCATCAAAGTACTGCCGATGGCACGCTGTTCATAGATATTTTGAAGCGCAAAGGGATAATTCCGGGTATCAAAGTTGATGAAGGTGCCATCCCCATGGTGGGTTTCCCCGGCGAAAAGATAACCGAAGGATTAGACGGCCTGGGCGATCGTTTGAAAAAATATTACCAAATGGGAGCCCGTTTTGCCAAATGGAGGGCTGTTATCACTATAGGTGCCGATATCCCATCATCAACCTGCATAAAAGCAAACGCCTATACGCTTGCCCGCTACGCCATGTTTTGCCAGGAAGCAGGTTTGGTACCCATAGTGGAGCCCGAAGTAGTGATGGACGGCGATCATTCATTGCAAAGATGTGCAGAGGTTACTACCGAGGTAATACATGCCGTATTTAATGCTTTGTACCAACACCGGGTTGACCTGGAAGGCATGATCCTGAAACCTAATATGATACTGTCGGGTGAGGACAGCGCCGAAAAACCGGGGCTCGATGAAGTGGCCGAAGCAACAGTTAAATGCTTTTTAAAAACAGTACCGGCATCGGTACCGGGGATAGCTTTTCTGTCGGGCGGGCAATCGGCCGCGCTTGCATCGGAGCGGTTAAACCGCATGCATACCCGCTTTGGCGATGTGATGCCCTGGGTACTCACCTATTCTTTTTCACGGGCGATACAGCAACCTGCGCTGGAACTTTGGAATGGAAACGACGAAAATATTATTGCTGCCCAACGTGCATTAGTACACCGCGCAGCCTGTAACAGCGCAGCCAAAATAGGTGTTTACACCGCCGATATGGAAGTGAACGAAGCGTAGTTTTACATCTCCGCCAGCCAAAAACAACAATTTTGCATTGTAGCAAATGCAACGAAGAATTTGATTTTTAGCCCGATATTTCCGGGCGCTAAATATTACATGCTTAGGTTTTAAATACCCATGTGTGAATAAGTTAGCCAGTAGCAACCAACGGTTGTTTAATTTTCTATTTAGTTTTATATAATCAAGTCCTCCGATAGATTAACCGGGTGGCTTCTTTGTAGTGCAGCGCATCGGCTTTTAACCCTTACCCCAAAAAGTCTTAACTCTTGATTCTTGCCTCTTGATTCTATTTCTGTAACAATCTTTAAACACGTTCAATTAAAAAAAAGCATTAATTTGCGCTTTAAACATAAGTTGACACTCATGAATAAATATTTACTCACCATTCCGGCGTTTGCCTGGGTTATGTCGGCGTATGCCCAGCAGGGTAGCCCCTTAACTACAAAGGATTATGAACATGCCGAAAGTTTCATGTCATACAATACCGCCCCGTTTGTTGACAGGGCCGATGTAAGGCCTAACTGGTTACCGGGCGACAAATTCTGGTACCGCGTACTCACCGCCCAGGGCAGCGAATTTGTATTGGTTGATCCAGTTAAAAAAACACGCGAAGCAGCCTTTGACCATCAAAAACTGGCCCAGCTGCTTTCGGCAGCTTCGGGCAACAAATACGATGGCAATATGCTGCCTTTTCAAACCATCAGCTTCTCGGCCGATGGTAAAAAAATAATGTTTACGGCAGCCGATAAACACTGGCAGTATGACCTGACCACAGACCTTGTTACTGCCGGAGCAGAACCTGAACATGGCCGCATGCAGCCTGGCGGACGCAGGGGTAAAACAGAAGAAGTATTGTCGCCAGATGGCAGCCGGGCAGCCTATATCAAGGACTACAACCTTTGGGTACGCGATACAAAAACAGGCAGCCAAACCCAGCTAACTACCGATGGTATTAAAGATTTTGGCTACGCTACAGATAATGCGGGCTGGCAAAACTCCGACGCGGCAATTTTACGCTGGTCGCCCGATTCGAAGAAGATAGCCACCTTTAAGCAGGATCAGCGTAAGGTAAGCGATATGTACCTGGTTACCACCAACGTGGGCAAACCGGTATTAAAACAATGGAAATACCCTTTACCGGGCGATGAAATTGCTATGATAACACGGGTGATTATTGAAGTTGATCATCCTAAAGTAATCACCCTACAGGTGCCACCCGATGCACACCGCGCTACCCTAAGCGACGACATCAGCAGCAGCGGCACATTTGATGATGTGGATTGGAGTGCCGACGCTTCAAAGCTGGCCTTTGTATCTACATCGCGCGATCATAAAAACGAGAAATTCCGCATTGCCGATGCGACAACAGGCGCCGTTAAAGAGGTTTTTGAAGAAACCGTTAAAACCCAGTACGAATCGGGCTGGGGTACTATTAACTGGAAGTTTTTGCCCAAAACCAACGAGATTATCTGGTTTTCTGAGCGCGACAACTGGGGGCATTTGTATCTGTACGATGCAGCTACCGGTAAAGTAAAAAATCAAATTACCAAAGGCGATTTTGTAGTTACAAGAGTGTTGAAATTTGATGAGAAAACCCGCGCGGTGTATTTTATTGCCGATGGCCTTGAAAAAGAGAACCCATATTACAGCCAGTTATGTAAAGCAGGGTTTGATGGTAAGCACTTTACTGTGCTGACACCCGAAGAATGCAACCATAACATTACCTTATCGCCAGGTGGCGGGTATTTTGTTGACAGCTATTCTAAACCAGACGTTCCGCCGGTTACCGTTTTACGCAGTATGGATGGCAAGCTGATAACCAACCTGGAAAAAGCCGATGTATCAAGGCTAACCGCTACCGGCTGGAAAGCGCCAACCCCGGTTAAATTGATTGCAGGCGATGGTAAAACCGACATTTACGGACTTATTTTTACACCGACCAATATGGACGCCGGCAAAAAATACCCGGTTATTGATTACATATATCCGGGTCCGCAAGGCGGAAGCGTGGGTAGCTGGTCGTTTGTGGCTTCAAGAGGCGATAATCAATCACTGGCCGAGCTGGGCTTTATTGTGGTAGTAATTGAAGGCACCAGTAACCCGCTGCGTTCAAAAAGTTACCATGATATGAGCTACGGTAACATGTCTGAAAATACCTTGCCCGATCAGATTGCGGGTATCCGGCAGTTATCAAAACAATACCCTATTGATACCAATAAAGTAGGCATCTGGGGCCACTCGGGCGGTGGCTTTGCAACGGCTGCGGCCATGTTCCGCTACCCGGATTTCTTTAAGGTAGGTATTTCCGAATCGGGTAACCATGACAACCGCAACTACGAGGATGACTGGGGCGAACGGTACGATGGCCTGGTATCAAACTCCGATTATGCCGCCCACGCCAACGAAACGTATGCCAAAAACTTAAAAGGCAAGCTAATGCTGGCCCATGGTTTAATGGATAATAACGTACCGCCGTACAATACCCTTTTGGTAATTGAAGCGCTGGAAAAAGCTAACAAAGATTATGATCTGGTAGTATTCCCCAACATGCCGCATGGTTATGGCCCTTACTCGCCCTACATGATGCGCCGCCGCTGGGATTACTTTGTAAAGAACCTGTTGGGCGTAGAAACACCGCACGAATACGTGTTGAAATCCAAAACAGATCCGAGGAATAAGACACAATAAATTGTAATTATTTTAACAAATCCCCTTTTGAGAGGGGGCGGGTTGGGCTGTGATGTGACAGGGGTGTGTTGTTCGATATGCATGTTCGATAAACACACCCCTCCGCCTCTCCCGAGAGCTACTGTGTGTACTCATCTTTTAGGAAAAACCCCGGAGGGGTTGAATGTCGGTAGAAATAGATCAAAAATAGCTTTACGTGCCGTAGGTACGTCACTATTGAACATTTCGTATCAAATGAGCATTGATAAATGCCCAATTTTAGTGGCCAGTTTCGTACCTACGGCACGAAAAAGGAGGGGTACTTAATTATTCTACCGACATTTCACTCCTAACGGAGTGCTTTTCAAAATTATTATCTCATATAAAACATGTGTACACACAGTAGCTCTCGAGAGGGGATTTGCACACGGCCTTCGTTTTCTTTTTTATAGCTTCCCCTTCAGCCTTTTCTTAACCCCGTTTTCCCATTCATTTTTTAAAATACTCAGTACAATGGAGTTGCGCCTGCCGCCATCTTCCAGTGGCATGTTGCTGCGTAAAATACCCTCAACCTGGCAGCCAATGCTTTTCATGGCGGCTATGCTGCGTTCGTTACGTGCATCGGCCCTGAATTCAACCCGCATCATATTCAACTCTTCGAAAGCGAATTGCAAAAGCAGTAATTTGCAATGCTTATTTAAACCCGTTCCCCTGAATTTTTCGCCATACCAGGTATAGCCTAGCTGGAGCGAGTTTAGTTTGGGCTGTATATCGTAATAACGGGTGCTGCCGGCATATTGGCCGGTTTGCTTATCAATCACTATAAAAGGATACTCGCGGCCTGCTGCGCGGGCTTTAAGGGCATCATTAACATAACGGCGCATGCCTTCTTCGTATTTGGCGCTTACGTTGGAGTATTGCCAGGTGGCAGGCTCGTTTATGGCAAAAGGAAGCAGGTTTTCCAGGTCATCTGCCTGTAGCGGGCGGAGTAGTACCCGTTCATCTTCTAAAACATAACTGGCTGCCGGATCAAAGTAGGAGGTCATTAGTATAGTTAATTTTTATAAAGCTAAAGGTATAAGGATTTTTAAGAATTAGCAGTAAAGCGCTTTAATCGACAACGGAGCCGGCGTTGTATAATCCTTTAGCATGGCATTGGGAAGAACGAAGCAGAAGTTAACAGGTTACTTAATTACATGTTTTGTAGTCGCACGCACAATCCCTTCCCGATTTGTGCTGCCATCATGTTAACGCGGGTAACGTGAAAATATTTTTGAAAAAAAATTATACTTTTTAAAGTTTTAAAAACCATAATTCCACCTATATATTTGACAGCATAACCAATTTTGACCTGGAAAATCAATTATTGGTTAAGCATTTAAAATGTTTTTGATTGTCAATCGTCCAATAAAGTAGCGTTTATTTGTAATCTACTTTTACAGTATCTAATATAACTTGCATATGCAACCCAATAAAACCAAACCAAATCAAAAACCTCCCGGCGTATTCAGCCTGCTGAAGCCATACCTGGGCTGGGTTACGTTATTATTAGTGTTCTCTGTAGCGGCAACGGCAATTAACCTTTGGCTGCCTAAAATAATTGCCAATGGTATTGATGCATACACCCATCACCAGTTTGTAGTTAACGATGTGATTAAAAAGTTTTCGCTGGCGGCAATTTTGGTATTTGTTTGCGGCGCAATACAGGGTGTTATACAAACCTACTCATCGGAGCTGGTGGCTAAGGATCTGCGCGAAAAACTGGCCGATAAAATTTCGCGCCAAAGCCATGCATTTATCGAGCAGGCCAATCCGTCAAAACTGTTAACCAACCTCACCGCCGATATCGACTCTATAAAACTGTTTGTATCGCAGGCGCTGGTATCAATCGTCACATCGCTTTTTACCATTATTGGCTGCAGCGTAATGCTGCTCATTATCAATTGGCGGTTGGCGCTGGCGGTTATTGTTATTATTCCTATTATAGGCGGTACGTTTGCGTATGTTTTAAAAAATGTGCGTGCGCTGTTCATGAAAAGCCGCGGGGTGATAGATACCTTGAATAAGGTTATTAACGAAAGTATATTGGGCGCGGCATTAATCCGGGTTATCAATTCGCAGCAACTGGAGTTTAACAAATTTTTGGCTGCCAATACCGAAGCGAAAAATTACGGGTTAAAAATCCTCGCTTTTTTTGCGGGGTTGATACCTATAGTAACCTTTACCGCCAACATGGCCCAATTAACCATTTTAGTAATGGGCGGGCATTTTGTAATAAACGGCAGTATGAGCCTGGGTAGTTTTGCGGCGTTTTACAGCTATTTGTCGCTACTGATATTCCCGATATTTGTGCTTGGCTTTATGAGTAACCTGATAGCGCAGGCCAGCGCATCATATGCCCGCATTGGTGTGGTTTTAGATGCTCCCGATGTTGTAGACGGCGGCAATTTAAAAGAGGTGCTTCGCGGCGATGTGGAACTAAAGGATGTATCTGTTGCGTACGGGCAAAAGCTGGCGCTTAAAGGGGTATCGTTAAAAGTTACTGCCGGATCAAAAATTGCCATCATCGGGCCAACATCGGCAGGTAAAACCCAATTGCTTTACCTGTTAACCGGGCTTATTAACACAACAAGCGGCGAGGTATTGTACGATGGTAAAAGTATAGCGGCTTATGACAGCGAATCGTTTCACCGGCAGGTGGGTTTCGTTTTCCAGGACAGCATTATTTTTAATATGAGCATTCGCGAAAACATTGCTTTTAGCGATACGGTAACTGATGAGTCGCTGCAAAAGGCGATTGATACGGCCGAGTTGAAAGATTTTATTGGCAGTTTGCCCAACCAGTTAAATACCATTGTATCCGAAAGGGGCTCCAGCCTGTCTGGCGGTCAAAAACAGCGCATTATGTTGGCCAGGGCGCTGGCGGTTAATCCCAAGGTTTTATTGCTGGATGATTTTACAGCGCGGGTAGATGGCAATACAGAAAAGAAAATACTGACCAATATTCAACAAAATTATCCGGGCTTAACATTAATATCGGTTACTCAAAAAATAGCCTCCGTTGAGCATTACGACCAGATAATTTTACTAACAGAGGGCGAAATTGTAGCCAGCGGCGTACATGACGACCTGATGAAAACCAGTACCGATTATGTGCAGATTTTCAACTCGCAACAAAGTACCAGTAATTACGAATCGGTTAAGTCTTGAGTCTGTAGCACTAAGTCTTAAGTCAGAAGTCTTGAGTAGAAAGTCCTTAGTAAAAAAGTATTTTTTTTGATCTAAGACTTACCGCCGACTTAGAACTCAAAACTTTGGACTCAGAACTTATGACTTAAGACTTCCGACTTAGAAGTGTCACAAAAAATATTATCACAAAATGAATTACGATCTTAACCAGCTTAGTAAAACGGCCCCAAAAACATCCACCTGGGCAGGCCTTGGCAAGCTGATCCGACTGATATCGCACGAGCGGCGGATACTTATCATGGCGCTTATTGCCATACTAATAAATTCCTCACTCAACCTTTTAGGGCCTTTAATTATAGGCCGCACCATTGATAAATATATCCGGTATAAAGATTTTGCCGGCGTTATTCACAATGGCATATTGTTATTGTGCATGTATGCCGTTGCGTTGTTTACCAGCTATAAACAAACCACGCTAATGGGCGGTGTAGGGCAGCGCATGCTGTTTACACTGCGCAATTCCATCTTTAACAAGCTGCAGCAATTGCCCGTTGGCTTTTTTAACCAGAATAAAGCGGGCGACCTGATATCGCGTGTAAATAATGATACCGATAAGCTGAACCAGTTTTTTTCACAATCGCTGATGCAGTTTATCAGCAATATATCCATCATGATAGGGGCGGGTATATTTTTACTGTTGATTAACCCCGAGCTGGGGGCTGCGGCGCTATCGCCTGCGATAGTTATTCTTGCTTTAACGCTGATACTATCGCCATGGATAAAACGAAAAAACGTGGCGAGCTTAAAAAGTACCGGCGGCCTGAGTGGCGAGATACAGGAGAGCCTGAACAATTTTAAAGTGATCATCGCCTTTAACCGCCGCGATTATTTCAGGAAACGTTTTGGCATTGCCAATACCGCAAACTACAAAGCGGCTATTGGGGCCGGCCTGGCCAGCACTGTATTTATACCCGTTTATGGTTTTTTTGCCAGCATGGGGCAGCTTATTGTGTTGTCGTTTGGTATTTATCTTATCGGTAAAGGGCTTTTTACTATTGGTATCCTGGTAAGTTATTTATCATACGCTACTAACTTTTACAACCCTCTAAGGCAGTTGGCAGCTCTTTGGACGAATTTTCAGCTGGCTATGGCCGGGTGGGACAGGATATCGCAGATACTCTCCTTAGAGAGCGACCTGCCGCAACTACCGGTTGGCATTACCGAACCTAATGCCGCATTACTTGAATTCAGGAACGTACATTTCAGTTACGATGAAAGCAAAGAGATACTGCACAATATTAATTTTAAGCTGGAGCGAGGCAAAACCTACGCCCTGGTTGGCCCAACAGGCGGCGGTAAAACCACTACGGCATCGTTAATAGCCCGCCTGTATGATCCATCAAAAGGCCTGGTATTGCTGGATGGCAAAGACATCCGAACTTATACCGCCGAAGAGCGCAGTCTTAAAATAGGGTTTATTTTGCAGGAGCCGTTCTTGTTTAGCGGCACTGTGAAGGAGAATATCCTGTACAGTAACGATATGTACAGGGAACATACCAACGAGCAATTAGAAAAAGTAATAACAGATGCCAACCTGGGCAGCCTGCTGGCTATATTTGAGAACGGGCTGGAAACCCCGGTACTTTCAAGCGGCGACAGCATCAGCCTGGGGCAAAAACAATTAATAGCGTTTATGCGCGCCGTACTGCGTAACCCGCAGATACTGATTTTGGATGAAGCCACCGCCAACATTGATACCATTACCGAAAAACTGCTGAGCGATATCCTGAACAAACTGCCCGAAACTACCACCAGGGTAATTATAGCCCACCGCCTGAACACCATTGAAAATGCCGACGAGATTTTCTTTGTAAATTCCGGCGAGGTGATCCGCGCAGGTGGCTTAAATGAGGCGATTGATATGCTGCTGCATGGGAAGAGGGTGAGTTAGGGGGAAGGAGAGCCAAGAATTAAGAGCCAGGAATCAAGACGGGAGTGTCTTAGATTATATGCCGGTTAAATCGTTTTTAACTTGATGCAAAGAGGTAGAGGCAGTCTCAAAATGTCATACTAACTAAAGGTGCGGTGCCTCGTAGAGGTTACCTGTTTGTAGCAAAATAAAAAAAATAACCTTTGCCCCGTAGGGGTTACCTATCTCAACATTAAAAGCTATTACATGAGGTAATGGAGTTTAAACATAATTTCCCTTACGCTACATGCTTTTTGGCTGTCGCGTTATCCGTAAGGTTATGCCGCTGCCGCGAGTTTAGCTTAAGCGTAACTCGTGGTATGCATAATTTAAGCTTCCAGCTTAAATTTAATTTGTTAATTTAACCTCATGAGCAGCAATTACAAGTTTCGTAACCAGGAATGTTTATACTTTGTAACTTTTACGGTTGTAAGATGGATAGATGTATTGACCAGGAGAGCGTATAAAGATATCATTGTAGAAAGCCTTAAGTATTGTATAAAACATAAGGGGCTTCAATTACATGGCTGGGTTATTATGAGTAACCATGTGCATTTAATTATCAGTACAAATGATAAGCCTATGCAGGATATTTTGCGGGATGTTAAGAGGCACACTTCAAAAGCGATAACCAAAGCTATTATTGAAAATGTGCAGGAAAGCAGGCGCGAATGGATGCTGTGGTTTTTTGAACGTGAGGGCAAGAGTAACCCCAATAACGAAAATTACCAATTTTGGCAACAAGGTAATCATCCTATAGAAATATATACAAACAAAGTACTTGATCAGAAACTTGATTATATACACAATAACCCGGTAACAGCTGGCTGGGTTGATGAACCACACCATTTTCTTTACAGCAGTGCAAGAGACTATGCCGGAGGTAAAGGCTTAATTGATATTATATTGGTTTAGTGCTGTAATTTAAGCTGGAAGCTTAAATTATGCGTGCCACGAGTTACGCTGCGCTAAACTCGCGGCAGCTTTAGCTAAACTCGCGGCAGCGAAAAATTGAAGCAAAACAAAACTTTATACTTGCCCTGAAATTTGGCTACATCGAAAACTATGGCGATGAAGTGGTAAAATTGTTGCAGAGCCCGGACCTGCAGAATCCTAATTAAACGCTGCCAAAACGCAAAATAACCCGGATGGTAATTCATCCGGGCTATCCAATTCTTCGACCACGAGGCACTAAAAAGAAACTTATTTTAACTCAGCCGCGAAACCGCCATTACGTACCATGGTAATGGTCATTTTATCGCCG
Source organism: Mucilaginibacter ginsenosidivorax (assembly GCF_007971525.1). Taxonomy (NCBI): domain Bacteria; kingdom Pseudomonadati; phylum Bacteroidota; class Sphingobacteriia; order Sphingobacteriales; family Sphingobacteriaceae; genus Mucilaginibacter; species Mucilaginibacter ginsenosidivorax. Next base: position 6,741,489 of record NZ_CP042437.1, read on the forward strand.
GCTTTTACCTGTTTGGTTTTACGGCGGTAATCCATAGCCTGGGTACCCGCGTTTATGCCATCCTCAAACCAGGTCACGGTATAGGTTTTGTCTTTATCCAAAAAGTCGAAAGTGAGTTCCAACTCCCTGGTTTTTTCTTTGCCATTGGTTATGCCGCCAATAAACCATTTTTCGCCCTTGCGTTTGGCTACCACTGCAACCTGGCCGGCATCAGCAATTAATGCCCGGGTTTCGTCCCAGGTGGTAGGCACACTGGTTATAAATTCGGTGCAATCGGCGTTGCGGTAGTAAAGCGATGGGTTATCGCACAGCATTTGTACACCGCTTTCAAATACCACGTACATAGCCAGCTGGTTAACCCTGGTGCCTATGGCGGCCGCATTGGGGCGTTGCGCACTGTAAACGTTAGGCTGCATGTTTATCATGGCGCCCGGGGTGAAATCCATAGGGCCAACGGCGTTACGCATAAATGGCAGGTAAGTGCTGTTATCGGGCGAACAGCCGCCCATTTGTTCGAGGCCGCGTACACCTTCGTACGATATAAGGTTTGGATATTTATATTCGAGGCCTGCAGGTTTAAAGGCACCATGAAAATCAACAAAAACCTGGTTCCTGGCCGCTTCTTTAACTACATCTTCATAGTACTTTACCATCCATTGGTCGCTGCGGTCCATAAAGTCAATTTTAACGCCTTTAACGCCCCATTCGTGGAAGGTTTTAAACAAATCCATATTGTTATGTACGGTAAGCCAAGTGAGCCATAAAATAATGCCCACATTTTTTTCCTTACCATAACGGATTAGCTCTTTCAGGTCTACCTTCGGATTGGGCGTATACGGATCGGTTGTGCTTTTGGCCCATCCCTCGTCCATCACAATGTATTTAACGCCGTATTTGGAGGCAAAGTCGATATAGTATTTGTAGGTATCCAAGTTATAGCCCGACACAAAGTTTACATCGGGCCCGTAAGGAGTGGCATCGTTCCACCATTCCCAGCTGGCCTGGCCCGGTTTAATCCACGTGGCGTCGCCAATAACGCTTTTTGACGATAACCTTAACGTCATGGTGTTTTCTAACAGTTGCTTATCGTTTTTAGCTATTACAAAATACCGCCAAGGAAAATTACGGGTGCCGGATGTTTTGGCAATATAATCTGCCGATTTTAAGATCTTTTGGCTCCGGTCGCCGTCAGGGCCAAATTCCAGCGGAACTTTTGGAAACGTAGCCTCGGCACCGTTGCTGCCGGTACCTTTTAAAAACATAGCCGGATAATCGGAAAGGTCGGCTTCGCTGATCAGTATTTTATAGTTTTGTTTGGTATCTATTAACGCCGGGAGGGTCGACATTTTGTCGGCCGGTTTCCATGCAGCTGATGAAACGTGGGTATAAGCATCTTCATAAGAGGTTTTAAAGCCACCCGGCTGCTGCAGGGTTAACGCGTAATCTTCAGGGAAGTTTATACCGAAATCCTCGTTCATTACCGTTACATCTCCCTTTTTTAAGGTAATGAAGCGGTAGGCTATCCCATCATCAAAAGCACGAAACTCTACCGAGTAGTTTCCTTTAAAGTTTAATAACACGGCATTATAAATGCTTTTAACGGTCGAGAATTTGAGGGAGACGTATGGTTTGATGGTTTCTTCGCCATGTATACGCTTTGAGTTCAGGAGTTTGGGGTTTTCGCCTAAGGTAACATCATTAAGATTAAGCCCCAGGTGGCTTTTGGTAAGCAGTTGTTTACCATTGCCATATACGGAGTAATATATTTTATCGCCGGTAGTTATGGTTACTTTAAGCTCGCCATTGGGCGAGGCCAGATCAATAGGTTTGCCCTGGGCAAATAGGCTGCCCGTGGCAACAGATAACAGGAAAATGCAACATAGGTATTTTTTCATAAAAAGGATAAAGGTGTAATTTATAAACGACGGTTTTATTGGTAAATTCATGTAAGTATTGGCTGTGCCAATGGTGCGCTGCTAATTTAGTACAGGCAATGATAACGACGCATTGCCGGTCACTTTTTATCAATAGCCAAAGTTAATGTTAAGTCGTTAATATAAAACCCGGCCGGTGGTCGTGCAATGCGGGTTAATCATCCTGGTGCCAGGGATAACCGGGCTTATGTGCTGTTTTTTGAAGCCTATATCACTGGTGATAAAAGTAGCTTTGAAATAGTAATTGGTTGATAATTTGTGTTTTAAATAACACTCTAAGCCTATGGGGTGATGTCCGCTCCCCGGTTTTAATAATAAGCTGCCGTAAAACTTTCATGATACCTTTTAATACCGAAATGTATACGCCGACAATAAATATGTACAAATTAACAAAAATGGTAAAAGGATAATTTAATCTTTTGCCACATTACCCGCAATAGCCATATGTGATAAAGGCGTTGCATATGTATCACTAAAGTAGTTGCAAAGGCACTTGAAAGATGCATCACTGATGCTGGTTTTAAAATTCAGAGAACTGGGATAAACCTGATATTACGGGGATATACACCCGATAATAACTTCTTACAAAATAGTTGTCGGATTAACACTAAATAATTGCATAATTATTTTTACACTTGCAGATAAACTCTAACTAAATTATGCAGAAGTATAGCGGCCAGAAACGCATTTTAGTGGCTACCGATTGTATCATTTTTGGATTTGACGGCTGGAATATCAAATTATTGCTGGTTCAGCGTGGCCTTGAGCCCGAAAAACATAAATGGAGCCTGATGGGCGGCTTTATTCAGCCCTCAGAATCGCCGGACGATGCCGCTAACCGCGTTTTGGAATTACGTACCGGGCTTAAAAATGTGTACATGGAGCAGTTTCGCGTTTTTGGCAGCCCCGACCGTGACCCGGTTGAACGTACGCTTTCTATAGCTTATTTTGCATTGATAGATATTCACCAATACGAAAAACAATTGAGTGAAGAATATCACCCTGAATGGTTTTTACTGGATGAAATGCCCGATTTAATTTTTGACCATGCCCAAATGGTTAGGCTGGCACTGAGGCAGTTGCGCTATAAAGCAGCGCTTCACCCGATACTATTTCAGCTTTTGCCCGAAAAATTTACCATCCCGCAATTGCAGGCATTGTACGAAGGTGTTTATCAAACTAAATTCGACGACAGGAATTTCAGCCGCAAACTTTTATCAACCGGTTTGTTGGTTAAGCAGCCCGAAAAGGATAAGCTATCCTCAAAAAAAGGCGCGTTTTATTATAAGCTCGATCAATCGCACTACGAACAAAATTTCGAGTCGTTTTTAAACCTTGTGCCAAACCCTGAGAAGTTTTTTTAAGGAATGCGGATATCAGGCCAGGTTTTTAGGCAATAATATGCTGAACGTTGTGCCCTTGCCCGGAGAAGATACCACTTCAATGCTGCCCTGGTGCTTTTCGATGATCCCGAATACAATTGATAAGCCCAGGCCTGTACCTTCGCCTACATCTTTGGTAGTAAAAAAGGGTTCAAAAATACGGTTTTTAGTCTCGTTATCCATACCTATGCCTGTATCGGTAATTTCGATGGAAATATGACCGGGCAGTTCGCTGGTTGTTATCAGCAGGCTATCCGCATCATGCTGTTCTTTTGCTTTAATAGCATGTATGCTGTTTGCAATGAGGTTTATTAACACCTGGTTAATTTTTCCCGGATAGCAGTTTATTGGTTTGATATTGTTTAAAACGGTTTTAACCTCGATGTAATAGGGGATGGTACTTTTTAAAATAAGCAGGTTGGCCCGTATGGCTTTATTAATATCAAGTTTTTTTATAATCAATTCATCTGTACTGCTAAATGTAAACAGGCTTTTAACAATTTCGGTGGTACGTTTGGCACCCTCTTCAATGCCGTTTAGTAATATGTTTATCTCATCCCTTATAAAATCGGGGTTGATGCTTTGCCTGTAGGCCTGCGCCGCACCAATATATTCTGCGCTATCGGGGTTATTTAAAACATCATTGTATTTAGCAAGCAAGGTGAACAACTCATCCAAATCAAGGCGCAAAGGACTAATGTTTGAGCTTACAAAGTTGATAGGGTTATTAATTTCATGCGCCACACCAGCTGTTAGCCTGCCCAGGGAAGCCATCTTTTCGGTATCTACCAACCTGTGCTGCGTGCTTTTAAGGTTATCAATAATTTTCGACAGATCTAAATTGGTACTTATCAATTCACTTGTACGCTCTTTTACCTTATTTTCAAGCAAAATATTTTGTTGAATAATTAAACGTTGATTTTCCCGGGCAACCGAAATGGCAAAGTTCTGTGCTTTCATTTTTTCGTTCCGGTATAAGTTAATTTTATCGGCCAATGCCCCCGAAAATAAAACTATCCCGATAACTAAACTTAAAGGTGTAAGGTTGGCAGTAAAAATAGTATAAGGAATTACGTCTTTAGTTTGCGCGGCCGATATTAGTATGCCAATAAAAAGAGTTCCCCAGCCCAGCATAAATAATTTGGCAGGTTTAAAGCCCTTGAAGTACAAATAGCAGCCTATAAAAAGCATATAAACAGCGGTGAAAATAATTATAATGTTGATGAAGCCATAAGCAAGCGTGACGTGTTTGCTGAAAATTACGATAACAATAACCATATAAATTGCCAGTAACAACAAATTAATATGGTAGCTTGCTTTCAGTTTTTCTTTTAACTGTAAAAACTCGCCGGCAAAAAGCAAGGTAAATACGCCAAAACCCACCCTGGCCAACGGGATAATGTAATTGTTAAGGGTAATTTTATCGCCCGACAGGTAGCTTCCATATCCCCGCGTAAAGGTTAGCGTTAACCCCATAAACACAATGTAAAAAACGTAGTAGAGATAACTCAGATCGCGTATAATAAAAAAAAGCATTAAGTTGTACAATACGCTGATCATAATAGCACCCACAAATGCCGCAGTAACTACGTTCTCGATATTTTGATTCCGGAAAAAAGACCACTGGCTATAAATTTTTATGGGAATTACCGACCATAAACTACTTTTAACACGCAGGTAAATTGTTTTTGATGAGCCGGAGGGGAGTGGCAGGCTGATGCTGTTTGGGCTTTGCAATTTCGACTGGCCGGGCCCGTCGCTTGCCGTTAAATGGCAGATCTTATTGTTCTGGTTAACATAGTACAAATCAAATGCATCAATGATGCCCGGGCCGGTGTTTATTAATATATTTGGCTCGTCATCGCTGTTTTTAATGGTAACCTTTAACCAGACAGCCGAATTAAAAAGTCTTAAAATTGGCAGCGAATTCGGACTTTTTTTAAACGCATTACTTTTTAGCACCTGGTTTACTGTCCATTTCCCCGATGGATCTTCCAGCTCATAAAAATAATTGCTGCTTAGTAGCCTTGACTGGTTGTTGCCGATAACAAGCGTATCTGCATTGTGCGCAAAAGCTATAGCATTTTGGAGTAGTAAATATGCTGCTAACAAAAATTTCTTCATATTTACCTGTTGTAATTTTTTGATAGCGCAATATTTGCTAAAAAATGAGCAAAAATTAAAACTTTCTATAAATTTACTGTACAAACCAATTATTTAAACCAGTTTTTTACCTAAGTTTTTTGCTATGCCCGTTGGAGTGTTGTATGTTGATGATGAGATAAATAATTTAAATAGTTTTAAAGCAGCCTTCAGACGGAGTTTTAATATATATACAGCTCAATCGGCAGCCGAGGGGTGCCAGCTACTGCAAACTTACGAGATAGGTGTTATAATAACAGATCAGCGTATGCCGGTTACAACCGGTATTGAATTTTTGGAATCAATTTTACCTTTATATCCCGATACCATTCGTATACTTTTAACCGGTTTTTCGGATGTTAACGCGGTAATGGATGCAATTAACCGCGGGCAGGTTTACAAATACCTTGTAAAACCGTGGCAAAACGACGAGTTAAAAATTTACATTCAAAACGCCATAGAAATATATGAGTTGCGACGGGAAAATAAAGAACTAACCTATAAATTGCAGATAGCAAACCTCGAACTTGAGTCGCTTCAAAAAACCGGGGGATAGTTTAGTTCTGAGACAAGTTTAACGGTCATTACGCTACGCATTAATTATCTGCACATGTTTAGTTTTCCAAATCACACGTTTCAAAGCTAATATCGACATGAAAACGATTTGCAAAGCTTATTTGTGTGATTGTTTATGTTTAGCGGTACTTAATAGTCTCAAATCTCAAATATCATATCTCATATCTGTTGTTCTTTTTTTTGTATTTTTTAATTCGGGTGCAAAGGCGCAAAATGGTTTCTCGAACCAGGGAACCGAATTCTGGACGGTATATATGGATCATATCGATCCACCTACCACAAGCGATCCTAACGGCACTGTAAGTAAAATGGATCTTTATATTACCGCCGATGCAGATACCAAGGTAACGGTTGCCATTGCCGATGGTACTTTTTCGCAAAGCTACGATGTGGTTGCCAGGCAAATACTTACTGTTGTAATACCCCCAAGCGCTTTTATCGATAAGCAGGGATTAAGTTTAAAAGGTATTCATATCACAGCACAAAAGCCGGTTGCCGTTTATGCCCACATTTTTGCGCAAAGCGTTTCGGGCGCTACCCTTTTACTGCCTGTAAATGTGCTGGGTAAAGATTATCTTTCTATTAATTACACCCAGCAATCCAATTCGCTCAGCAGCGAAAAAAGGCCATCTTATTCCACATTCGCGGTTATTGGTACCGAGGATAATACTACAGTAGAAATAACACCAATTACGTACCTGCTTAATGGCGAGCCTCCCGGAAAGCCTTTTACTGTAATTTTAAACAAAGGCCAGGTGTACCAGGGGCTGGCTAATAACGATTTAACGGGTACGCGCATTCGTACTATAAGCACACAGGCGGGCACATGTAAAAAAGTGGCCGTTTTTTCGGGCAGTTCAAAAATACTTATCGGTTGTATCACCAAAAATAATACATCTGATAACCTTTTTCAGCAGGTTTATCCCACCGGTGCCTGGGGCAAAAATTATATTACTGCTCCCTTAAAAAGTCGTTATTATGATGTTTTCAGGATTGTAAAAAGCGACCCTAATACAACCGTAAACCTAAACGGCACTAATCTTTCACCTTCGGATTTTGTAAACGGGCTTTATTACGAGTTTAATTCAACCCGTCCGAATGTTATTAAGGCCGATAAACCTGTGCAGGTTGTTCAGTATGCCGTAACTCAATTTAAAACAATTAACTGCATTGATACCGCGCTTGATATAGGCGACCCTGAAATGATTTATCTTAACCCACTTGAACAAACGCTTGATCATGTTACCTTAAATTCAACCGGCAATTTCAGGATTGCCAATAACTATATTAATGTAATTATAAAAACTGCTGCCGTGCCCACTTTTGCGCTCGACGGTAAACCGTACACTGAATTTACTCCGGTTAGCAATAGTCCGGATTATTCATATGCCCAGATATATGTTTACAATGGGGTTCACCACATCAGCGCATCTGATGGTTTTAACGCCATTGCATATGGCTTCGGTAATGCCGAATCATACGGTTATGCTGCTGGTACCAACCTGAAAAATCTAACCCGGTTTATTGCTTTGGACGACCCCAAAACCAATATAACTTCATTAAACGGCTGCTCTGGCGTAAGCTACAAAATACAATTAACCCTGCCCTACAAAACAACACACATCAAATGGGATTTTAAAAATGGCATTACTTACAACGATAGCAACCCGGTTGTAAAATCAACGTCGGTAAAAGGCGGGCAAACATTATATTTATATGAGTATGCAGCCGATGAGGTTTATAAAGCCGGCGATTACACCATATTGGCTACTGTATTTAACCCTGTTGCCGATGAATGCGGCTCGGACGAAGATGTGGAGCTGGACTTCAACATCTCTGATCCGCCTGTTTCAAAATTAAACTTTTCGGGGGTATGTTTGGGCGATACCACATTTTTTAGGGATACATCGGTAACTAACGGCCGCGAAATTAAAACATGGCTGTGGGATTTTGGTGATGGACATACCGACGTGGTGCAAAACCCATGGCACGTGTATACAAAGGCCGGCAATTACACAGTGAGGCTTACTATTGCTAACGAAAACGGCTGTGCCGATATATCGGATGCTGCTACTGTCAGCATCAGCAATTTACCTGTGGCAAACTTCGAAGCAGCTGCATCCGGGTGCCCTGCACAGGATATAACTTTTACAGATCAGTCTGTTGCCGGCGATGGGGCAATTTCAAAATGGATATGGGATTTTGGGGATAGCACGGCTGTTGTAATAAAAACAGATAAATCTCCTTTTACGCACGTTTACCCGGTTGGCGGCACTTACAATATAAAGTTAACAGTATTGAATGCCAACGGGTGTGCCGGCCCGGTTAAACAAAAAACTATAGTGATAACCCCGCTTCCGGTGGTTGATTTTATTTTACCCGACGCGTGTGTTGCTGATAATGTTCAATTTAAAGACAGTAGCATTATAGCCGACCATACGGAGAATGAGTTTATTTACCATTGGAATTTTGGCGACATTAACGCCACCGCTGCCAATAATATATCTGCTGAGAAAAATCCCCTGCATCATTATACCCAGGCACGTGATGACTACCAGGTAACTTTAACAGTAACTTCAAAATATGGCTGTAGCTACACCAAAACCAAAACCTTTGTGGTTAACGGCGATATTCCTAAAGCAAACGTGGTATTAAAAGACCCATCGGCAGTATGTAGTAATAAGGAGGTTTTCTTTGAAAACCGGTCGACAGTTAATTTTGGAAATATAACCCGGCTGGAGGTTACTTTTGATGTGGCAGATGCTTCATCGTTAAGGGTGTATGAACATCCTGCTTATGGGCAGCAACTGCGCTACACTTATCCCATATTTACTGATGGCGACCGTACCTTTAATGTGCATGTTGCGGCCTACTCGGGTGGCGTGTGTGCTAATATCCAGGAATTTCCGGTAGTTGTAAAAGCTACGCACGTTATTACTTTGACACAAGTACCGTCAATTTGCCCCGAAGCTACACCGGTACAGCTTGCGCCTTTAAGTATTATAGGGCAGCAGGGTAGTGGAGCGTATTCAGGTAAGGGCGTAAGTGGGGCTGGCTTATTTAGTCCGGCGGTTGCCGGTACAGGCACTGCCGAGGTAAGCTATATTTATACTACTCCAAATAGCTGCCCTGATACTGTGAAACAACAAATTATGGTATACCCATCACCTACAGTAAGCTCAGCCGGGCCACTAACCGTGCTTGAAGGTGCCACAATTACCTTGAATACATCGGCGACGGGCCATAACCTGAGTTATAAATGGTATCCGGCCGTAGGCTTAGATCACGATGATGTATTAAACCCGGTTGCAAGCCCTACAGAAAATACCAGTTACCGGTTAACCGTAACATCGGCAGAAGGTTGTTCAAGCTCGGCCGATGTTATGGTGAAAGTTTTAAAATACCTGGTTATCCCCAATGCTTTTACGCCTAATGGCGATGGCAGAAATGATGTTTGGGATGTAAAATATTTAGATGAGTATCCTAATAACACTGTCGAGGTGTATAACAGGTACGGTGAAAAGGTGTTTTCATCAATTGGCTACCCTGTGCCATGGGATGGCAGATACAAAGGGAATTACCTGTCTCCGGGGACTTATTATTACATTATCAACCCTAAAAATGGCCGTAAAGTGGTGTCAGGAAGTGTAACGATTATGAGGTAGGCAATTATGTTATAATGCTTATAAAATTTACGTAAAAACTAAAACATCGATATTTTAATAAATTCTATCGATAGAATATGCAATAGATACAGAGAAAGATTATATTCGTCAATTGGTTATAGAGCGCCCTGTACCGGTAAATAGAATGTTTTTTATTTACCGCCGGGAACGTGTCATCACATCATGAGCCTAAACCGGACGCATGCATTTGGTTTTTGTAGCCATCATAAGATAAATTAATGAAGAGATTTTTATACGCGATTGTTTTTTTTATTACGGGTGTACAATTTGCCTATGCACAGCAAAAGCCTCAATACACCCAGTATATTTTTAATAACTACCTGCTAAACCCGGCTCTAACCGGGATTGAGAATTATACCGATGTTAAAGCAGGTTACCGAAGCCAATGGACTGGCCTTGAAGGTGCGCCCACAACCGGTTATTTAAGCATCAACGCGCCCATTGGCGATAGGTTTGTGCAGGGCGATGCTACGGCTTTCCCGGCAAGTGGCGGGCTTAACCCCTCAAGCAGACTGTATACCCAGCAGTACCAGGCTGCAGAACCTCATCACGGCATTGGCTTGACGCTTGTATCTGACAAAACAGGCCCCATAAGCCAAACAACTATCGATGCCACCTATGCTTATCATTTAGGCCTTACCGATAGGCTGAACCTGGCAGTTGGTGTATCGGCGGGGGTAAGCCATAATGTGCTTGATCGCGCGGCCCTTCATTTTGGTGGGGTAGATGACTCTGATCCTATCCTGGCTAACCTAAACACCAATCAGTGGAAACCCGATTTAGGTTTTGGAGTTTGGGCTTATGCTTCTGATTACTTTTTTGGTGTGTCGGTACAGCAAATACTGCCGCAAAGCCTGTATGTAACCGGATCTTCATCGTTAAATAAAACAGTACCTCATTATTTCTTTACGGCGGGTACTAAGCTATTTTTGTCTGATGATGTTACGCTTATCCCGTCGGTATTGGTTAAAGTTATACAGCCAGTGCCTACTACATTTGATGTAAACATGAAAGTATCGTTCCAGGACAAGTTTTGGTTAGGCGGCTCGTATCGCCGCAGCGATTCTTTTGCGGCCATGGTTGGTTTCAACCTTAGCTCGTTTATAAATGTAGGTTACTCTTATGATTTTACCACTTCGGCATTAAACACCGTGAGTAACGGATCGCACGAAATAGTTATCGGCATACTGCTTAACAACCGTTATAAGGTCACCTGTCCGCAGCATACGTTTTAGAGGTGCAGATTTCAGATGTGCAAATGATAGGATCTCGTTATAAATATAAAATGCCCTGATCGAAAAATCCGGGCATTTTATATTTATATCATTTTGTAATTTAAAATCTGCACATCTGAAATCTGTCATCTGCACATCTATAATCTGTCATCTGCACATCAAGCTACAGTTCTCTGCGTAGCCTTGCAACCGGGATATTCATTTGCTCGCGGTATTTGGCTACGGTGCGGCGGGCTATGTTATAGCCGGCATCTTTTAATATATCGGTCAGTTTTTCATCGGCAAGCGGATGGCGTTTATCTTCTTTACCAATATGCTCTTCTAATATCTTTTTAACTTCTTTATTAGATACCTCTTCGCCGCTTTCGGTTTGGATGGCTTCTGAGAAGAAGGATTTTAGCAGAAAAGTACCAAATTCCGTTTGAACATACTTGGAGTTGGCCACGCGCGATACGGTACTGATATCCATATTTATCCTGTCGGCAATATCCTTCAGGATCATCGGTTTCAGGTTTTTATCATCACCCGTAAGGAAAAACTCGTACTGATATTGCATAATTGCATTCATTGTTTTAAGCAATGTTTGCTGCCGTTGTTTAATAGCATCAATAAACCATTTGGCCGAATCGAGCTTTTGCTTTACAAACTGCACCGCTTCTTTTAGCTTCTTATCTTTTTGCGATGCCTTATCATAATGTTGAAACATCTCCTGGTATGAGCGGCTTACACGCAGTTCGGGGGCATTTTTGGAGTTTAAGGTGAGTATCAACACGCCATCGTTATTGGTGATGTGAAAATCAGGTATCACCTGCATTTGTTTGGTGTTAATCTCGTTACTGTCGCCTGGCTTAGGGTTCAGTTTTAAAATTTCATTGATAACGCCACGCAACTCGTCCGAATCCATGTTTAACGATTTTTCCAGCTTATCGTAATGCTTGCGGGTAAATTCGTCAAGGTATTGCTCAACAACAATAATTGCCTTTTTTATGATTGGGTCGTTAGGATCTTTTTTACGAAGCTGGATAAGCAGGCATTCCTGCAGGCTGCGCGCACCCACGCCGGCCGGGTCAAAGCTCTGGATCACTTTTAACATGTCTTCAACTTCTTCATCTTCGGCCATTACGTTTTGCGAAAAGGCGAGGTCGTCGGTAAGCGACATGATAGGGCGGCGCAGATATCCATCATCATCAAGGCTACCAATGATTTGTTTACCTATCCTAAAATCTTTATCGCTTAGCGGCAACAAATCAAGCTGTAGTTGCAGGCTTTCAAAAAACGAGCTTTGTACAGCAATCGGGATCTCTTTTCGCTCATCCTCGTCATCACCGTTTTGGTCATATCGTGATCCGTAATCATTTACATTGTCGTCCTGTAAATAATCGTCTATGTTAAACTCATCCATTTCACCCTTTTCTTCATCGCCATTAAAGGTGTCATCGTCAGGGTCGCGATCCGGGTATTCTTCAACAGGCTCATTCAGGTTTGTCAAACTCAAATCTTCAAGTGCGGGATTTTCTTCCAGCTCTTCTTTAATACGGGTATCAAGGGATACGGTAGGCACCTGCAGCAATTTAATAAATTGAATTTGCTGTGGAGATAGCTTTTGTAAGAGTTTTTGTTGAAGGTTTTGTTTTAGCATAGTTAAGACGTGTCCAAAAATACATCAATTACCGTTAACTTTAAAATAACTTACGGCAAATGGAATAATGATGATAAATGCTAAATAAAAACTTTTGTTTGATTAGTGTGTTAATAATCTTAACCAAAAATCAATATCATGGCCGTAGTTAAAGAATTTAAAGAATTTGCCCTTCGCGGCAACGTTGTTGACCTTGCAGTAGGCGTTATTATTGGCGCTGCTTTCGGTAAAATAGTTACCTCGCTGGTAACAGATATCATTATGCCACCAATTGGCCTTATGACGGGTGGAGTGGATTTTAAGGATGTAAAAATCCATTTGAAAGCAGCGGATGCTATTGCTAAAACGCCTGCAGTAGATATTAATATAGGTAACTTTATCAATATCGTACTCGAGTTTTTTATTATCGCATTTTGTATATTCCTGGTAGTTAAAGGGATCAACGCGCTTAAAACAAAAGAAGCCGTAGCGCCGTCTGTACCGCCGGTGCCAACTAAAGAAGAAGTACTGTTGGCCGAGATTCGCGATTTATTAGCAAAAAAAGCATAAATCATAATTATCAGTTGGCTGCACGTTTAAGCTTTACAGCCAACTGGTATTATCTGCCGCTTGCCACGGGTATCACCGAGTTGACTTTTAACCTGGACCCTGTGCTTGATAATATGGGCGTTACCTTTTTACCTTTAGGGGCTATTACCAGGATGTATGGCCACCAAATATCTGCCGATTGTTTAATGCCGCTACTTTCATAAAACCTGCTTTTGCCTTTATATTGTCCCATGGCATCGGGCGTAATATATCTATCGCCACGAGAATAAGGATCATTTACTTCGAGGTAGAATTTTGAATCAACTTTTTTATATCCTTTTACCAATAAAAAATGCCCCCAGTCTTTACCGTCTGTGTTGTAAAATTTGTTGGTATGCTGTTCATTGGCAGTGTTAAGGCCAACGTAAAACATATCCAGACAAAGAATACCTACATCACCATTATCAATTATTTGCGTAATTGTAGATTCTATGTCTGTTAATGGATAAGTGTCATTATAAATTCCAGTTCCTCTCATGTAATATTCCATATCGGCAGTTGTCCACCAGCCTCCTGTAGGCTTTATTGCCTGCCTGGCATCTTTAGGCGATAATTTAAAGGTACTATCGCTCCATCTCATAGCCATTGTTATTACCGTGGGCCCACAATTGATAGGGGAAAAAGGGCCGCTGTCAAATTGATCTAAATAGATATCGTAATTTTTTTCTGCAGTTTTTTCAGCATCGAGGTGGAAACCGAGGCCTTGATAAAAAAGTTCGTTTACAACCAGTATGGTATAGGCTACCGATTGTTTATTATCGGTTGATTTTATGGTTAGTGTAACCGTTTTACTGAAGTCTATAACGTCGCCGCTCTTTATCGTGTTACTGCCAATAAAAGCATTAACACCAGAAGCAAGTGAAAAAGTTGTTTTGAGCTTTTTTACATCCGCCGTATTTTTTACAACAATATTAACATAGTTTTTTACGGTATCTATTTTAGTAGCCAACAACGCATTATCTACATCAAACGTAAGCAATGGATTATGCAGTGTTGTTTGCTGTACTGGCGAGGGGGCGGAAGCTTTGTCGTTTTTGCAGGATGATACGGTAATGCACAAGCTGAACGCTATGCAAATTATTTGGTTTAGGCGAATCATTGGTTTATAATTTTAATAAAGCTAAAGGTTTTTTATTAAAAGTTAAAACGTTTTTGATGATTTCGGATCGGTTAAAATTACAAAGTCGGCCATTTTATTGAACTTGCTCCAGTCGGGATTATCAAAACTGTCATCCGCATAAGCGCCTATAGTAATAACACGTGCTTTGGGTGCGTATTTCTTTAACTGGGCTACGGCGCCCATTTTTTCTTCGCTATGAAAGCCACCGTTAATTTGCATGATCTTAAAATCGGTATGCTTTTTATAAAACCGGGCTATTGACCAACCCATTGTTGCATCCCAAAGGTTTTGCGATTGATAAATTTGCATTCCTGCCATAGCGGAGTGGCCACCCATTATCTTTACAAATTTATCGTAATAGGGGCCCGTAGCAGTATCAATAGGCAGGGGAGCAAGAAAGCTTTTGGCTTGCGTATCAAGTTGCTGCAGGCTGTTTAAACCACCGCGTGTTACCATGTTAGTATAGCGCGATGGGGCGTTTGCTGCTATCACTGGTATTTGACTTTGTTTAGCCAGCTCAACCATTGGGCGATAATCTTTATAATTGGGCCAGGTGCGTGCATCGCTTACCAGGTTTTTTTCGCGGATGAGGCCGTTTAGGTATTCGTTTAACACCAGCTGGCAGTCTGTAGTAAACATTTCCATCGATAAAGCTGTTTTGCCGGGATATTGTTGGGCCAGTTGCTTAAAAAGTTCCAGCTCCAACAGGTGCCCGGTGGAGTCATTATGTTCCTCACCAAAAAAAAGTACGTCGGCCCCCGCCATGTTGTTGATAATATCGGCAACTGTAGCCTGCTTTTGGGTTGCTGTATTGTATATTTTATAATGGATAGCCGGGGCTGCCTGACTTAATGCAACAAAAGGCAAGCAAATGATAAGCAGCAGAATAGATAGTTTCATATTATGGTTTTAAAACGCTTAATTTACAGCAATAAATATAGAGCGACAAATAAGAAAAATAGTGTTTGATAAGTTTTAAAATATTACTACATTTGCGCTCTTGTTTTTAAAACGACGAATAGAATAAATAGTTATGAAAAGAACGTTTCAGCCTTCTCAAAGAAAAAGAAGAAATAAACACGGATTCCGTGAACGCATGTCAACTGCTAACGGCAGGAGAATATTAGCAGCCAGAAGAGCTAAAGGCAGAAAAAGATTATCAGTTTCTGACGAGGGTCGTCATAAAGCATAAACCGGTTGCGCTGGTTGGTGTTTTGCCAATCAATGGATACCGATTGTCTGCTTAAATCCCGGTTCCAGATAAGCAACTATGTATACTTTTAAAAAAGAAGAACGGTTATGTAATAAAAGGCTTATTGATAAGCTTTTTCATAGCGGCTCTTCTTTTTTGTGTTATCCTTTTAAAGCCTCGTGGTTGTATCATACAGAACCACAGCAATTTCCTGCCCAGATATTATTTTCGGTTTCCAAAAAGCGTTATAAACATGCTGTCGACCGAAATTTAATAAAGCGCTGTATGCGCGAAAGCTACCGGCTACACAAACAACAAAACTTATACAATTTGCTGCAAACGGCCGATAAAACCATCGTGCTGTCTGTAGGTTATATTGGTAAGGAGATTGTGCCGTACAGCACCATCGAAAAAAAGATGCTGAAGATGCTTGCGCTATTGTCTGAGCAATTAACTGCCGCTAATAACACATTGGTGTAATGGTGCTGGTAAGATTACTTAAACAGCTTATAGGCTATGTTTTTATAGCTTTAATAAAAGTATACCAGTATTTTATTTCGCCGATGACAGGGGCATCATGCAGGTATACGCCAACATGCTCGCAATACGGGGTAGAGGCTATCAGGAAGCACGGGGCTTTCAAAGGCGGATGGCTAACCATTAAGCGAATTGCCAGCTGCAATCCCTGGGGAGGGCATGGGCATGACCCGGTACCTTAATTAGTTTTAAGTCTTTAGTGATGGGTTTTGAGTTTTCTTGGTTGCCCTAAGCTTAAAAGGTTAATATTTTGTTTTGTAAAGTGCCGCTGTGATTGATTTTTTCAACTCACAATTCACAATTCACAACTCACAACTCACAAGATGGGCCTTATTTTACAAATAGAAACTGCAACAACATCGTGCTCGGTAGCATTAGCTGCTGACGGTAAAGTTTTGAATTTTAAACAGGTAAACGAGCGGAATAAACATGCGGAAGTAATCACGTTGTTTATCGAAGAACTTATAGCCGGCGGTAATTTTACTTACCGCGACCTGGATGCCATTGCGGTAAGCTGCGGCCCAGGTTCGTACACAGGTTTGCGGATAGGAGTATCAACAGCAAAAGGGCTTTGTTTCGCGCTTGATAAGCCGCTTATAGCTATAGAAACTTTGGAGGCGATGGCTTATGGTGTAATTAATGATAATACTATATCTATTGATGATAATACACTGCTATGCCCCATGATTGACGCCCGAAGAATGGAGGTTTACTGCGCAGTTTTTAATATAACCGGCGAAAAACTTAAAGACACCGCTGCCGAAATTATTGATGAGCATAGTTTTGCTCATTTGCTGAATGACCACAAGATCCTTTTTTTTGGCGATGGCGCTGATAAGTGTGAAGCTATTTTAGGCGGCAATCCCAACGCCCGTTTTTTACACAAATTCGAAAACTCTGCCACGTATCTTACCCAAAAAGCAGCTGAAAAATTTGTTAATAAAGATTTTGAAGATGTAGCCTATTTTGAACCCTATTATCTGAAGGATTTTATAGCCGGGGTTAAAAAAGAACCAAGAGGATAGAGTCAAGAATTAAGATTTTTGGAGCAACGGCCAAAGAAAAAAAGCAACCTGTAATAATCTGTCCGTGTTCACTTAAAGGCTAATTTAAAAACACAAACAATCCGCAAGGTGAAGCTGTCTTGATTCTTGACTCTAATATCTTGACTCTGTCGTTAATTGCCTGTTTTAAATAATCGTCCCCACAGCCTTCCAAAAAAGCCTTTTTCGCCCATCGGGATATAACTTGAATTCATGGGATGCTCAATCACCGCGCCGAATTTCAACGAGAAACCAAGAAATATGTCCATACCTGAGTAGGTGCCAATATGATCTATCTGGGTTTGATTGCCCAGCGCCGCAAATGCAAGCCTGCCCGTGTTAATAAGCCTCTCGGTACCTCCGTATACTTCAAAGTTAGGCGTTTTATACATCAACTGGGCACCTACATTAAATAGCTTCATATCATCATAACTGGCCGTAATGGTGGCGGTATAGTTTTGATATTGCACATGGTTCACCAGCGCCGCGGTAAAGCCCGTAAACCAAAACTCTTTTGAGCCTATCAGCGTTGGCGTGTATTTAAAATTGTTGTCGTAATCTATCCAGTAGGTTTTCGACGCGCTCAACTCGCCCCTTGCATTTGTTTTTGTAGTGAACGAGCCAATTTTTGACATCGCTTCAGTACTTCTGAATAGCTTAATTACCGCATTGTATATGCTATCTTCACGGTGGCCCGACGCTAATCCGGTTATGGTTGTAGTATTATCAAAATTTGAAGCAAGCGAACGGCTGCTCCAGTGTATAAAGCCTAAATCTTTAATATTGGCCTGTATGGTTATTTTGTCGTCGGTTATGTACGATGTTCCAATGGTTATTGAAGCACCCGGGCTGCGGAAGTTGGGTAGGTAATCATGCGCCGATGGCTGACCCGGTATGTAGCTTGAATAATAGCGGCCGCGCATGCTAAGGGTAGCCTGGTTGTTAACCGAATCAAACACAGCGTGCGAACCTGTAATATCAAATTTTGAATATTTTACGCCTAACAAAGCACTCAGCTTAAAACCAAATGCAAACTGTTTGTTTATGCGTTCGCGGTACGAGTAGCTGATCTGGTTATAGGTTTGTAATTGAAAATGATTGTTAAAAATATCATCATAAGGGTTGCCTTTAAAGTTGGCAACATTATCAAACAACGCAATAGTTTCATCGGATACCAGGCCGCGGCTTTCTGCTTTTAATTGGTACGAAAAGCCCATTTCCACATCGCCATTAAGACTTGTGAACGATTTAAGCATAATGCCGTAGGCATTAACATTGGCATTAAAATGATTGTACTTGCTTTTACCAATTTGAAGTGACGATGCTTTATAAGTTGGAGTACTGGAAAAAAGCCTGTTTTTAAGCGCCTGTTGAATATCTCCCGTTACATAAGCGTTTGCGCCAAAGTTTGGTAAAAAAAAGTTAAATGCGTATTGCCTGCTTGAATCGGGTATAAATGATCTTACAGACGGGTTTTCGAATGAATCATAAAGCGTACCGGTGTTATATTGCGAAAATTGCTGGGCCGAAGCCGAGAAAGAGATGAGCAAAAAGAAGAAAAGAATGTAAATTTTATTCATATAATATCTCGCGAGCCTTAGTCCGTTTAATTTTTTAAAGATAAAACTCAAAAACGGTTATCTGTAAAAAAGAATAAATTAATCGGTTACTTTAACGTATTTGAGCGTAAGTTGGTTGTGAAATGGACAAAGTAATTTATTTTGTTAACGCTGCCGTGTCTATATTGTTCGCTTTTATACAAAAGTTGGTGTAAAAATTCTTGTCGGATGCTGTGAATTGATAGGCTGCGCCATAAAAATCTTTCCAGCCGGGATGGTTGTTTTCAAAGGCATTATAAAATGGGTCTTTAAGGTCGCGTTTTAATATAGCCTGCGTATTTTTAAAGTTGATAAAAAAAGCAACGTTACTCCGCTCGGCCAGCAAATTGTCAAACTGGTTATACTGGTCGGTTTTACTGATGAACTTGCGGTTAATATAAGTATCAGTATAGCTAACCAGTTCTGATGATGAGGCCGCCAGCACCAGGTAGTTATCTACAATCATGAAATATGGTTTCCTGAAAACACTAAAGGCATCGCCCAATAAAAAAAACGGCAGTTTCTCATAATTAAACTGCCCTATATGATCGCTCACCATGGTGCTGATGTTGGTCATTAAAGGCAGTAGTTTTGATCCGTCTTTAACAGTAATAATGGCAAATTTTTCCTGGTAGCGGGTGGTTACTACCGCAAATTCATTACTTAGCAAGGGCTCAAATTCTGTTTTTAAAAATAAGCCGGTTTCTTGTCTTATTTTATCAAAAAGCTTACCTTTTTCGCTGTTTACCCCTGCCTTAATGTGCCATTGCGATAAGTCGGCCTCAAACTTTTGCGGATCGGATACGGCAAAACAGATGCTATAGGCCGTAGTTGCCGGGAACATGTCTTTTAAATGGTTGATAACCGGCTGTTGCCTGGTAAAAAGGTTTAAATAACTGTAGGTATGGGTATTTAAACTGGTTAGGCCATTAAACATCAATGCATCGTTTTTATAATTTATGCTAAGCGCGGCAACGGCCGGCAATAAACGGAAGCTTTTAAAAATATCGGTGTTTTTGTTTTTAAAAAACTCGTCGAACAAGGGAGATAGCTGCCCGTAATTGATATATAAATTAGCCAGTGAGTTTGCATTCTGCTGTTCGGGCAGGGATACAAATATGGTTTTGCTTTTGTCGTTTTTATACAACGCGCTCTGGTTTATCAAAGCTTTTGAAAAACTGCCTACAACAATATTATCCTCTTTTTTAATGATGTAAAAGTGCTTGTTAATGACTTTTACCAAAATATCATACTCAAGCCCAAAAGCATTGTGATTAACAGCTATTGAAAGGGCTCCTTTTGATTGTGCGGCTATCATGTTAAACGAGTTTGGTTCAAAACCAACTGATGCCGTTGTTGTCACCAATAATCCTATATCGTCGTTATCGGCAGGATGAACTGAAATGAAAACATTTTGACCCGAAAAAAATTGATCAGACAAAGCCGAAGACATCAGCAACTTGCGTAAAGTATCTAGGTCGCTTAATTTTTGTTTGCCAACAACAGCGGCCAAAAGCTGGTTGCCATTAAAAATATCGTAAAACCCTTTCTCGTTATTAAATTCAAATACAGCTACAGCGTTATCGGGAATGCTTTGCATTACCTGGTTGTTGCGTACCCCTGGCGGATTTAAATTTTTAAAATATACAACCGTTATAAATACAGTAGCAGCAAGTAAAATTAAGGTGGTTACTATCAGTCGTCTCATAGCGGTTTGCTTTACAAAGATAGAATTTTACCCTGCGGCATTAAAGTAATACTTTCAATTGGTTAACTTAGCTTTTTATATCTGCATGAACAAACAAATAATCGTCACCGCTTCGTTTTTAGGAATGCTAGCCGTAATAACCGGCGCTTTTGGGGCACATGGGCTTAAGGCAGTTTTGCAACCCGGCCAGTTAGAGGTTTGGCATACTGCCGTACAATATAATTTTTACCATGTATTTGCCCTGCTTTTTCTATCTACCTTTAAAGAACCAAAAGGGAAGCTGATTAAAGCCGCTTATTACCTTTTTACCTTCGGGATAATATTTTTTTCGGGATCGCTATACCTGCTAAGCTGCCGCAATGTCATAGGCTGGGGTTGGCTGATATACATGGGCCCGGTAACACCGCTGGGCGGCCTGCTGTTTATTTTAGGCTGGCTAATGATGGCGATTGTTGCCTTGAGCGATAAGGGAGTTAAATAAGAATCAAGAGTTAAGAATCAAGAGTCAAGACGGAAATTTGGTAACCATTTTTGAATTCTAACTCTCGATCAATTTTTAACAAGCAAAATTTTAAAGTTCACCATCAGGGATTTAGACGGGAAATAGACCAGCGTTGTCTTGATTCTTGAATCTTAATTCTTGACTCTGCTAAAAACAACATGTTAGAGTTTACCGAATTTGAGCATACCGATCGTAAAACACTTTTTGTAGAAGTGATTTTGCCGCTGTCTATCTCAAAAAATTACACTTACCGTGTACCTTTTGAAATGAACAATGCTGTTGCCATTGGCAAAAGGGTAGTGGTGCAGTTTGGTAAAAGCAAGCTTTATACCGCGGTTATAAAAGAAATAAGCGAACTGGCCCCCGAAAAGTATGAGGCCAAATATATTATTGAGGTGCTGGATAACCTGCCGGTGGTTACCCCCCACCAATTGTACTTTTGGCAATGGGTGGCCGATTATTACATGTGCAACGTAGGCGAGGTAATGAATGCTGCACTGCCTGCCGCCCTGAAACTGGCCAGCGAAACCAAAATTGAACTTAATAAAGAATTTGATATAGACCGGAGCGCGTTGCACGATAAGGAGTTTTTAATTGTGGAAGCGCTGGATATTCAGCCCGAGTTAACTATAAGCGACATAGCTAAACTGTTGGGCCAAAAAACGGTTATGCCTATTTTGAAGCTGATGTTTGAAAAAAATCTTATCCACATTAGCGAAGAAGTAAGCGAACGTTACAAGCCCCGCAAACGTACGTTTATCACCTTAAACCCGGTTTACAACAACCCCGATAACCTGCGCGAGTTATTTCCGATACTGGAAAAACGCGCGCCTAAACAAGCCGATGCCTTGCTGGCATATATCAAACTATCGCGTACCCAAAAAGCTGTCAGCAAAAACGAACTGATTGAGGAGAGTGGGGCTGGAGAATCAAGTATAAAATCACTTATTGAAAAAGAAATTTTATTGGCGGTTGAAAAGAACGTAAGCCGGCTTCATTTTGAGGAAGATTTGGATGCCATTACCAATTTTGATTTGAGCGACCAGCAAACGGAAGTGCTGGAGAGCATCGGGCGGCAATTCCTTGAAAAAGACGTTACCTTGCTGCATGGCGTAACCTCGTCTGGCAAAACACAGCTTTATATCAGGCTGATAGAGGAGATGATGCGCAACGACAGGCAGGTACTTTACCTGTTGCCCGAGATTGCGCTTACCACCCACATCATCGAACGGCTGCGTATTTACTTTGGTGCCGACATTGGTGTATATCACTCCCGTTTTAATGATAACGAGCGGGTAGAGGTTTGGCAAAAAGTACTTAATAACGATTATAAGGTGATATTGGGTGCACGATCATCCTTGTTTTTGCCCTTTAATGATCTTGGGCTGATTATTGTTGACGAAGAACACGAAACATCCTACAAACAGTTCGATCCTGCTCCCCGCTACAATGCGCGTGATGCTGCCATATTTCTGGCAGGCATGCATCATGGCAAAGTATTGTTAGGTTCGGCCACGCCATCATTTGAAAGTTACCATAATGCTAAAACCGGCAAATATGGTTTTGCAGAACTTACAGAGCGATTTGGAGGGGTAGAGTTGCCCGATGTAGAAGTTGTGAGTATTGCTACCGAAACCAAGCAAAAAACTATCCAATCGCACTTTACCAGCGTACTAATGGCTGGTATAACCGAAGCGCTGGCTAATAAAGAGCAGGTTATCCTGTTTCAGAACCGGCGTGGCTATGCCCCGGTGCTGATGTGCAAAATTTGCGCCTTTACGCCCAAGTGCATTAATTGCGATGTAAGCCTTACTTACCATAAAAGCAGCGGTAAGCTTCATTGCCATTATTGCGGGTACAAGGAAGATTCGCCATCTATTTGCCCCGCCTGCGGATCCACGCACCTGGAATACAAGGGTTTTGGTACAGAGAAAATTGAGGACGAGTTAAGCCTGCTGTTGCCCGACGCGCGTATTGCTCGTATGGACCTGGATACCACACGTGCCCGCAATTCGCTGCAAACCATTTTGAATGACCTGGAAGAAAAAAAGATAGATATACTGGTAGGTACCCAAATGGTAGCCAAAGGTCTCGATTTTAGTGACGTTACCTTAATCGGGATCATCAATGCGGATAGCCTGCTCAAGTTTCCGGATTACCGCGCTAATGAGCGTAGTTTTCAGATGCTGGCCCAGGTAAGCGGCCGGGCCGGGCGCAGGGGCAAGCAGGGAAAGGTGGTGATACAAACTTATGATCCGTTCCATCGCGTTATTAAACAGGTAATTGCCAATGATTACAATGATCTGTATTATACCGAAATGGCCGAGCGTAAGAGCTTCAAATATCCGCCATTCTACCGTATTATTAATTTAGATATTAAACATAAAAACCCCGAGATACTTTATAATCAATCGGTTTACCTGGCCAACGAGTTACGTAAGCACTTCGGCGAAAGAGTAATCGGCCCCGAGTCGCCGTTGATTAGCCGTATCCGTAATTTTTATATCAAATCTGTCATGTTGAAGTTCGAGAAGGATGGAATTTCCATTGTAAAGGCCAAGGCGATATTGAAGGATGTGATTGTGCAGTTCCAGACTACTAAGCTGAGTAAAGGAAGTATTGTGCAGCCGGATGTGGATCCTTACTAAATAATGTTTCCATTTTGTCATTATAAGCGGTAAAATCCGCGGATTCTGAAGGGGAGATAACCTTCAAAAATAAAAAACTGTCAAGCTAAGTGGTAAAATTTCGCGAAATTCTGAAAGGGAAATGACGTTTAAAAATAAAAGACTGTCATCCTGAGGAACGAAGGATGACAGGAAAATTGGATGCGTCATGCGTAGGGATAAGCCTTTATTCGCGAACTTTTCTAATGGTCTTGCACAGTCAATAGATCCTTCGTTCCTCAGGATGACAAAGGGAAAATTTATTGGTTAACACATAAGTGTTTACGATTTGCATTTTGCTCCCCGGTGTAAAATCACCAAAATCCTGCTAACTTTACGGGGTAATGGCTCAAAAGTACATCGATAATTATCGCGAAAAAGGTGCCCGTAAACGGCTGGTTGATTTGTTGGAGAAGAAAGGGATCCAGGATCAGGAAGTGTTAAAAGCAATTGGTACCGTACCCCGCCACTATTTTTTTGCCGAAACTTTTTGGAACCAGGCTTACAAAGATATCGCCTTCCCGATAGGTGAGGGCCAAACCATTTCGCAGCCGTATACGGTAGCCTATCAAACGGAACTACTCCATATTCGTAAGGGTGATAAGGTGCTGGAAATTGGAACCGGATCTGGCTATCAAACCTGCGTTTTGTTGGAGATGGGTGCTAACGTTTACACCATCGAACGGCAGGAAAAACTTTACGAAAAAACTAAATATGTACTACCCGAAAAAATGGGCTACAAAGCGCATTTTTTTTGCGGCGACGGCTCTATTGGCATAGCCCAACATGCGCCTTATGATAAAATTATTGTAACTGCCGGCGCCCCCACAGTACCCGAAGTATTATTAAAGCAATTAAAAATTGGCGGCATTTTGGTAATACCTGTTGGCGACGAGGACACCCAAAAAATGGTAACCATCCTTAAAGTGGCTGAGCACGACTATGAAAAAATCGTACTGGATACCTTCAGGTTTGTACCGCTGGTAGGGGATAAGGCCTGGTAGGGTGGCAAAGCCCCCTAACCCCCTGAAGGGGGGAACTTTTGATTTGTATAGTTATAAAAAAGCGGATGAGGTATATAAACTTCATCCGCTTTGTATTTTTTGCTCCCCCTTTAGGGGGCCGGGGGGCTAACGTTTCATCACCCTGTCCATCTCTATCTTTGTATCCCTTTCTTTCATCGTTTCCCGCTTATCAAAGGTTTTTTTACCTTGTGCTAAACCGATTTCGAGTTTGGCAAAACCGCGTTCGCTGATGAACAGGGCAAGGGGGATAATGGTTAATCCTTTTTCTTCGCCTCGGGTAAGAAGTTTTTTGAGTTCTTTTTTGTTGAGCAACAGCACACGGTCGCGTTTGGCTTCGTGGTTATAGAACGAGCCGTACGAATATTCGGATATGTGCAGGTTACGCACATATAGTTGCCCATTAATGAAAGTACAAAATGCATCATTAATGTTGGCTTTACCTTCGCGGATGGATTTAATTTCGGTGCCCAGTAATTTTATGCCGGCCGTGTATTTATCCAGTACGTGGTATTCAAAGTAAGCTTTTTTGTTTTTGATGTATATTTTATCCTCGGCCATTGTATTCAGATGTAAAGCTTGCAAACTTACAAAAAAATAACCCGCTCTCTATCTTAGATAAATGGCGAATCCTTTTGATGTTTTTTAAAGTTCTCCCCTTAAGGCTATAGTGTGTACACATCTTTTAATCCTTTATCATTTAACAAAACGGTGTCATTTCGAACGAATCAGAGGTGGATTAGGGCATTGGGGTGAGGAGAAATCTTATACACCCTGCATCCCGATAGGCTTCTCGGGATGTAAATCGTCTAAGATTTTTCGCTACGCTCAAGAGGTAGTTTCTCTTTCGCGCCCCGCTCTTTCCCGCTCAAGCTCTATCGAAATGACATTTTCTTTTATTAAAAAGATGTGTATACACAGTAGCCCCTGAAGGAGAGGATTTAGGTGATACTACGCCTTTTGTGGCTTCACAATCAATACCGGCACGTTAACCTTATGCCTTACCGAGTTTACGGTTGTTCCAAATATCAGATCTTTTAAAGCCTTGTGCCCGTGCGAGCCCATCACAATAAAGTCTATCCCGTTTTTGTTTACAATACCGGCAATGGCGTCCGCGGGGTTGCCAAAGCCAATTTCACCTTCGGCCTTGTAGCCCAATTTTTTCATGGCCTGCACGTATTTATCCAGGTTATCAAAATCGCTTTGGGTTTCGCTATCCATTACCTGGCCGCCATAATAACGGGCTCCGGCAGTTTCTACTACGTGTATAAGGGTATAGGTAGCGTGCTTACCGCCTTGCATAATGGCATGGCGCATACAGTCGTTATCATTTTTTGAAAAATCGATGGTGATGGCCAGGTGTTTGTATTCAACAGCGTCCAGGTCATTAATTGCGTTTGCAATACCGTGGGGTATGTATATCGGCGTGTCGGCATGTTTATAAAGCATCGGTCTTAAAAATACATAAACCAGCAATAAAGCTATGCCAATAACTATCGGCACAACAAAAATATAGATGTACAAATCGGCTTGTGGGTTTCCTTTCAGCCAGTCGCCAATCTGGTCATACACCAGCTTGGCGTTAAGGCCAACTATAAGGATGGCACTTGCCCAGGCTAATATTTTTACTTTAAGGCTGATGGCAAAATTCCCCATCCGCTTTTTATCAGATGTAAAGTGTATTAACGGAATAACCGCGAAACCGAGCTGCAGGCTTAATACTACCTGGCTTAAAATAATCAGGCTGCCCAAAGCATCCTCGCCAAAGTAAATAATAGTGAACACCGCGGGCACTATAGCCAATACCCTGGTCAGTAAGCGGCGTAGCCAGGGTTCAATCCGCAGGTTAATATGCCCTTCCATAATAATTTGCCCTGCAAGCGTACCGGTAATGGTTGAACTTTGGCCTGATGCAATAAGGGCAATGGCAAACAGTACGGGCGCTATCCGGCCAAATATGTGCTCTAATAATTTATAGGCATCCTGTATTTCGGCTACCTGGAAATATCCATTTTTAAAAAATGCGGTAGCTGCCAGGATTAATATGGCAGCATTTACAAAAAATGCAAGGTTTAAGGCGATAACGGTATCAAACAGGTTGAATTTTATGGCCGATTTAAAGCCCTCTTCGGTACGGGTAATTTTACGGGTTTGCACCAGCGATGAGTGCAGGTACAGGTTATGTGGCATTACCGTAGCACCGATGATACCAATGGCTATATATAACATTTGCTGGCTCACCGCATCGTTTTTAAACAGGTTGCCGGGGATAAATCCTTTTGCAACATCCAGTACGTGTGGGCCAACAATAAACATTTCTACCAGGAACGAAACACCGATGATGAAGATCATCGATATAATAAAACCTTCCAGCTTGCGCATGCCTTTGTTCATCAAATAAAGCATCAGCACCGTATCTGTTATAGTAAGCGATACACCCCAGATGAGTGGCAAATGGAATAGTAACTTTAAACCAATGGCCATGCCGATAATTTCGGCCAAATCGCAGGCTATAATAGCAACCTGGGCCAATATATATAACCAGAAATTTACAAAACGGGGGTAAGCGTTCTTGGAAGCCTGTGCAAGGTCCAGTCCGCGTACTATGCCCAGCCGGGCCGCCAACGATTGCAGCAACAATGCGATGAGATTTGACACAAACAAAACCCAGATGAGTTTATAACCAAAGGCGCTTCCTCCGGCAATATCGGTTGCCCAGTTGCCGGGGTCCATATAGCCTACGCTAACCAGGTAGGCCGGGCCCAGGAAGGCCATTATTTTGCGCCAGCCCGTAAGGCTTTCCGGGTTAACCGAACCGTGTACGTTACCTAAAGAATGATTATCGGGTGTGCTATTATTGCTCATAGGGCTATCAGTAAATTGTTGGCAACCTCGCGGCTAATGTGTACTTCTTTATTTGTATCGAGTTTTAATGCTACCGAATGATCATATTCGATGATATCGGTAATGGTTATTTTTTTGCCGATGGTGAGCTGTTGCTTTTCCAGGTATTGTAAAAATGGCGATGTATGGTCGCGCACTCCCGAAATTACCCCGCAATCGTTAATTGTTAATGCCGAAACCGGCTTAAGCTCGGCTGGTTTAAACTTGCCGTTGCAATCCGGTATCGGGTCGCCATGAGGATCATGCTTTGGGTGGCCCATAAATTCGTCAAGCCGGTCAATCAACTCTTCCGACGAGATGTGCTCCATTTCTTCGGCCATGTCGTGTACCTGGTCCCATTTAAAGTTCAGTTTCTCAACCAAAAAGTACTCCCAAAGCCTGTGTTTACGAATAATGCCAATCGCTATCTTTTCACCGGCTGCCGTAAGGCTTACACCCTGGTAACGGGTGTAGTTAATAAGCGCTTTATCTGCCAGCTTTTTCAGCATATCTGTTACCGATGAAGCCTTGGTATTTAATGATGCCGCAATTTGATTGGTGCTGGCCATTCCGGCACCTGTTGCCAGGTGGTAAATACATTTTAAATAGTTTTCCTCGGCTAACGTGTTCATTTATACAAATCTAATAAAAAATTTAGACTAATCTAAAATATGAAGAGTTGAGAAATATATTTTTGTTTTACTCGTTTTAATTGAAATTTAATTTCGTGAAATGCGGAATATATTATATTTGCAACACTATGGGCGCTGAATTAGATAAAATAGACTTACAGATACTGAAGATATTACAGGAAAATGGAAGGATAACCAACCTTCAATTATCCAATGAAATTGGCCTTTCGCCGGCGCCAACGCTTGAGCGTGTGCGGAAGCTGGAAAATGCCGAATACATTAAAAGTTATCATGCCCTGGTTGATGAAGAAAAACTGGGCCTGGGTATTAAAACCTTTATCCAGATTTCGTTAGATTTTCATCAAAAAAACACCATCCAAACTTTTTTAGATGAGATAAAAAATATCAAAGAAGTAACCGAGTGCCACCACGTAACCGGCCAGTGCGATTTTTTACTAAAGTGCTATGTCCGCGACATTAAATCATACGAGCAACTGATTATGGAAAAAATAAGCCGCATCACCGTTGTAAAAACCTTCCAAACCATGATGATCATGTCGACCAGCAAAAAGGAACCGATAGTGCCGTTGGAATACTAATAGAGTCAAGAATTAAGAGCCAAGAATCAAGATAAGTTCATCTTGTATACTGAATTTTTCAAAGCGTAAAAGATTTTTCTTTTACGCTTTTTTTTGCCGTTGTCTTAATGGTTTATCACCAGCAATCCATCAATATTTTTTTGCAGCTGTCTTGATTCTTGGCTCTTAATTCTTGACTCTTTTCTAATGAACCTGCCAATCAATCTCTTTTTTACCTTCTTTTCTCAATATCTCGTTAGTTTTTGAAAATGGCTTACTGCCGAAAAAGCCCCTGTCGGCCGAGAAGGGCGAAGGATGGGCGCTTTTGATGATGAAGTGTTTTTTTTCATCAATCAGTGCTGCTTTTGATTGGGCGAAGGCTCCCCAGAGTATAAATACAATGCCTTCTTTTTTATCGGATATGGTTTTGATAACCTCGTCGGTAAATTCTTCCCAGCCCTGTTTCTGGTGCGAGCCTGGTGTGCTTGCCCTAACGGTTAATGTGGCGTTTAATAGCAATACGCCTTGTTTGGCCCATTCTTCCAGGTTTCCATGTGTGGGGATGGTAAAGCCTGGGATATCGGTTTTTAATTCCTTGTAAATATTGGATAACGACCGCGGGATAGCTATCCCTTTTTGAACAGAAAATGATAGCCCGTGTGCCTGGTGTGCGCCATGATAAGGATCCTGCCCCAGGATAACTACTTTAACATCATCAAAATGGGTGGTATTAAAAGCGTTAAAAATATCTGCGTTTTTGGGGTAAACTATTTGTCCCGATTCTTTTTCCTTCAGCAGAAATTGTTTCAGTTTTATCATGTAAGGCTTGTCAAATTCGGGTTGTAAAACCGCCTGCCATGATGGGTCTAATGAATTAGCCATAAATATTTTTATAGATGTTGATTTAGCGTACAAATAAACAGATATTTGCGCTTATATATAGTAAAGTAAATTATGTCAAATATCGTTCGGTTAGTAGTAGCGTGTGTATTCTTTGGCGCAGCCGTTGCGCTTTGTGCTTTTGGCTTTTGGGGCTGGGGGATTTTAGTATTGTTATTTGGTGGTATTGTACTGTTAAGCTTCTTTTTTAACGAAAACATGATACTGGCGCAATATTTTTTGCGCAAAGAGAATTCCGAAAAAGCCGAAGCCTGGTTATTGAAAATTACCGACTATGAAAAACAATTGCATAAAAATCAGCATGGGTATTACAACCTGCTGGTCGGTTTGATCGAATCGCGCAAGGCGCCGATGAAATCTGAAAAATACTTTAAGAAATCATTACAACTGGGCATGAAAATGTCGCACAATATAGCATTGGCTAAATTAAGCCTGGCAGGTATCTCGATGGCAAAACGCAACAAACGCGAAGCGCAGATGTATTTATCCGAAGCATCAAAAGATGATAAGAATAAATTACTTACCGAGCAGATAAAAATGATGAAAGGCCAGCTGGCACAAATGGATAAACAGGTAGTAAGAGGCGGATATCGCCAGTTTTAATCCAAATAGCAGGTAGAAAGAATAAAATTAAAGGAAAAAAGATAAAAAATAAAAGGGACCCAAAACTGGGTCCCTTTTATTTTTCGTCAATAGCGCTAAAATAGTCGGCTGTGGCAGAGTGGTTTTGATAGGGGTGGATTATACGGTCGCTATATGAAAACTCGCTTTCGTCGCTCGGGTTGGCCACTTCAACCATCTTTAATAAACTCCTGATAAACGACAGGTTGAAATTGCTCCTGTTTAGTTTTATCAGGTATTCGTTTTCGGTGATCTCCAGAATTGAATTGGTCATGATGTTTGTATATTATGTTTATTACAATAATAACCAATATTAATTAGTTGCAGATTGTATTTGCTTTAAGCTTTCATTAACAAATTGTTATGGTAACCCACCTTTGAATTTTTATACAGCTACGTTTAAACGGGATAATATATTATAAAGACTTATTATCTTTATACGTAAATGACCAAATCGGAACTTATTGAGCGCATTACCAGCATTATTGGTAAACCCAAAGTGCTTGAACTAAGCCGGATATTGAAGGATCAGCAATTTGCATTGCACGATTTGATTGATATTACTTTTCACCCCGATAGGGCTGTTGCTTTCAGGGCAGTTTGGATATTGGAAAATATTTTTTTAACAGATCCTGAAAGTTACCTGCCCGATCTGGAGTACATGATATCGCGTATTAACGAAGTGAAAAATCCCGGCTGCATGCGGCATTATGCCAAAATAATGATGCACATAACTGATGCCACAGTACCCGCATCTTTGCGATTGAAACTGGAAAAAATTAATCTTGAACCGGTTGTAGAACAACTTTTTGATTGGATGATAAATCCAAAAGTAAAGGTTGCCGTAAAGGTATTTGCAGCTTATGCGCTATATAATTTAAAAGATTCATTCCCCTGGGTTAAAGACGAGCTTAGCGCCCAAATGGAGTTTTTAATGCGCAACGGCAGCGCAGCTATCCAGGCAGGTGGAAAGAAAATATTGAAGGGGTTGTAGATGTTCAAACTACAGATGTGCAGATTTCAAATTTCAGATGTGCAGATGGATGAGCTTCGGGATATGCAAATTTCAAATGTGCAGGTTATCGAAAGGCTTAATCTGCACATCTATTACGCCTGCGGTCTATCTTCCCCGTGTAAGTTATGGCTCACCTGGCCATGACGCAGTTTAGCGTGTATGGCAGACGAACTATCATCGGCATACGTGCCATAAGCATTCACTAATACGCCTTTAAGGTTATATTTGGGTGATGATACCGCATATACTATCGACATATCATCGGGATTGCTGGCGCCTTCAAAACGGTAAAATTCGTCAATTATAAAATCGTCGGCCCCCATATGAATCGCCTGGGCTTTATCATCTATCGTGTCGCCTTCCAGGCTAAGGTTGGCTGTATATCCACGTTTGAAAAGATCATTGGTGGCATCAAGTAAGCTCTCGTAATTTTTCATGATGGTGATGTTTTGTTTAAGTAACAGCGTTTAATAATGCGCCTATTTGTGTAACCAATGAACTATTGATGTTGTTTTGATTTAATGAATATAATAAGCCTCCGGTAAATCTATATTAAAACAAAATGCCCCGTTGCATTTAAGTAACGGGACATTTTGTTTATTTAAAGTACTATCCTTTTAAAGTTTATATCCAGATTTTACTGTGCTTTAGCCAGCCATAGCGAGGCATTTAAATGCAAAGCCGGATGCGAGGTGTATCCCGATGGTGCATCGCCCGACCAACCATTAAATAAGCTATCGTTAGTATCGCCTGTGCCATCGTCGGCATCTGAGCTATCGCCAATCCATACAACACGGCCGCTTCCGTAGGTTGCCAGCAAGGCCATAGCGTTTGCTGTGCCGCCGTTGGTGGCACTGTTACGCCAAAATAAGCCTTGTACGCTTGAGTTGTTAGCAGGTATTAACGTCGCAGTCGATCCGTTATAAAAAGCCAGCTTAGATGCTGTGCCGGCCGCACCGTTTAATACCAGTTGCGCACTTGCATTGGTGCCGGTGTATACGTTGGTTGATGGGCTTTCGCTGATATCAACGTAATTAACACTGAAACCAAACGGGTTGTTATTGTTAATGCCGTTATTGGTCATTAAATCATTCCACACGCGGGGCGAATCGTAGCCATCTCCATCTCTATCAGATGGATTATAGCCGTTGGCATCTGTGCCTGCAGTGGTAGCCGCTGTATGATCGGCAATCATGAATAAGCCGCCGCCATTGGCAACAAAGTTCATCAGCGCTGTTTTTTCTGCGGCGGTAAACAGGCGGTTTGGTTCGCAAACCACAAATACATCGTAATTGCTCAAATCCTGTGCGGCAGATGTGCCATAGGTAATTGTCGATCCGCTTGGCAGCGTTTCAACAAGTTCACCGCGTTTAACCAACTCAATTGCCCATGATGACAAAGCTCCTTTCCAATAAGTTTCGGCAGTGCCTGATGTTATGCCGGTATATGATGGGGTAGGGATGCGTTGTGCTTTTGTTTCTACAGTGGTGCCGCCGGTATAAATTGGCACGCTCTCGGTGCCATCGGCATCAATTTGCCAATCGGCGCTGCCCGCATTTTCAAGATGACTGGCATCAAACAGGAATTTTTTACCTGTAAGTACGGTGCCGCCGCCGCCGGTGCCGCCGTTGTCATTTATAGTGATGTCATCTATATCCACACGGTTAGTGCCACCGCTTAATTTGCGGATTTCGATACGTGCGGTACCGGTTACACCAGTGATTGTAAAAGTTGATAAGGTTAAGGTTGTAGTACTGGTAATGGTTGATCCGGCCTGTGTCCAGCTGCTGCCGCCGTTTACAGAGTAAAACAACCCCCATGTGCTTGCGCCATCAGTGCCATAAGTGCCGCTTTTTACGGTAACGGTGCTAATGCCGGTGGTAACATCAAACAACATGGTAATTTTACCTGTATTGCGGATGCGTGCTGCCCATGAG
This sequence comes from Mucilaginibacter ginsenosidivorax, assembly GCF_007971525.1. Classification (NCBI taxonomy): domain Bacteria; kingdom Pseudomonadati; phylum Bacteroidota; class Sphingobacteriia; order Sphingobacteriales; family Sphingobacteriaceae; genus Mucilaginibacter; species Mucilaginibacter ginsenosidivorax. The sequence continues at coordinate 6,774,625 of NZ_CP042437.1, forward strand.
CCCGCCTTTAAATCGCCAGAGAGGTTGCCAATTAAAGCATCGTACAAATTCCATGAGTTGCCCGATAGTGTGACGTTATCACCACTGCTTGAGCCTGTAGGTGATACATCATAAGCCGTTTTTGGGCTTGTTGAACCAACCTCGAAACCCTGGGTAAGTGATACCGCTTCAGTTTTTAGTTTTGTTGTGTTTTGCGTGGCAGAGGCATTTTGAGCGGGTAAACTGCCGTTTTTTTGGCAGCCGCTCATAAGCGCACCGGCAGCCATCAAGGCAGCAAAAAGCAGCCTTACATTGGTAAATTTTAGCATGGTGTGTTTTTTAGGTGATTAATGTATAAGTATATGTTTATTAACTGTGTGTCAAACTTGGTGATTATTATGTAATTAACTATTGCTAATATATTAACTTATTGTTAAATGTGGTTGATCGAGTTTGATTAGGTTGAGTTGGAATAGGTTGTTTGTCTTGAATTTTGCCAGGTAGTACAATTGGATTGTTTTTAGCTGGCCCGACACGCATTTAAGTAATCATTTACTATATTTACCAATGCTCAACCACGAAATCTTAATCAGCATAAAAAATAAGGCCAGGCATGGTTTGCTGGCGTTTACTTTGTTGTTGAGTTTTTTCGCTATTTCGGGTTATATAAACAATAACCGGTCGGCGACAAGGCCGGTAAATAGCGAAACCCTGGCGGTTCGGGAACCCGCAGGCCGGCGGGGGATAAGCTACAAAAGGGCTTCTCTGGCTTTTTGTGGCAGAACAGCTGTTCATTATTTAACTGTAAAAGAAAGCACTGCCAACAGGATTTCGGTTTATAATAAAGTCGTTGCCATCAAATACCTGCATGTAAAATATCTTTCATTAGTGCATAAAAGCATTACCAATTTTCAATTTATCCGACTTTTATATCCTGTCGATCAGGAATATCCAGCTATCGCTTAGTGCCTTCCAGTTTATCCATTTAATGGAATAAGTAAAAATTTCTTACCCGCTTAACCCGCCCCGGCGTTTGTTAAGCACATTGCTATATGCATGAAAAAGCTAAAAAAGCTACTCAGGCTTGTTTGCCTGGGCCTGTTTTTATTATTAGCTGTAACCGGTATCTCTATTGCCGGTGCAGCACCCATACTTGCCAAAAACGAAGAACGTTTTAACGATAACGAAACCCAGATTGAAATGGTTGATGAGAAGAAGGAGGATGAGGAGAAGTTGTGAGTTGTGAGTTGTGAGTTGTGAGTTGTGAGGTGTGAGGTCTGAGGTCTGAGGTAAATTGGCGAACAAGGTAGGCAATTCTGAAAGCTCTTTAATTCTGTAAATGGCGTAGCCTTCTTGAACACCTCTTAAAAACAAATAAAATGTGAAAAATTCAGGTTCAGACAAATTTGCGTTAGATCGGCGCGGATACCGGCCAATGTGGCTAAGGCCTGTGCAGTATGAGCATAGAGCCCGGGCCGCAGGCAACGCCCGGGAAAAGAGCCAAGATATTAGAGTCAAGAACCAAGACGATATTCAAGCGATCAAACACCAAACAAAAATAGCCACCCGAAAACCGGGCGGCTATTTTATATATAGCTAATTAAAAAACCGTTAACTCATTTAATAAGATTTAACGTGATGTGTGTTGCAGTAGCACCCCAATCAACCTAATCAACCACTCACTTATCCAACCACTTCGCCAACCTTAGGCGTGTTCAGGAATACAAAGTTGTTATCAAACATATCTACCTTAATGGTACTGTCTTTATCTACCGTGCCGGCCAGTATCTGTTTAGATAACTCGTTCAGGATTTTTTTCTGGATAACACGTTTCAACGGACGGGCACCAAACTGCGGGTCGTAACCCAACTGGGCCAGCCAATCCAGGGCTTCTTCACTTGCCTCCATGGTAATGCCCATTTCGGCCAGGGTGTGCTGTACCTGTGCAAACTGCAATTTTACAATGTCCTGTATCTCGTTGCGGCTTAGCGGTGTAAACATAATGATCTCATCTATCCTGTTTAAAAACTCAGGGCGAATGGTTGCCCTCAACAGGTTAAATAGCTCATTTTTGGTTTTGGCTATCAGCTCATCGCGGTTACTATCCTCCAAAGTCTGGAAGTTTTCCTGGATGATGTTTGATCCTATGTTGCTGGTCATGATGATGATGGTATTTTTAAAGTTTACCACGCGGCCTTTATTATCGGTTAAGCGGCCATCATCCAATACCTGCAACAATATGTTAAATACATCCGGGTGCGCTTTTTCAATCTCATCCAAAAGCACCACGCTATAAGGTTTCCTGCGCACGGCCTCGGTTAACTGGCCGCCTTCATCATAACCCACATAGCCCGGAGGCGCTCCAATAAGCCTTGAAACGGCATGGCGTTCCTGGTATTCGCTCATATCTATCCGCACCAGGGCGCCTTCGTCATTAAACAGGTATTCGGCCAGGGCTTTGGCCAGCTCGGTTTTACCCACGCCGGTTGTGCCCAAAAATATGAACGACCCTATTGGCTTACGCTTATCCTGTAAACCGGCGCGGCTGCGGCGTATGGCATCACTTATCGCCTCTATCGCTTCCTCTTGCCCTGCAACACGCTTGTGCAGCTCGCTTTCCAGGTTTAACAGTTTTTCTCTTTCACTTTGTATCATTTTACTCACCGGGATGCCTGTCCAGCGGGCTACAACGCCTGCAATATCATCGGCGGTAACTTCCTCTTTCAGCATCCGGCTATCGCTCTGGTTTTCCAGCAAGGCGGCTTTCAGTTTTTCAACCTCTGCCTGGGCCTGTACAATGGTACCATAGCGTAATTCGGCTACTTTGCCATAATCACCGGCGCGTTCGGCTTGTTCAGCTTCCAGCTTATAATTTTCAATCAGCTCAACCTTGGTATTTATGCCATCAACCAAATCTTTCTCGCCCTGCCATTTGGCACGGAGCGAATCACGCTCGGCCGACAGGTTGGCAATTTCTTCGCTTAATTCACTCACCTTGCGGTCGTCCCTTTCGCGTTTTATAGCTTCGCGCTCAATTTCCAGCTGCATAATGCGGCGTTCCAGCTCATCAACCACTTCGGGTACCGAATCCATTTCCAGGCGCAGTTTTGATGCGGCTTCGTCCATCAAATCGATAGCTTTATCCGGCAAAAACCTGTCGGCTATATAACGCTGCGACATTTCCACCGCGGCAATAATGGCTTCGTCTTTAATCCGCACCTTGTGGTGGGTTTCGTAACGTTCTTTTAAACCACGTAATATCGATATAGCATCGGCGGCATCCGGTTCTTCAACCATTACCTTTTGGAAACGGCGTTCAAGCGCTTTATCTTTTTCTAAATACTTTTGGTACTCGTTAAGTGTAGTTGCACCTATCGATCTTAATTCGCCACGGGCCAGGGCCGGTTTTAAAATGTTGGCAGCATCCATAGCGCCTTCGCCACCGCCTGCGCCAACCAGCGTATGTATCTCATCTATAAATAAAATGATCTCGCCATCGCTTTGTGTAACTTCTTTTATAACGGCTTTAAGGCGTTCTTCAAATTCGCCTTTATATTTGGCGCCTGCAATTAATGCGCCCATATCTAAGGAGTACACCGTTTTGGTTTTCAGGCTTTCGGGTACATCACCTTTAATTATCCTGAAAGCGATGCCTTCGGCAATAGCGGTTTTACCAACGCCCGGCTCGCCAACCAATATCGGGTTGTTTTTGGTACGGCGGGACAGGATCTGGATAACACGCCTAATCTCATCATCGCGGCCAATAACAGGGTCAAGTTTGCCGCTTTCGGCATACTCGTTCAGGTTACGGGCATATTTATTCAGGGCGTTGTAGGTTGCTTCGGCATTTTGGTCGGTTACTTTGCTATCACCGCGTAATGCGATGATGGCTTTTTTAAGATCCTTTTCGTTTACGCCAAAATCTTTAAGCGCCCCGCTTACTTTGCCGCCGGCTGCCAGCAGGCCCAACAGGATATGCTCCACCGATACAAACTCGTCTTTAAATTCTTTTAAGTATCCTTGCGCTTTTTGCAGGGCCGAGTTACTATCAGATGATAAGTAAACATTGCTGCCGCTAACTTTGGGGAACGATGCTATCTGGGTATCCAGTACGTCGTTCAGGCGGTTAAGGTTAACATTAAGCTTTTTTAGTAAATAGGAAATAACATTTTCATCAACCAGCAGTAAACCTTTTAACAGGTGCGCCGGCTCAATTGCCTGCTGCTGATTACCGGTAGCAATCTCAGAAGCTTTTTGTACAGCCTCCTGTGCTTTTATTGTAAAGTTGTTAAAATTCATATTGATTAGTGTTATGAGTGGTAATAGTCAAAACCCTTGCCAGTTGACTAAACATGATAAAAAGTCACGTGAAAAAAAGATTGAGCGTCATTTTGTCGCGGTTCATAATAATTGTAACATTTTTAATACTTTTATTAATTTTGTAGATACCAGCTCATGTTGAACACTCGCTTTTTTTTCAATAGCCTGCCTGTTAAGTACAGATCATTGTACAAAGATTTTTACACGTACCAGAATTTGATTGCTGTACGGGCTGCAAGTATCATATTTTTATTATTGAACATTATTATAAGGGTGCTCTATGTTGTTTTTCCGTCGAGCCTTACCAAAGCGCAAAACTTCCCCGAATTTAATACAAGCAACTGGGTATTCCTGGTAGTGACTCCCTTTTTCCTGATAGCTGCCAATTTGCTGATACTGGAATACAAAAAGCGAAAAAAAAGCACCCAGCTTATGGCGTTTACGGTGTTTTTATTTTCGCTGTATATTATTACCTGTGGCATGTATTCCAGCTTTATAGCCACGTCTGATCCAAGTAATTCGCTTACACTTTACCTGATAGCCTTATGTTTGATTAGCGCGACAGTAGTATTTGAATATTACGAAACGGTAATACTTATTATAGGTATAGAGCTGTTTTTTACTGCGTTGCTCCTGTATAGTCAAACATCGCCTACGCAAATGGTTTATAATCAGCTAATTTCGGTCGTGTTGTTGTCTGCTTTTTATTTAACTTCCCGATACTTTTTTACTTATAAAGCCAATAGTTACCAGCAGGTTTTACAAATAAGCGAAAAAAATCAGCTGATAGAGGGGGCAAACGTCTTCAAGAACCAGGTGCTGGGTATGGTTGCGCATGATTTACGTAACCCTATTGCCTCGGTTGAATCGATAGCGATGATGATGGAACTGGATGAGGTGACGGAGGATACGCAGGACAATTTAAATATGATTAAAGAATCGTGCGCCAAAGCCCGCTCCATCATTGACGACCTGCTGGATGCCGCCCGCAATGAAAACGGAAAACCTATTGAAACCGAAAGAACAGAACTGAATCAGTTGCTTAAAACCGCTGTAAATTCCTGGCGTACCCAGAGCAAACTGAACATTGATGTTATTTTTACCAGCAGCGTAAACCCGGCCTATGCGCTCATTAATAAAGAAAAGTTTTCTCGTGTAATTGATAACCTGGTGAGCAACGCCGTGAAATTTTCAAAGGATAACAGCCGTGTTGACATGCGGTTAAGCCAGGTTAATAAAGATGTGATTATAGAAGTTCAGGATTATGGTGTAGGGATACCGCAGGCTATGCTCCCCGAAATATTTAACCGCTTTACCAGGGCCGGCCGCGCCGGCCTGCGTGGCGAACAATCAACAGGCTTGGGGCTCAGTATTGTACGCCAGATAGTTGAAAGCCATAAGGGCACTATCCAGGTTGAAAGTACAGAAGGCAAAGGTTCTGTTTTTATAGTGAAATTGCCGGTGGTTAATCATTAGCGCTGCGCTTGTCATTGTCATTTCGCTGTGCTGCCATTTGTCATTGTCGCTTCGCTTGTCATTGGTCATTTCGCTTCGCTGTCATTAGTCATTGGTGGATTATTTGAAAATTTTTAAAACAACGACTACGTAATTAAACTCGCCCTTAAATGACCAATGACCAATGACCAATGACCAATGACCAATGACCAATGACCAATGACCAATGACCAATGACCAATGACCAATGACCAATGACCAATGACCAATGACTGCTAACCGAAAACTGATTTAGCTTTTTCCATTGTTTTCTCCAAATCAATAGCCTTTCCTAATACACCTTTAAACAGGTCACCTTCAACCTTAAGTCTGTCAACCGAATTAAAAATGGTAAAATGCTTCATGGTGAGGCCGGGTTTTACCTCGTCCCAGTGGAGGGGCATAGATACGGTTGCTCCAATTTTGGGGCGGAGTGAGTAGGGGCCGGCAATGGTTGCGCCGGGGCGATTTTGCAAAAAATCAAGATACATTTTACCTTTACGGTTGGCAACCATACGTTCCAGGCTGGTATAATCGGGTATTTGTTTATGAACGATGTTTACAATGATGCGGGCGAATAATTGGGTTTGATCGTAGCTGTATTTGGCATCAGTAGGAATATAAATGTGCATCCCGGTTGAGCCGGAAGTTTTGCAGTAGGAGGGCACATCAATGGCATCCAACACTTTTTTTACTTCCAGCGCTGCAGCGATCACCTGGTCGAAGGTGTTTTTGTCGGGGTCAAGGTCAATTACACAATAATCAGGGTTATCCGGCGATTGGATACGACTGAACCAGGGATTCATCTCGATGCAGCCTAACGAGGCCATCCATAGCAGGCTTGCCTCATCGGTGCCAACCAAATATTCTTTGTGCTCGCCCTCGCCGTTGGTATACGGAAAAGTTTTTACCCAATCGGGCGCTTTACCTTTTACATCCTTTTGGTAAAAGCTTGGCCCGTGAATACCGCCGGGAAACCGGTTAAGCGACATGGGGCGATCTTTCAGGTACGGTAAAATATACTCCGCCACCTGGTAATAGTAGTTAAACATATCACGCTTGGTTACCTTATCCTCGGGCCAGTAAATTTTGCTCAGGTGGGTAAACTTTAAATCGTGGCCGCAAATTTTGCGTACCTGGGTTTCGTCGGTTGGGTTTAGCAAGGTTTTTCTTCCTTTCTCTTTTGGTGGTTTTATGGCCGATGCATGGTTATCTTCATGTTTTTCTTCCGCTTGTTCAATTGCTGTCTCAGTAGGCTCTGCAACCTCACGCACTACATCCGTTGCCTTTTTATCAACGCGCATGCCCTGGAATGATGGGTGACGAAACACGCCATCGCTGGTAACTTCGCTAAAAGCTACCTCGCAAACCAGCTGGGGCTTTAGCCATGTTGCCTTGGCCTTGGGCGGGTTTGGCCTGAAACGCGATGGCTTGTTTACATCGGGTATGGTATCAAAAGGGCTTTTATCGGTTATTAAAGGCTTAAATTGTGCCATCATTTCCTTTTGTACTTTATCCGAAAAGCCGGTGCCCACTTTACCTACATACTGAAGACTGTCGTTTTCATAAACGCCTAACAGCAATGAACTAAACTGTTTAGCTGTATCGGCATTTTTAGTAAAACCTGCTATCACTACTTCCTGCCTTTTATGTACTTTTATCTTGAGCCACTCTTTCGATCGTAGATCCGGCGAATAAATGCTGCTTGCTTTTTTTGCGATGATACCTTCTAATCCCATCCTTTCGGCAGCTTTAAAAAATTCGGTGCCGCTGGCATTAAATACTTTGCTGGTGCGCACGTTGTCGTTATCTGCCGGTAAAACCTCCCTTAGTATGGCCTGGCGTTGCGAGAGTGGTAAATTCATCAGGTTTTTTCCATCGCACCACAAAATGTCAAACACATAATAAACCAGTTCGCCATCCGCCTCGCTGCGCCAGTTTTGCAGGTTGCCAAAGTTAGATACGCCCTTGTCGTTTAATACCAATATCTCGCCATCAAACACAGCATTAATTTTCCATCCTTTTAGAATCTTGTAGATGGGGTAAAATTTTTCGTTAAACGTTTTATTATTGCGCGATAACAGCTCCACCTCTCCCTTGTTTACGAACGCGAGCGCACGGTAGCCATCCCATTTTACCTCGTAAACCCAATCGGGGCCGTCAAAAGGTTCATCAACCAATGTGGCCAGCATAGGCTTTATGCCGGTGGGTATTTTGGCTTTGGGGGCTTTTTTTAATACCATGGGCACGTTAATATCTTCAGGTTCGGCCACGCTTTCATCAGGTTCGGCTGGTTTAGTGGATTTTTCTTTTGACGATGATTTTTTGGGCTTTCCTATCTTTTCCTCGTGCCCGCTATGCCAAACCTTATCGCTGGTTTTTTCCATCGTTTCGATGGTTTTGCCCGATATTACGGATTTATCTTCTTTGGTAATATCTTTTTTTGATGCAAAATCGTCATCATGTTTTATAAGCAGCCAGGCATTATCGCCCATGCCGCGGGTTTTTACAAGGGCAAACTCGCCTTCCAGCTTTTCGCCATGAAGCTTTATTTTTACCGATCCGGATTCGAGCTCTTTCAACAGGTGCTTTTCCTGCTCTTTCTTGCCTTTAATTTTTTCGATGGGTTCATAGGTGCCTTCGTCCCAAACTATAACCGTACCGCCACCATATTCGCCTTCGGGGATGATGCCTTCAAAGTTGCGGTAATCATAAGGATGATCTTCTACCATCATGGCCAGCCGTTTGGTTTTAGGATCTGTTGACGGGCCTTTGGGCACCGCCCAGCTTTTGAGCACGCCACTCATCTCCAGCCTGAAATCATAATGCAGTCGCGAAGCATTGTGCTTTTGGATTACAAAAACGAGGCTGTTTTTGTCCTTGCTTTTTCCGGCTTTGGGTTCGGCGGTTTTGGTAAAATCCCGCTTTTGGGCATATGTTTCCAGGCTCATGGTAACTGATGTTTAATTAATGGAATAACATCATGTTGGAGAGGAAAGTTTTTGATTAGTTAATTGGTTCAATGGTTCATTGGTATTTCGGGTGATGCCAACACAGGTGAGGAAGAGGTGTACCACCCCGTGTCATGGTGTTTCTGAGTGTTTCATTTCCGGGTGGTACACACACTTTGTTGATTATGCTTACCTCCTTTTGAAATCCCTTGCTATACGTTTACACTTTATGTAATTATAAAGACCATGATAGGGCGATATGATATTTCTGGAGCCTACGATTGATGTAACATTTATATAAACGTTTTCCCTATCGAAAATAACAGTTACTATCCTGCCCGAATTAAGGCCTTTGGGCGCTTTTACATTTCTTGAAATCCTACCGGTAGCAAGTGGAATGGCATTGCCGAAATATTCCTCTAAAACAGCTGTAATATCGGCGCGGTTAGCATCTTCACTAAATCCTTTAAGGTGGGTCAAATTATTTAACAGTACCAGGTTAAGTGTAAAAAACAAAGCGAAACTATAAAAGACAAGCGTTGAAAATAACGAATAATGATTTTTGGGGTTTAAGTTAACTCCAATGCTCACAAAAATTAATGCTAAGCCCAAACACCAGGCTAAAAAGTATCTAAAAAAGTTAATCAAGCTAACTTGTGGTATCAGTATTTTGTAGCGAATACTTTTTTCGACATTTACAGATATAAACGGCATAGTTCAAAAATACTTAAAGTATTTATATTTACTATTCAACAGATAGTAAAGTAGTAACAGCGGTACCACAGCTACTATTTGTGGTCGGCAAAATTTAAACCAATACTTCAAAAATCAGTCATACCCCCATAAAAAACATAAACTATGAAAAAGGTACTCATGATGATAGCTTTTATTGCAGGGCTGGGTTTATTTGCACGTGCACAAGAAAAAGCAAAAGCAACGCCGGCGTTACGGGCTGCAAAACAAACTAAGGTATTGGCCAAACAGCTTAACTTAACCAACAGCCAGATAACCCAGGTAAACGCGGTATTGCTGGAGCAGGGTAAAGGACTTGATAGTTTGAAGGCCCTTAAAGGTACAAATGATAAAAAGGAGCAACATTACGCGCATAAGCTTATCCGCGATAATGCGCAGTCCAAACTGGAAGCTATTTTAACGCCCGACCAAAAAACAAAGTATACAGCTTTTGTTGACGCTCAAAGAGAGAGAAAAATGGCCCGAAAAAAAATTGAACCGGCGCCTGCGCCTAAAAATTAACGGTTACTATTATAGCTGTATTAAAAGCCATCCTTTAAGCAGGGTGGCTTTTACATTTCTAATGCATTTTGTGTAAGCCTATTGCTTACTTTTGTTGGCTAATGGTTTTATATGGACGATAAACATTTGGTTTTAACCGAGGTGCTGAAAAACTTTGCAGATTTATCAGACAACGATATTGCCCTTGGCCAAAGTTTATGGCGAAACCGGAGGATAGGTAAGGGCGATTTTTTTAACATGCAAAGTTTTGTTTGTACCGATCTGGCCCTCATTTCAAAAGGTATTTTCAGAATATATTATGTACACCCCGAAACGCAGCAGGAAGTAAACGTTTACTTTTTTTCTGAAAAGCAGTTCCTGGTATCGTTTCGAAGTTTTATCAACCAGTACCCTTGTTATTACTATATACAGGCCCTGGAAGATGCCGAGATCATCAGCATAAACTATCAGGACCTGCAATATTTATACACCACTCCAACCCGGTGGGAAAGATTTGGCCGGCTTATAGCCGAGTTGTTTTTTAATTATTCGCAGGCCCGTGCTGAAGAATTTTTACTGAACACCGCCGAGGAACGGTATGTTAAGCTTACCCAACAGCATCCTAATATTATAAACCGTGTGCCGGCCTACCATATTTCGTCATACTTGGGTATTAAAAACCCCTCATTAACGCGTATAAAAAAGCGCCTTGTCAGCCAAAAGTAATTAACAGCCGCTGCCATAAAAAACGGCGGCCGTTTTCACTTAGGTGAAAATTTGCTGTTTTTATAGTGTTCAACTTTGAGCAATCAAAAAACACAGCACAATGAAAACAGATCAAAACACTTTAACTACCGCTATTAATCCTTTTGCACAGCGCAAGCTTTATTTTATCCGAGTGGCATTTTCGGCCATATGGGTTACATTGGTCGCATTATTCACCAGGAGCATGCCCCTGGCAGCTACCATATTGCTTGTCATTTACCCAGCCTGGGATGTGGTGGCCACCGCATGGGATATCAGCATTAATAAGGGGCAAAACTTAACCGCTCAATATGTAAACACTGCAATAAGCGTAATTGTAACTATAGCTGTGGCCATTGCCAGCCAAAGTGGCGTACCGGCCGCACTAATTGTTTTTGGTATATGGGCTGGGTTAACCGGCATTATTCAGCTTATTACAGGCTTACAAAGACGCAAACAACTGGACGGGCAATGGCCAATGATCATAAGCGGAGGGCAATCCTTATTGGCTGGCGTAAGCTTTATTGTTATGGCGCATCAACCAGGTATGGGCATTGTTAACCTGGCGGGGTATTCGGCATTTGGCGCTTTTTATTTTTTATTGGCCGGCATACGTGTCGTAAAAAATACACAACGTGTTGGCGTTTAATTTAATAGCCTATTTTTGGCTGCTAAAATAGTGTCAATTTCAACAAATCATATCAATATCTGCAAGCTTTATCAATTATTTGAATAAAGTTTGCAGATTTTTTAATTATCGAAGACTATTGGTATTATTATTGCGTTAAATGAACATATTGATATACAGGCAAATAATGTGTTCAAATGACAATTATTATATTGTGAATATTGCAGGTAAAATGTTGTTGTATTATTAAATTGTTAATAGTTTACTTTTTTACTTAAAATATTTGCAAAATGAAAGATGTGTTGTATATTTGCAGTGTAGTATTTGTAAGGCGCTGAACGGCAGCACCAGAAGGTTCGAGACCTCCCTTACAGCTCTTCTCATAATTTAGGTTTATAATTGGTTAGAACGCGCCCCTGCCCATCAGAGGGCGCTTCTTGTTTCTATAGGTTTTTGTAATTAACACTGCTATTATTTAGGATCAGTCGGAAAAGTTGGGGGTGGATAAATAGTTAAGCATATAATTTAGCAAGCCTGAATAGGAAGAAGGTGGTATCTCTAACGGATCAAGCAGCATAACATTGCGGTGATAAAGTAAAAAGCATTTGTTTGGTGATACCTTCCCGGAGACAAAATATCGGGTTATAAATAATACTTTATTAAAAAAATACAGTAATTTCAAATGCCAACCAATAAACTCAACCGTTATGACTCACAGAAACTGGTTAACGCGCCATTTTAGAAATAACAACATTATATATATTCTTCTGCTATTGTTAACTCCTAAAGGTTTATTTGCCCAAACCGATCCGGTTTTCAAGCCCATAGCGCCGGATATTATCAAACTTTCGTCGAAAGTATTGGATGAAGACCGGAAAATTTATATTTACGTGCCACCTGCCGATACGCTAATGCCTGGTAAGCGCTACCCCGTATTATACGTACTTGACGGCGATAATCATTTTAGTATGCTTGCAGAATATTGCCGGTACCTTAGCCGTTGGGACGTAAATGTAACGCCCGAAATGATCATAGTAGGTATCCCCAATACCAACCGTACCCGCGACCTTACCCCAACTCATAGCGTTGTTGATTATTATGGAAAGCCGGATACCAGTTCAAAATCCTGGTTAAAGCCAAGCGGTGGCGGCAACAATTTTTTAAAGTTTATTAGCAGCGAGTTGATACCTTATGTTGACGCGCACTACAAAACAGAACCTTTTAGGATTTTTGCAGGGCACTCATTTGGCGGCATCACCACAATTAATTGCTTGCTGACACAGCCGGATACGTTTGGCGCGTATATAGCCATAAGCCCATCATTTTGGTGGGATAAGGAATATTTACTTAACCTTGCTGATAAGAAGCTGAAAACTAATCCTGTTATAAATAAAATGATTTTTTATAGTGACGCAAACGAAGGAGGATCAGACAAATCTACCTTTCATGTTAATCTGTTAAAATTCGACTCTTTAATAACTCAAAGTAAAATAACAGGGTTAGACCATAAATATGTTTACTATCCTGAGGAAATACATATGACGGAGCCGGTAAAAGGCTACTACGATGCTTTACGATTTATTTACAAGCAATGGGACCTGCCAGATATGGATCCGAAATTATTGAACGCCTCTGTTGTAAAACAACATTACCAGCAACTATCTGCACGATATGGATATGCTATTATACCAACCGAGCTAAATATAAGCAATACGGCAATGTATTTAATGACCCAGCCCGGGGCATTGGATAATGCGATAAGTTTATTTGAAATAAATGCCGAAAACTATCCTGCATCGTCAACCGCCTTTAGCCAGTTAGGGGATGCGTACCTAAAAAAGGGTAACCGTTCAAAAGCTATTACTTATTACAAAAAGGCGCTTGCATTAAACCCCGGATTGCAAAGTATAAAAGCTAAATTAACAAGTGCTTCAGAAAAGAGGTAGCTATCGATCCTTTTGTTTTTTTTGAATTTGCATCAACGCTAATATCACCTTATATAAATTTTCGGGGTACTATTTAGGTATTTTTACATAATTCAACTGCGTTGGGCAATGAAGCTATACCAGTGGTTCTTCCAATAATTATTTAAATTGAAATTAATATGCTTACCTGTGGTAATGGGCGTGTTACCATTAATTCGCACGTTCCACTTTTTTACAAATACACTCTTTTTACCGTTGACTTTATAAAACGAAAGCCCTTCGCCATCTTTATAGTTAATATACCCTACGTTTATGATCTTTGAATCAGCAATGTAAAACAAGTTACTGCTCCAGTTTCTTCCCATACAACAGTCCTCGTAAGTATAGTAAAACTTTGTGTTTCGTATTTTTTCGGCGTTGGAACAATTACCGGCGAATTTAAATGTTTTTGACTTTAAGTCGTAAATGATCAAGTCTTGGGCGCCTGAATCCACGGTACTTAAATCTACGGTGATATCTTTATAACCATCTCCATTAAAATCAATAAATTTAAAATGGATTACTCCATCATCTGCAGGTGAGCTATAAACAACTTTGCCACTATTATCTTTTATGCAAAATTTGCCGCCCAAAATATTTATTGCTGTATAACTAATGCCGTTCACAATTGCTGTTTCAGTTTGCCTGGTTGAATCTTTTTTCGTTGTTAGCGTTGTGAAAATCGGTCGCAAATTCCGATATGATCCCGCTTGCTTGATATTGAGCAGGATTAAAAGAAATAATATTTTACAGATGGGGTTCATTAATGAAACGGATTAACGCATTTCCAAGTTACTATTTTTTGTATAAAGAAACTTGTTGTTTTCATTGGTTATTTAATAACCTGAATTGTTTATGGTGCCTGCACCTATCCTCGCACCTAAAACAAAAGTTCCTTATTTTTGTATTAATTTACGATAACCACTCACCTATGAAAAATCCGGTTTACGCAGATTTAAAGCACGCCGACGGCAGTTCAAGAAACATTATCATCGAACCGATGCTGGAACATGATCTTGCGGATACGGGTGTATATAAAATTTACAAAACTTCGGTCGACAATGAGTCCATGCTGTTTACCGAAGAAATGGAAATTGATGGCGATGGCCCCACGTTGGCCGATGAGGATAATCCGGATTATTTAGGCGCAATCTATTTTCCCCAATCAGGCCCATGGCACTACGAAGGCGAACTGCTCAGCAACGGCGAGCAGCAGCAAATTATATCTATATTACAACAGAAAGCATAGTGCTGTAGTCTATAGTCGAAAGGTCTAAATTTTTAATAAAAAAACTAAATCCGGCTTATGACTCACGATTTAAGACTTCCGACTTAATTAGTTCCCTTTACCTTCATTTGAAAAGTATAAACGGCTTTTGAGGCGGTGATGAAAAGCACATCCCGGTTTTTTCCGCTAAAACAAATGTTGGCCGTCCAGGGCTCATCAATATCAATATGGCCAATTTTTTCGCCTTTAGGGTTAAAAATAGTAACGCCTTTGCCGGTAAGGTATATGTTGCCCAGTTCGTCAATTGTCATCCCGTCTGATCCCTGCGAGGTAAAAAGCATTTTATTGCTTAATGAGCCATCGTTATTGATGTCATAACGATAGGTTTTGTTATCGCCTATATCGGCCACAAAAAGCTGTTTGCCATCAGCGGTACCTACTATACCATTCGGCTGCTTAAATTTATCATCAACCATAACAGCTTCGTGCTTGCCTTTGGCCAGGTAATAAAGCTTTTGGCCGTCAAGTTCGGGCTTTTTGTGTGTCCAATAGTCGCGTTGGTAGTAGGGATCGGTAATATATAGCCCGCCATCGGGCCTCACCCAAACATCATTTGGTCCGTTAAATATTTGCCCTTTATAGCCGGTAAGTAATACTTCTATTTTTCCTTTGGGGCTGATAGACCAAAGCTCGTTTTTGCCATCGGCACAGCTTATGAGGTTGCCTTTGCTGTCAAAATCCATTCCATTGCTGCGGCCCGCGCTATCCATAAAAACAGATAGTTTGCCATCTGTGCTATACTTCCAGATCTTGTTATTGGGCTGATCTGTAAAAAATACATTGCCCTGTTTATCAACTGCCGGCCCCTCGGTAAACGCGAACTGTTTGGCAACTAACACAGCTTTGGTGCCGGCATTGTATAAAGAAGTTGTATCCTGGCCAAATGCTTTGCAAGTGACAGCTACCAGGCTAAATAATATCAAGGACAGTTTTTTCATGGTTTGGGTAATTGGTTGGCTAATGTAAGAGGTTTTTGAAGGAAAAAGAAGAGGCCCCCTCTAAATCTCCCCCGGTTGGGGAGACTTTTATTGTATTTCTTTTTAAAGTCCTCCCTTCCGGGGAGGATTTAGGTGGGGCTTTTCCATTAAAAACGCTATTTTTGCACCTTTATTAAAAATACCGTTCAAAACATGAGTATTGCACTATCCGAGCAGGAAATTATCCGCCGCAAATCTTTACATGAATTAAGGGCACTGGGTATAAACCCGTACCCCGCCGAAGCATTTGATGTTAACGCCTGGGCACAGGATATTACCGATAATTTTGCAATAAAACCCGAGGCCTACCAAAATGTAGTTATCGCAGGCCGTATCATGACCCGCCGTATTATGGGCAACGCGTCATTTGCCGAGCTGCAGGATTCGACCGGCCGTATCCAGATATACCTGAAACGCGATGATATTTGCCCTGATGAGGATAAAACCTTATACAACACCGTATTTAAAAAACTGCTTGACATAGGCGATTACATAGGCATTAAAGGCTATGTGTTTTTAACTCAAACCGGCGAGATTTCGGTTCACGTTCGCGAATTGATTGTGCTTTCCAAATCGCTTAAACCGTTACCGGTTGTTAAGCGGGAGGAAGACGGAACCATTCATGATGGCTTTACAGACCCCGAGTTGCGTTACCGCCAGCGTTATGTTGATTTAACCGTTAACCCGGCCTACAAACAAATATTCATCAACCGGTCCAAAGTGATTAGCAGCATGCGCAATTACTTTAACGCGCAGGGCTGGATGGAGGTAGAAACTCCAATACTGCAGCCGGTACACGGCGGCGCGGCAGCACGCCCGTTTGCTACACATCATAATACGCTGGATATGCCTTTGTTTTTACGCATAGCTAATGAGCTTTACCTGAAACGCCTTATTGTTGCGGGTTTTGACGGGGTATATGAATTTGGTAAAATGTTTCGTAACGAGGGTATGGACCGTACCCACAACCCGGAATTTACTGCCATGGAAATTTATGTAGCCTATAAAGACTATATATGGATGATGGCCATGGTTGAAGAATGTTTGGAAACCGTAGCCAAAGCCGTTCATGGTATCCCGGTTGTACAGGTTGGCAGCAACGAGATCAACTTTGCCGGTCCGTACGAAAAATTATCTATGTACGATTCTATCCTGAAATATACAGGTATAGATGTATCGGCCATGGAAGAAGCCGCTTTGCGCGAAACCTGTGCCGAACTGAAAATAGAAGTTAACCCAACTATGGGCAAAGGCAAACTGATTGACGAAATCTTCAGCGCTAAGGTTGAGCATAACCTGATCCAGCCAACATACATTACCGATTACCCAATCGAAATGACCCCGCTTGCCAAAAAACACCGCACCAAAGATGGCCTGGTAGAGCGTTTTGAGCTTTTTGTAAATGGTAAAGAAATAGCCAACGCCTACTCGGAGTTAAATGACCCGATTGACCAGCGCGAACGGCTGGAAGAGCAGTTGATACTTGCAGGCAGGGGCGATGACGAAGCTATGGCCATGGACGACGACTTTTTACGAGCCCTGGAATATGGCATGCCGCCAACATCGGGCCTGGGTATCGGTATCGACAGGTTGGTGATGCTGATGACCAACCAAAGCACCATCCAGGAAGTATTATTCTTCCCGCAGATGCGCCCGGAGAAGAAAGCTAAAGTGGTTACAGCCGAAGATTTTATAAACATTGGCGTACCCGCCGAGTGGGTGCCCGTGTTGAATAAAATGGGTTTTAACACCGTTGAAGAACTAAAAGCCGGCAACCCCAACAAAGTATTTAACGACCTTGGCGGAATGCGCAAAAAATTAAAACTGGATATTGCCATGCCCACCAAAGACGAGGTGATGGCCTGGTTTGAATAATATAAAAGAAAACTAACGTTACCTTTTACAACGACCGCGAATTGCCTTTTTTAAAGCAAATCCGCGGTCGTTTTTTATTAATTATCGGTGTCTTTTATACCAGCTGCTGAGTGCCAGTTTTCTCCTGTCTTGATTCTTGACTCTTGATTCTTGCATCTTTCCCCCCGATTGTCGTCAAAAGTTTTACATTTGCTTTGTTAAAATAAGAACTATCCATGGTTAAATTCAACCGGTTTACACTGGATAATGGCCTCCGGGTTATTGTTCATGAAGATAATACCACGCCTATGGCAGTGCTCAACATTCTGTATGATGTTGGCGCACGCGACGAAGATCCCGAGCAAACCGGCTTTGCTCATTTGTTTGAGCACCTGATGTTCGGCGGATCTGTAAATATTCCCAGCTATGACGAGCCACTGCAAAGGGTAGGGGGCGAAAACAATGCTTTTACCAGTAACGATATCACCAACTATTACATCACCCTGCCATCGGCTAATATCGAAACAGCATTTTGGCTGGAGAGCGACCGTATGTTAAACCTCGCCTTTAGCGAAAAAAGCCTTGAGGTGCAGCGTAACGTGGTAATTGAGGAGTTTAAACAGCGTTACCTTAACCAGCCTTACGGCGATGTATGGTTAAAGTTGCGTCCGCTGGTTTATAAACAGCACGCGTACCGTTGGGCTACCATTGGTAAAACCATTAAGCACATCGAGGATGCCAAAATTGAAGATGTGAAAGCATTCTTCAAAAAGCACTATAACCCGCAAAATGCCATTATGGTAGTAGGGGGCAACATTGCTACCGAGGAGGTTAAAAAACTCTCCGAAAAATGGTTTGGCCCAATCCCTGCCGGTGATAAATACACACGCAACCTGCCGCAGGAACCCGAACAGCATGACGAACGCCGCGAAACAGTTACTGCCAAAGTGCCGTTGAACGACGTGTACATAGCCTTCCAGATGGGAGCAAGGCTGGATGATGATTATTACCCGGTGGAGCTGCTGAGCGATATCCTGTCGCGTGGCCATTCCTCACGTTTGTACCGCAGTTTGGTGCAGGATAAGCAAATTTTTAGCGAGGTACATGCCTATATTACCGGCAGCCTGGATAAAGGTATGTTTGTGTTAGAGGGCAAGCCACTGGAAAACATTAGTATTGAACAGGCTGAAGCCGCGTTTTGGGATGAGTTGGAAAAAGTAAAAGCCACCGAGATTCCGGCTGATGAATTAACCAAGGTGCAAAACAAAACCGAATCGACTATGGTGTTTTCTGAAATGTCGTTGCTGGATAAAGCCATGAACCTGGCCTCGTTTGAGCTGCTGGGCGATGCCGACCTGCTGAACCAGGAAACCGCCAAATACCTGGCTGTAACCCCCGCGCAGATCAAAGAAGCTGCCAACAAGATATTCAGGAAAGATAATTCATCAACGCTGATATACCTGGCCGAGAAAGCCGAAGTTTCTGAATCAGAATTTTCAGAATTAGAGAATTAACAGAATTGGAATCTGTCTGAACCGGAATTTGTCGAATTAAGGAATTTTTTGAATTAATTTCTTCTTAATTCCGGCCATTCTTTAATTCGACGAATTCAGGTTCAGAAAAGAACCAATGACTAATGACCACTGACCAATGACCAACTTAGATAGAACATTAGCCCCTGATTTTAAGGCTATAGATAATATAAACCTGATACGGCCCGCGCATCAAAAGCTTGATAACGGCTGTAATATTTTCTGCTTTAACTCCGGCGACCAGGAATTGGTTCGCATAGAATGGATTTTTGGTAACCTGCGTTTTAACCCGGCACTGCCGTTGTTAAACATGGCCGTAAATACCATGCTTACCGAAGGTACCAGTACGCTAAGCGCTGCCCAGATTGCCGATAAGGTTGATTTTTACGGCGCCTTTTTGCAGGTTGAATACGGGTACGAAAACTCGCAGGTTGTATTGTACAGCCTGAACAAGCACCTGCACCATACCTTGCCGGTTATTGTTGATATTTTAACCAATTCAACCTTCCCCGAGAAGGAATTGGAAACTTTTAAACGCAACCAGCAGCAAAAGCTACAGGTTAGCCTTCAAAAAAACGATGTTGTTGGCCGCCGAAATTTTAACAAAGCTGTTTATGGCGATACCATATACGGAGTGGGTGCAAGCTTTGATAATTATAAAGCGCTGCAGCGCGATGAATTAGTTGCGCATTATAAAGAGCAATACCAGCCATCAAACTGCACCATTATCATTTCAGGTAAAATTGAACCGGAAACTTTAACCCTTATTACCGATACTTTTGATAAAGGATGGGTTAACGGCGATAAACCCGCCGATACCACCCAACCGGAAATTGTACCTGCAACAGAGTTGTTTTACTTTACCGAAAAACCCGAAGCCTTACAATCGGCTATCAGGATAGGCACGCCGATGATTAACCGCAGCCACCCCGATTTTCAGCAGTTACAGGTACTCAATACGGTTTTGGGTGGCTATTTTGGCTCAAGGCTGATGGCCAATATCCGCGAGGATAAGGGTTATACTTATGGCATTGGCTCGGGCCTGGGCTCGTTTAAACAGGCCGGATCATTCTTTGTAGCCACCGAGGTTGGCGCAGACGTATGCAAACCAGCCCTTGCCGAAATTGAAAAGGAGATCAATATCCTGAAAACTGAACTGATCCCCGACGAGGAGCTTTCATTGGTACGCAACTATATGTTAGGTTCGCTGTTAGGCAGCCTGGAGAATGTTTTTTCGCATGCCGATAAATTCAAGAGCATATACTTTGCCGGTTTGGATTATGATTATTACGACAGGTATGCCGCCACTGTAAAAAGTGTCGACTCGGCAAGGTTATTGGAGTTAGCCAATAAATATTTCCATTTTGAGCGTTTCTATAAAGTGATAGTGGGAAAGTATTAAGGAAGAGTCAAGAGTTAAGAATCAAGAATTAAGACAGCTGCAAAGATCGGCAAAAGCGATATTTTTCTGCGAAATGTAAAATTCTTGATTCTTGACTCTTAATTCTTGACTCTATTTCACAAAGCATTTCTGTTTACCTGAATTTTTATTACCTTTGCCCGGCAAATAATAACTCCAAAATAATTATTTGCTATGCAGTTAGACCCATCTAAATTTGTTGCCGAAGGATTAACTTACGACGACGTTTTACTACTCCCCGCTTATTCAGAAGTATTACCGCGCGATGTTAACACCAGCAGCTGGTTAACAAAAAACATCCGTTTAAACATTCCCATCATTTCGGCAGCTATGGATACTGTTACCGAATCTGGCCTGGCTATTGCCATTGCCCAGGCGGGTGGTATAGGTATGCTGCATAAAAACATGACCATTCAGGCACAGGCCGATGAAGTTCGTAAAGTTAAACGATCTGAAAGCGGCATGATCCAGGATCCGGTTACCTTGCTGGAAGATGCCCTGCTTGCAGATGCATTCCAGATCATGAAGGAGTTTAGTATCGGCGGTATCCCGGTAATTGATGCCGATCATCGCCTTAAAGGTATTATTACCAACCGCGATCTGCGTTTCCAAAAAGATATGAGCGTTTCCGTTAGCTCGGTAATGACTAAAACAAACCTGATCACTGCTCCCGAAGGCACTACACTTACCGAAGCTGCCGCGATACTGCAAAGCAATAAAATAGAAAAGTTACCGGTTGTAAATACCAATGGTAAGCTGGTAGGTTTAATTACATACAAAGACATTCAGAAGGTTAAAAACTTCCCCAACGCCTGTAAAGACGAGTTTGGCCGCCTGCGTGTAGGCGCCGCCGTTGGTGTTGCTGCCGATAATATCGACCGTGTTACCGCCCTGGTAAATGCCGGTGTTGATGTGGTTACGGTTGATACCGCCCACGGCCATAGCAAAGGGGTTATTGATATGGTGAAAGCCATTAAAGCCTTACATCCAAACCTGCAGGTTATTGCCGGTAACATAGCCACAGGCGATGCGGCTATTGCTCTTGCAGATGCAGGCGCCGATGCCGTTAAAGTAGGTATTGGTCCGGGTTCTATTTGTACTACCCGTATTATTGCGGGTGTGGGTGTACCGCAACTATACGCCGTTTACGAGTGCGCTAAAGCATTAGAAGGCCGTGGCATCCCGGTTATTGCCGATGGTGGTATCAAACAAACCGGCGACATCGTTAAGGCTATTGCAGCCGGCGCAAGCTCTATCATGGCAGGCTCGCTTTTTGCCGGTGTGGAAGAATCACCAGGCGAAACTATTATATACGAAGGCCGTAAGTTTAAATCGTACCGTGGTATGGGCTCGGTTGAGGCGATGGCAAAAGGATCAAAGGACCGCTATTTCCAGGACGAAACCGATGTGGTAACCAAACTGGTTCCCGAAGGTATTGTAGGCCGTGTACCATTCAAAGGCAGTATGGCCGAAGTGGTATTCCAATACATTGGCGGTTTACGTGCAGGTATGCACTACTGTGGTGCCGCCAACATAGAAGATTTGCAACGCGCCAAGTTTGTACGCATAACCGCAGCCGGCATGCGCGAAAGCCACCCACACGATATTACTATTACCAAAGAAGCGCCTAATTACACAAGCAGGTAAGCAATTATTGAATTATTGAATGACTGAATTATTGATTTTATGATTCTGTCATTCAATGTTTACATCGTTAAATGAAAATAATTCAATAATTCAATAATTCAATAATTGATTCTTACTGACCGTTAATGGATGCCGACTTTGGGATGATGCTGTTTGCTGTTATTATTTTTAAAGCCTGGTCGTTGGTAAAGCCCTCTTTGGTAAGGGCATCAAAATACTCTTTATTTAGTTTTGCTATCTCGGCTATTTTGCCGGGTTGTTTAAAATAAGCAAATTGTGCGTCAAGCAGGCTTTTTGCCATCGAAGCGTACATGGGCCCCATAGCGCCCATGGCATTTGCCATTCCGTTAGCGCCATCTGAAGAAGGTTGTTCCGTCCCATTTACCGGTGGCGGTGGCAATAATTCCACGTTGGTTATTTTTATGCCCTTATCTCCGGGCGATGAGTGTGTAACATCAACGTTATAAAAATTAAAATAGTTTATCCCATCACTCCGTTTGCCGGCGCGTTCAATAATATCGATGGTTTTGGCGTTGGCGGGAATCTTTTTAAAATACACTTTAAACTCCAGCTTATCATTTAGTTTTTTTAAGGTGTTCCTGGTCTCGGGCGCTACGGCAATCCCTTCCGATTTTACGTACCCGTAGTGTTTGTTATCAACATCTGTTTGAATATAAATTTCCCTGTTAAGCACGGCCCAGGCGTTATCGCTGCCGGCATAATGCCTAAAGCTTACTACGGTATACTGTTGATCGGTCTCAATTTTGGTGATGGTACTTGTCGGGCTGTCAGTACTTTCAATATCGGGATTGGTAACAGTTTGGGCAAAAGAATTTTTAAGGCCAATTGTAAATAATACGGCTGCAAGGATTAAGGCTTTTTTCATATGGGTGTTTGGTTTATAAGGTTTGGTAAATGTAATTATGTAATAATACGTATTAAATGGATAAACGGCTAAAGTTAATGGATTATACTATCGTAACCTGTAAAGTGGCGACTGTAAATTTTATATTTGCGCCATGAAATCCATTTCTGTATTCTGCGGCGCCAACTTTAACGGCGATCCTTTATTAAAACAAGCTATTGAGCAACTGGCCGAAGTTATGGTAAGCCGCGATATTACCCTGGTATTTGGCGGTGGTAAAGTTGGCGTTATGGGATTGATAGCCGATGCCATTTTAAGCCGTGGTGGTAAAGCGATAGGGGTGATACCCCAATTTTTGATGGATAAGGAAGTTGGCCATACCGGGCTAACCGAGCTGCACATTGTAGATAACATGCACCAGCGCAAGCAAATGATGAATGATTTATGCGATGGCATCATCACCCTGCCCGGCGGAATTGGCACCCTCGAAGAGTTTTTTGAAGTACTTACGTGGCTGCAGCTGGGCCTGCACAACCACCCGATAGGCCTGCTTAATACCGGCGGATATTACGATTCATTGTTAAAACAACTGGATGTAATGGTTGAACAGAAATTCCTGAAACCCGCCAACCGCGAACTGGTCATCACCTCCGGCGACCCTATCGAACTGGTAAGCCTGATGAGTAATTTCGACGCCAGGCCCGATGAAGTTTGGTTTAAGGATAGAAACCTTTTTTAAGTCAAAATTCAAAAAAAAGACACGTTTGTAACTCAATAGAATTCTAATTTCGCACAGAGAAGCTAAGGACGCTGTCTAAAATTAAAAAAACAAACCGTCATTGCAAGATACGAAGCAATCCCTTATATGCTAAGTCCCACATACTTTGGGATTGCTTCGTGCCTTATAATGACGCGTTTGTAAGTTGTTGACTGTTAGCATAAACATCCGTCATTGCGAGGTACGAAGCAATCCCCTACATGCTAAGTCCCACATAGTTCGGGGATTGCTTCGTGCCTCAATGACGGTACTTTATGACCTTCGTTTTCTTGAAATCTGAGAATTCCTGATTCAGATGTAAACATGCAAAAAATCATCTGCACATTTGAAATCTGAAATCTGCACATCGAAAGATCACCCTTCTACCTGCGTTATTGTCCAGAAGTCATCGGCAAGATCGGTGCTGGTGATGTAATCATAGGGCATCAAAAAATAACCTTTTTGCCCCCAGGCGTCGCCCCAACTGTTGCGGATAATGAATGCTTTCTTACTATCGTCATACCCGGCAGCCATAACCGCGTGGCCACCCAAAACACTTTCGGTTTTTGCTGGCATAGGCAGTATGCCGGTTTGGGCAACTGTAGTGCTTTCGAAGCTTTGGTAAACGGTAAAGCCAAAAACAAAGGGGTTGCCTGTTGCCAGGCACGATTTTAACTCGCTGATGTTGGCGTTGTTTAGGCGGGTATATTGTATGGCCAAGCTTTTTTTAGCTTTTGTAAATGATGTTTTTGTTGGCTTTTTAGCAAATTTCTTGATGTTGTAAGGCCAAAGCTTCTCATCGCATACACCCAGGGTGGCTACAGATTTTACGCCATCGCGTAGCTGGGCGCCGCTGTCCTGGCTTACAGTACCTTCCAGCACCCGTTCGTTATAATAAATAAACAGGCGCGATGGGTTAAAAACCGGCAGTTTTTGCCGCATCAGCTCAAACTGAAAAGCGCCGCCTATGGCATTGGCCGTGCATGACCCTAATTGGCCTTGATCATAAACAGGAGGGCATTGCAGGCGCAGGTCAACCATTGGTGGCAACGGCTTGGCTAAAGCTTCGGGTCTTACAATGGCATATCTTAAATCGCGGTGATCGGGCAGGTCGGGAGTCCAGCCGTAGTGTTGGGTTTTTTGTATCATGACAGATGGGGGCTAAGTAATTGTGAAGTAAAGCTATATGGATTCTGGTAATTATACATACGTGTTTTTACGCTATTTTAAACGTAGTGCTACTGTTTCGCTACGCTGTCATTGGTCATTGTCGCTGCGCTTGTCATTGATGGGTTTATTAAAAAAAAATAAAACAGTTGTCACACAATCAGACTTGCCCTTAATGACCAATGACCAATGACCAATGACCAATGACCAATGACCAATGACCAATTGAAAACTAAAAATTACCTTTACAACGGTAATTATCCCTAAATTACCATCGCTATTATAAAACCAATTATGGATTTGTCATTCAATATAAATGAAGATATAAACAAGCAGCTTGTTTATGAGCTTAAAACCCGGCTTAAAAAAGTTTACCTGGGCGGCGGCGAAAAAGCTGCTTTGAAACAAAAAGAAAAAGGCAAAATGCTGGCGCGCGAGCGGGTGGCCTATTTGATAGATAAAGATAAACCCTGGCTGGAGGTTGGCGCTTTTACCGCCGATGGCATGTATGCCGAGCATGGCGGCTGCCCGTCTGGCGGTGTAATTTGTGGTATCGGCTATGTATCGGGCAGGCAATGTGTAATTGTGGCCAATGATGCCACGGTGAAGGCCGGCGCCTGGTTCCCGATAACCGCCAAGAAAAATTTACGTGCCCAGGAAATAGCCATGGAAAACCGGTTGCCTATTATTTACCTGGTAGATTCGGCGGGAGTGTATTTGCCTTTGCAGGATGAGATATTCCCTGATAAAGAACATTTCGGGCGCATTTTCAGGAACAACGCCATGATGAGCAGTATGGGTATCGTTCAGATTTCGGCCATCATGGGCTCATGCGTGGCCGGTGGCGCGTACTTACCTATCATGAGCGATGAGGCTATGATTGTAGAGGGCACCGGATCGGTTTTCCTGGCAGGATCATACCTAGTAAAATCGGCCATTGGCGAGGATGTGGATAACGAAACCCTGGGCGGCGCTACCACGCATTGCGAAATTTCGGGCGTTACCGATTATAAACAACCTAACGACCAGGCCTGCCTCGATTCTATCCGTAACATTATGAGCATGGTGGGCGACTATAACAAGGCTGGGTTTGATAGGATTAAGCCTGTTGCCCCCAAATTAGACCCCAAAGATATTTACGGTATTTTGCCCGATAACCGCGAGAAGGCGTACGACATGCGCGAGATTATTTTGCGGTTATTGGACGATTCGGCTTTTGAAGAATATAAGGAAGGTTACGGTCAATCCATCATTTGCGGCCTGGGCCGGGTTGATGGCTGGGCAGTAGGCATCGTGGCTAACCAACGCAAAGTGATTAAATCGAAAAAAGGCGAAATGCAGTTTGGCGGCGTTATCTATTCCGACTCGGCCGATAAAGCAACCCGTTTTATTATGAACTGTAACCAAAAGAAAATACCACTGGTGTTTTTGCAGGATGTTACCGGTTTTATGGTAGGCAGCCGCAGCGAACAGGGAGGCATTATAAAAGATGGCGCCAAAATGGTAAACGCGGTAGCCAATTCGGTAGTGCCTAAGTTTACCATAGTTATAGGAAACTCCTATGGTGCGGGCAACTATGCCATGTGTGGCAAGGCCTATGATCCCCGGCTGATATATGCCTGGCCATCGGCAAAAATAGCCGTTATGGGCGGTGCGCAGGCAGCCAAAGTGCTGGTGCAAATGCAGTCAGCAGGGCTAAAGGCAAAAGGGGAACTGGTAGATGAGGTAAAGGAGCAGGAACTGTTAAAACAAACCACCGACAGGTATAACAGCCAAACCACGCCATACTATGCAGCAGCACGGCTTTGGGTTGATGGTATAATCGATCCGTTGGAAACGCGGAAGGTAATATCTATGGGGATAGAGGCCGCCAACCATGCACCGATCGAGCGGGCATTTAATGTGGGGGTGATACAGACGTAGTTGTGAGTTGTGAGTTGTGAGTGGGCATTATGTTAAATCGAACGAACAAAATCCAAAAAATCTGATCAATCTGCTTAATCGCGGTTCAGAAAAAATCCTGTTATGAATGCAACAATTGACGAATTAATTTTACTGGCCGGTGGAACCTTTTTGATAGTTTGGGGGATAGGGAAAATAAATGAACGTCGTAAATTACTGAAGTCCGGGCTTAAGGTTGATGGTGTAGTTTTTAAATTAGAAGAGCGCTTAAGCAGCGGAACAGACCGAATGCTTTTATACTATCCGGTAATCAGGTATGTTACTTTAGATAAAAACTGGATAACTGAAGAATACGCCGTTGGCTCTAACCCTTCGGCATATAAAGAAGGGGATGTTGTCAAAATAATATATGACCCTGCAGATTACAAGCATTTTATAATTGACAACTTTTTAAGTAAAGTTTTAGGGTGGGTACTTGCCCTGATAGGTGTGGTGATATTAGCAGGTGTACTAATTACTATATATTAAACCAATATTCTCCAAATTAACCGCCCCCGTCAGACTGTCATCCTGAGTAACCTTTATTTGCGCACAAATGATCGCATTGTAAATGACACTTTTTCAATTGATAATCAAATAGTTACAAATGTGTCAATGGCAGGTACGAAGGATCTGTTCGCGAACTTTTCCAACAGTCATGCACAGCTGATAGATCATTCGTTCCTCGGGATGCCATGTTGGGATTTACATAAACATTAGGATGAACGCTGGTCACGACTCACCCAGGCTACGCTACGCTGGCCGACCCGCTCTCCGGCTTACGCCGCATAGAGGGTAAACCCCATTTTATATTTTTGCCCCTCTATGCGCGAAGCGGAGAGAGAGGGGCAGAACGAGCATAGCGATGTTCGGGGTGAGTCGAGTCGCCGCCGTGCGAGTTACTTCACCGGCGCTGTTTCCTTTTTATATTCCTCATTTAGGCCGGCAAGTACTTCTTTGGTTACATCAAGGCTTTCGTCACCATAAAGCAAGGATGGGTTTGATTTTGAGTAAGTAAGCACAATTTTATAGCCTTTTGTTTTAGTATAAGTTTTTAAGTATGCGGTTATACGGTCGTAAAGCTTGGTGTTTTGTTCAGCTTCTTCATCCTGCAATTGCTTGCCTGTATTTTGGGACAACGCTTGTAATGCCTGTTGTTTTGCTGCCAGGCGTTTCTCTGTAGCGGTACGCTGTACCAGGCTGAGTGAAGCCGCGCTTTTTTGATAAGTGGCTACTTCCTTTTGAAATGCTGTGCCTTTTGCTGTAATTTCGGCTTGCGCCCTTTGCGAAAGGTCCTGCAATTTAAATTTTACAGCTTTATAATATTCATAATTGTTGATAAGCGAATCTGAATTAACAAAAACAACAGTATTGACTGTGCCGGTAGCGGGTGCAGTTTGCGCATTTGCGGCAAGCGAGGTTAATATAATAAAGGCTGCGATGATAGTATACTTCATAATTTATAGATTTAAAAACTGCGAAGTTACAGGTTAAAAGTAAAAGGCCTTGCCCATTCAGGAAAAAATAAATTCATTCCTCTCATTATTGTTTTGATTTTGTGCTTTATATGATAACCCTAATTCATTTTTGATAATTTGCAGAAGAAGTAAGTGGGAATATAATAGCAGTAACTGGTTCTCTTATAGCAGGGTAACCGCTTTTAAATTTTCTCGGCTACAATAGTGTTGGCGTTTACAAAATAATACACATTTAAGCTGTCTCGTATAGACTATCTGTTTGTAGAAAACCAACAGTTAACCCTTTTTTGCTCCTTCGGAGCTACCTTTATTCAGGATCAGCTTATAAAAGCGATTTCCCTGCTCTTGTGGTGCTGATAGTAGCATTTCTATAAAAAAAGCATATATTATCCCTGAAATTTTTATCTTGACGCATGAAAAAACTGCTGTTTCCTTTACTTTTCCTTTCTTTAAAACTTTGCGCGCAGGATGCCGCTAAAATTCACCAGAAAGCAATTTTAATAGATACCCATAACGATGTATTATCTAACGAACTGATTACGAAGTTTGATTTGGGTAAACGGCAAACCGAGGGCGATTTTGATTTGGTACGCGCCAAAGAGGGCGGGCTGGATGCACAGATCTTCTCTATCTGGTGTGGCGAAAATTATGGTAAAGGTACCGCCTTTGCCTTTGCCAATCGCGAAATTGATTCGTTATACGCGCTTATAAAACGCTATCCGGATAAAATTACGCTGGTACATAACAGCGCCGAACTGAAAAAAGCGGTAGACCAAAAAAAGCTGGCCGCACTAATCGGGGTTGAAGGCGGGCACATGATTGAAGACCGAATGGATTATATTGACAGCCTGGCCAAACGGGGCATGAATTATTTAACCCTTACCTGGAACAACAGCACCTCGTGGGCAACTTCGGCCCGTGATGAGGTGACTAAAAAAGACAGCCTGAAGTTTTTAGGCCTTACCGATTATGGCAAGCAAATTGTTAAGCACCTGAACCAATTGGGGGTTATGGTTGATGTATCGCACGTAGGCGAACGCACCTTTTATGATGTGCTGGCCACCACTACCAAGCCCGTTATTGCATCGCATAGCTGCGCCTGGAGTATCGACCCCAGCAGGCGCAATATGAAAGACTATCAGTTGAAAGCCCTGGCCAAAAACGGGGGAGTGATCTGCCTTAATTTTTATAGTGGATTTGTGGATAGCACCTATTCGCCAAAAGTGGCCGTGTTTTTACACCAGCACAGAGCCGAGCTGGATTCGCTTACCAAAATTTACAACGATGGCGACCTGGCCAACATCAGGCTGAATGCGATGTATAAAGCCGAATCGGACAAAATTCGTCCGCCCCTGAGTTTACTCATTCATCATATCGATTACATAGTAAAATTAATAGGGGTGGATCATGTAGGCATCGGTTCGGATTTTGATGGCGCCGAATCCTATCCGCTGGGACTTGATAGCGTGAGCGATTATCCAAAAATCACCGAAGAACTACTGAAACTAAACTACACCGAAAAAGATATTGATAAAATTTTAGGCGGCAATGTGATGCGGGTTTTGAAGGCTAATACGGGGAAATAGCTATATTTGCGATAACCTTTTTATCACGATATGATTAAAAAATTACTCTTCATTTTGTTTTCTGTAACTGTTATAAGTTCAAATCTATACGCCCAGGATAAGTATGTAGTTTTTATGGATCGTAATGGCCAACGCGTGGCAGATAGGATGCAGGCGGCTTCTTATTCATTTATCCAAAAGCTGCAAGATTCGGCATGGTTTGTAAAAGAGTTTGATATGCGCGATACTATCATCTCTTCGGGCTATTACAAAGATGAAAAATTGACTATTCCAACCGGTAAATTCATTTATTACGAAAAAAAACAACCATTAACCGGGTTCGCAGGCATAAATGTAGATACCATGAACCACATAAAAATTTCAGGATATTTTTTAAATGGTAAAAAAAATGGCGTTTGGCGCGAGTATGACACTGGCAGGCTACAATATTTAAAAACTTACGTCGACGATAAATTGGATGGATTGTACCAAAATTTTAGTATGGCAGGCGATGGGGTTGTTTTTGAGGGTTACTACGTTAATGGGCATAAAGAGGGCGACTGGTGTACTTTGGGTAGTGACGGTTTTGCAGATAGGGTAGAGGTTTTTAATAAAAAAGGGGTTGTAGTTAAGCACTACAATTACGTTTTAAACGATTTTCGTGCGCCGGAGATGCCTTATAACCTGAGTACCTATATGAAACGCAAAACTGAAAATTACGTTTTTAAAAGAAGCACGGGGAAAATTGTTGTAAGCTTTGTGGTTACAAAAGAGGGGAGCATAACAAATCCTAAAGTCATCACCTCTTTTGATCAGGAACTTGATGATTTAGTTGTTGATGCTTTAACCAGCTCTGCTAAATGGAAACCTGCGTTTGCAAAAGGGCAAAATATTAATTGCAATTTTACCATAACCCTTAATATCTACGAGTCGTCGTTGAATTTAAGTAATCCGGCTAATCTCCATAAAAAATACAATCTTCAAACAGGTTCATACCAATAAATTGTTTACCCTTTACTGACCCTGTAATCCCACTTTTTTTATAAATTTGTGCCTCATTTATAACAAATGTCTGAAGAATTAGAACACGTAAAATGCCTGATCATCGGATCGGGCCCGGCAGGATATACTGCTGCCATATATGCCTCAAGGGCCGATCTTAAACCGGTAATGTATACTGGTTTATTAGCCGGCGGGCAACTAACACAAACAACCGACGTAGAAAACTTCCCTGGTTATCCGGAAGGCATCATGGGCCCCGAAATGATGGAAGATTTCAGGAAACAGGCCGAACGCCTGGGTACCGACATCCGTTTTGGCTATGTAAGCTCGGTTGATTTTACCAGCCTGCCGCATAAAGTGGTGGTTGATGAGGTGAAAACTATTCTTGCCGATACCGTTATCGTTTCAACAGGTGCATCGGCCAAATGGCTGGGCCTGCCATCCGAGCAAAAATATAGTGGCTTTGGTGTTTCGGCCTGTGCCGTATGCGATGGTTTCTTTTTTAAAGGCCAGGATGTAGCCATTGTAGGTGCCGGCGATACCGCTGCCGAAGAAGCTACCTACCTTGCCAAATTATGCCGTAAGGTTTACATGATTGTTCGCCGCGATGAATTCCGCGCCTCAAAAGCAATGGTGCACCGCGTGAAAAATACACCCAATATCGAAATCCTGTACAATACCGAAACCAAAGAGATTCTTGGCGATGGGCAAAGCGTAACGGCGGTTAAAGTAATTAACAATGTTACCAATATTGAAACCGACCTTAACGTTACCGGTTTTTTTGTGGCGATAGGTCATCACCCCAATACCGATATTTTTAAAGGCTGGTTAAACATGGACGAGACAGGTTATATCATAACCCGCCCCGGATCAACAGAAACCAACGTAGAAGGTGTATTTTGCTGCGGCGATGCCCAGGATCATATATACCGCCAGGCTGTAACAGCCGCAGGCACCGGCTGTATGGCCGCTATCGACGCCGAGCGTTACCTTGCCGGCAAAGAGCATGTGGTAACGGCGTAAAAGCCCCACCCAACCCTCCCCGAAAGGGAGAGGGCTTTGAATAAGCATTTGAAAGCTGCCCGGAAACGGGCGGCTTTTTTTATTGGGCATTTTGGCATAGTAATAGCTTTTAAACTTTATTAGCTGTACACGGTTTACCTTTACAAAATAATACACTTTTAAGCTGCCTCGTAGAGGCTACCAGTTTGTAGAACAAACTGTTCAACCGTTTTTGCTCCATAGGAGCTACCTTTCTTCTGGATCAACTTTTAAATGCGGTTTCCTTAGGCACTTTGGCGGTGGCTGGTGAAATTTTCCTTGATTTTCTGTATATTTGTATAGCAACAAAAAACAGGGCATTATCTTGCAAAGGTAAATGCCCTGTTTTTATTAATGACAAAAACGTTGTTATTAATTCTTTTTATTAAATATTTGACTATCAGATTTATATGTTGTAAGCGAATATGAAAAAAATGTTTAATAGTGTATAAAAAGTATGCAAAAGTATCTGAAAAGTATCCGAAAAATGTATCAAAAGTGACAAAAAAGACTGCTTTTTTTCGTTGCCGTTTCGGCAAAAAAACATGAGTTTGTTACAATAGAAAACTTCTTATATTTTTTTAAAAAGTTATATATTCACGGCTCAGTACCAATCTCATACTACTATGCTCAAAAAAACTGTCGTGATGCTAAGCGCATTGTTAACCGTGTTTACTATTGTTAAAGCCCAGGATACCGATCCGTATGCAGGGATTATCCCGGCGCCGGTGTCGCTCACAAAATCCCCCGGAACTTTCCTGTTCAGCCAGGAAACAAAGGTTCAGGCCGATTCGCCTTCAAACAAAGCGGTGGCGTTTTTTAAAGATTACCTGGCCGGCAACCAGGCGTACAACGCGGCTATAGTTGCAAAAAACGCCGTAGCAGCCTCAAATGTCATCACCTTAACATCAGCAGGTACCGATAACCTGCCTGCCGAAGGTTACCGCCTAACCATTACCCCGCAGCAAATTACAGTAGCTGGTAAAGGAGCCGGATTGTTTTACGGCATTCAAACGCTTATCCAGCTATTCCCTGCCGATAGGGCTGCCACAGCTAAATTGCCTTGCGTGCAGATTGAGGATTATCCACGTTTTGGCTACCGTGGCGCCATGCTTGATGTAGGCCGGCACTTTTTTGGCGTAGAGATGGTTAAAAAATATATCGACCTGCTGGCTGCCTACAAGCTAAACAACTTTCACTGGCACCTTACCGAAGACCAGGGCTGGCGCATCGAGATAAAAAAATATCCAAAGCTTACGCAAATCAGCAGTATGCGTGCGCAAACGCTCATTGGTGGTTACCGCGACAAAACACCACAGCAGTTTGACGGTACCCCTTACGGCGGTTTTTACACCCAGGACCAAATTCGCGATGTAGTAAAATATGCCGCCGCCAGGTACATCAACATCGTACCCGAAATTGAAATGCCGGGCCACTCGCAAGCCGCGCTGGCTGCTTACCCTGAGCTGAGTTGCGACCCAACCAAAACGTACAAACCCGCCGAAACCTGGGGCGTATTTAAAGATATCTATTGTCCGTCCGATAAAACATTTGCCTTTATACAGGATGTATTGACTGAGGTGATGGCGCTGTTTCCCAGCAAGTACATCCACATTGGGGGCGACGAAGCCCCTAAAGATGCCTGGAAACAGTCGGTATTTTGCCAGCAGCTGATTAAAAAACTAAAACTGAAAGATGAGAATGAGCTGCAAAGCTATTTTATACAACGGGTTGAAAAATTTGTAAACTCCAAAGGCCGCAACATCATTGGCTGGGACGAAATTTTAGAAGGTGGCCTTGCCCCGAATGCTGCTGTAATGAGCTGGCGCGGCGAAGAAGGCGGTATTGCAGCCGCTCAACAAAAGCATAACGTGATAATGACACCTGGCAGCCACGGCCTTTATATAGATCACGGGCAGGGCAAACCAAGCCAGGAGCCACTGAATATTGGCGGTAACGAGCCGTTATCAAAAATTTATAGCTACGATCCAACTCCTGAAGCATTAACACCCGAGCAAAAAACTTACATTATGGGTGTACAGGCCAACCTTTGGACCGAGTATGTAGCTACCGAGGCTAAAGTACAGTTTATGCTGCTGCCACGCTTAATGGCCTTATCTGAAATTGCCTGGAGCCCGTTAGCTAACAAAAACTTTAAAGATTTTAGTGAAACCCGTTTACCATCGCACTTAGCCTGGCTGGATAAAAACAACCTTGATTATCATGTGCCGGTTGCTATTGGAGCAAAAGATACCGTAATGATTGGGTCGCAGGTGAGCGTGAACCTGAAATCGCCGGTTGATGGTGCAAAAATTTACTATACTATTGATGGCTACACGCCACGCGAAACTGATTTGGAGTATCATATTCCGATGAACTACGATGTACCAACCGACCAGTACCGCGAATTACAAACTATTGTAATTACGCCATCGGGCAAGCGTAGCAATGTTACCCGCACATTGGTTTACAATAAAGTACCTTTTGCAGCCGTTAATTACACAGGCAACGCAAGTGGCCTTAAATACCAATTATTTACAGGCACTTTTGGCAGTACAAGCCAGTTAATAGGCTTGCCAAGCGATAGCGGAGCGGTAAAAAACTTTAGTACAACAGATTTCAGGAAAAGTAAAGGTAAGTTTGGTGTAATTTACAACGGATTTATTAATATTGAAGCTGATGGCAACTATGGCTTCTCGACATTATCGGCCAACGGCTCGGTTTTGTTGATAGAAGACCAGGTTATAGTTGATAATGATGGCAAGCATATAACCAATGAGCAATTTGGTGCCGCGCCTTTATTAAAAGGTTACCACAAGTTTACACTTAAATATGTAGACGCCGGTGGCAACAACACGTTGAAAGTGTTTATATCGGCACCGGGCAAAACCAAGGCTGAGTTGACCGCCGATGTGCTGAAAAATTAACAGAAGGATAAAACATATAATGGTCAGGAGATTTTATTATATAACTTTTTTAATGGCCGCGGTGACTATGGCCGGCTGTGGCGGTAATCAACCTAAAACAGTCGGCCCGCCTGCAAAGCCCAAAGTGCCCGAACTGATGAAACCATTCAGGTACCATAAAATGATTGAGGTTTCGCCGGGGCAAAATTATGATGTGTTTAGCTGGGGCAGGGGATCGCAGGAAGCGGGTGCCTTTATGATCCTGCACTCTGATTCGGCCGCCATAAAATATACTACCACCACCGGCGATTTGGAAGGCCAGATTATTGACGTGTATAACTCGGATATGGATGTAGATGGTAACCCCGAGATATTGATAGCCGCAAAATCAAAAGATACCATTAACCGTACCAGTATTTATGCATTTGAGTTTAGTAACGATAATGGCAAAGCCAATAAACTCGATTTTCCTAAACTGAACAATTCACAGCGTAAAGGCTACCGCGGCGATGACAATTTTTACATTCGCGATGGCAAACTCATTCGTGAATTTCCAATTTATAAAGGCAGCGGTAAAGATGCTGCTTCAACAGGCGCAAAACGCCAGCTGGAGTATGGGTTAAGCCGCAACGAATTTACCGTAAAGCAACTAAGCAAAGATTCTGTTGATGTGGCTCCAAAAGCAGGTACAGCAAATGCCGCACCAAATAAACAAGACGATAAGCCAACGACAAAAAAATCTGAGAAGAAAAGTTCTTCTAAATCAAACAAGAAGAAAAAGCATAAAAGGCATAGGGAGTAAAAATTGTTGATAGCATGGCGATAGACATACGAAGTTTTCAAAACTTCGTATGTCTGCGCACTCAGCTATTAATTCGTTGGCCTGTCAGCTAAGCCGATACCCCAATGCTCGTTGGCTTTTGGTCCCATTACAAACTCAAGGGTGCCACCTTTCATGATATCTTGCTGTGTGATAAAAGTATGGGTGTATGGCTTGCCATTAAGCCTGGCCGACTGGATATAAATGTTTTCGGCCGAGCTGTTTGGCGCGAGTACCGTAAACCGCTTGTTCAGCGGAAGCAACATTACAGATTTGCGCATCACCGGCGTGCCTATTACATAAACGCCGCTTGCCGGGTTTACCGGGTAAAATCCCATGGCACTAAAAACGTACCACGCCGACATTTGCCCGCAATCTTCGTTTCCTGCATAGCCGGATGAAGAAGTGTTATAAAGTTCACTACAGATTTTGGCTACATACCTTTGTGTTTTCCATGGCTGGCCTGCATAATTGTACAGGTAGGTAATGTGATGACTTGGCTCATTGCCATGCGCATACTGGCCAATAAAACCCGAAGCATTGCCATTTACCTCGCCGGGTTTGCTGTTAAGGGTAAAAAAAGTGTCCAGCTTAGCTGTAAATTGCTGCTCGCCGCCAAATAAAGCTATAAGCCCTTTAACATCATGCGGTACGTACCAATCATATTGCCAGGCGTTACCTTCAGTATACGGGTTACCACCGTTGCCGCCATATTGCAGCGGATTGAATGGTGCAAGCCGTTTGCCATCGGTGTTTTTTGCCCTGAAAAATCCGGTCTGCGCATCATACAGGTTTCTAAAATATTGTGATCGTTTTATAAAACGGGTGTAGTCGGCAGTTTTATGAAGTTTTTTTGCCAGTTGTGCAACACACCAATCATCATAGCCCATCTCGAGCGTAACAGATACCGATTGCGATAGAACATTCTCGGGTATGTAGCCAAATTTTTCCCAGACCTTAAACGGCGAGCCGGGATGATCTGTTACCGACGAGTTTTTTACGGCTTCATAGGCCTGGTTAATATCTATGCCTGGAATGCCCTTTAAAACGGCGTCAACTATAACAGGTATGGCATGGTTGCCAATCATGCAATAATTTTCCTGTCCCCACAGTTGCCAAATGGGTAAGTAACCATAAGCTTTATACTGGCTTATCATGCTGTTAACAAATCCGGCGCTTCGTTCTGGCTGTATAAGCGTGTAAAGGGGATGGGCTGCACGATAGGTGTCCCATAAGGAGAACGTGCTGTAGAAGCCTCCTTTTGTGTTGTGTGTTGTGTAATCGATGTCTGTATAATCGCCGTTTACGTCCGCATAGTTGTTAGGTTGGATAAGAGTATGGTACAATGCCGTATAAAAAATTTGTTTTTGTTGCGATGTACCCTCAACCTGTATTTTATCCAGTTCCCTTTCCCATTTGGCGTCAGCCTGGGCTACTGTTTTGGTAAAATCCCAGGCTGGTATCTCGGTAACCAGGTTCAGTTTTGCATTTTGAGTGCTCACTGTAGACAGGCCGACTTTAGCCATTAGGGGCGTACCATCGGCGGGATCAAAATTCAGTACTGCACGCAAATCGGTGCCATTTAATAACTGCTGGTCAAAATACTGGGTTCCGCCGTCAACAAGGTCGTTGCTTTTGATGACTTTGTTAAATTCGGCATAAAAATAAACCTTACGCAATTTGGCCCAGCCGGTAATTACCCTAAAACCTTCTATGGTGTGATCATTTACCATATGAAATTGGGCAGCGATAACATGGCAGCCGAAATTTGGCTTCTTAAGCGAATGATTCAGATCAATTATCACTCTGCCTTTACTTTTTTTGGGGAAGCTATATTTGTGGAACCCTGCATGCTCTGTAGCGGTAAGCTCTACATTTATGCCATAATCATCCAGCTTAACCTGGTAATAACCAGCCCTTGCCGATTCTTGATCGTGCGAAAACCTTGAGCCATAGCCGATGCCGGCCTGCTGTGCATTGCCGGCTCGTGTTTTTTCGTCGCCGGTATAGGGCATAAATAAAATATCAAACAAATCAGGCGCTCCTGTGCCGCTTAAATGGGTATGGCTAAAACCGGCTATAAAATTATCATTATGGTCGTACCCGCAGGCAGCATCCCATTCAGGTTCATCGCGGGTATCCGGGCTTAGTTGTACCATACCAAACGGAACTGTGGCGCCCGGATAGTTATTACCGGATAAACTGCCTTTAACTGCGCCTGTACCAATAAAAGGGTTTACATAAGGGGTTAACTTTTTGATTGTTTGAGTATGTGCCACAAATCCAATAGCTAACAGCGCGCCAAGGCAACAGGCATTTTTGTAAAAATTGATCATGTTTTAGGTTGATGATTTTTTATCCCACAATAAGGGGATTGAACTTGCTAAAAATATAGTTATACTGGCAAGTGCTAAATAGATAATATTCTAAATTGAATGGATAATTTACTTGTAGCCACCGCCATGTTATCCGGTATTTTTCGCCGTAATGCGATATTGCTCGGGCGATGAACCAATGTATTTTTTAAAGATGCGCGAAAAATAATAGGGGTCTTCGTAGCCCAGTTGGGTAGCTACGGCCTTTATTTTATCGCTATTGGCATATAACAGCTGACAGGCCTTTTGCATTTTTAAGTGAATAAAATAATCAATAGGGGGCATGCCGGTGGCTTTACGAAACAGGTTAGAAAAATGTGATACCGATAAACTATGCTTGCCGGCCATATCTTCCACACTCAGTTTTTTGTTTAGGTTATTACGCATAAAGTGAACAGTTTTGGTGATGATGTCACCGTCCTCATCCGTATCGTGCTGCATGTGCCGTTCGGGCATCAAAAAAGTAGCTATAATGTGGTACAGGCAAAAGCACGCGCTGTTAATGTTTTCAAGGCTATAGCCCATTTCAAGGGTTTGGTAAATATTTTGCCAAATCGTAATCGCGTTTTCGTTAAAAGGGATATTCAACGGCCCGCGGGCAATACTTAAGTTGAGTGATTTGTTAAAGCTTTCTATTTTATCACCAGTAAAATGTACCCAGTAAATGGTCCATGGGTCGTCATTATCGGCCCAATACCTCATGTATTTATCGGTGGCCGGTATCAGTATAAACTGGTTGCTGCGTACTTCAAAACGCTTGTTATCTACAATATAATGCCCCTTTCCCTGTAGGCAGTAAATAAGTATGTTGTCTTCGCAGCCTTTGCGGCGTTCGCGATAATGAAATGCCGCCTTAGGGAAATAACCTATGTGTGTAATGTAGATATGAAAAAGTTCGGGATGACGTTGTTTTGCGTCGCGGAGTACTTTTTGAGGAATGCTGATAAATTTTTCACCCTCAAAACCTTGCCGTCTTTTAAAGCTGTTACTCATCAAATATAATATTAAGGAATAATTGGTATTACAGTGGGATATTACATCAGCAGAAACATAGCATCCGGCATTTGAGCGCTATTATAGATAAAACATTCTATAAATTACAATCAATTACCCGGTATTGTAAACCTGCCACAGCATTATGCCAATAAACCACAATTTTGAAAGTGGTTTAATTGAATAATCCATTAAAAAAAATGTTTAGGCTATTATAAACTCACAAACATCAGTTTACTTTTGGTTTGTTCGTAATAACCAATATAACCAGCTCTGTCAATGTTGCTTTTAAGTTTGCCCTGTTGCCCGTTGAATGCGGTAAACTACAAATGGCCTGCTTCAAGCTTTTATGTGGTTAAAACATTAAAGTTTAAATATTAAACCTGTGTATGCCCGGTTTTGCTCTGGCTACACTACATCATTTATATGTTATTAAAGGATAAGGTAATTTTTTTAACAGGCGGTACCGAAGGCATTGGCTTTGAGTGCGCCAAAATATACCATGCGGCTGGCGCCAAGCTGGCCATTGTTTCTAATTCGGAGCGGAGCATTGATGAGGCCCGTTCAACACTACAGTCGGTTGAGGTACTGTACCTTAAAGCCGATGTTTCAGTAGCCGCCGCCATACGGCAGGCTATTGCTAAAACTGTAGATTATTTCGGAAAAATTGACGTAATTCATAATAACGCAGGCATTAGCAACCCTTCAAAAGCTATTCATGAAACCACCGCTGATGAGTGGGATGTCCTTTTTGATGTAAATGTGAAGAGCATATTTAACACCACCCGATATGGCATTGACGAACTGAAAAAAACTCACGGAAATATTTTGAACACCAGTAGCCTGGTTGGCGATATGGGGCAGGAGATTCATGCTGCATACAGCGCAACTAAAGGCGCCGTAAACGCTTTAACCAAATCGATGGCGCTTGATTATGCCCCTTACGGTATCCGCGTAAACGCGGTTGCTCCGGCAGGTGTTTGGACACCCATGCTGCGGGCCTGGAGCCAGCAACAGCCAGATACCAATTCCATTGAAAATTACCTGGATAATATTCACGCCCTGGGCTATTGCCCCGAAGGTGATGTTGTGGCCGATGCTTGTTTGTTCCTGGTATCAGACCAAGCCCGGTTTGTAACCGGATGTATTTTACCCGTTTCCGGTGGCGCCGAATTAGGTTATCGCCGTGTGTTAAACCAAACCATTTAATCAATCCCTAAAAAACTTTATATAATATGATTAAAAATATTCAGGTTGATGATATCCGTTATAAGCTTGATGGCGCGGCCGGTAGTGATGCTATACATACCGATCCTGTTTACTCATACGCGGTAACCCGTTTATTTGACGATAGCGGCCACACAGGTGTTGGCTTTGCATTTACTTTGGGCGAGGGTAATGATTTGGTTTGCAAGGCTGCCCAATATTATGCCGATAAAATTAAGGGCAGGGACATTGAAGACACCATGGCCAATTTTGGCGATTTATTCAAAAAACTGTCTAACGATCAGCAATTTCGCTGGTTAGGGCCGCATAAGGGAATAGTGCATTTGGCGCTTGCTTCGGTTACCAATGCCTGTTACGATTTGTGGGCCAAAAAACGGGGTGTGCCATTATGGAAATTATTAACAGACCTAAGTCCAGAACAAATTGTATCCACTTTAGATCTGTCGTACCTTGAAGATGAATTGACTCATGAACAAGCCACCGCTATGCTCAAAGAGCAACAAGCAACCAAAACAATCCGTGAAAGTATTTTACAAAAAGGCTATCCTGGGTATGATACATCCATAGGCTGGTTTAATTACTCTGATGAGAAGGTACGCGAAAACTGCAAAATTGCGTTGGAAGAAGGTTTTACGGCCATGAAGCTTAAAGTTGGTTCGGCCGACCCGGAAAGGGATATCCGCCGTGCGCATATTGTGAGGGAAGTTGCCGGCGATAGTGTAAAAGTGATGCTTGATGCCAATCAGCAATGGAACCTGCCGCAGGCGATATCGATATGCAATAAACTTAAAAGCATGAACCCTTATTGGATAGAGGAACCAACTCACCCCGATGACGTTTTGGCCCATAAAACTCTGGCGGATGCTATTTCGCCGTTAAAACTGGCTTTAGGTGAACATGTGCCCAACAAGATCACTTTCAAAAATTACCTGCAAACCCGCTCGGCTTCATTTATCCAGGTTGATGCGGTAAGGGTAGGGGGCGTAAGTGAATTTATAACCGTAAGCCTGCTATGCAAAAAATATGGGGTACCTGTTGTGCCGCACGTGGGCGATATGGGCCAGCTGCATCAGCACCTGGTGTTGTTTAATCATATAGCAGTTGGTCACGAGGCTTTATTTTTAGAACATATCCCACACTTGCAAAAGCATTTTGTAAACCCGGTGAACATAACAGGTGGCGTATACCAGACACCGCAGGAGCCAGGGAGCAGCTGTGATTTGAAAGTTTTAAAATAAGAATCAAGAATTAAGAGTCAAGAATCAAGAAAGAAGGTTGCATCATGGAGTTAACAAGGTTGGGATTGTCTTGACTCTTAACTCTTGAATCTACAAAAAATATGATACATACACCAGATCTGATCATTAGTGGCTTGTACATAGCGGCGATATTTATTATCGGGCTGTGGTCGGGTATTCGTCACCAACAAAAAACTAAA
This sequence comes from Mucilaginibacter ginsenosidivorax, assembly GCF_007971525.1. Lineage (NCBI taxonomy): Bacteria > Pseudomonadati > Bacteroidota > Sphingobacteriia > Sphingobacteriales > Sphingobacteriaceae > Mucilaginibacter > Mucilaginibacter ginsenosidivorax. The sequence continues at coordinate 6,816,231 of NZ_CP042437.1, forward strand.
AATAACAATAACGAGGCCGGCGAATATTTCCTGGCTGGTAAAAAGCTGCGATGGCCAATGATTGGCCTGGCTTTATTTGCCACCAATATTTCATGCGTGCACCTGGTGAGCCTTGCCCAAAGTGGCTTTGATACCGGTTTGCTCAACGGCGATTTTGAATGGATGGCTGCGTTTACGCTAATATTGCTGGCTTTGTTTTTTGCACCTTTTTATATCAAATCGGGCGTGTCAACCCTGCCGGACTTTTTAGAGAAACGTTACGACAGGGCCAGCCGCGATTGGCTGGCTATTATATCGGTGGTATCGGCGGTGTTAATTCATATCGCTTTTTCGTTATTGGCCGGCGGCATAGTATTGCACACCCTGTTTGGGGTTGATATGTATACCAGTGTCATCATCATTTCTATTATTACCACTATATATACTGTAGTTGGTGGCTTAACGGCAGTGGTAGTTACCGAGTCTATCCAAACCGTGGTACTTTTAGGTGGCGCTGTTATCATGAGTATAGCAGCTTACACCAAAATGGGCGGTTGGGAGCCGATGGTTGAAGTATTAAAACATACAGGGCAGCTTAATAAACTATCAATGCTTCGCCCTCATGGAGATGGCAGCGGCATGCCCTGGTATGCTGTTTTCTTAGGTTACCCGGTATTGGGAATCTGGTACTGGTGTGCCGACCAAACCATTGTACAGCGCGTTTTAGGTGCCAAAGATGAAAACCATGCCAGGGTTGGTCCGCTGTTTTGCGGCTTTATCAAAATATTACCTGTTTTTATATTTGTGATGCCGGGCCTGTTTGCCTACACACTGGCCCAAAGCGGGCACCTTGATATTTCGGCGTTAAAAAGTGTGGTTGATGGGAAAGAAGTAGTAAACAGCAAAGGGATTTATACGTTGATGATTACCCAGTTAATTCCTCCCGGGCTGATAGGCGTTCTGGTTGCAGCATTGTTATCGGGTTTAATGAGCCAGATATCGGGAGCGCTAAATTCAATATCAACCATTGTAAGCTATGACATTTATAAAAGATATAAACCCGAAGCAACGGATAAAAAACTGGTGAACATTGGTAAAATAGCGGCTGGTGTGGCACTTATTCTGTCATTAATGTTGTTGCCATTGCTCAATAATTACGAGAGCATTTTTAACGGTTTAAATGACATTATAGCCCACATAGCCCCGCCAATAACCTGTGTGTTTTTGTTAGGTGTATTCTGGGAAAAGGCGTCGGCTGTTTCGGCCAAATATACTTTATGGATAGGCTCGGCAATAGGAGTGGCGGTGTTCATCATTGGCAAGGTTTGCCCGGCAAGCGCAATTGGCTCAATTCCTTTTATGATGATGGCCTTTTATCTATTTGTAATATGCTTGTTGTTGCAGGTTATGTTATCATATATATACCCGGTTCGGCATACTGCAGAAAGCGCTGTGCTTTATTGGAAATCGCCCTGGGAACCTCTGCGTGGTGTAGCCTGGAGTGGTTTGGGCAGCTATAAAGTACTTTCGGTTTTGTTAATTGGCATAATGGCCATATTGTTTTACATTTTTAGGTAATAAGCATCATGAATATCCATCAGATTAAACAGTTTGCAATTATACTCGTCACTTGCAGCGTCGGCTTATTTGCCTGTAAAAGTGGCAGTAAAAAAGTGGCCCTACCGCAGGATACTGCATCAACAAAAATAACACAGCAGGGGAATGTACAGCGTTTCGGTATGGTAACCGGCTTAAAGCCCGAAAAGATGGCCTACTATAAGCAATTGCATGCGCATGCCTGGCCAGGTGTTTTGAAAAAGATAAAAGAATGTAACATTCGCAATTACTCCATCTATATTCAAAAAATAGAAGGTAAATATTTTTTGTTTAGTTACTTTGAATATGTGGGTTCTGATTTTAAGGGCGATATGGCCAAAATGGCGGCTGATACAACCACCAGACGTTGGTGGAAAGAAACCGATCCAACGCAAATACCCCTACCCGAGGCTGCTGCTCACAAGCAGCAATGGCAAATAATGGACGAGGTGTTTCATACGGAATAAAACCTTCGCTTAATTTAAATCGTAAAAAACGTATCCTGTTTTGTTAATTGGTTAAAACTGAAGTGATGCCGTAAAAATAAAGTGGTGTTTTAACAGCGAATATTCCATTGTTAGTGAAAAACGTAATGTTTAACTTTAATGGATTTTATTTAGTTTTGATTTTTAAACTGTCGAATCACCAAAAGCGACTGTTGCGTTATAAACCTGGCGTTTTTTTGAGTTTTTAATTGTACACGATATATAGTTATTTTAACCCTTGGGAAAGATGCTGATAGATTGTATAACAGATTATAGGCGCGAATAGTATTAGATAAAAACTAAATAAACTGATATTTAACCTGTTAACTTAAAATATGAGGAAAACTTTACTTTTTAACAAAAACATCATTCTTTTTGAACTTTATCCGTTTAAACCGCTGGTAAAAAATGCGATATGCATTGTTAATCATGTAAATCAGACCCGCTAAATGAAAAAGGTGGGCGGTTATGTTTAACTACGGCACATACACAGATGAGCAGCTTACCGCCCTTTTAAAAGAGGGGGATCATGCTGCCTATACCGAAATTTACCGGCGGTATTGGAAAAAACTGTTGTTAATAGCCTGGAACCATAGTAAAGACCAACTTGCTGCAAAGGATATTGTACACGATGTATTTATATCGTTGTGGGAAAGATATACCGATGTTGAGATCAATAACCTATCCGCTTTCCTGGCAACCTCGGTAAAGTTTACCGTTTACAAGTACTATCAGAAAGAGCAGCGCAGGAACGACCTGGCTTTACAAAATTACGAGTATGAAACTATTGTAAATGATGAAGATAAGTTGGACGCGATTTTTTTGCAAGAGTATGTAAACGGAATTGTTGAAAAAATGCCCGAAAAATGCCGCCTGGTATTTGGCTACAGCCGCAACCTTGGGATGAAAAATTCAGAGATAGCTACCAAAATACAAATTACCGAGAAAGGGGTAGAAGCAAACCTTACCCGCGCGCTCCGTATTATCAGGGGCGAACTTAAAAATCATGGCTGGATACTCATCATAGCCATTCATATCCACAGACTGTTCAAATAGAAAAAGCACTACAGTTCTGCTTTTGTCATTTATGGCCCAGCTATACTTGTTTGAAATCGCGATTTTTGTTTAATCAAAATCAGTTTAAAAGCAATATTAACCTTTAACAACGGTGTGTTGTATGTTGTTAGTTTTTTAAGGGAGCCTTAAAAATTAAACAGGCTTAACGGATAAAAAAATATCCGCTTCTGCCCGCTCCCAATTCTCACTCCTTTTATCATAAACCTCAAAATCTGGCCTGTAAGCACGTGGAAGGTCCGACTGCCATATTTTTTGCCAGCCATCAGCTACCATATCCGGCATTTTTCCCTTCAGCGGGATATGGAAGTAGCTGCCGGGAGGAATTATTAAGCTGTCCAATCCTGACGGAACATAGGTGCCTGGCTGTACTTTGCAGCCGATAAAATAACTGTAAGGTTGTGTATAGTCGCCTAAGTAATCGTGGTAAACCGCAAAAACGGCCTCATTAATTTTATCTGGTACCTGATGCGCGTAGTTCCCTTTTTCAAATCTCGTCCATAAATTACCGCAATCTATAGCAGACTGGCCGTTTGCATTTATAGTTTGATGTTTCAGAGAAAGGCCAATCAGGTGGATTGCCTCTTGTTCAATAATGTTCATTGGATAGGTTTATTTTTTAAAGGTAGGCATAATATCAGCTAAAGCTTAAAAGATTGCGTTTTACTTGGCAGCGATAATGCTATATGTAGTTTCAGGCTTTAACTCTATAAAAAAACATGGTCGGTGTGGAGGCGCAACAACGCTTTCGCCATTTTATTTATTTTTTTTAATAACCATGTAGGGTATCAACGTTTTCGTGGTACATATCTATACTAAAGCGCAATACCAATTGAACCGCCAAGACATTTACAAGTTAATACGTAAGTATAAAGATAATACTGCGACCGAATCGGAAAAGGAAACTTTAACCGAATGGTATCGTAGCGTAGCCAATCAGGACGCCGAATTTCCCGACGACGAAGACAGCGTTGAGGAGGAAATGCTTTTGCGCCTGAATCAGCAAACTAAACCTCAAAAACCGCATCGCTTTTTTTTGAAGCGTTGGTCTGTCGCAGCATCTATACTTTTTTTGCTTTCTGCTGGAGCCATTTTTTTTATAAAAAAAAATGGGAGTATCCAGAAGCCAGAATTAGTTCATAATACAGTAATAGTTCCCGGCGGAAACAAAGCCATCCTAACATTGGCCAATGGTCAAAAAATTTCGCTCACAGACGCGCAAAAAGGGCAAATTACTCAGCAAAAAGGAGTTCAGATATCAAAAACTGCCGACGGACAATTGGTTTATACAGCAGCTGATGATAATGGAGGCTCAAATGCAATTGCTGTAGCGCAATATAACACCATGGAAACTCCAAGAGGCGGCCAATTTCAGTTGTTTTTGCCCGATGGTACCAGGGTATGGCTTAATGCAGCATCGTCATTGAAATACCCGGTAGATTTTGGATCGGCCGGCGAGCGCAGGGTTGAATTAAGCGGCGAGGCCTATTTTGAGGTAGCCCATAATAAAGATCGCCCGTTCAGGGTAATTACAAATAGGCAGGTAGTTGAAGTTTTGGGCACCCATTTCAACGTAAATGCTTATAACGACGAACCAAATACTAAAACAACACTGCTTGAGGGGGCGGTGAAAGTTACCGGCGGCGATAAAAGCGCCATGTTAAAGCCCGGCCAGGAAGCAAGCCTTACAGACCATCTTAAGATATCTGATGTAGATACAGAAGAGGCCGTAGCCTGGAAGAATGGCTATTTCAGGTTTGATGATGAGCGGTTGGAAACAGTTATGCGTAAAGTTTCCCGCTGGTATAATGTAGATGTTGTTTACCGCGATAATGATGTTAAAGACGATTTGTTTGCCGCCGTAACCACCCGCTTTGCCAATATATCAACCCTGCTTAAAATAATGGAACAAACCGGCGACGTAAGTTTTAGCATTGAAGGATCAAAGATTATTATCAGTAAAAAGGCAAAAAAGTAAACTACCAAAACCAATATATAACCAATTGTTAACCCTAAATTAAAACCACCTGTATGAAGAAAAATACTACCTGAAGAGTAAAAGATGGCTTATAATATAAGTAAGATCAGGAACACTCGCGATGTTCCCGATCTAAAAGCTTATAAGCTAAAATGCTAATGTGACTCCACTTTTAACTTTAACAGCCTTAACAAATGTATAAAAATTTTACTACAAACATTTGTATGCCTTCGGGCTACATCAAGAAATTTCTGCTCATAATGAAGATGACAAGCTTTATGCTCATGCTTGCTTTTATGCAGGTGAGCGCAGCGGTTTTTTCACAAAAAATCACTTATGTAAATAAGGATGCTACGCTAAAGCAAGTATTTAAACAAATTAATAAGCAAACAGGATACAATATATTCTGGTCGCCTAAAAGCATTAACAGCAACCATAAAATTGATGCGGCTTTTAAAGATGCGTCAATTGACCAGGTGCTTGCTTCCTGTTTAAAAGATTTTCAGCTAACTTATTTAATTGAAGGTAAATCGGTTATCATTAAAGATGCTCCGGTTACAAACACCTCTGCTACATCGGTTGAAGCTATAGCTGATATAACAATAACAGGTACAGTAAAAAATGAAAAGGGCGAGGCCCTGGCCGGGGTTACCATCGCAGCTATCGGCGATAAAAAATCTGGTACCCTAACTGATAACAACGGAAAATTTGTTTTGGATGTGAAAGATGGAACGGAAGTGAAAATTTCTTACATCGGTTACAAAACCCAAACAATTACAGTTACGCCAGGTAAAAAAGTGTACAACATTATAATGGTTGAAGATGTTACCGCTGCCGAAACAGTAGTTGTAACCGCTTATGGTCGTAAGCAGTTAAAGGAAGCCATTGTAGGCTCTGTTACCACTGTAAAGCCCGGCAATTTAAAAATACCTGCAAGTAACTTAACCAATGCCCTGGCGGGCCAGGTTGCAGGGGTTATTGCATTCACACCAAGCGGTCAGCCCGGACAGGATAATGCCAAATTCTTTATCAGGGGGGTAACTACATTTGGTTACAAGCAGGATCCTTTGATTTTGATAGATAACGTTGAGTTAACCACGAATGACCTTGCCCGCTTAAATGTGGATGATATCGAAAGTTTTTCGGTACTTAAGGATGCAAGTGCTACCGCGCTTTACGGTGCAAGGGGAGGAAATGGCGTAATTTTGGTAAAAACCAAAGAAGGCAAAGCAGGCAAAGCCCAGATTAATGTAAGGGTAGAAAACTCACAATCACAATCGGTTAAAACCATTGCTCTTGCCGATCCCATTACCTATATGCGGCTTTTTAACGAAGCTACACGCACACGGTATCCTTTAGACCCGCTGCCATATGATGAAAATAAAATCATCAACACACAGGCTACTATCAACCATGCTCCAGGTAGTAACCAGTACGTTTACCCGGCTACTGATTGGTTGGGCATGTTGTTTAAAAAACGAGCCAATACGCAACGCGCTAATTTAAGTTTACAAGGTGGCGGCGGTGTTGCCCGCTACTATGTTGCCGGCGCATTCACCAATGATAACGGTATTTTACGTACCGATATCAGGAACAATAATAATAACAACGTTAATTACAAAACATACCAGTTACGATCGAACGTAAACATTAACGTAACCAGCAAAACTGAGTTGATCATTCGCTTATCTGGTACTTTTGCTGATTATAATGGGCCGCTTACCAGCGATGGAACCCAGCAGACGCAACTTTATAACCTGGCATCGCACACCAGCCCGGTTGATTTTCCGGCTTATTACCCGGCCGATTCTGCCAATCTGCGTACGCAACATATCTTATTCGGTAACTCGCCGGCAATATCCAATACTGACGGTGGAAGCCGATACATTAACCCATATGCCGAGTTATTAAAAGGCCACCAAAACTCGTCGGAATCGAGAATGCTTGCGCAATTGGAATTAAACCAGAACCTGGACTTTTTAACATCAGGGTTAAATTTTCACGCAATTATGAGCACCAACAGGCACTCATTTTTCCAATCGTATTTAAGTTATAACCCTTTTTACTATAATGCCATCAATTACGATAAAACTACCAACACTTACCAGTTAAACTGGATAAATAACCTGCCTACCGGCAATAACGTAGCAAGGGAATATTTGCAATATAATTCATTCGGTAACAATGCAAGTTCATTCCTTTACTTGCAAGGCGTATTAGATTACGCCCATACTTTTGCAGTAGACCATAATGTAAGCGCCGCTTTAATAGGTACCGAGCAACAAACACTTAACGGCCCTGCAAATTCTTTGTTCAACTCATTGCCTTTTCGCAATCAAACTTTGGCCGGTAGGGCAACCTATTCATACAAAGGGAGATATTATCTTGAATTTAACTTTGGCTTAAACGGGTCAGAGCGTTTCTCGGCAGCCCATCGCTATGGGTTTTTTCCAACCATTGGCGCATCGTGGATTATCTCAGACGAAAAATTCTGGGGCGATTTGTATAACGTATTTGACAGGTTTAAACTGCGCGGCAGCTATGGCCTGGTTGGTAATGATGCCATTAGCGACAGGAGGTTTTTCTATCTATCTGATGTGAATCTTAATGGCGGAAATTTTGCCAGTTTTGGGCAAAACAATGGTTACTACCGCAATGGTGTAAGTATCAATAACTACGAAAATGATGATGTAACCTGGGAAACATCTAAACAAACCAACTTAGGTATTGAGTTTACCTTGCTTAAAAAGATTAACGTTATAGCCGAGGTTTATAAAAACAATAAATACAATATCCTTCAGGACCGCTCTTCAATCCCATCAACAATGGGCCTTGAATCGGGTATCTCTGCCAACATTGGCAAGGCCGAATCAAAAGGTATTGATATATCGGTAGATGGTAAAGAAAATATAGGCAGAGACTTTTCTTTACAGATGCGAGGAAACTTTACTTATTCAACCAATAAATATACCCAGTTTGAAGCTCCTGATTATGCCGAGTCGTACAGGCATCAAGTTGGGCAGCCAATTAACCGCCAATTTGGTTACGTTGCCGAACGATTGTTTGTTGACGACAACGAAGCGGCCAACTCGCCCTCACAAATATTTAGTACCGGTGGTTTCCCTCCAAAGGGCGGCGATATTAAATACCGGGATTTAAATGGAGATGGGAAAATTGACGGTGCCGACCAAACTTTTATCGGTAATCCAACGGTGCCGCAAATTGTTTATGGTTTTGGTCTATCTGCCAGTTATAAAAACTTCGATCTTTCCGGATTTTTCCAGGGACAGGCAAAAGTATCCTTCTTTATTAACCCGGCTACCACTGCGCCATTCATAAAAAGCCCCGAGTCATATTACACTGGTAATACACAGGTATTGCAGGCTTATGCCAATGATCATTGGAGCGAAGACAACCAAAATCTGTACGCATTATATCCAAGACTTGGCCCGGATGGCGCGTCTATCGAAAACAACAGGCAAAACAGCACCTGGTGGCTGCGCGATGGTAGTTTCCTAAGGCTTAAATCTATTGAGGTTGGCTATACTTTGCCACAAAGGATATCAAAAGCCTTACTGGTAAAAAATGCCCGCATCTATTTCAACGGCTTAAACATGTTTACCTGGAGCCCATTCAGATTATGGGATCCTGAACTGGGTGGTAACGGATTTGCATACCCTATTCAAAAGGTGTTTAACATAGGTTTAAATGTCAATTTATAACATTAAATAAATATGAAATCATATTATAAATATTTGTTCATGGCAGTTTTCGCAATCTCTTGCGTGTCATGTAAAAAGTACCTGGATGTTACGCCTGATAATGTTGGTACTATAGATTATGCGTTCAGGAACCGGAATGAAGCAGAAAACTACTTATTTACCTGTTATGCTACCATTCAGCAGTTAACCTATGTTCAAAATAATCCTGGTTTTACCACTTCGGGCGAGATTATATTTCCAAACAACCTGACTGATTTCCAGGGAATTGACCCAACCGGGTTTAATCTTATAAGAGGAACACAAAACGCCGCTAACCCAGGTCTTAACTATTGGGATGGTTATAATGGTGGCCAGGCAACCTGGAAAGCTATCAGACGGTGTAACACTATGCTGGAAAATATAGACAAACCAATTGATCTGGGTGCCGATGAAAAGAAAAGATGGATAGCCGAAGTGAAGTTCTTGAAGGCCTATTATCATTTTGTACTCTTCAGGCTATATGGTCCCATTCCGATTGTTGATGTAAACCTGCCTATTAATAGCTCGACCGACGAAGTAAGAGTAAAAAGGGCCCCGGTTGATTCGGTAGTAAATTATATGGTAAGGTTGCTTGACCAGGCTGCTGTCGATTTGCCGCCTGTGATACTTAACCCTACCAAAGAGCTTGGGCGTATTACCCAGCCTATTGCGCTTGCAGTTAAAGCACAAATACTCGCTACAGCCGCAAGCCCGCTTTTTAACGGTAACCCGGATTATATCAGCGTAAAAAATAAAGATGGAAAGGCGCTTTTTCCTGCGGCTTACGATGCTACAAAGTGGGATAAAGCAGCTGCGGCTTGCCTGACAGCAATTACCAATGCCGAAGCAAACGGTGCTGCGCTTCACAAGTTTATTGCTACAGCCAGTGTTAACGGCCTTAACGATTCGCTAAAAACGGTGTTAGATCTGCAAACAACAATTACTGAAAAATGGGAGCTTAATACCGAAACAATATGGGCTTTAAATCCAGTATTCCCAGATCAAAGTTATTGTATGCCAAGGCTTACGTCAAAAGCTGCTGCTAACCCATCGTTCCAGGGCACTTTCGCCGTGCCTATACAGGAACAGGAACTGTTTTATACCCACAATGGCGTTCCTATTAACGAGGATAAAACCTGGGATTATGTGAACCGGTATGATACCCGCACGGGTGATGATGCCAACAGATTTTATATAGGCAATGGCTACACAACGGTAAAAGCACACTTTGACCGCGAGCCCAGGTTTTATGCTGATATAGCTTTTGACGGCGGTACATGGTTTGGTAACGGGCAGGTGAATCAAAACTCGCAATATTATGTTCAGGCACGCGGAAGCGGCGCGTTAGCCGGGCCAACAGATAGGGTAAGATTAAATATTACCGGTTATTGGCCTAAAAAACTGGTAAACTATTTAACTGTATATGATGATGGTTATACTATTGCCGATTATCGATTGCCGGTAATAAGACTGGCGGGTATGTACCTGCTTTATGCCGAGGCATTGAATGAGCAGGGAAAATCCACAGCAGAAGTGTTGCCATGGATTGACAAAGTTAGGGCAAGGGCTGGATTAAAAGGGGTAGCCGAATCATGGACAACCTATTCAAAAGACCCTTCAAAATATACCACACAAGCTGGTCTTCGCCAAATCATTCACCAGGAATCACGTATCGAACTTGCGTTTGAATGTACGCCGGGTTGGGACCTTCGCCGGTGGAAAGAATTGCCGTTGGCATTAAGCAAACCTTTACAAGGCTGGAATATTTACGAATCATCGGCAACAAATTATTACCGCCCCGCCACTATGGTTATTCCAATATTTAATGTCAGGAATTATTTGTGGCCTATACTAAGTGATGACCTGGTTGTTAATAATAACCTGGTGCAGAATTTAAACTGGTAAGTTAAGAGTTTAATAATCATATCATTAAATATGAAAAAAATGAAAAATATTAAAAATTATTTAGTCCTGGTTTTTATGGGATTAATGGCTGCCGGCATAACATCGTGTAAAAGGAACGACGGGGATAGGGAGCCAATATCAACAGATAAATCAAAACCAGGTGTAATTACAAATGTGAAGGTTGATAATTACCCTGGGGGAGCATATATTACCTATACACTGCCGAACTCAGATAATATACTATATGTACAGGCTAAATACCAGATAAGGAATGGTGTGTCAAGGGAAACAAAATCAAGTTATTATATTGATACTGTAAATGTTGAAGGTTTTGCAAAAGAAGCTGATTACGATGTTACATTATATACCGTGAGCAGGGCAAATATACAATCAGACCCGGTTAAGGTTACGGTTCACCCGCAAACGCCGCCCTACATATCTATTAAAGCAACAACCAGCATTGGTGCCGATTTTGGTGGTGTTAACGTTAAGGCCCTAAACCCGCTGAAAAAGGAAATTGGTGTTATTGTTACTGCTTTTGATAAATCAACCAATGCCATGGAAATCCAGGATCAGCATTATACAAAATCAGATACCATTGATTATTCGGTGCGTGGGTTTAATACAGACAACAGGAACTTTGGGGTTTATATAACCGATAAATTCGGCAATATCTCAGATACTATCAAACAAGCTATCTCCCCCTTATTTGAGCAATTACTTGACAAGAGTAAATTTAGTCCTTACAACCTGGCTTCGGATACGGAAATAGGCTATGGATGGGTGCTTCCAAACTTATGGGATGGCAAAACTGATGGAAACAGCGCTGGTTGGCACACCAATCCGGGCCATAATCCACCGTTTGTTTGCACATTTAATGTGGGCTTAACCTACAAATTAAGTCGCTTTATTTTATGGGAACGGCCAGATCAATATGCCTATGGCCATGGTAATCCTAAAATATTCTCGTTATGGGGCTCCAATGTTTCATCGCCAAAAGATTCACAGTTGCCGGTATCATCAGCAGTAGGTACCGTTGTCGGCGACTGGACAAATATTGGCAACTATCGTTACCCCGATCCACCGTCGGGTTTACCGCCAACAGCTGTAAATTCGGCCGATAATGCATTTGTATTAGCCGGAGTAAACTTTAATATATCATTGGCAGCGCCACCGGTTCACTTTATCAGACTTGCTGTCGCTCAAACGTGGTCGGGCGGTAACTTTGCGCACGTAATGGAAATTTCACTATACGGTAAACCTGAGTAGTTAATTTTTATAAAAAATAAACATGAAAAAATTGATATATATACTGCTTGCCTGTTTTTTAGCAGCAGCATGGTACGGCTGCAAAAAAGATGGCCTCGCAACCGATTATAAAAAATTCTACGATGGTCATGAATTAACCTACACAGGTGCGGTAGCACAGGCTATTGTACAACCTGGTAATTTGGAAATAGGCCTGAAGTGGAAGGCAAGCTCTGACCCGAGTATTGTGAAATACGTTGTATATTATAACAACGGCGCCGATTCGCAAGTTGTTAATATTACTACTAAAGCAGATACAATAAGAACCATAATTAAAAACTTGCAGGAATATACCTATTCATTCACCATTTATTCATACGATGCAAAAGGAAATAAATCAATTCCTTATGAGTTAAATAATGCAAAGGCTTACGGACCGGTATATGCATCTAATTTATTAAACCGGGGCTATAACGCAACTACGCCCTATGTTGTTAACGGCGATGGGTCGGTGCAATTAAACTTTATCACACCCGATACTATTAACATTAAAACCGTTATTAATTATACCAATGCAGCTGGTGTAGCATCGCAGCTTTCGCTTGCTCCAAATGTAAATTCAATAACGCTGCCTACTTACAAAGCAGGTACGCCTATTACGTACAAATCGTACTACATACCCGAGCGAACGTCAATCGACACATTTGCCGTAGCACAATTTGATACATTTCCTACAATCTATATTTATGTAAAATGCGATAAATCTAAATTTTCGGAAGTTCATCTGCCACAGGATGTTAGTACTTATTCTGGCGAAACTACGATCAGTAAATTGTGGGATAACAGCGATGGTCCGCAAGGCTATCCCAATATTTTCCACAGCGATGGCTCATATATTCCACATGTGCTTACGTTTGATATGGGGCAGTCATACAGTAATTTGGGTCAGATGGAAGAAGTCGGAAGGAACTGCTGTAACAACCCTGATCAGTTTGAAGTTTGGGGGATAAATAGTTTAACCGGTGCTACCACCACTTTAAGGGCCGATAACAGTGGCTGGAAAGCAGAAGCTATTGCCAAAGGATGGATATTACTTAAATCGGTTACCAGGACAGACGACGGACAAGCTGCTCTGAAAGTTGATTTATTGAGTAATCCTCCTCCTGTCAGGTATATACGTATAAGGGTGTTGCATACTGTAACAGGATCTGGCTACAGCAACATGAGCGAAATAACCTTTTGGAATAAACAATAGTTGTTTGTTTAATATAATACCGAAAAGAACCTCCCGGCCGCAAGTGCCCGGGAGGTTCTTTTTTAGCAAATTTGCTGGTAACAATACTGTTAATGTTCTAAAAACGCAATCATTTGCTAATATCGATGTTTATAAACGGCTGTTTTATATAGATATTTAGCTCATCCTACTTTAAACCAAACATGATCAAAAAGTTAATTTGCATTGCCTTTATTGTTACAGGCGGTGTATTCGTAAATGCTGCAAACGCGCAAAATAAAACTAACATTGGCGTAAAACCGCCGGTAATATGGGATGATAAACCCGCTAAAACCTGGATGACAGAAGCCTATCCAATGGGCAATGGCCGCTTCGGTGGGATGGTTTTTGGAGGTCTGGCACAAGAGCATATCCAGTTTAATGAAATAAGCCTGTGGACCGGTGATGAAGACGACACCGGGGCCTACCAGGCCTTTGGCGATATATTTGTCAACTTTAAAAACAAGGACACCACACAGGCTACACCTGCTAATTATCGCAGGCAATTGGATATCAGTAAAGCAGTACAGCAAATAACTTATAGTGATAATGGTGTAGCCTTTAAACGGGAATACTTTTGCAGTTTTCCGGATAAGGTGATGGTGTTGCATTATGCTGCCAATAAAAAGGGCGCTTACTCGGTTATTATCAGCCTCAAAGATGCACATGGTGCAAAAGTTTCCGGCACCACCAAATCTTTGGAATTTGAAGGCAAGCTGAATAATGGGCTGGCTTATAAAGCAGGTATTGAGGTGAAAATTACAGGCGGTACGGCGGTGGTTGAAAGCGATGGCAAAGGCGGTTCGCAACTTAATATCAGCAATGCCGATGGTTTTACCTTATTACTTTCGGCAGCTACCGATTACAGCAACAAGCGCGAACAGCACTGGCGTGGTGAAGCACCAGGTGTAAAGGTGAAACAAAGTCTGGATGCGGCATCTGCCAAAACATACGCGCAACTATTAAATAATCATATAAGCGATTATTCGGCACTTTTTGGCCGGGTTGCCATAAACCTGGGTATAACACCACCACCGGATGCCGCCGAACCCACCTACAAGCGATTGATTAATTATAAAAAACAGGCCGACCCGGAACTGGAGGCATTGCTTTATCAATACGGGCGATATTTATTAATCAATTCGTCTCGTAAAGGCGGTTTGCCTGCAAACCTGCAGGGGCTTTGGAACGAGAGCAACAACCCGCCATGGCGAAGTGATTACCACTCCAATATCAACATCCAGATGAATTATTGGCTGGCCGAGCCAACCAACCTTTCGGAATGCCATATACCATACCTTGATTATATCAACAGCATGCGCGAGGTTAAAAAGGTAAGTACACAAAAAGAGTATCCTGGTGTGCGCGGCTGGACAGTGAAAACCGAAAATGGCGTTTACGGCGGCGGGAGCTTTTTGTGGAATACTCCCGGTAGCGCCTGGTATGCCCAGGGTATTTGGGAGCATTATGCGTTTACCCAAGACAAAAGCTACTTGCAAACTTTTGCCTACCCTATACTTAAAGAGATTGTGGAGTTTTGGGACGATCATTTAAAACGCCGCCCGGATGGCACCCTGGTTTCGCCATTGGGCTGGTCGCCCGAGCACGGGCCAACCGAGGATGGTGTAACTTATGACCAGGAGATTGTATATGATTTGTTCACCAATTATATATCGGCGGCAGATGTTTTAGGCGCCGATAAAACTTATCGCGATCATGTTGCCGATATGCGCGATCATTTGTTGAAGCCTAAAATTGGCAAATGGGGCCAATTACAAGAGTGGGAAACTGATCGTGATGACCCTAAAGATACGCACCGTCACTCATCAAATTTGTTTGGCCTGCACCCCGGCAAACGCATAAGCACTATAAAAACCCCCGAATTGGCGCAAGCTGCCAAAGTTAGTCTGTTGGCGCGTGGCGATGTTTCAACCGGATGGTCAATGGCCTGGAAAATGAATTTTTGGGCACGACTGCAGGATGGCGATCATGCTTACAAAATCCTGAATAATTTTATTACGCTGGCAGGAGGGTCGGGTGTTGATTATAACAACGGCGGCGGTGTTTACTCTAATTTGCTATGCGCGCATCCCCCTTTCCAGATAGATGGCAATTTTGGCTATACGGCGGGTGTTACAGAAATGCTGCTCCAAAGCCAAACCGATGAAATTCAGCTTTTGCCGGCATTACCAAAAGCCTGGTTAAACGGCAGTGTGCATGGCCTTAAAACCCGTGGCGATTTTGAGATTACCGATATGGTATGGAAAAGTGGTAAAATTACCCGCATTGTAGTTAAATCGTTGGCTGGCGGGATGTGTAGCCTACGGTCGCCAAATAAATTGATGGCCGAAGGAAAAGAGATTCCCGGAGTTATGGTAAACAACGACTTTAAATACCAGTTTAATTCAGTTGCCGGTAAAACGTATATTTTCAATGCGGGTAAATAATAGCAATCAATCCGGGTTTCGATACTTAATTTTTCTGTTAGCATTTTTGGCTATTCATATCGGTTTACCCTTGTATGCCGTAGCAAAATATCCTGACATCAGTAATCGTAAAGTATCGCCGGGTAATACTACGTATTATATGGACGCTGAAAAAGGAAATGATGATAACTCAGGAGTAGATAAAAAACATTCCTGGAAAACCTTCAAGCAGGTTAACCGGCGGATCTTTTCGGCAGGAGACAGGATAGTAATTACAGGACCTGCAGATTTCCGGGAATCGCTGTTCCTGGTAGCGCGCGGTAGTAATAAAAAACACGTTAAATTGGTATTTGAAAAAGGTACCTATAATTTTTATCCGGAAGCAAGTTTTAAAAAGCAATTCTTTATATCAAATACCAATGATGATGCCTACACGCCAAAAGCTATTGCTATCTATATTGATAGTTCAAGCTATGTAGATATAGAAGCCGTGGGAGCGAAAATGCTGATGCGCGGGAAGATGATAGAAACCTGTATTGATCATAGTCATGATATCAAAATACATGGCGCCACGTATGATTATTACAGACCTACAGTATCAGAGTTAGAAGTGATAAAAACGGCAGATAATTTTGCCGATTTGAAAATTCATCCAGATTCAAAGTATAGTATTAAAGATAGCCTGCTTACCTGGGAAGGAGAGGGTTGGGGGTATAATTCGATATCATTATGGCAGGTGCTCGACCCTGCAACAGGCCATCTTCAACGCGTTGATATCAATATGGAGGGATTAAAATATGTGGCATCAGGTATAAATAATGTAAGGGTTTATTTTAAACGTAATCCCGGTTTTAAAGCCGGGCTTGTATATCAAAACAGGGATATTACAAGGGATTGCGCAGGAATTTTTTTAGTTAGGAGCAATAACCTGGTATTAAAAAACATCCATATCAATTTTATGCACGGCATGGGAGCGGTAAGCCAGTTTTGCCGGAATATTACCATCGATTCTGTTTTTGTAAAGCCGGCTGCGAACTCCGGGCGAACCTGCGCAGCCTGGGCCGATATTTTACATTTTTCGGGCTGTGTCGGTAAAATATCGATCATCAATTCCTGGTTGTCGGGTGCTAATGACGATGCCGTTAATGTGCATGGTACCTATTTGCGCATTATACAGCAACCGCAACCCAATCAGCTCCTTGTCCGGTTTATGCACAACCAAACTTTTGGTTTCGAAGCTTTTGTTAAGGGGGATAGTATCGCTTTTGTACATTCAAACAGCCTTTTGCAATATGGGGAAAGCATTGTATCAAAGGCGGTAAGGGTAAATGATAAAGACATACTGTTAACCCTTAAAGCGCCCTTAACCGATACGATAATGCCAAATGATGTGGTAGAAAATATTACCTGGACACCTCGGGTATATATAAGTAATAATACCATCGAACGCATTCCCACAAGGGGGATTTTGGTTACCACGCGTGGCAAAGCGGTAATAGAAAACAACATTTTTCGGCGTGTCAATAACAGCGCCATAGCCGTAGCCGACGATGCAGCAAGTTGGTACGAATCGGGGATGGTTAAGAGCCTGGCTATCAGGAATAATAAATTCTATTTATGTGGCGGTCCCGTTGTGTTGGTATCGCCCGAAAATACTCAAAACAACGTAATAAAAGTACACAACAATATTTTAGTGACGGGTAATGAATTTATTTTATTGCCAGCCACCGAGGCAGTTTATGCAAAAAGCACTGCTAATATCAGGGTGTTAAATAACAGCTTCAAAGTTACCAGTACGCCTGTTGCCAAAGCTGGCCTGATAAAATTTAAGGATTGTACAAATACACTGGTATTGCTTAATAGAATTTATAACCGATAAAGAACGGTAGAAACATATAGGTGTTTTCTCCATGTCTGGATAACAAAATTGATACAATTACCTTTAGGTTTAATCATTTGCAGTTGTTTTTTTGTGCGGTAGTTGCTGATGAAACGGTGTTGAGTGATTTTGGAGTAATATACATATCTAACTCCATGATTTCAGTGGATTGTCCATCGTTTTAAAAGGTTTATCCATTTTTTGAAAAGTAATTAGCTGATACATTTACCCTAACCAATAATAACACAATCGGGTAGATGCTGCATTTTTTAATACATGTACATTGCCGTAATACGGCCTATTTAAAAATACTTTATTCACTAAAATAGCAAGGCTCGCAAATGCCTTTGCCCGAAATTGAAATGTTAAAGCCAATGTCAAAATTTAAACACGCTGTTATCTTATTGTCGTTACTAACTGCTTTTATTGGTGTCCATGCGCAAAGCAAGACCAGTTTATGGAAGGGCTTTGAGAGAGTACAACTAAAATTTGCCGATAAGGATGCTTACTATGTTAAGCCAACGCACCCGCTGCCTGGTAATCCCTGGGTTTGGCGCACATCTTTTCCCGACTGGCATACCGAAATTGACAGCATTTTGCTTGCAAAAGGGTTTTACATAGCCTTTATCAATGTCGATAACCAGTATGGTGCACCATCGGCAATGAGTTTTTATGATGTGTTTTATACCTATTTAACCACGCAACTTGCCTTTGCACCAAAGGTGGCCCTCGAGGCGGTAAGCAGGGGAGGCCTTTATGCTTATGCCTGGGCCAAACGCAACCCCGATAAAGTGACCTGTATTTATGCAGAAACGCCGGTTTGTGATATTAAAAGCTGGCCAGGTGGAAAACTTAAGGGCCCCGGAGACGCCAGTGCCTGGAATGAGCTAAAACAGGTTTATCATTTTACCGAAGAACAGGCCATAGCCTACAACGATAACCCGATTGATAACCTGGAAGGCCTGGCCTCATTCCGTGTACCTATTTTACATACCATAGGGCTCGAGGATAAGCTCGCCCCGCCTGCCGAGAATAGTGATGTGCTGGCCAAACGCTATATTGCTTTAGGTGGCCCCATTAGTATCCATCCCATAACACAGGGGCCAATGGAGTTACAAGGGCATCATTTTACGGTAGATCGCCCGGCTTACTATGCCCAATTTATATACAATAACTCGTACCCGGTACAAAGAATACTGCCTTATACAGATTATATCAAAAAAGCAGGCGGCTTAAATAATTTTTACTACGCTGCTACAGTAAATAAAAAAGCTACCGTTTCTTTTTTGGGCGGATCGATCACTTTTAATCCCGGCTGGCGCGATAAGATTTGCAAATACCTCAGGGAAACTTATCCCGAAACGGATTTTCATTTTATAGCAGCCGGTATCCCGTCCTTAGGCAGTTTACCGCATGCGTTCAGGTTACAAAGAGATATACTTGATTCGGGTAAAACCGATCTGCTGTTTGTAGAGGCCGCTGTAAACGATAGGGGCACCGATAGTACTACGCAGGTTCGGGCGTTAGAAGGCATTGTAAGGCATGCAAAAATGAACAACCCCATGATGGATGTTATTATGATGGCCTTTGTTGACCCTCAGAAAATAGAAAGCTATGCTAAAGGGAAAGTATCGCCCGAACTGTTGAATCATCAACGGGTAGCTACCCACTACAATTTGCCCTATGTAAACCTGGCATTGGAAGTTAACGATAAAATAAAAAATAAGGAGTTAACCTGGGCCGATGATTTTAAAGATATCCACCCCTGGTATCATGGGCAGGAGCTTTACTTTGAAACAATTAAAGCTCTGTTGCAGGCCGGCGTTGCTGCAAATTACAAACAACCTGTTAAAGCTGTTTTGCCTAAACCAATTGATAAGGCCAGCTATAATAATGGCAGTTATTATAATATTACTAACGCCAGGCTGGATAAAGGATGGGCTATTGATGCTAAATGGAATCCCAGGGATGGCCTGTCAACCCGCCCGGGGTTTGTTGATGTGCCTATGCTACAAGCTACAGAACCGGGTAGCGAATTAAGCCTACCATTCAAAGGCACAGCTGTTGGTGTTGCAGTAGTGGCCGGGCCCGACGCCGGTATTGTATCTTATTCCATTGATGGTGGTGCCTATAAAGATCTTGACTTGTTGACTGAATTTTATAGCTGGATTCACCTGGGCGTTTACCACATGCTGGGCGATAACCTTATTAATGGCAGCCATACGTTGAAAATTAAAATAAGCGACAAAAAGAACAACTTAAGTAAAGGTCATGCCTGTCGTATTGTTAACTTTTTTGTAAATAAATGAGTGAGTGGTTGATTGGGTTGAATGAGTGAGTAGTTTTTAAAGCCAAACTAACCTAATCCAACTCAATCAAAGTAATCTAATCCAATCTAACCAAAAAAATAATTAAACTATACTATGAAAAGAAAAGCAGGACTATTGGGAGTCCTTTTATTAAGTACCTGTTTAGCTATAGCGCAGCAGGCAACAAGTTCAATTCCGGTTAAAACTCCTAAGGCGGTTATGGATCGGTTTATGGATAAGCGTTTTGGTATGTTTATTCATTTTGGCCCGGTAACCCAACGCGGTACCGAAATTGGCTGGAGCCGTAACGACCAGGTGCCCGAGGAGGACTACGATAACTTATACCACGAGTTTAACCCTAAATTATTTAATGCCGATGAATGGGTAAAAGCCGCAAAAGATGCCGGGATGAAATACCTTGTTATTACGGCCAAGCATCACGATGGCTTCCTGTTGTGGCCAAGCGCTTTCTCAGATTATAATATCTCAAAATCGCCGTTTAAAAGAGATATTGTAGGTGAATTGGAAAAAGCTTGTAAAAAACAAGGCATCACTTTTTGTATTTATTGTACCGTTTTAGATTGGCACGATAAAGATTACCCGATAGATAACCCGCACCATCCCGAAATAAATGCCCGCAAAGGTGATATGACTGCATTTAAAACCCGGATGAAAAATGAGCTTAAAGAAGTGATAACCAAATATCACCCCTTTATGCTTTGGTTCGATGGCTATTGGGAAGCCCCATGGACAACGGCCGATGGTCAGGAAATCTACAACTACATCAAAAGCGTTGATGTTAACGTAATTACCAATAATCGCCTGGGTAAGATAAGCGAAAAATTGGGCGGTGATGCGGTTGGCGATTTTTTAACACCGGAACAAACCATAGGCAAACTTAATATGGATGAGCCGTGGGAAAGTTGCATTACCATTTGCAACCAATGGGCCTGGAAACCAAACGATGGGATGAAATCATTAAAACAGTGCATCCAAACTTTGGTAACATCGGCATCGGGTAATGGTAACCTGTTATTTAACGTCGGTCCGGCGATGGATGGCCACATGGAAGCCCGGCAGGTAGCCCGCTTAAAAGAAATGGGGGCCTGGCTAAAGCAAAATGGCGAGGCAATTTACGGTACAAAAGGTGGTCCGTATGTGCCGACAGCCGAATACGGTGCGACCCGTTTAGGGAACAAAATCTATATCAACGTTTTTCAACGTAAGGATAGCACGTTAAATATTCCATTACTGCCCAATACCAAAATCCTGAAATCTTATTTTCTGAATGGTAACGCCGTTGCCATCCGGTCGGATAGTAAAGGCTATAAAATAGAGTTGCCTGCCACTTTACCTGATGAAAATTGCTCGGTAATTGTGTTGGAAGTTGATGTTAACGCTATGGATATTCCTGTAATAAAATCATAACCAAACTAAATGAATTTTAAAAAATATATACCCGCTGCAGCTGCTTTTTTATTGCTGTCGACGGTTTCAATCGCCCAGAAAAAGGCGCTTAATTTACATTATGATAAGCCTGCATCGCGCTGGGAAGAGACTCTTGCCCTGGGCAACGGCCGTTTAGGCATGATGCCGGATGGGGGAGTGAGTGATGAAAAAATTGTACTTAATGACATAACACTTTGGTCGGGTTCCGTGCAGGACGCCAATAATTATGACGCCTATAAAAAATTGCCCGAGATAAAGGCATTGCTATTAGCCGGCAAAAACGTGGAAGCGCAGGCCCTGATAGATAAAGATTTTGTATGCAAAGGCCCCGGATCGGGAGGCAAACAATGGGGTTGTTTTCAAACTCTTGGCGATTTAAACCTTAAGTTTGATTATAATGGTGCCGATGCTTCGAAATTTACCAACTATCAGCGTGAATTGTCGCTGGATAACGCTATTGCTAAAAGTATTTATACTGTTAACGGCGTAACCTATAAACGGGAGTATTTTACCAGTTTTGGCAATGATGTGGATGTGATTAAGCTTAGCGCCGATAAGCCCGGCAAGCTGAATTTTAGTATTGGTATTAGCCGACCGGAGCGGTCAAAAACCACCACAATTGGTAATACGCTGCAAATGGAAGGCCGGTTGGATAACGGTACCGATGGTAACGGCATGCAATACATAGCCAATGTTAAAGCCAGGCTTACCGGGGGGACTTTAACCTCCACAGATAATAGCCTGGTTATCAAAAATGCTACCGAGGTTATTATCTACATTTCGGCAACTACCGATTTTAAAAGTCCCAATTTTAAGACTAAAATGGCTAAGAATTTAACTGATGCTATGCTAAGGCCGTACGCGGCAGAAAAGCAGGAGCATATCAGCATGTTTCAAAAGCTGTTTAACCGGGTAAGTATCAATTTAGGCGATGATAACTCGGCAGAGGCCACCGATCAGCGGCTCATTAGCTTCCATAAAGCGCCTGCCAACGATAAAGGTTTGCCAGTTTTGTTTTATCAATTTGGGCGCTATTTAAGTATTTGCAGCACAAGGGTAGGCTTGTTGCCGCCCAATTTACAAGGGCTTTGGGCCAACGAAGTTCATACCCCCTGGAATGGCGATTACCACCTGGATGTAAATGTTCAAATGAACCATTTTCCGGTCGAAGTTTCTAACCTGTCTGAGCTAAACCTGCCATTGGTTGAACTGGTGCGCGGTATGGTGAAAAACGGTGAGCGTACAGCTAAGGCTTACTACAATGCTGATGGTTGGGTTGCCCACGTAATAACCAATGTTTGGGGATGGACTGAGCCCGGCGAAAGCGCTTCATGGGGCGTAACCAAAGCTGGCTCGGGCTGGCTGTGCAGTAACATCTGGGATCATTATGCTTTTACAAATGACAAAAGCTATCTGAAAAGTATTTACCCCATTTTGAAAGGCTCGGCACAGTTTTACAACAGCATATTGGTAAAAGACCCTAAAAGCGGTTATATGGTAACTGCGCCGTCATCATCGCCCGAAAATAGCTTTATGATGCCCGATGGCAGCGGCAATCACGCCAGCATTTGCATCGGTGCAACTATCGATAACCAGATTATGCGCGAGTTGTTCGCCAATGTAATTACCGCGTCAGAAACTTTAGGTATTGATGCCGCTTTCCGTGCCCAATTAAAAAAACGATTAACAGAAATTCCCCCTGCCGGTATCATCAGCAAAGATGGCCGCATACAGGAGTGGCTGGAAGATTATAAGGAAACCGAGCCACAGCACAGGCATATTTCGCATCTGTATGGTATTTACCCCGCATCCGAAATTACAGCAGACGGCACACCCGACCTGGCAGCCGCAGCTAAGAAAACGTTGGATGTACGCGGAGACGATGGCCCAAGCTGGTCTATCGCCTACAAACTCTTATTCTGGGCAAGGCTGCACGATGGTAACCGGGCCTATAAACTATTCACCGAGATCATGAAACCGACTACAAGTACAGGCATAAATTACGGTGCAGGGGGCGGTATTTATCCAAATCTCTTGTCGGCGGGGCCGCCGTTTCAAATTGATGGAAATTTTGGCACTACAGCAGGTATTGCCGAAATGCTGATCCAAAGCCATGAAGGTTACATCAACCTGATCCCGGCTATTCCTGACAGCTGGAAAGCGTCGGGTGATGTGAAGGGATTACGTGCCCGCGGCAATTTTACCGTTGATTTTAAATGGAAGGATGGTAAAGTCATTAGCTACCGCGTTACATCAACCACGCCGCGTAAGGTGAAAGTAAAGGTTAACGGGGTAATGAAAGAAGTGATGGCGCAAAAGGTGTAAGTAAATCAATGTGCTAAACTATCGTCATTGCGAGGTACGAAGCAATCCTGAACTATGTGGGACTTGGCATATCGGGGATTGCTTCGTACCTCGCAATGACGCTTTATTATTAAAAATACTAATCAATGAAAATAAGCTATAAAATAATTTTTACCTTTTCGTTAGTCATACAAACGCTGGTCAGTATTGCATCCGCCAGGCAAACAACTACCGTGACAATTCCATACGGTAAAAGCAACAGCATTGTTTATGACCTTAAAGCCGGTACCTATAATGTTTATCATGGCAAAACAACCTTGTTTTCTAATATAACAGCCACGTTCAAAATAAAAGACTTGGCTGTAGCTACCACCGATAATTTATACCGCAAGTACGCTTCATCCCCTGTAAATGATGGTTTTGGTAAAGGCGAAAAATACGTAGTAACGCATACCGGTAATAACTTGCCAAAAATTGAACAGGTATTTTACGTTTACCCGGGCCGGGAATTTTTCCTGACCCAGGTTGTATTGTCAGGAAAAAAACTCTCGAGTAATTCTATTATTCCATTTTCCGGTAATATTCCTGCTGTTACCGGCGATGCCCGCAGCATTTTTGTGCCCTTTGATAACGATACGTTTATCCGCTACAATGCCAAAGAGTTTAAAGCCCCTTTCAGCAATACCAGCGCCGAAGTGGGTACCGTATATGATAACACCAGCCGCAACGGTTACGTAGCCGGATCTGTTGAGCACGAGATTTGGAAAACCGGGGTACGCAGCACGGCCACCGGTGAAGGCAACCGGATGGTTGTTTGGAGCGGGTATACCGAAGAAAGCGTAACCCGCGATAATATTGAGCACGGTGATGTTAAAGGCGATATAGTGCGGTCGCCAAAGATTTTTATTGGTTATTACGATGACTGGCGTACCGGTATGGAAGAATACGCTAAAGCCAACCGCATTGCCGAACCTCCGTTTGTTTTTAACTGGATAAAACCAACACCCGTTGGCTGGAATAGCTGGGGCGTAATGCAGGAAAAACTTACCTACGAAAAAGCTACCAAAGTGGCCGATTTTTTTGCCGACAGCCTATCAGCCTTCCGCACAGGTAACACCGCTTTTATTGATTTGGATTCCTACTGGGACTTTATGCTGAAGGGCGGCTTAGAGGGCGATTACAGCAAGCTGAAGGAGTTTGCCGACTACTGCAAAAGCAAAGGGTTGCAACCAGGAGTTTATTGGGCGCCATTTACCGATTGGGGATGGAAAGATGGTCCTGACAGAAAAGTGGCCGGCACCAACTACACCTATGGCGAAACCTGGACAAAAGTTGGCAAAGGCTACCACGATATAGATGGTGCAAGGGCTGTTGATCCTACACATCCTGCAACGCTGCAACATATTGATTTGGTGATTGGTAAGCTGAAAGAATGCGGCTTTAAAATGATTAAAATAGATTTCCTGGGCCACGCTACTGCTGAATCCACCCATTTTTATGATCCGGCTGTTACCACAGGCATGCAGGCTTACCGTAAAGGAATGGAATACCTCATCAGCAAACTGGGCGATCAGATGCTCATTTACGCTGCCATATCGCCAAGTTTGGCGTCGGGCCGTTATGTGCATACCCGCCGCATAGCCTGCGATGCTTTTAAAAGTATCGATAATACCCAGTACACTTTAAATAGTGTAAGCTACGGCTGGTGGCAAACCTATTTGTACAATTTTGTTGATGCCGACCATGTGGTATTAAACAACGAAAGTGAAGGGGCTAACCGTGCCCGGATGCTTTCGGCTATTATTACGGGGACGTTTATTACCGGCGATGATTTTTCGGTGCATGGGCAATGGAGTGCAAGAGCTATGCAGTGGTATCAAAACCCGGAAATATTAGCGGTGATAAAAAATGGTAAATCTTTTAAACCGGTAGAAGGTAACACCGGCCAAAACGCATCTGAACTATTTGTTCAAAAAATCGGAAATGCCTATTATGTTGCTATATTTAATTACTCGGATAAGCCTAAGGAGTTTGCATTGGATTTTAAAAGATTAGGCCTTCCTCCGCAAAAATATAAAGTCAGCGAAATACTAAAAGGAGCCGATACCGATTTGAATGTAAAGCTTCCTGCTGCCGATGCTGCATTATATAAATTTGAATTCAAGAACCAATAATCAATAAATTTAACCTTATTTGTACCTGATAAATAACCTATAAAAAATTGAAAAAGAAGTTAATAAACAAAGTACTGCCATTTGGTGTGGTGCTTGTAAGTTCGGTTGTGATGGCTATGGGAAGCCACGCCCAAACTGTTACTATTCCTGTAGAAACGCAAAATAATGCCCTGGTGCTGCAAACCGATGGCGATAAAACCCTTAAAATGGTTTATTTCGGCAGCAAGCTGGGTAACGCCAAAGAGTATGAACAAATTGGTAAAATGTACCGACAGGCCGATGACTCAGGTGTGTTAACTGAAGCCTATATGGCATCAGGTTCGCAAAGCCTGGCCGAACCGGCAATAACGGTTACACATACCGATGGTAATAAATCCCTCAACCTAATTTATGTAAGCCACACCGTTACCAAAGTTGATGAAGATGTGAGCCTGCTGGCTGTTAACCTGAAAGATCCTGTTTATCCGTTTGAAGTAACATTATATTATAAAACCTATTTTAAAGAGGACGTTACCGAACAATGGTCGGTAATAAAACATAACGAAAAGGGTGAAGTAACGCTAAACAAATATGCATCAGCCAATCTTAATTTAAAAGGTAATGGCTTTTGGCTTAAACAATATCATGGTAACTGGGCATTGGAGATGCAGCCAGAAGAAGCAAAGCTAACCCACGGCATTAAAACTATTGATAGCAAGCTGGGCACCCGCGCCAATTTGTATGAGCCATCGATGTTCATGGTATCTATGGATAAACCGGCTACCGAGGATGAAGGCAAAGTAGTGCTGGGCGCGCTGGAATGGTCGGGTAATTTTAAAATCGACCTGGAGCTGGATGTATCAAATAACCTAAGGGTTATTGCCGGTATTAACAACGCAGCTGCCGAGTATCACCTCAAACCAGCTCAGGAATTTACCACGCCGGCGTTTGTTTATACTTACTCCGATCATGGCAAGGGAGATGCCAGCCGCAAGCTGCAACGCTGGGCACGCAAATATAAAATTGTTGACGGGCAGGGCGATAGACTTACCTTGCTGAACAACTGGGAGTCGACTTATTTTGATTTTAACGAAAGCAAACTGTTTGGTTTATTAAAAGATACAAAAAAATTAGGAGTCGATCTGTTTTTGTTGGACGATGGCTGGTTTGGCAATAAATTTCCACGTAATGGCGATCATGCAGGTTTAGGCGATTGGCAGGAAAATAAGTTGAAATTACCTAACGGGATCGGATCGTTGGTAAAAGAGGCAACGGCTGATGGCGTAAAATTTGGCATCTGGATTGAGCCCGAAATGGTTAACCCCAAAAGTGAGCTTTACAGCAAACATCCAGATTGGGTGATAAAACAACCAAACCGTCCCGAAAAATATTTCCGCAACCAGTTGGTGTTGGATCTTGCCAATCCTAAGGTACAGGATTTTGTATTTGGGATAGTGGATGACCTGTTTACCAAAAATCCTACCCTCGCCTATATTAAATGGGATTGCAACGCGGTGATCTATAATGCATATTCGGCTTATCTGAAAAAGGATCAATCGCATTTGTATACCGACTATGTTTTCGGTTTGTATAAAGTATTGGAACGTGTCAGGGCAAAATATCCCAAAGTACCTTTGATGCTATGCTCCGGCGGCGGTGGCCGTGTTGATTATGGTGCACTCAAATACTTTACCGAGTTTTGGCCAAGTGATAACACCGAACCCTTAGAAAGGGTGTTTATCCAATGGGAGTATTCCTACTTTTACCCGGCTATGACCAGCTCAAACCACGTTACCGACTGGGGTAAACAGCCAATAAAATTCCGCACAGATGTAGCGATGATGGGTAAACTTGGTTTTGATATTGTGGTAAGTAAATTAAGTGAGCAAGACCTTGACTATGTGCACGATGCCCTTAAAAATTACGAATACCTGAAAGATGCCATCTGGCACGGCGATCAATATCGCCTGCAATCGCCATGGGATAACGATGCAGCTTCTATCATGTATGTTAACGATAGCAAGTCAAAAGCGGTAGTATTTAACTATTTGGTTAATAATCGTTACGGAGCTGGAACAAAGGTGCCTATCCGCTTGAAAGGCCTCGATCCGCAAAAAAAATACCTGGTTAAAGAAATTAACCTTTATCCAGGCTCCAACTCATCTATCGAAAATAACCTGGTTTTAACAGGCGATTTTTTAATGACCGTAGGCATCAACCCCGATGTTAACAGCGGCAGAACAAGCGTTGTTTTACAGCTTGAAGAAAGCAGGTAACAAGGATGTTATGTAACAAGGCTGCAACAGTTTAAAATAAACCGTTGCAGCCTTGTATTTTTAGCAAGGTTAATTACTGTCAGTTTTACAAGTTTAAATAGATAGCTTTAAGTTATAGCCCGTTTTGCAACTTATAAATTAAGGCTTAAGACTTTTTAACTCTGGACTTAACCCAGCTACATCTGCCTTACCATGAAAAAAACTTTACTCTGTTTATTTGTATTGATGTTTGCCGCCACAGGCTATGCCCAAAACCGCCGGGGAGGTGGCAATGGGAACGGAAACAATGGCGCCGGTAATTTCGGGAGGCAACGCGGTACAACAGATCAAAAAGGTCCTTTGCCTTTCAGGGAAGTTTATGGGGTAGTTAAGGATACCGCAAATAAAAAACTGGAAGGGGCAACTATTAAGCTGGTATCGGCTACAGATAGTATGGTTACCAGCACAGGGCCAACAGGTAAGTTCAGATTTGGGAAGGTTAAGTCGGCCACGTTTGTGATTACCGTTACCAGCGTGGGGTTTCAAACGATAGTACGCAAGATGCTGAACAACGACGAATCACGTAGCCTTGAGCTTGATGCCTTTGTTTTAAAGCCGCAGCAGCATATGCTGGGCGAGGTGGTGATAAACGGCGAACCAAGTGTAACTTATAAAGCAGATACGGTTGAATACCGTGCAAGCGATTACAAGGTACGCCCGAACGCAACTGTTGACGAGCTGATTAAAAAAATGGAGGGTGTAGAAGTTGCGAAAGACGGAACGGTTACCCACCAGGGGCAAGCAGTAGTAAAAGCCAGGCTGAACGGCAAAGACTATATAGGTGGCGATGTAGCGCAAGCAATTAAAAATTTGCCTGCAGATATTGTAGATAAAATCCAGATTGTTGATGATTATGGTGACCAGGCCGCCCGGACCGGGATTAAAGATGGTGATCCGCAGAAAGTACTTAATATCACTACCAGGGCCGATAGATCGGTAGGTAATGTTGGCCGGTTAAGCGCGGGTGTAGGTAGTGATGATCGTTATGATAACCGTTTGTTTTTTCAGCGGATAAACGGCAACGAACAGATAGGGCTGATAGGTAGTTTTGTAAACACGGTAAATGGGGTTTCGGGCGGAACAGGGGGCGGCAGCGGTGGTACTACCAAAACAGGCGGCCCCAATATCAGCTACCGGAGCTATCTCACCAAAAAGATACAAATAAATACCAGCTACAATTATAATTTCAGAGACGTTAATTCTATTAACCATAGCGATGGCCAACAGTTTAGCACATTGGGCACCACCAATTTTATCAGGAACTCCAATTCGCAGAATAATAACAAAACTCATAATGTGAACCTGGAACTGGAGTATAATATTGATAGTGCCAACTACCTGAAAGTTACACCCAATTTTAGCTACTCGGGCGTAAATTCAACAAACACATCTCAAAGTTTTAAAACCGGCCTTATTCACCAGGATATTCTGGGGCTAACCGGTAGCAATAATACTGTGCCCAGTTGGGGCGCTATTGTGTTTTATCAGCATTTATTTAAAAAGCCAAAGCGCAACCTGTCGTTTCAGGTAAGTTACAATCGCTCTGATAACAAAACAGCTAACGAGCAGGACAACAACATTATTTACTACCAGGACTCAACCAATCATGTTTTAAAAGATTCGTTGGTAAACCGCCATATTAGTCGCAGCAACCTGAGTAAGAATTTCAGAACCAGTTTTACTTATGTTGAACCGCTTACAGATGTATCGCAACTGGAGTTTAATGCGCAGGTAAATTCGCGCAGTTATGATAACCAGGCTTATACCTACAACATAGATTCGCTGGGCAGGCGCAACCTGGTCGACTCGCTGAGCAATGTTTTCAGATATTCATTTACCGAAACCCGGCTGGCTCTTAATTACCGTGTCAATCAAAAAAAATACAATATTTCGTTAGGCGTTACCGGTGTGCCAACCGTTTTGGATGGTACAAAAATAACCGGCGGGGTGGTAAGCACACATCGTACTAATTTTAACCTGATACCGATAGCGCGCTTTCAGTACGTGTGGTCAAAACAGGAGCGTTTTTCGGTTAACTACTCAGGTAGCCCGCAGGAGCCAACATTTAACCAGATTCAACCCGTGCGTGATGAATCCAATCCGCAAAACCCGGTTGTGGGTAACCCTGATTTGAAACCATCATTCAGGAACTCCATTAACCTGCAATACAATAATTACATAGTCGATTCAAAGTTCAACGTATCGGCCAACGCCAATGTAAGTTTTATCAAAAACCAGATTGTTACCAATACGGTGCAGATAGCCGATACCCTTGGTGCTTTAAAAAACGAAACGCATTACATAAACTTAAATGGCAGTTACAACATTGGCGGTAACTACAATATATCAAAACAACTGGCCGATCGAAAGTATAACTTATCACTCAATGGTACAATTAACTACGGACATGGCATATCCATGAGTAACAATGTACAAAACTTCAACACTACCTGGCATTTTAATGAGCGCTTAGGCCCTCAAATAAACCCAAGTGAATCGGTGGAGATAAATCCTTATGTTTCCTATGATGTGGCAAAATCATATTTTACATTGCCCCATTCGGTAAATACCAATATCAGCACAACGGCGTTGGCAATTGATGGAAAATTTTATTTCCTTACCGGCCGCACAGCTACTTTTGGATACATCGCCAACAAAAACTTTGTTAAAGGGATTTCGCAAAACCTTACGCGTAACCCATTGGTAATTAACGCTTACATTGAACAACAGTTTTTTAAGCGCCGCAACCTTACCCTTACGTTCCAGGTGTTTGATATTTTAAAACAAAACAACTTTATTAGCCAGGTAACTACCGAAAATTCGGTAACCAATACCCTCAGTAACGCGCAAAGCCGTTATTTCATGTTTAGTGCCAAACTAAACCTCCAAAAATGGACAGGCTCGCCAATGCGCCACGGACAGCGGATGAAAAGGAGAGGAGATGGGAGCTTTATTGAGTAGGGGAGCTTTTTGATTATCTGTTTTAATAAAGCCCTCCCTTCCGGGGAGGGTTTGAGAGGGGCTTGAAGCCCCCTTATATCTTTATCAATTCCTGCTTCAGGGCGGCAATTACCAGTCCTGTTCGCGATTTAGTTTCAAACTTTTGGAACAAGGCTTCGCGGTAATTATCTATCGTGTGCGGGCTTAAGTTCATCATATCGGCTATTTGCTTGTACGTAAGGTCGCTGCAGCAAAGCTCAAGGAATTTTAATTCGTTGGCATTTACTTCAACCTGCTGGGTTTTTACAGGCTGATTGTTTTGAATATTGCGTAACAGTTTGCCGCTTACCAGCTCATTAATATAAAATGATTGTTTAGCGATGCCGGTGATAGCGTCAATCAAATCAGAAGCCCGTGATTGCTTGAGCATATAACCGCCGGCGCCGCTTTTAAGCATGCCTATAATCGGCTTATCTTCTTCAAACATACTTAGTGCCAGTACTTTTATTTCAGGATGGTTTTCTTTAATCCATTTGGTGCTTTCGTAGCCATCCATCAGGGGCATGGTAATATCCATCAGGATCACTTCCGGCAGGGGGTGTCGGGATAACTTTTGGATCATATCCTGGCCGTTTTCGGCGTCAAAAATCACATTTATTTTGCCCGAATCGGTAAGCAGGCTTACCAGGCCCTGTCTAAAAAGGGTATGATCGTCAACAATAACAATATCTATTTTGTCTGCGTACATTAAAATTTAGTAGGGTATAGTTATAATAATTTCTGATCCGCTTTCCGGGGCCGAATTAATAAAGGCTGTTCCGTTAATCATGGCTGCCCGTTTTGTTATATTATGCAGGCCCATCCCGGATTTTCTTTTTAAGGTTTCTTCAACATTAAAACCTTTGCCGTTATCACGGATTGTTAACTTAAATGAATTTTCAATCTGCTCTAAAGTTATAAATATTTCGGTTGCTTTTGCGTGCTGTATAATGTTATTTATAATCTCCTGGAACAACCTAAAAAGGATAGTTTCCTGACCGCTATCGGGATTAAAGGTCCCGAAATCCCTCTTTTCGAAATTGATCTTAAATTTGTCTGATCGTTGCAGCCATTCCAGTTCAAATTCAATAGCTGCGGCCAACCCGCGGTTTACCAGCTCTTCGCCGTGCAACAGGCGCGATAAGGCTTTTACTTCTTTAATTGACCTTGTTGTCAACTCATCAATAAACGCAAGTTTTTCGGCAGATTTATCCGTGTTATTCAGGTCGATAGAGCTTAACGTGATGGTGGTAATACTCAGCAATTGCCCTATATTATCGTGCAGATCGTAGGCAATGGTTTTAAGTGTTTGCTCCTGTACTTCTATCTGGGTTTTAAGCAGCTCATTTTCATATGTTTTTTGCATTAGCAATTTCTCCTCCTGATGTTTCTTCTTTTTGCGATTGTACGAAGCAACATAAATGATCAGGAAGAGTGGGGCAATCAGGAAAATAAGGGATGTTAGCCCAATCAGGAAGATGATTTCCTGCGAAGATATCTGCATAAAAAAGCGTATGTCCAAAAAGAGTATAAGGTTATGTTTAATAAAATAAAAATATAATACCGGATGGAAAGTTGGTTATTAATAGGTTTTAAGCTGGAAAGATAATCGAAAAAAATGTTGCAGGTTGTGCTGCCGAAGTAAAAAAACAGCGATCCGCTTACCCACCAAAAGGGTGCAGAAAATGCAAGCCGGTCAAAGTTTTCATCCATCAGTTTAAGATAGTAATAATAAAGGCTTGCCAGTACAAATACAACCGACATAACGGTTGCCGTTATTGAAACAAATGCCTTAAAATGGGTCATCACCAGTTCTGCCAGGTAGGTGGCTATAAAAATGACATACCATGTAATAAGCCATTTGCCTGTGTTTTTAAATGGCTTATATAAACTATAAAAAGTGTAGCCAGTAATACCACATTCAACCAGTAAAAAAGCATTGTACAGGTTATAATTAGGCACGTGCGCTACTTTGCGCATGTATACACCGGTTACTTCAACAAGGCAGGTTAGCAGCAGGTATGGGATAAACAGCTTCCAGGCTGTATCCTTATCTTTTATTAAAAAAATAAAGGCAGCCAGGAAGCACATAAATTCACACCCGGTATTTATGGTGATGAACATCATTTGTTTTAGTTGATTTAGTTGCCTAATAGCAATAGGGTTGCACCTTTACAGGTAGCTGGTGGCGGGCATTGTTCGCCGCGATTTTCGGGAGTGGAGCCAACAATAAAGCCTTGCTGGCTGCCATTTTGGCCCGGTTGGGGGTTTTTGCCATAGTAATCCTGGTGAATTATATTGCCTGAAGTGCTGTCTTTTTTTGTCGATACCATTACAAGTGTATTATAGCCCCAGTATTGTTTATCGGGCTTATGGCCGCCCTTAAAATCTTCGGAGTAAGATTTGTCATAAGTAGCCAGGTAAAAACGAACGCCATCACCTCTCTCCTTTTTTATTGAATCAACAAGAGCCTGCAGCCTGTCAACACTAAACCAAATGCACCTTGTGTTTGATCCTTTATAGGTCTTTTCCACGGCTTGCGCATCAGAAAAGGCTGAATCAACTGTGCCGGCATTTTTACTGTAATTTTTTACATACCTCAGCGCCGTTTGAAGACTCAAGGTATCCATGTTGATGCCAATTTTATTTGTGCTAACATCGGCTTGCTGCTTTTGTTGGCATGCGCTAAAACCAATAGCGGCAACTGCCAATGTAATTAGGGTAATTTTTAGGGTCATAATATTGTTAATTAAGTTTATCGAAAGTGGTTAATAATCGGTACAACCACAACATCTATATTAAACCTTTTTTCACCCTTAAAAACACCTTAAAAAAAGCTGATTACACCCTATGTTGTCCTTTTACTATGATAGACATTTGTGATGTGATGCAAATACAGAACACATTACGTCCGTTCTTTTTTTAAATAATTCAAATTTTCGGTTAAATGTAACTTATCGGCAATATTAATGCTTTGTAATGCTGGTGTTGTGCTTTATCCGATGTGTAAATTAGCTTATAGTATATTATTGTAAGTGATTGATTTTTAAGTGGGTAATTAAAATTTTTATTATTGTTATCAAATGCGAATTAAGCTGTTGTTAAATTTTAATAATATATATTTACCGATAATTAAATAGAATTAACCAATTCTAAACCTAAAATAACTTATAACTAAAACCTAAAATTTAAACACTATGGAACCTTACATTGGCGAAATCCGCATGTTCGCCGGCAATTTTGCACCCCAGGGGTGGTTTTTTTGTGATGGCTCATTATTATCAATTTCACAGTACAGTGCATTTTTTTCTTTATTAGGCACTACTTATGGTGGCGATGGCATGAGCACTTTTCAAATACCAGATCTTCGTGGTCGTGCCCCTATACACTCGGGTAACGGGCAAGGAAAAAACGTATCACGTTATGAGCTTGGCCAGGTGGGCGGCAACGAAAACATTACCTTAATTGCACCGCAAATGCCTGCGCACTCGCACGTAATCAATTGTTCTTCAACTGCAGACCTTGCAGTTCCGGCGGCAGGGTATCCAGCTGCTTCTTCAGACCCGGCCTTAGGCACAATTATTAATAGCTACGCCTCAACAACAGATTCGCAAATGAATCCGTTAGCTGTTGCACCTGCAGGTGGTAACCAACCTGTAAATGTAGTAACACCTTATTTAGCCGTCAATTTCATTATTGCCTGGCAGGGAATCTGGCCTTCAAGACCATAATAATGAACAAAACTTTGATGGATTTCAATACATGCCAATGAAAGTTGGTATCGTATCAAATTCAAAAATATGTATACCTCTGCTTTCATACCTAAGCAGTATTAAAGCAGAGGTTATACTATACTTCGGGAAATCGGCCCATGCTGATGTGAGTGTAAATGACATGGCCGGTTTTTGCAGGATGAACTATATACCGTTCTACGCAGAAGATGATAAAAAAGAGCTTTATAACTGGCAACAACTAAACGAACCTGATATAATTTTCATAACAGGTTACAGTCATAAAATTGATATAAAGGAATTAAGTGGTGTGCCAAAGGGAACGTATAATATCCACTTTGGTAAACTGCCGCAATACAGGGGGCCTTCGCCGGTTTTTTGGCAATTGAAAAACGGCGAAAAAGAATTAGGCTTATGTATACACCAACTAACCAATAAGCTTGACAGCGGCGCGGTTACCTGGGAACAAAATATTAAAAACGAAGAATACCACACCTACAATTATATAAACCAGGCATTTAGCCAGCTGCAGGTGCAGGGGGTAGCGCAGATAATCGCTACCCTAAACAGCAGGCAAACGCCTTATAACAAGATACAGGACGAAACCAAAGCCCGGTATTACAAAAAACCACAGCTGGCCGATGTAATGATAAACTGGGATACGATGGATGCAAAACAGATCCTCGATCTTATTAAAGCCTGCACATCGTGGAATAACGGGGCAAGCACTTTAATAAACGGGTTAGAACTGAAAATATTAGATGCCGAACCGACTTTGGCAGAAGTAGATAGCATACTCGGCAGCATTAACATTGCCAATAACAAGTTTAACGTGGGTTGCATAGGTAACCAGGCTTTGAACATAAACTTTTTCAATATAAATAATACTTGTATCCCCGCCCGGCATGCCTGTTTTTATGGTTTAAAAACAGGGCAAATATTTATAAGCAAAATATAACGGCACAGCCGGACAATAAATAGAACGTTTAAAATTTCATTATGAAAACACTTTTACCTGTATTTAAAACAAAATTAATAATAAGCGTGCGTCAGGTTTTTGCGCCGCTATTATTGTTAATTTTCCTGTGCGTTGGTAGCAGTAGCCAGGCACAAGTTCATTATACTACCACAGGTAGTGCCACCACAACGGAGGTTAATGATGGATTGAGTAGCGTTAATTATAATGGCACAGGTGCCGCTGCAATTATAAGCTCGCTTGTAGGAGCACCAACCGCTACAGCGATAGATTATACCGGTAACCGCGCATTTGTATATGACAATACAAGCGGAGTAAAACAAATTAAGGTTATATCCCTTACCACTAAAGCAGTTACAGGCACTATAACTGTACCGGATGTTTTAACAGCTATGCGTTACGATGCTGCGAGTGATTATATTTATTATTTAACTACATCCGGAGCAAATACATTAGCCACAAATGATGCATTGAGAAAAGTACAGCCAAATGGCACTAACGATGTGGCTGTGGTTACTTCTATAGCCAATACGCCCATAGGCCTGGCACTTGATTTGGCGCATAATGTTGTTTATGTACTTGATAAGTTTGCTTCAGCGAATGCTATCAAAAAAGTTGATTTTACTACCCCTGCGACTCCTGTTATTGTTACGGTTTTGTCACAAAGTAAATCGATAAATGGGTTGGACTATAACCCGAATGACGGAAATATTTATTTTTTGCAAGCTGACGCCGCTGGTTTTACATCAAAAGGTGCCGATGATGCTATTTTGAAAATAAGCGGAAGCGCGGTTTCTGGAACACCCACAGTTATTGCAAGTTCAATAGGCTATCAGCCTTCTGTGTTTGCACTTGACGCTGGTAATGAGAGAGTATTTTTCTATGATGGATCAACATCCGCAAGTGCTTTGGCAAGAGAAATAAGGCCAGTATCATTCACAGGAGTAGTTGGCAGCGCAATTGTGAGTTTCGCTTTGGGCACCTCAACAATTTCGATATCAGCTTTAAACGCACCCAGGCCTGCAGTAACATCAACAGCGGCTATCACAACCTTCTCATCTGGGTCGGCAACATTAGGCGGGCAGGTAACACGCAGCGATATTAGTGTTACGGAGCGTGGTATCTTATATAGTTCTACCAACCAAACACCAACAATAGGCGGCAGTGGTGTTACAAAATCAGCTATTGGCAGCGGTAATGGCGCTTTCTCCGGAAGCATAACCGGGCTGTCAAGTTCAACTACTTACTATGTACGCGCATATGGAACAAGTACTGCGGGTACAGGTTATGGCGATGTGGTTTCTTTTTCAACACTATCAAATGATGCCACACTTTCGGGACTTAGTTTAAGCAGTGGTTCATTAAGCCCAACATTTGCTTCGGCTACTACTTCTTATACAGCCTCGGTACCAAACAGCACAACAACAATTGCCATTACACCAACACGCAACCAGGCCAACGCTACTATCAAAGTTAACCTCACCATTGTATCATCAGGCTCGGCATCTGCCGATTTTAATTTAAATGTAGGCGATAATGCCCAACACATTGTGGTAACCGCACAAGATGGTTCAACTAAAACTTATACAGTAACCGTGAACCGGGCTAAAGCCGCACAAACCATTACCTTTGCTTCAACAGCCTCAAAAACATATGGCGATGCAGACTATGCGCCAGGTGCAACAGCCAGCAGCGGTTTAACTGTTAGCTATAGCAGCGATAATACAGCTGTGGCAACGATAGTGAGTGGTAAGATTCACATTGTTGCGCCTGGTATTGCCAATATTACAGCCTCGCAGGCGGGCGATGCCAGTAATCTGGCCGCCACCAGTGTAGTGCAGGCATTAACTGTAGGTAAGGCTTCAATAACGGTAACTGCAAATGCTGCAAGTAAAATTTATGGCGATGCCGACCCATCGTTAACTTATTCAATTACCACGGGGGCATTGGCAGGCAGCGATGCTTTCACAGGTGCGTTAACACGCGATGCGGGCACTAATATTGGTACCTATAATATCACCCAGGGAACGCTGGCGTTAAGCGCCAGCAAATACACGCTCTCGTTTGTAACCGGTGTTTTAACTGTTAATAAGCGGGCCATTAGTATTCAGCCCGCACCTGCAAGTAAATCTTATGGTGATGTCGATCCCGGCTTCCCTTATTATTATAGAGTGGGCTCGTTAGCAAGTGGCGATGGGATGGCAGGTTCATACGTGCGCGATCCCGGCGAAACCCCGGGTACATATGTGCTAAGTATAGGAACTAAACACCCCGTTAACACCACGACCGGTGTAGACCAAACCAATAACTATGTTATTACCTATATTCCAGAGTATTTAACCATCACCAAAAGAGCCATAACCTTACAGCCTGCACCAGCCACTAAAGTTTACGGCGATGCGGATCCTGGCTTCCCGTATTATTACCGGGTGGGGTCGCTTGCGCCAGGCGAAGGTATGACTGGTACATTTGGCAGACAGGCCGGCGAAGATGTGGGCACTTATGTGCTAAATCTTGGTACCAAACGCCCCGCAAATGCCACAACAGGTGTTTTTACAGATCAATATTATACCATATCGTTTATACCCGACAATCTT
Organism: Mucilaginibacter ginsenosidivorax; assembly: GCF_007971525.1. Classification (NCBI taxonomy): domain Bacteria; kingdom Pseudomonadati; phylum Bacteroidota; class Sphingobacteriia; order Sphingobacteriales; family Sphingobacteriaceae; genus Mucilaginibacter; species Mucilaginibacter ginsenosidivorax. The sequence goes on from NZ_CP042437.1 coordinate 6,854,627, forward strand.
ACTATTACCAAAAAAACCGTTAATGTAAGCGCAAATGTGCAAAGTAAAACCTATGGTGATGCTGATCCGGTGTTAACCTATGCCGCTGATGCACTTGGTTTTAGCGATACCTTTAGCGGGGCGCTCACACGTGCAGCCGGCGAAAGTAACGGCACTTATGTCATTAGCCAGGGAACGCTTACTTTAAACACCACAAACTATAACCTTAATTTTACAGGCTCGAATTTAACTATAGGCAAAAAAATAATTAATGTTACTGCCGCTGCCCAAAACAAAACCTATGGCGACGCTGATCCGGCCTTAACCTATACCGCCGATGCACTTACAAGCGGCGATAGCTTTACAGGGGCATTAACCCGTGCGGCAGGCGAGGCAGCCGGTAGTTACGCCATTAGCCAGGGAAGCCTTGCCTTAAATAATAACTATACTTTAAATTTTACAGGCAATAGCTTAACTATCGGTAAAAAAGTAATAAATGTAACAGCAAACGCGCAAAGCAAAGCGTATGGCGATGCCGATCCGGCTTTAACCTATACCGCCGATGCATTACTGGGTGGCGATGTCTTCAGTGGTTCGTTAACCCGCGACGCGGGTGAGTTTGCAGGCAGCTACAACATCAACCAGGGTAGCCTCACATTAAATGATAATTACGCTTTAAACTTTGCAGGCAACAGTTTAACAATTAATAAAATTGCTTTAAGTTACGTAGCAACCCCGGTAACTAAAACCTACCTGGCACCCAACCCGGCCTTTACCGGTACCGTAACGGGTTTCATCAACGGTGATACACAAGCAACGGCCACCACTGGTACATTAAGCTTTACATCAACAGCAACGGATTCAAGTCCGCAGGGAAACTATCCTATTAATGGCTCGGGTTTAAGCGCCAATAATTACAGCTTTGTACAATCGCCTGCAAATGGTTCGGCATTAACTATTGTTTTATCTACCGACGCGGCTTTATCAAACCTATCCGTTTCACAGGGAACGTTAAACACCACTTTCGATGCCGCAACATATCAATACTCGGTAAATGTAGATCATAGCACTACATCAATTGACCTTACGGCGGTGGTTCATCAGGCCAATGCCACAATGCTTATTAACGGTATGGCGCTAACGTCAGGTTCGGCAATTACCTTGCCTTTAAATGCCGGCGACAATTACTTTACCACGGTTGTAACTGCCCAGGATGGCACCACTACAAAAAGTTACCTGGTAACTGTAAACAGGGCGCTTTCTACAAACGCGCTGCTAAGTAGCATCATCACAAGCGGTGTTACATTTAATCCATCGTTTGATCCTAATACAACAACGTATACGGCTGCTGTAAGTAATCTTGTTACCGGTACCGATATTACTGCAACAGCTGCTGATGCTGACGCAAATGCACAAATAGGTCCCTTCAAAATAACAGCAACCACGGCTTATCATTTTTCCTTAAATGTTGGCGACAATCCCATTAGTGTTGACGGGGTGGCCCAAAACGGCGATATCAAACATTATAACATCACCATAAACAGGGCGCCATCATCAGATGCCAGTTTATCGTCACTTAATACTACTGTATTAACGTTTAATGAGCCGTTTAGCAGTACTACGTATAATTATACCGCAACAGTAGCCAACAATGTATCGCAGTTTAACTTTGTGCCTGTTGGTACAAACAACGCTGCTGTTATTACATTTAACGGTAACCCGGTAAATTATTTAGGCGCTACGCCGACAATTAACTATGGCGTTAACACTTACAATATTGTAGTTACATCTGAAGATGGCACTGCAACACATACCTATACCATAACAGTAACCCGTACGCTATCGTCAGATAATAACCTGTCTACACTTTCTATTCCGTTCGCTACTACCATCAATGAACCGTTTGATCCAGCCGTATTAAATTATACCGCCGACCTGGCCGATTCGACCATCACTGGTTTGCCGCTTACCGCTTACTCTTACGATCCAAACGCCAGCATGAAAATAAATGGCACTGCTGTAACCAGGTTTGCCAATTATACCATGACTTTACAAGGGGGGGCAAATACCTTTAATATAGTAGTTACACCACAAGATAACAGCGCTACAAAAACGTATACGCTGGTGCTTACACGCGCAGGCATGCCACCGCCACTATTGTCGCCTGATGCCAGTTTGGTAGCACTTGCCATTTCGGGAACAGGCTATTCACATAATTTCAATTTCGCTTTTGACGCGCTTACACCACTTAACGTTGCCAATAAAGTTACCGGCGTAAGGCTTTCGCCTGTAACCGGCAATGCTGGCGCAACAATTACCGTTAACAATGTTGTTGTAACCCAGAACAATTCCACCAGTTTGCTGCCATTAAATTTAGGTGATAATACCTTTGATATTGTGGTAACCGCAGCTGATGGCATTCACCAAACTACAAATACCCTGCACATAAACAGGTTACCGTTTGCTGATATCAGCCTCGCATCATTAGCTATAGATGCCGGTACCCTGAACCCCGCTTTTGTTGGCACAACATTTACTTATTCTGCGTCTGTCCCTTACAGCGTCAGCATTTTAAACCTAACTCCGGTTGCCAATGCTGCCGATGCAACGGTTGCAATAGGGGCCACAACCATTAGCGCAGGTGCACCAAGCGCAAGTGTTCCGCTTAACGTAGGGCTGCCAAACCGTATAAGAGTTACGGTAACCGCTGCAGACGGTGTAAATACCCAGAATTATACAGTAAATGTAACCCGTTTAGCTCCCGATGCTACGCTGACCTCGCTAACGCTTAGCAGTGGCGCCCTGAGCCCGGCTTTCGATGGCACAAACACTACGTATACTGCTTCGGTAGGGGGTAACATTGGTAGTGTGGTAATCACGCCAACTGCTAAAGATCCTGGTGCAGCAGTAACCATTAATGGTTCACTAATTGGCACGTCGGCAACCGTACCTTTGATTGCAGGCGACAACAGTTTTACTATAGTTGTAACGGCCGGGGATGCTAACAGCGGTATTGTTACAAAAACATATAATGTAACAATAAACAGGCCTTCTGCAGGATCAAATGTCACACTTACCAGTCTAACTACCAGCAGCCCGCTGAGCCCTGCATTTTCTGCAGGAATTAGCAACTATACTGCGGCAGTAAATAATGTAACCACTACTTATACGCTAATCCCGGTTGTAAATGATGCTAATGCCACGGTTAAAGTAAATGGCAAGGCGTTAGTCTCAGGTAAAGCTGTAATAAACCTGGTTCCTGGCAATAATGTTATAACAACCACCATAACAGGTACGGACGGCACAACTACAAACGATTATGTGATTGTGGTTAACAAAAGTACGTTGTCCAGCGATATCACGATGTCACTTGGGATGAGCCCTTCAGCGAGTTTTACGCGGATAGCAAGCAGTGCAGACGGTACACTTAATTATACTACATCGGTACCATCAGGAACCACTACCGTTATGATGCTGCCGAAAGCTGTCGATCCGAGTGCAGTTATTACGGTTGAAGGGGTTCCTGTTACAAGTGGTAGCTTATCGCAGGCAATAACGCTAAATGCAACAGGAGCAACCATCATCCATGCGCAGATTACCGGAGGGGATGGCATCACCACCAATAGCTACAGCATAGCAGTAAGCAGGAACGGCTCAAGCGATGCCGGCGCAACTTTTGCCATGAATCCGGCAGCTTCGTTTGTAGCAGTTACGGGCACGGCTAATTATAACTATACAACATCGGTACCGGTTGAGACAACCAGTGTTAGCATTGTTCCTAAAGCAAGCAATTCAAATGCGATTATCAAAGTAAACGGAACAATTGTAACCAGCGGTAGCACCTCCGGGCCAATCGCCCTGAATGCCACCGGTTCTACTAATATAGCGATGACGGTTACCGCACAGGATGGTACTTTACGTACTTACAACATAGGGGTGAGTAAAAATGGCTCGAGCGATATCACGATGTCACTTGGGATGAGCCCTTCAGCGAGTTTTACGCGGATAGCAAGCAGTGCAGACGGTACACTTAATTATACTACATCGGTACCATCAGGAACCACTACCGTTATGATGCTGCCGAAAGCTGTCGATCCGAGTGCAGTTATTACGGTTGAAGGGGTTCCTGTTACAAGTGGTAGCTTATCGCAGGCAATAACGCTAAATGCAACAGGAGCAACCATCATCCATGCGCAGATTACCGGAGGGGATGGCATCACCACCAATACTTACAGCATAGCAGTAAGCAGGAACGGCTCAAGCGATGCCGGCGCAACTTTTGCCATGAATCCGGCAGCTTCGTTTGTAGCAGTTACGGGCACGGCTAATTATAACTATACAACATCGGTACCGGTTGAGACAACCAGTGTTAGCATTGTTCCTAAAGCAAGCAATTCAGATGCGATTATCAAAGTAAACGGAACAATTGTAACCAGCGGTAGCACCTCCGGGCCAATCGCCCTGAATGCCACCGGTTCTACTAATATAGCGATGACGGTTACCGCACAGGATGGTACTTTACGTACTTACAACATAGGGGTGAGTAAAAATGGCTCGAGCGATATCACGATGTCACTTGGGATGAGCCCTTCAGCGAGTTTTACGCGGATAGCAAGCAGTGCAGACGGTACACTTAATTATACTACATCGGTACCATCAGGAACCACTACCGTTATGATGCTGCCGAAAGCTGTCGATCCGAGTGCAGTTATTACGGTTGAAGGGGTTCCTGTTACAAGTGGTAGCTTATCACAGGCAATAACGCTAAATGCAACAGGAGCAACCATCGTCCATGCGCAGATTACCGGAGGGGATGGGATAACCACCAATACCTACAGCATAGCAGTAAGCAGGAACGGATCAAGTGATGCCGGCGCAACTTTTGCCATGAATCCGGCAGCTTCGTTTGTAACAGTTACGGGCACGGCTAATTATAACTATACAACATCGGTACCGGTTGAGACAACCAGTGTTAGCATTGTTCCTAAAGCAAGCAATTCAAATGCGATTATCAAAGTAAACGGAACAATTGTAACCAGCGGTAGCACCTCCGGGCCAATCGCCCTGAATGCCACCGGTTCTACTAATATAGCGATGACGGTTACCGCACAGGATGGTACTTTACGTACTTACAACATAGGGGTGAGTAAAAATGGCTCGAGCGATATCACGATGTCACTTGGGATGAGCCCTTCAGCGAGTTTTACGCGGATAGCAAGCAGTGCAGACGGTACACTTAATTATACTACATCGGTACCATCAGGAACCACTACCGTTATGATGCTGCCGAAAGCTGTCGATCCGAGTGCAGTTATTACGGTTGAAGGGATTCCTGTTACAAGTGGTAGCTTATCGCAGGCAATAACGCTAAATGCAACAGGAGCAACCATCGTCCATGCGCAGATTACCGGAGGGGATGGCATCACCACCAATACTTACAGCATAGCAGTAAGCAGGAACGGCTCAAGCGATGCCGGCGCAACTTTTGCCATGAATCCGGCAGCTTCGTTTGTAGCAGTTACGGGCACGGCTAATTATAACTATACAACATCGGTACCGGTTGAGACAACCAGTGTTAGCATTGTTCCTAAAGCAAGCAATTCAGATGCGATTATCAAAGTAAACGGAACAATTGTAACCAGCGGTAGCACCTCCGGGCCAATCGCCCTGAATGCCACCGGTTCTACTAATATAGCGATGACGGTTACCGCACAGGATGGTACTTTACGTACTTACAACATAGGGGTGAGTAAAAATGGCTCGAGCGATATCACGATGTCACTTGGGATGAGCCCTTCAGCGAGTTTTACGCGGATAGCAAGCAGTGCAGACGGTACACTTAATTATACTACATCGGTACCATCAGGAACCACTACCGTTATGATGCTGCCGAAAGCTGTCGATCCGAGTGCAGTTATTACGGTTGAAGGGGTTCCTGTTACAAGTGGTAGCTTATCACAGGCAATAACGCTAAATGCAACAGGAGCAACCATCATCCATGCGCAGATTACCGGAGGGGATGGCGTTACCACCAATACTTACAGCATAGCAGTGAGCAAAAATATCCCAGTTCCATCGCTCTTTACTACTGTTGTTACTGGTGTTGCCACCAAATCAAACGATATCAATTCACCAGGCCTCACCGTTCATCAGGCCTTGTCGCCAAACAGCGATGGTATTAACGATGTGTTCACCATTGATGGTATTGAAAATTATGCCGATAATCGCCTAAGCATCATGAATGCCGGCGGGGCATTGGTATATGATGTAAAAGGCTATGGAAGTAATGGTAACTTGTTTGATGGTCACTCTAACAAGAATGGGGTGATGCAGAAGCCGGGTACATACTATTACTCATTAGAGTACAAGGATGGTAATGAAACCAAACGCAAAACAGGTTATATAATCCTGAAATATTAACAGAGAAAGTATAGCCCCGTTAGGGGATTACACTAAATCCTGGTTGCTGATAGGAATAAGTAACCAGGATTTACCGTAAATAACCTGCTGTAACAGGGCAAAAATAGCCTGTTAAAAGCGCCAAATCAGGCTGATAAACACCATGGATAAGTTAATAATTCGGCCTATCATTACTAAGTTTTTCATAAGCTGGTTTTTGCCGAAAATAGTTTGGCAAACTGCTCATGGCCAAACTATAATACTATCCTTTTAAACGATAACCAGGATTACAAAAAATGTTCATCAAAAAAAATATACTAAAGCTATGCATGGTACTTGCATTTATAACATATGGCAAGGCTTTCGCACAGCAACAAATTTACAACTACAGCCAATATGCAGATAACCTTACCGCGGTTAACCCGGCATATTCAATACTTGATAAGGCGGGTTCTGTAAGCGTACTGGGGCGTAAACAATTTATAGGCATAGATGGTGCGCCAAGCAGCCTCATGCTGAATGCCATTTTTCCTATAGAATCTATCAACGGCGCGGCCGGTGTGTATGTACTGAATGACCAGGCTGCAGTAGAGAAACAAATTGAGGCTAACGTTTTTTTTGCTAAGGGTGTGCAGCTTACCCAAACTGATTACCTGGCTGTAGCGTTAAATTTAGGGGTGCGTAACTATGTGGGCAACTATTCACAACTGGATGCCACCGACCCACAGTTTATGAATGATGTGCGCGAAACAAAGCCCAACATTGGTTTCGGGGTAATGTTGTATAGCACTAATTACTATTTGGGCTTATCGGTTCCCGAGCTTACCATCCGTAGCCTGGGCACGGCATCCCAACAGCAGGCCAATTACCTGCGCACACATTATTATTTTACAGGGGCCTACCTGGCCGACGTAAGCGACGATGTAAAGGTTAAGCCGGCCACGCTGGTTAGCTATGTAAACGGATCGCCGGTTTTGGCAAATATTTCGGGCACATTGTACCTTAAAGAACAATTGGGTATAGGCTTAAATTACCGTACTGATAAAAAAGCGGCGGCTATGTTATCGGTAATTGGTAAAGCATTCAGGGTAGGGTATAGCTACCAGTTTGGCACATCATCAAATAACCTGGGCGGTGTTAATATCACCACCCATGAAGTAAGCATAAGTTACCGGTTTGGAAATGTAACCGGCAATAAATTATTATAAACCAGAACATCAAAGTACAATTTTAAAACCTGTTAATAGCCTTTAAAAAGCTAAGCAGGAAAACTTTGCCCTTTTTTTGATAAAACCAACAGGCGGATACCGAAAAGCCTTAAAAGAGTAGGTGCAAAAAACAACCTAAAAACTATACCATGGCAACTCCTATCAAACGATTAATTCAATCAGAGCAGCAGCATATGCTACTTTTGTTTCTGCCCTTAAAAGACAATTCGGCCGACAAAGTACAGCATGTTTTAACAACCCTTAAACAGGCAACTGTGCCGGTTAACGATATGCGGGCTTCAACAGGCGTTCACTTTTCTATGTTTTATCATTTGCCTAAAGGGCAGTCGGCAGGCCTGCCTATACCAAGTTTTCAGGCTATGGACGATAGAGGCTTGTTTGTTGTACAGGCAATTTACGATGCCGATTTTGAACCTTATATCAAATCATTTGTCGACAACGATTTTATTGCCGGTTTACTTGACGCTATCATAGGCGAATTGAACGAAGATGGTATTGTAGAACCTACCGATCCAACTTCGGCCGCCCGTATTATCGAAAAAGGTGGTGTTAAAAATAGCCCGGCTGCATTTAATTGTTTATTAATGCGGTATAATTTTTCTGATCCAACAATTCCTGCCGCTACAAAGCCCAAACTTGGGCAAAAGTTTATTCTCAATTATACTTTCCCTGGCTTAACCATAGGCAAAATATTGGCAAACTATCCCGATGCCCAGGTACTGTGGCCATCAAAGCCGGAGGATATTGAGTTTGATCCGTCAGATCCACCTTCTGAGTGTTAAGTTATTATTGGGCCCTGCGTTAAGCGGGGCCTCACTTAAAAACCTATTTTATCATGACGAATTTAAATCAGGACGAGATTGATACCCTTATCGAACCCGTTCCCAACTTTAACGACATACAAGGCTTAATACTCCGCGGTTATAATTTCCCTTATATCCGTTACATTGTATTTAAAATAAACGATAGAGAGGGGGCGCAGTATTTTTGTAAAAAACTGCTGCCAGGTAGTAACGGATTGCTTAATGTTACCACCGCCATTTCGTGGAGGCCAGGGTACAAACCAGATTATTGCTTAAATATTGGCTTTACGGCCCAGGGCCTTAAAATATTAATTGATAAGGATCCGCAAAAACCAGTGAATTTTAACAAAGTTAGCGGAGATAGCTTTGAGTTTTTTAATTCATTTAAATTCGGCGCTGTAAAACTTGCTGATAGCCTTGGCGATATTGGTAATAGCGCACCCGATTTATGGTGGCAAAGATCTGAAGGATGGCTTAATAGCGAAGTACCGCCGCTTGCTGATGGGTCAGACCTGCATATACAGATCAGTATTTTTGCCCATAACAGCCAAAGCCTTGAAAGCTATTATCAAAACCTTTTAACAATGATTCCCGCCGGTACTCATGGGCCGGCCGTTACCGCTGTGTTTTTTAAAGATTCGGAACCATTACCCAAGGGCGATGATTATATTCATTTTGGTTATAAGGATAGCTTTTCGCAGCCCCGGCTTAACACGGTACCCTGGAATATTAAAGACGAACGTTTGTTATCGGGCAAAGGTGGTATCGACGACAGGAAAATTGTGCCTACTGATCAATTTGTTATCAATATCAAAAAATATCCAAAGGAAGGCCCACCTACAATATTTGACCCCCACCCCTTGCTTGAAAACGGGAGTTTCGCGGCTTTTAGATTATTATACCAGGATGTTAAGGCCTTTAATAAATTTATTAATAAGCCCCCGGAAGGCGGAAAACCCGGGGATGCAAACCCCGAATTGGTAGCTGCCAAAATGTGCGGCCGATGGTTTGACGGAACGCCCCTGGTAGTATCGCCTCATAAACCCAATCCAGATCTGAAAGATTTTGATTTTACCAATTTTAACTACATCAATGCTACTCCTAACCAAAAAGGTGATGGCGACAATGACGATCTGGGTCGGCTATGCCCATACGCCGCCCACATCAGGCGTACTAACCCAAGGGACGATACTAAAGTAGTTGGAAATAAAGATGACGATGGCAAGCCAAATTATGCCAAAGGGCGCCGCATTATGCGCCGGGCCGGCCCTTATGGCCCCGACTATGTTGAAAATGAACCGGAGGGCATTCAAAGGGGTTTAGTTGGCCTGTTTATTTGCGCCAACTTAACCGACCAGTTTGTATTTATCATGAAAATGTGGATAAACCGCGGCGGTTTCAGGCCAGGTTATGATAGCCCTAATGCAAGCGGCGTCGACCCGTTATTTGGGCCGGCTAAAGAAACAGATTCAAAGGACTTTTATTTCCTGCCCGAGGATGAAACCGATAAAAAATATATAGAAATGACTGGCCTGGAGCGTTTTATCCGTACTGATGGCAGCTTGCTTTTGTTTTTGCCCGGAATAAAAGCACTTGAAGATATATCAAATGGAATAATACCAACTAAGCCACAATTATAACCTAAAAAACTTAACCATGAAAAGTACCTTACTATTTACGCATGACGACCGGCTGAAAAATCGCCCGGTTTCATTTAAAGAAGTTGATGAACAGGCCTTGCACGCTATTGTACAGGCTGCTGTTAATGTCGAGTTGTTTACCATTCCATTGTACATGACCTCGTTATACTCCCTGCAGGGGATGCATGAGATAAACAGCAAAGGCAATAACTTTTACCTGGGCCGTACCTGGCCAGGTATGGCGGCAACGGCCAAACCTGCAACCGCAAATGAAAAAGCATTTAATGCTGTTTTTAGTGTTTTTGTTGCCGAAATGCTGCACCTGCAAATTGTATCAAACCTGGCCAAAGTGGTTGGCTACGACCCTAAGTTTACCTGCGAGCCCTTACAGGACGAGGAAACCTACGCCTGGAAATGCTATGGCGATGATAAAACCATATTGCCGCACATCCTTGATTTTAAAGATTGCGTTGCGCCATTTGACAAAGTAAAAGTTAAAACCGGGGCAATGAATAAAGAGCAGGTACGCTTGTTTTTAGCCATTGAGCAAACCGAAACTGATGCCGAAAAAGTAATTAACCCCGATAAAATTGACAAATACAGCAAGAAAGCACCTTTTGATAGCTGGAAACCTGGCACCGATTTGCCTTTGTTTGGATCGATAGGGAACATGTACCTGCAATTGTGGAATTACCTGTCAATATCTTATACCGATGGCGTAACCCTTTGGGATATTGTTTTTGAAAAAGGAAAGGGCGGAGGAGATGTAGCCGTACAAAAGGAAATTTTTAATCCGGAGAGGCTCGACCCTAAAACGGAACCAGATCCGAAAAATCCGGGCGATGATGAATACCCCGGTATTGCTACCAGTATCCAGAATACCGAATCGGAAGCGGCCCTGTTGGATGCCATGAACATGATTAACGGCATTACCGACCAGGGTGAAGGCGGCGGTGTAATTAAACAAATCCTGGATAGGATGAATAAAAGCAAGGGCGCGCATCAGCATGTTAACCTGAGCGCCGTGCAAGACCAGTTTAGGCCAAGCTGCCCGGTTTTGAAGAATAAATATCCCTCATATACCGCTACCGGTGCCGATGCGCCATCGGCCAAAGCCGATGCCCGCGACACATTTGGAAAAATGGATCATTATGAAACTTTTGCCTTTGTTATGAATTTGCTGATGGAGGGACAGATTGAAACCTGGGACCAATGGCATGCCAAAGGCAATTCATGGTCGGCCACATCCTTACAAACCGCAGCTTATGATCCTTCGCACAATCCGCAGCTGCCTGCTTCGGGCGATATTGCCGGTGCTTTAAACAGGTTAAAGCTTAATGATGCCGATGCTAAAAACTTTGAACTGTTTAGCCGCGCCTCTACCGGTGCCATAGCCGGTGTAACCAAAGTACTTAACGATTATTTTAAAAACCCTAAAACACAATTCCCTTACCCATCAATGGGCGGTTCGGGCGATAGAATGTCCATCTGCTGGGCTGTTTTTGGCAAGGCGCCGGATATCAGCCTTGGCATAACTTCACCGCATGACAAACCAATAGACCGTACCCAGCACCTTTACCATGCCTGCCAGGGAATGAGCCTGGATGATGTGTTGAAAGATAACCCGGAAACCTGCGCGACAACAGCAATATATCATACCTGCAAAGGATCAAACGACTGTAAAACCGAGGGCGGTTGCGGCTTTGTTCAGAAAACTACAGGCGGCGGGCTGTGTGGGGGCAAGGCTACTGCGTTTTATAAAACACAACCCGGATGGCCTGCTGCAAACGCTTTGCCTTTTAGCCCGCCGGCAGATAATGCCTGTAAAGCTTTGGGTGGCTGCGCTGTGCCTATTTCGGCATCACAAATGTACCCTGCCGTAAAAGATGGAGAAGAGTACCGCATGCAACTGTATGATTTTGGCAGCAAGCCCGATTTTAAGCCAAAATCATTCGGTATACTTGATTATGAAAAAGGCGAACTGGTTTATGATGTGGCCTGGAAAGCTTATAGGGCAGTTTTAGAGAAGAGGGGATTACCCGTACCCGAAAAACCAAAACCAAGTGATTTGCGTTTGGCCTTCCCGCCATCAACCTAAACAAAATTGTTTATGAATAATAGCACTTTACCACGCCTGGGCCTGCCAAATTTGGGCCTTGGCGTGGGTTTACGAAACAAGCATTTTAATTACCTGCTGCACAACCCGGCCCAGGTAGACTGGTTCGAGATCATCAGCGAAAACTTTATGGATGATTTTGGCTTTGCCCGCCATGTGCTGATGCACGTACGTAAACAGGTACCTGTGGTAATGCACGGGGTATCATTATCTGTTGGCAGTACCGATCCGATTAACTTTAAATATCTTGAAAAACTGAAGGCATTAGCCGAAGCCATCGAACCGGAATGGATCTCGGACCATTTATGCTGGACGGGTGTTGCCTACACCAATACGCACGATTTGCTGCCAATGCCCATGACCCAGGAAAGCCTGGCCCATGTTTGCGAACGCGTAATGCGCATACAGGATTATTTAAAACGACCGCTTATATTAGAAAATCCATCTACTTATTTGCAATTTAAAGCATCAACCATATCTGAGTGGGGCTTTTTATCGTCATTGGCTACTACAACAGGCTGCGGGCTATTGCTTGATGTTAACAATGTATTTGTATCGGCAACAAACCACGGTTTTAACGCGCCAAATTATATCAACAACCTGCCGCATCAGCATATTGTACAAATGCACATTGCCGGCCCTACCGATTGCGGCGATTTGCTGATAGATACCCATGACCAGCCTGTGCCATCACAGGTTTGGGAACTGTACGCGCAAGCACAAAGACTTACTGGTGGAGTGAGCACCCTGTTGGAGTGGGACGCCAAAATTCCCGATTATCCTGATTTGCTGATTGAACTTTACAAAGCCCGCGAAGCTTTAAAAGGAAATATTCCTGTTCAGGGTGTTAATAAATCGGAACATCAGCCTGTATCAAACCCGGTTGAATTTCAATTACTGGCGGCAAATGGCTAAAGATCAAAAACTGGCATTACTGCAAAACTGGATCAAAACCGTAGTGATCACGCCAGGTCACTTGCCTCAAAAACTGGGGCAGGCATGGCATCTGCATGGCCTTGATGAAGCCGATGTGGTGGTTGCCGACGAGGGTACGGCATCGGTTTATACCCGACTGAACGTTTATAGTTCAGGATATTTACTGCGCCTGCTGGAATGCATGTATGCCGATTATGCCATCAGCCGGAAGTTTATGGGCGATGAGGTGTTTGATAGCTTTGCCAAAGCTTACCTTTTATATCACCCATCCACATCGTTTACTTTATATGATCTGGGTGCCGCATTTCCCGGATTCCTGGCCAAAACAAAGCCTCCTGTTATCGCTGGCGATGAGCCGGATGTAGATGATTTTATGAACCTGCCCATAGCATTTGCCAAACTGGAGCGGGCCCGGCAGGAAGCCATACGTGCGCCGGGAACAGAAGGGGCTATTGAACATGATCAGGAGATTAGTATCCAGGATATCCTGTTTGGTGTTGTTAAAATAACTACTCCCGGCTGCCTGCGATTGCTGGAACTGGATTATCCTATGATCTCTTTTTTTACCTCGGTTTACCGGGATGAGGATTATGAACTGCCATCACCTCAAAAAACATTCACTGCTGTAAGCCGTAAAAATTTCAGGGTTACGATGACCGACGTTAGCGAAATACAATATACCCTGCTTTCGTTATGCCAGGCGGGGGATAACCTGTACGATTCCGTAACCGCGACGGCATCATTTAATAAAATACCCTCGTCCGAACTATTGGCCGATGTGTTTCTTTGGATACCCCTGTTCTACAAAAACGGTTTGATTGACTGGGCCTAATGGGCATTAAACGATGTAAACCCAATTAAGCGCTGTTTAAAACAACATCGAAACTGTTTTCTTTGTTGATAAACACTACAAATTTACCCGCTTGCTTTTATATTTCAAAATCGCCCTTTATTCATGCATAAATGAGTGCAAATGAGGTAATTAATTGGTATTTATTTGTAATAAATAGTGTATTTATTGATACAAATAGTACATTTATTAACACAAAAATAAAATGGAGATTTTTTGCAAAAAAATCAACAAAGGCCGGCAAAAAAATAAAGCACGTCGCATTTAAAACTGCACATTTAGCCGCAGCCCTGCTCCCTGGCCGGGATAAAAATTAAACCCAACCGATAAGATAAAAAACATACTTGCCAATGGCTGCCGTTACGGAGCCAACGATATTTATATAAAAAATATGTAGATACATTTAAATTTAATTTTGTGCGGTATATTAGCCGTATCAACCTTATTAATTAATGAAAAAACTTTTAAGTATTGGCTTCGTTTGTTTGTGTCCCATTGTGTTTGCCCAAAAGAAACCTTCTCCGGGCAATTTGGTGCAGTATGTTAACCCTTTTATAGGTACCGGCGCTGTCGATAAGAATAGTTTATCGGGCAGTAATTTTCCCGGTTCAACAGTTCCGTTTGGCTTTGTACAGCTAAGCCCCGATACCCGTGAAGCACCGGATGATCCTGCATCCGGTTATGATTATAACGATAAAACCATCATCGGCTTTAGCCATACCCACCTGAGCGGTACCGGCGTAGCCGATTTGTTTGACGTGCTGATGATGCCAACCACCGGCGCAATTAACCTGGCGCCTGGCAGCGCCGATAAGCCCGGAAGTGGGTATAGTTCTGCCTTTTCGCATAAAGAAGAAACAGCCCGGCCCGGCTACTACCAGGTAATGCTGAAAGACTATAACATCAATGCCGAACTTACCTCAACATCGCACGTAGGTTTGCACCGCTATACTTTTCCTAAAAGTGATGAATCGCATGTGATTATTGATATGGATCATTCGCTTGACAAAAAGCGGGGTTACTGGTCATGCAAAATTGTGAGTGCACAGATACGCGTAATAGACGACCACACCGTTGAAGGTTACCGTGTTTTGAGCGGCTGGGCCAAATTGCGGAAAATTTATTTCCATGCCGAATTTTCGAAACCATTCACCAGTAGTGTATTGGCCAGCGGCAGCCGCCGGTATCCGGATTTGTCAATCATCAACGGCACAAACCTGAAGGCTGCCTTAAACTTTAGCACTAAGGATAAAGAGCAGGTATTGGTAAAAGTAGGCCTGTCGCCTGTAAGTACCGAGAATGCCCGCATGAATATAAAAGCCGAGCTGCCGGGCTGGGATTTTGATAATACCAGCACGCAAAGCAGCCTGCAATGGGAACATGAACTGGCAAAAATTAAAATAGAAGGCACCCTGGAGCAAAAACAAATTTTTTATACGGGCATGTACCATGCCTTTACTCAGCCTAATAATTTGGCCGATGTAAACGGCGATTACCAGGCTACAGATTTAACCATTGCCAATGCGCCGGATAAAACGCATTATTCAACCTTCTCGTTGTGGGATACCTACAGGGCGGCGCACCCTTTGTACACCTTGATTCAACCGGAAAAAACAGCCGGTTTTATTAACAGCATGATGCGCCAGTACGATACATATGGCTACTTACCAATATGGCAACTATGGGGCGATGAAAACTATTGTATGATAGGCAATCACGCCATCCCGGTTATAGTTGACGCAGCTTTGAAAGATATTAAAGGTTTTAACCAGGAGAAGGCTTACGAGGCCGTTAAGGGTTCGTCGATAACAGACCATCCCGGCTCGCCTTTTACTACCTGGGAAAAATACCAGTATATTCCGGAAGATATTGAATCGCAGTCGGTTTCGGTAACGTTGGAGATGGCTTATGATGACTGGTGCGTGGCACAATTAGCCAAAAAATTGGATAAAACCGAAGATTATGACCGCTTCATGAAGCGATCTGAATATTACCGGAACCTATACAATACCAAAACAGGCTTTTTCCAGGCCAAAAAGAAAGATGGCAACTGGCAGGAGCCATTTGATGCGCTGGCTTATGGCGGTAATGGTGGCAGCCCGTATACCGAGGGTAATGCCTGGCAGTACTTTTGGTACGTGCCACAAAACGTATCCGGCTTAATTGATTTAGTAGGGGGGAATACCGCGTTCAACCAAAAGCTCGACCTGTTTTTCTCTACAAAGGATAAACCAGGCGAGGTTAATGGCAATGCATCCGGGTTTATTGGCCAGTATGCACATGGCAACGAGCCAAGCCACCACGTAGCCTACCTGTATGATTATGCCGGCCAGCCATGGAAAACGCAGATGTACGTGGCCAAAGTGCTGAATGAATTGTATAACAACTCATCGTCAGGTTATTCGGGTAATGAAGATTGCGGGCAAATGTCATCATGGTATATATTTAGCGCCATGGGTTTTTACCCGGTTAACCCGGCTAATGGAGTGTATGCAATCGGTTCGCCTATATTAAAAAACGCGCAGATTAACCTGGGAGATGGTACGGTATTCACGGTTGATGTAAAAAACGCGGGCAAGCAAAATGCATATATCCAATCGGTAAAATTAAACGGTAAAAGCTATACCAAAACTTACATTACCCAAAATGATATCACCGGGGGCGGTAAACTCGAATTTGTAATGGGATCTAAACCCAACAAAAACTGGGGCGTTAAACCTACCGATGCGCCTTTGGCGTGGGGGTATTAATTCAAAATTCAAAAGTAAAAATTCAAAAAGAATCTCTCAGACGCTGTCTAAATTTGATTTGCTAATGTTTTTATGCTTCTAATGAATAGACAACAACGTATTCGCATGGCAGCGAAGACTCACCCGGCTACGCTGCGCTGGCCACCCTCTCTTCGGCTTCGCCGGAAAGAGGGGCTTGAAAATTCTTTATTTTTTTTCGATACAATGTATTGATAGTCAACGTTTAATCCCCTATTTCCACCGCAGGTGAAGAGAGGGTGGCGGGCGCAGCCTCGCCGGGTGAGTCTTAACCGTCATGCGATATTCCGCATTCCCGCTCCTACGTTTCGCCAGGTTTTGATTTTAATCATGACCTTCCTTTTCAAATTTAGACAGCTTCTCAGATCAGCATCATCGAAAGCAAAAAGAGAAAGCTTGTTGCGATTTGTATAAAAGCGACCGGCCTCTTATAAAACCTGTTTGCCAGTAAATATTTATACTAAAGCAGCCCTTTGCATTTTTGCAAAGGGCTGCTTTATTGTATTTGTAAATTAATCAAAATCATGGTCAACCGGTGATAAAATAACCCCATGGTGCGCGTTTACTACTCCGTTTGCGTAGCCATTATTATCAACAAACATTTTTTCGTTTTCAATAAAGAAGTGAACTTCGCCTACGTTGAAATTACCTTTTATGTTAACTACACGGTCGGGTTCCTGGGCATGTATTTCGTTTAAGATGTGGCTGGAGAGGCCGTGAAATTCGTGCTTATCCATTTGGTAAACATCAAGTACAGGCTCCTGGTGGCCCGCTTGGAATATTTTGATACGGAAATCGCTTAATTCAACGCGGATGTCTGTTCTGTCGGCAACGGCGTTATCGGTAATATTCAATGCCTTACCATCCGTGGTGGCAATGTGGGCATCAATGCGGAGCGGCTGATTTATATTGCCTTTTTGCTCATTGTAATAAGTTAGTATCCGCAAAAACTCCGTGCTGTTGTTACCATCATTTACGGTAAGCGTGCGTTGTTCGCTTAAAAAGATGGTGGTGCCAAAAATAAATGCATGTTTCATAATTTTATGTGTTGGTTTATTTAGTAAACAAGCTATAAAAACTTAAAAAGTTTTAATGAAAAACACATTGTTACACAATGCCATAAAGCAAAAAAGCTTCCGGCCAACACCGGAAGCTTTTGATATAAAGCGTTCATAAATGTACAATGTTAAAACGCTTGCCGTTCCTCAGTTCATTGTACTTGTTTTAATAAGCTACTTGTCCAATCCGCCCCTTCGCGTAGCCTTGGTTTGTGCAGGCCATTTAACGCCTTCGGTTTTGGTATTGGTTGTTTTTACCGGATCTTCACTGGCCATATAAGCCATTATGGCCGCCAGCATGGCGTTATTCTTCAGGTCATCAAATACTACCTTATCATAAGTATCCCTGTTGGTGTGCCAGGTATATGACCCGTACGACCAATTGAGCGAGCTTAACGAAAAGCCGGGGGCGCCAACTGCTACAAACGAAGCAAAATCAGAGCCGCCGCCACCGGGCTGGCCGGGGAAGTTGGTCTTTATCCTGTTTTTTATTGTATCTGGTACGGCCGCAAGCCACCTGGTTAAGTAATCTTTTGATTCAACAAAACCCTGGCCGCCAATATTAACCACACGGCCGGTGCCATTATCCTGGTTAAACAAGGCCTGCAGGTTTTTTACTATTTCGGGATGGTCTTCAACAAATGCGCGTGATCCATTCAATCCTTCTTCCTCGCTGCCCCAATGGCCCACTAAAATGGTACGTTTTGGGTGAGGGTAATATTTTTTGAGCAGGCGCATTGCTTCCATCATGGTAAGGGTGCCCGTACCGTTATCGGTAGCGCCTGTGCCGCCGTCCCATGAATCAAAATGTGCGCTTAGCATTACATATTCGTCAGGTTTTTCTGTGCCCTTAATTTCGGCAATGGTGTTAAAAGTAGGTACTACACCCAGTTCTTTTGATTCGCAGTGGATGCTGATTTTGGGGCTGCTGCCCGATTCGGTAAGGCGGTAAAGCATTCCGTAATCTTCTAACGCTATATCAACTGTAGGGACTATTTTGGTGTACGCGCCAAAAATTTTATCAACCCCAAAACCTGCCGACCAGTTATTGGTGATAATACCTGCCGCGCCGGCATTTTCAAGTGCAACAGGCAATGTTTTATTGGTAAGCCCGGTTTTGCTGATGCGCTTTTTCCAGGCATCAGTTTGGGCGGCACGTGCGGCTTTCATCCTGTCGAACGAATCTTTGGTGGCAAATTCCGTCCAGTTATAATCGGGCCTACCGGTTGGCTGGCACATAGATATCAGTATAAATTTGCCTTTAACATTGGGCAGCCATTGTTGAAACGCAACAGAATCAGCAAGGTCGGGCAAAATGATCAACTCGGCAGTTACCGTTTTTTTGCCCATGCCGGGGCTCCAGGCCAGTTGGGTACCTTCTAATGATTTTACCCTTGGCGATATCATATCTATATGCGAAACACCACGTTCCCAGCCGCGCCACTCGCCCCATTTTTCGTTGTGGGCCGGTATATTCCAGCTTTTGTATTTGGCCACAGCCCAATCATTGGCCTGTTTCATTTGCGGTGTACCAACTAAACGCGGGCCAATGCCATCAAAAAGCTGATGGGCCAGGCTTTCCAGTTGCGAGTTGCCGGTTTCTTCGGTCACGATGTTGTTGATAACAGGATTGGCAGATTGCGCGTTGGCAACACCACCATAAAGTAAAGCGCCTACAACAATTGGTAGTGCCTTGTACCAAATATTCAGGCCGAAATTCAGGTTAATGTGTTTCATGAACCTAATTTAGAGAAAAGTAGGGAGGCATTGATAATTTATACCTCGCCGGGCTTAATTGCAAACACTTTGTTACATAAGATGTAACGGTTGTGGTTGAACAGGTAACTTAAGCGTGAATTTGAAGCATGTGGTTTCCACCTTTTTGAAACTCGTAATCTACTTTTACCAATTTTAAAACATAGTGTTTTGCAAAGTGGTCTAATACAGTATCGATAACGTGATTTTTTTGTGCATCAAGGTTTAAAACCGGGAAAATTCGTACCTGTTTACAAACACGCAACATTTCCTGTATGGTAGCAATGTGAAAATCGACACCAAGATTGGCATACAAAAGCAAGAAATGCGAACTTAATCCGATATCAAATTGCTGGTCGCGATAAGGTGTTTTATCCGGCATCATATGGGTTACGTAACGGCCTTCATTTTTGCCTTTTTCAAAATCGGCAAGGAAGTTTTTCATCGCGTTCATGCGTATACTAACAAGATCGTCTATCGTTTTGATCTCGTTCCATACAAATTTGTCGTAGTTGGTGGTCATTTGTTCAATAACTTCGGTTTTGGTTTCAATGATGCGTTGTTCTATCTCCGTTTTGGAAAACTGGTAAACAGGATCTATCGAAGTTACGCTTCCTTGCATACGGGTTAGTTCAGCATTAAAGCTTGCCGGCCCGTCACCAACGCTTAAAATGTTAAGATTTACATCGGCGGGAGTTAGGCCGAACATTTTTTGGTATTCCGCTAAGGTACGTCCCCATGGGACTACAGATTTTAAAGTGAACGACATGGAAATGGTTTAAATGAAAAAGCCTGCTAAGTAAGCAGGTCTTAAAGTGTATAAGCGATAAAGAATAATTGAAACTGCTACAATAAATTTATACTGCGCGGTTGCCAATTATTATTTGCTGTTGGTGTCATTTTGATAATAGGTAACAAATATAAGATTTAGTGAGGCTTTTAAAAGTAAGATAACTTTTTTAACAAATAAACGCCAATTGCAATATGTTTGTATATTCAAGAAAATGAAAAAGAGAATCCTTTACCTTATGACCGGATTGACGATGGGCTGCAACAGGCCTGAAAAAGCACAATACACCGCACAATCGCCACATAAAATTATTAAAGAGAATCAAATACGGGCGAATACTATCAGTGTTGATTCATTAGTTTCGCTATATATCCATCATTCCAACAATGAATTGGTAGCTCGGTCGCAAACAGATCTATCGGTGCATGAAGAGGCTTTATTTGACCAGGAAGTAAAAACTGATTCGGCAAACTACCTGGTTTACAACATTGGCCACGACGTTAAAGATGACGACGGCCAAAGGTTTATTAGTGATAGCTGGATTTATGTAGATACCTTGAAAAGAAAGGTTTTTGAATATACGCCAGATGAGAAACTGGTTGAGTGGAAGCATTAATACCACGAATAAAAATCAAAGGTATCTTCTTTGTTTCACTATGTGTTATGCCTGAAGACCGATTGTTAGTCTTCCAGGCTGTTCACAATTTCAACCGCAGCGAAAACGGAAAGACCTGTCAGGGTCAATATTTTATTTGATCGTTGTTTCCTTACAAGGTAGCTTCTGTCGTCTTCCATTTCCGATAGGATATGCGTTACATCGGTTTCTACCCGCCAATCTACAGGCACAGCTATGGTTACCTGCCCAAATAATTGCGATATGTTAACAACAGCGTTGCCTGTAATGTCGGCCTGGGTAAAATCCAGTTCGGTATTGCCAAACATGTTTTTTACACTGCCGCCTTTAAAATCTTTTGAAAGGATAGTTCTTTTTATCTCGCCGAAGATGGTTGCGGTATTAAAGCTTTCGTCGGTGTTTTCGGTCATGGTTCCTGATAAAATGTTCATATTCTTTGATCTAATTGTCGAACAAAAATAGGCAAAGCAATAGCCGCTGAAACCGAAAGTTTGCAGGATGGTAAAAGTTGTCGGTAAACGCAGGAAATATGTCGGTAAACGGCGCAACCCCCGTTAATTTATAAATTAGCTACGCCTCTGAAAAATTGAATAGCGCCAAAAACTATCGCGCCCCAAAATATAAAGCCGATATGGGCCATTGTTAGTACCAGGCCGCCAACGCACCATAACGCGCCGTAAAGCATATCTTTTTGTGCTTTTTCCATTGTGATAAGTTATAAGGTTTTCATTATGCAGGCACTATTGCCAACACCATAAATTTATTTATTGTAATTGGTTTTTACAATAGTTGGTGAAATGATTTTGTAAAGAGCCCCTGGGCACCATGAGCTGTATCGCTTTTTTTTGGGGGGGGGTAACCGGCGGGTGGCATCTTTTCAGGTGGATAAACTCAACTGCCAGGTCAATTCAGTATATTAATTAGCTTTTTTGTGTGATTAAATCATTAAAAATTAAGCCGATGTTAGCACTGTCATCTCAATTAAAAATCTACAATAATGGCTAAAAAGTATCACCAGGTTTATTTAAAAAGTAACAGATTGGCTTTTGTATTTGCTGTTTTGTTGTTATTGTCATCAAATGTACTTTTTGGTGCTACTGTTACGGTATCTTCTATTGCCGGTTTGCAGAAGGCTATTAACGTAGCTAAACCGGGCGACGTAATTTTGCTGACCGATGGTGTTTACACAACAACCGAAGATATTATTGTGAACAATAAAGGTACAGAAGGGGAGCCAATAACCATCGCTGCACAACACCTGGGCCTGGCAGAAATTACCGGGCAGGGTGGCTTTAGCCTCATCAACCCTGCTGCATACATTATTATTCGCGGCTTTAAATTTACGCACGTGGCCGGTCGCGCTAAAACAGGCGTAGGTACAAACCATTGCAGATTTACTCAAGATCTTTTTGAAAACCCGGGTGATGGCGAGGAACTTACCGTGGCCGGCAGCGACCAGGAAATTGATTATAACACTTTTCAAAATAAAAATGCCATGGGGCGGTTTATCGCAATTCGTGGCGAGGGTAAACAGATTGCCGAAAGACTGCATATCCACCATAACTATTTTAACAACTTTGCCAGCCAGGGAGGTAAAAATGGTGCTGAAGCCCTTCAGTTTGGTTTAAGCGGGTTTAGCTTATCATCAAGTAATAGTATAGTTGAGTATAATTTATTTGAAAGGTGCGAGGGCGAGAATGAATTAATTTCTGTTAAAGCCTCGGCGGTAACCCTCAGGTATAATACCATTCGTGATTGCCCGGCACAGTTTACCTTACGACATGGCAACAAAAGCCTGGTTTACGGCAATTATTTTTTTAATACGCCGGGGCTTCGCATTTTTGGCGACGATCACCTCATTTATAGTAACTATTTTGAAAACTGCAGTTCGGCAATTGTAGTAGGTAATGGCGACGGTGAAGTAGCCGATGGTGCGCAGCTAACCGCGCATGACCGGCCCGATAGGATAATGATTGGATTTAACACCCTGATTAATAACAAACAGAACATTATTCAAACAGAACGAAAGAACGGAATGGGGGCCACTTATGTTGCCATAGTCGATAATATTATCCAGGGTGGAGGACCGGCGGCCACCATTTCGGGGCCATATACCAACCCGCAATGGGCAGGCAATATTTTGTATAATGTAAAAGATGCCGGCAATATACCGGCCGAAGGCTATAAAACAGTTGATCCTAAACTGGTTAAAACATCTCCAGGTATTTATCACCTTCAGCCTGGCAGCCCCGCCATTGATCATGCAACAGCATCGTATCCCGGTGTTAACGTTGATATGGATGGGCAGCCACGCGTTGCGCCCTTTGATATTGGGGCAGATGAGCTTAGCACCGCGCCCGTTAAGGCGCATGTTTATGATGCTGCAGATGTAGGTTATAATGCTAAACATTAAGTAATCGTATTAATGAAAAACAGTACTGCGCTCATGCTATGCTGGTTAATTGCCATTAACTCATTTGCGCAAAAGAGAGCAAGTAAGTGGGTTTATCAATTCAGCGAGGTGCTGGAGCGGCGGATAAGAAGTTATAAAATTGAAGAGCTGGTAAACGGCGACTGGACATTATTGGGCGGGCGGTGCTGCAAAGAAGCAAATCCTGATATTTCCAACTACTACAGCCTAAAAAGTTAAATAGTGGCCATGCTTAAAGCCGATGGCTCAACGCCGTAAATAGTTTCTCAAACAGGCTGATCCGTTGGATAAACAATACTCTAAAAAAGGTGAACAATAAAACTGCACTCCTGCAATATTAGAACAAAAGTCGGTATAAAATCATGGTTATTACTATGCCTCATTTATACAGACTTTTCTTAACGGATGTATTATTTGGTGCCTTTACCTGCAACCACACTGTCAATCTCGGTTCTGGTGATTCCGTATTTTCCCATTCGTGCACGGTGATCGGCCGAACCCAGATACTCTTGAAGTTGTTCATTAACAGCTTGTAGAAGACCATGATTATTCTTGCTAAATGAGAAGGCGCCAACAGGGGCTTTTCCAGCTTTGCTATTTGTAAAAGGAACTGCTTCCAGTTCCGGGTTGGCATTTGCAGTTGCGTGGTTTCCAACCGCTGTTGCTGCAAACGCGTCAATTTTTCCGGCCAGCAAAGCGGCGACAGCTGCAGGCTGGTTGTTAAAAAGCACGATTTGGCTATCGCTTACCCCAGCCAACTTTGCAGCATCAAATTGCACCTGGCCGGGAATAAGCCCAAGAAGCGCATCGCTACGCATCATCACTGATTCATAACTTATCAGGGATTTAGGGTTGCCATGATACACAACGAATCCATCGCCAAGTGACCAAACTGGCACGCTGAATGCTACATTCTTTGCACGTTCATGTGTTACGAAAATGGGCACGTTCATATCCCAGCGTCCAGCCTGGACACCTGGCAAAAGCTCATCGAATGTAGTAAGCTGATATTCGATGGACGTTATGCCAATTGCACGCAGCACTACTTCGGCCAGTTCGATGTCGGCACCCTTTACGTGATGGTTTTCGTCAGTCCAATAGAAAGGTGGTTCTTCGATATACGCGATTCTTACTTTCTTGTCTTTATTCCGCAACGTTAAAGGTGAATGTTCTGAGATTGATGAAGAACCCGGTTCCGAAATTTCTGTTTCCATTTTGGTTGTTGTTATCTTGTATACTTGTTGTATTTATAAGGTTTATTTCACAATGACCGCGAACTACTTATATAAGGTCTAATAATTAATTTCACAAACGGTTTTTAGTTCAATATTGGGTTTTAGGAAATGAGAGAACATTTTCCAAAAAGCAGCCTTTCTTTCTTTAAGGGTCTTAAGATACCTGTTATGCGTTATTTTCTTTCTCATATACCACCACGCCCTTTCAACTGCATTGAGATCAGGGCTGTATGGTGGTAGGAAAAACAATTCTAATACCGGATGCCTTTCAATCCATGCGTTTATTTTCTTTGCATGGTGGTAGGCTACATTGTCTAATACCACAATTATCTTTGATACTCCTTTATAGGTTGCCAGTATTTTCTTCAGATGTTTCTTAAAGGTATGGCTATTGCCTTTATCTGCAAAACTTACCGTTATTTGGCCCGTATCATAATTATAACTTCCGAAAACAGTTTGCCTTTCCCTTTTTCGCTGCTTACACGGTATCTGAGGTTGTTCGCCTTTCTTTGACCACCCGTAGCTTACCGTAGCCGTGTTGGACAGCGAACACTCGTCTTCGTAAAGCAATACACTATCCGGGGGCAATTCAAGGAGTTTTTTTTAATGCCACTTTAAATGCTTCTTGTTTTTGTGTATCCGTTTCAGGGAATAAACCCCGCCCTTTCTGATAGGTAAAGCCTAATGATTTAATAATATTATAAATCTGGGCTTTCTTATAAACAAGGCCGTAATTCTTTGCTATCCATTCGATCAACAACGGCCCTGTCCATGTAGCGGTGTTATAACCATGGCCTGCGGGCGATTCCTTTGTCAACAAATCAGCTATCCTGTTCCGCTGTACCTCATTCAGTCTTGCTGTCCGGCCCCTGCCTGGCTTATCCCTTAAACCGTCTATGCCTTCTTTTTCAAACCGATGTACCCAATTAGTGATTTGTTTAAAACTGGTATTATATAATTCTTCCAGTTTTCTGCTTGGCTGTCCTATGGATACCTGGTAGACAGCATACAAACGTATCCCTATTGTGTAACGCTCATCGTCCCGGAACATTGCTTTTATCTCATCCGGCGCATAATTCTCTACCTTTAATACTGGCCTTGACATTTTGTATCTCCTTTCTTTTTATAAAGATACAATTATTATTGTGTAATTATTTAATGGACTTTATGTAACAGCGTTCCATGTGAATTAACTTTGCAAAGTTATCAGTATAAATAAGGCTATAACAGATGCAGATTCTGAAAATTTAAGCATGACAGATGGGAAAGAAATAGGTAGTAGCCTTTTAAAGTTGCCCATCCGGCTTACGTCCACGACGGTCGAACACAAAAAATTGCGCTATCGTGATGAAAAGCAATGTGTAAAAATGAAACCCGCTCCTAAATAAATTAGAAGCGGGTTTGAAACTTGGTGCCTCTAAAAGTACTTATAGCATGCCCGACGAAGATGGTTGCAAAAAAATAGTGTCATAAGTAGTTTCACGTAATATGTGAACAGATACCGGCAATATAAATTTATTCATTTCGCAAACTCTTCACCGGGTTGGCCATACCAGCCCTTATGGTTCGGAAACTTAAGGTAAATAAACCTGTTAGCAGCATCCCTGCGCCGCTGACAACAAATACCCACCAGCTAATAGCTACGTGGTCGGCAAAGCTTTGCATCCATTTATTTACGGCGTACCATGCAATCGGCGTTACTATGATAAATGCCAGTAAAATAAGCGATATCAGTTCGGTTGATAACAAGGCTACTATTTGAGCAACGCTTGCGCCGAATACTTTACGTATGCCAATTTCCTTTGTTCGTTGATTGGTGGTGTAAATGGCGAGCCCTAACAGGCCGAGGCAGCTAATCAATATCGAGAAACCTGTTGCCCAGCTGAGTAAGGTTGATGTGTGTTGTTCTTCGTCGTAAAATCTGGCAATCGTGTCATCATAAAAATGGCAGTCGAAATCATCGTCGGGGTAAACCTTCTTCCAGGCCTTCCCCATATTTGCAATTGCGGTTTTCCACTCGTTGCCGCCTGCGGTTTCAGGTTTCAAACTAACATGGAGTGTTATCATACCCCATTTGCCGCCGGCCGGGATTATTGCTGACGGATATATGGGCGAATGCAATGAACGCTGGTTGTAATCGGCGACCACCCCGATAATATTTGCGGTTTTGCCCCGCGGGGCAAAGCCGCCGCCCAATTGTTTCCCAACAGCGTCGCGGGGGGTAGTAAATCCCAATAGCTTAGCATAGGTATTGTTGATGATAACGCCTTTTAGGGTATCAGATTCCTGTATGTTTCTGCCTGCAAGTAATTTTAGCTGGTATACTTTTATAAAGTTTTCGTCGCCGTGCTCAATCACCACTTCCCTTGTTATTATTTCCTTTTTTCCATCGTTATAAATACCCTGCGTTCTATTGTACGTGTCAGATGACGGCGGTTCATCACCTAAACTTACAAGAGCAACCTGAGGCATTAACCGAAAATCATTCATCAATATTTTGTTACTGCTAACCTTGCTGACATTCCATGGCGCCCTGATAACCAGGATGGCATCCTTTTTAAACCCAAGATCTTTGTGTAAAACATAATAAATTTGCTTACTTACTAAAATGGTAGCCATTATGAAAAATTGCGCTACAACAAATTGTGAAACCGTAAGCGATTTACGGAGCCACGCGTTTCGGGTTTTGTTGCTATCACTTTGGGCCTGGTTTTTTAAAACCAATACAGGTTTATAACCCGACAGCACAATTGCGGGGTAAAAACCCGACAAAACACTTACCACAATAGTTAAAATCAGCAGGAAGAATACAATATCCGGTCGTAGCATATTCGCATGAATATTGGGGGATATAACGTCGGCAAACATTTTTAAAACAATTGGTGCAAGTAACACCGATATACATACCGCAAAGAATGTTATCAAAAATGTTTCGCTTAAAAACTGAACTACTAATTGTAGCCGGCTGCTACCCAAAGTTTTGCGGATCCCAATTTCTTTTGCCCGTTGGGCGGCCTGGGCGGTTGTCAAATTCACATAATTGATACATGCCAGCAACAACAAAAAGATTGCGATAGCCAATAAGCCGTAAAGTGATGTTTTACTGGCCGGCGATGAGAAATCAAAAATATTGTAGTCGGCGTTGAAGTGAATATCGTTCAATGGCTGCAATACCAGCTCCACGTTGTCGGCAAAACCTTTTACTCCTTTATCGGTAGGATTACTTTTGCTGAAAATGGTATTGATCTGTTTTACTACTCCGGTTGCCGGGGTGCCCGGCGCCAGCTTTATAAAAACCTCCGATCCCGAAAAGATGTTATTCCAGGTGTTAATATGCAGCCCAGTTGCTAAACTTTTATCGGTTGTGGCGGTAGTAAAGGAAATAAAGTCGTGAAAGGTAAAGTCGGTATTTTCAGTAGGTGTTTCAACAACGCCGCTAACGGTTGTTTTAAGAGTATCATAGGTAACTACCTTACCAATCATTTCATGATAGGTTAACGACGGGAAGTAAAGCCTGGCTTGCCGGGATGTTAATACTACCTGGCTGGGCGCATCAAGCGCGTGCAGCGATGAGCCGGCAAGCCATACATAATTAAAAATTTTAAAATATTGCTGGTCGGCAAGTGTTATCCTGTCCTGGTCTTTAAACCGCTTTTGTGCAATTTTATCTTTGTCGATATATACAAAATGGGGCGACAGTGTATATACCGGCGTAATTTCCTCTATCCCTGTGGCCTGGCTTTTAATAGCCTCGGTTAAAGGGGCAGGTACGCCACTCGAATAGTTTTTATGCCCCTGAGATGATATATTCATAACAACGCGGTAAATCTGGTCGCTGTCTTTATGAAATTTATCAAACGTAAAATCGTAATGTACAATAAGATAAATGACCAGGAAAGCACTTATACCGATGGACAAACCGATAATATTTATCAGTGTAAATAGCTTATGCCTCCAAAATCCGCGGAATGCAAGTTTAAAATAGTTTTTTATCATCATGTTGCGGTTCAATTTCTGATGAAACCACTTCGGCGTGATTTCATGGTTCGAAATTACCGATGTAAACTGCAGATGATGTTCCAGGTTATAAGATGGGATTCCTTTTTTTTGTTCGCTTTTATATTCCGCCGGGCTTTTGCCTGTCAGCTGCTTAAATATCCGGTGAAAGGTAGTTCTGGAATTAAAGCCGGCATCGTACGCAATGCCCAGCAGGGTGATATGGTCATAAGCAGGGTCCTGCATTTTCCGGATCACCTCCGCAACGCGGTATTCATTGATGAAATCATTAAAGCTTTTTTTGAGCACCGTATTGATTATACGGGATAATTCGTGCGGACTTAAATCAAGCTTTTCGGCCAGCAAACTTAAACTCAGTTCCGGATCCTGGTAATAACGGTTGGCTTGTACAGCCCTCTTTAGCCAGGTGCCTTTTTGCTTCATTGCAGCAGGAAGCGGTGGTTTTAAAAATGAAGGGGATTCTGCCCGAACGCCTGGCTCCGCTCTTAAATAGGCTGCCGCCGCCATCCAGATGATTATCACTACTAAAAGAAGATAAAGAGGGCGATGAGCATCTACGCCGAATTGATGATGGTAATACAAATAATCTGCGGCGGTAAAGGGTATCCATAACAGCCACAACAAACCAAAACCTACCAGCAAGTTATGCAGCCAGCGCAATTCGTGAAGGTACCGGTCGCCCCCGTTAAATTTTAACCGCCGGTAAAAGCTTTCTATCTGCCTGTGTGCCAGGTAAAGGTAAATTGCAACCGAAACAAACGCCAATAATTGCAAAAACGGGTTCAATTGCCTGAAGGCCGGCGTTTCATAAGTAGCTGCACCAGTATTTATACTATCCCTAATCTCCAATGCCTGGGCCCCCAATTCCAGCAGCAACGGACAAAAATGCAGCAAATCCTTATACCGGAATTTATATTCAGGCCGGGTTATTTTAAGCACGTAAAAGAAAATAAGGGGACCAAGAGCAAGTGAAAATTGTAGTAGCCACCGGCTCCAATTAGCAATATAAGCTGATAGCCTGATGTCGATGCCCAATATCCTGGCTATCCAAAAAACAATCGTAACCATTGCCAGTGCCAAAAACCGGTTTGCCGTTTGGTTTATCCTTTTAGTGAACCATAAAAGCAGGATAAAAGTGAGCCCGATAAATATCGAAGCAAAGAAAGCCAGGTCGTAGGTATTGATATGGAAAGTATAGGTATCCATCTGAAATATTAAAACGCAATCGTTGTTACAAACTTATAACTTATTGAAGTATAAAAAATTATATCGAATGAAATAGGGCAGTATGGTAAACCCGGGGGCACAGGGTCGTGCAGTTGGTTTGTATAGCTGTTTGGTAAAAGCCGTTTTTTTTACTCCCGTCGAGTTTCAACTCCCGAAAAGTGATCAGTGATATTGGTTTATCCAACAGACTGATACGCCCCCCCCAAAAAAAATAGCGCAACCGATTGTTTTGGCTATTAACGCATCATGTGCACCTTTTTTGATGGGTTAAACAGGCTAATATCTTGCGGTCTGTTTTTAATAGAATAATTACTATCTATATTTGTGTGCGCACACGCAAAATTATTATTTGTGTTTTCCCTGTAATTTATCAAACATGCTAAAAAAACTATTGCTTTTAATTTGTATCTCCCTGCCGGGTTTTTGTAATGCTCAAAATGTTTTTCTGTCGGGGGTAAAGCCGGGAAAGGCAGTTGCTTTATCGGGCAGGGGATTGCTGATTATAAAAAACAATTGCTTGTCGGTAAAATGGCTTGCCAATAAAAAGACGATTGCGATAAACGAATTTGTTGCCCAAAACAATAAACAGGTGGCTTTAAAAGGCTCACCCATGTTTGAGCTGGAACTTAAGGATGGCACGGTAATTAACTCTGCCGATTTTCAATTAAGTACCCCTCCAAAAATAATGTTGACAAAAGGCAATTCAAAAGCTGTTAAGCTTTCAGAAAAAGAAAATGGGGTGGAGGTTTTTGCAGAACTTTTCAGCGTAAAGTATGGTATCCGCGTAATGTGGGAAGCTATTTTAAAAGATAATTCCAACTATATCAGACAAGCCTTTAGTTTTCACAGCCTCAAAGACTCGCTGAAGGTAAGTAAATTAAAACTCATCAAATTCCCCGTAGAAACTGGCAGCAAGCCATCGGGTATTGTAGATGGTTCGCCGATGGTATCGGGTAATTACTTTTTTGCTTCTGAAAGCCCTATAAGTAAGTACAGCACCGGTAACGGGTGGGTTAGCAGCTATATTGAACACCAGGAACCAACGTTAGATTTAAATGGCTCTACGGTTTGGGGAATTGCTCCCGAAGGCCAGCTGCGCAGGGGATTCCTGTATTATCTGCAACGCGAAAGGGCGGTGCCTTACCGGCAAATGCTTCATTATAACTCCTGGTATGATATATCATGGGCCGATCGTAAACTCACTGAAGCAGGCTGTCTTGATCGTATTAAAACCTTTGGCGATAGCCTTACCATAAAGCGGCACCTTAATTTAAACGCCTTTTTATTTGACGATGGCTGGGACGATAATCAAACACTATGGCAAATCAGCAAAGCAAATTTCCCGGCAGGTTTTGATAATATGAAAGCGCTGGCCAATAAATACCATGCGTCGCTGGGGGTTTGGATGTCGCCATGGGGCGGATACGAGCAGGCAAAGGAACAGAGGCTGCAGTATGGCCGAAAACAAAATCCCCCTTTTGAAACTAATTCGCATGGTTTCTCCCTCTCCGGACCTGTTTATTCCGGCAGGTTTAAAGAAACGGCAGCTAATTTTGTTACCAAATATGGCGTGTCGATGTTTAAATTTGATGGCGTAGGGGCCGGGGATCAATCAACCGGCGCTACCTCCGAATATCAAACAGATATGGAATCGCTGTTACAGCTGGTAGCATCGCTTCGCACAGTGAAGCCCGACCTTTATTTTAGCATGACAATAGGTACATGGCCATCGCCTTTCTGGCTTAAATATGGCGACGTGATCTGGAGAAACGGCTGGGATACCAACACACAGGGCCAGGGAGGTAAAAGGCAGCAATGGCTCAATTACCGCGATGGCGAAGTGTATAAAAATATTGTCCGGCGCGCCCCCCTTTATCCCATAAGCTCGCTGATGTATCATGGCGTTTGCATTGCCGATAATGGCGCACCTGCCACTTTTGAAATGAACGATAAGGATATTGCTGATGAAATCTGGTCGTTTTTTGGATCGGGAACAAGTTTGCAGGAACTGTATATTAATCCCCATAAATTAAACACCGCAAATTGGGACTGCCTTGCCAGCGCGATAAAATGGTCGCGGGAAAATGCCGATATTATGCCCGATGTGCATTGGGTAGGCGGGGATCCGGCTAAAGGTGATGTTTACGGTTTTGCAGCCTGGTCGCCCCAAAAAGCAATTCTTACTTTAAGAAATCCCTCAGATACCGCCAAATCATTTGAGGTTGATGTGCCGAAGGTTTTTGAATTACCTGTAAACAGCAGGCATAATTACCTTTTTTACAATGCTAAACTTAACGGCAGGCAAACGAAGGCGCTGTTTAAAGGAGATACCTATACGGTAACGCTTAAACCATTTGAAGTGTTGGTATTAAACGCCAGGCCTGTTCTGCAATAAATCACTTTTTTATGCAAATGGATATTGTCGTTCGGGTATGAAAAGTTTAGTTATATGTGCGCAAACGAGCCCTGTGATACCTTTGGTTTTATCCTTAAATAGCCTTTACATACACGCCCAATGAACCGGATAGTAACTTTATTGATCTTTTGTCTTTTTAATACAGTATCCTTTTCACAAACTATAGCAGGCTATAAGTGGGAGGACCCTGCCAAAGCCGGCTTCGCGGTGATAGAGGGGCAGGCATGGCCAACAGAAACGGCAGGTACCTATGACAGGTTCCCACCGCGTGCCCAAAGCAGCCTTAATCCTAATGTATGGAACATCTCGCACAGTAGCGCCGGTTTATACATTAAGTTTAAAACAGATGCGCCAAACCTGGTTATCCGTTACAAGGTAAAAGGAGATTTGGCCATGTCGCACATGCCGGCCACTGGCGTAAGCGGTTTAGATCTTTACGCGTTGGATCCTAACGGAAAATGGTGCCTGGCGCCCGGAAGCTTTACTTTTATGGATACCGTTACTTACCGGTACTCCAATATAAAGGTGAGCACCAGTTTCCCGGGCCGAAGCTATGAATACAGGCTTTTTTTGCCCTTATATAATTCCGTATCCTGGCTTCAAATAGGTGTTCCGGCGGGTAATAACTTTGCTTTTATGCCTTTAGCCAAGGAGAAACCGGTGCTTGTATATGGCACATCTATTGCACAGGGCGCCTGCGCATCGCGGCCGGGTTTGGCATGGACGGCAATTTTACAACGCGAGCTTGACCGCCCGGTGGTAAACCTGGGCTTTTCCGGTTCGGGGCGACTGGAAAAATCGGTTATCGACCTGATGGCCGAGGTTGATGCAAAAATTTACGTGCTTGATTGTATGCCCAATTTAACCAGTTTTGCCGACGCGGAAATTGAAACGCGTTTACTGGCATCAATACAAGGCTTAAAACAGAAACATCCGCTGGTACCAATACTACTTGCTGAGCATGCTGCAGGTAATGTAGATGGCTTGTTAGATACCGGCAGGAATACCGATTATATCCGGGTAAATAAAGTGCTAAACCAAACCTATTCAAAGCTGATTGCAGCGGGAGAAAAAAATGTTTACCTGTTAACCAATAAAGAAATCGGGTTTGATATTAACTCGACGGTCGACGGCGTACATCCCAATGATGCCGGGATGCAGCAATATGCCAGGGCTTATGAAAAAGTCATCCGTGCAATTATTAACGAGCCAACGGGTCCATATTCCACTACTGCACCTGTTGTACAAAGCCGTGATGGCTATTACGATTGGCGAAACAGGCATAATGAAATATTAACGCTTGTTAAAACCGATGCGCCAAAAATTGTATTCCTTGGTAATTCTATCCTGAATTACTGGGGTGGAGCGCCAAAAGCTCCTTTAGCAAGAGGCGCCGCATCATGGGATAAATACCTGGAACCATTAGGGGTAAAAAACTTTGGCTTTGGCTGGGACCAGGTTGAAAATGTGCTATGGCGTGTATACCACGAAGAGCTTGATGGTTTTAAGGCCGATAAAGTTATGATTATGATAGGCACCAATAACCTGTCTGCTAATACCGATGATGAAATAATTGCGGGGTTAAAATTATTGGCGCAGGCCGTAAAAGCCCGGCAGCCCCAAACCGAAATTTTGTTATCCGGCTTGTTGCCAAGGCGGGCGCAGGAAAAAAGGGTACAGGTACTTAATAAAGGAATAGCAAAATTGGCGGCTCAGGCCGGTGTTCGTTTTATTAATCCGGGCATCTTATTGCTTAATCAGGCCGGTAATATTGATGAATCTTTGTTTGGCGATGGCCTGCATCCGAATGAGGAGGGGTATCAAAAGCTGGCAGTTGCTTTGGTTTCATATCTTAAAAAGTAGAGGGGAGTTCTGAAGGGGGGATGACATTGTGAAAAGGGCTGTCATGGGTAGCCCGTCGAAGCATGACGGCGACCCGACTCACCCCGAACATCGCTATGCTCGTTCTGCCCCTCTATCCACTTCGCGCATAGAGGGGTTCAAAAAAGAAAAGAAAAAATGAGCTTTACCCTCTATGCGGCTTCAGCCGGAGAGAGGGTCGGCCAGCGTAGCGTAGCCGGGGTGAGTCGTGACCAGCGTTCATGCTAATGTTTATGTTATTTCCAACATGTCATGGGTAGCCCGTAGAAGCATAGCGGGCAAAGGCCTCGCCGTGCGCCCCTTCAACAGGCGATTAGCCACCACGTAAACACCCAACATATCTCCACGCAAAATTATAGCTGGATAATGCGACAAAAACTATATTAAATTACCTTTGCTATCTTTTTTACATGAAAGGTTAACATGAAGAATAAAATTGTACGCATTAAAGATATTGCCGAAAAAGCGAAAGTTTCTACAGGTACAGTTGACAGGGTATTACACAAACGGGGGCGGGTATCAAAAAAAGTAGAGGAGAAGATACTCAAGATCATTGAAGAGATGGATTATGAGCCAAATTTGATGGCGAGGGCCTTAGGCTCAAACAAAATATATCAGATTGCTGCCTTAATACCCGATCATAAAAGCGATTCATATTGGTACGCCCCCAAAGCCGGGATTGAAAAAGCCGAGAAAGATTTGAAACAATTTGGCATCGTCGTTCAGCAATATGTATTTAATCCTTATGATGTCGAGTCGTTTATAACTCAAGCCAATCAATTAACCAAAGATAATCCCGACGGTATAATTTTATCCCCTATATTTTACCGCGAAACACTGCCGTTTTTTGAGAAGTGGAAAGCCGCCGAAATTCCATTTGTATTGTTTAATACCCAAATTGCCGAG
Organism: Mucilaginibacter ginsenosidivorax; assembly: GCF_007971525.1. Taxonomy (NCBI): domain Bacteria; kingdom Pseudomonadati; phylum Bacteroidota; class Sphingobacteriia; order Sphingobacteriales; family Sphingobacteriaceae; genus Mucilaginibacter; species Mucilaginibacter ginsenosidivorax. The sequence goes on from NZ_CP042437.1 coordinate 6,889,697, forward strand.
TGCGAGCCTTTAAGTTATATTGGCCAGGACTCCTATCAAAGCGGTTTTTTAGCCGGCAAGCTTATTCATTACGGCCAGCCCAATCCTTGCTCTGTGTTAATCGCACATATCGACGAAGAGATAAGTAACGCTGCCCACCTTTTGAAAAAAGAGCAGGGATTCCGCAATTATTTTGCTCAAAATAACCTGGAGCATCAGTACAACATTTTAAGGATTGAATTAAACCGGTCAAACCCCGCTTTGTTCATCACACAGCTGGACAATATTATTGACAGCACGCCCGATATTACCAGTGTTTTTGTTACAACATCCAAGGCACATGAAATTGCAAAACACCTGGAGCAGCGTCATATCAAACACATCAAAATAATCGGGTACGATTTACTACCTGCTAATTTATATTTCCTGAATAAAGGGGCAATTAGTTTCCTGATTAACCAAAACCCCAAGGGGCAGGGGTATTGGGGTATTTATCAGCTAACTGATTACCTCGTGTTCAAAAAGGAAGTTCCCATTATTAAATATCTGCCTTTGGATATCGTGACAAAAGAGAATATGAACTATTATACAGATGATGAAGACACTGTTTACTTAGATATCTGATTGTTCGCTTATTTCCCGGCGCAGGAAATCACTTTTAAACTTTTCCAGCTACAAACGGTTGACCTTTACAAAATAATACACTTTTAAGCTGCCTCGTAGAGGCTACATGTTTGTAGAAAGACGAATAGTTCAACTTTTTGCTCCTTAGGAGCTACCTTTCTTCAAGATCGACTTTTAAAATCGATTTCCCTGTTCCCCGGGCTCCTTTCTGCCATAAATTTAAAACGTGATTTCCGTGGCGGCAATACAATACAATACACCTATGCTTGTCCAAAACTAGTAGCCGCTTCTTTTAGCAAAAGTTTTGCTATACCGCCCATTCCCCGGTTCATTTAATCCTGCAGCAGCAGTTGGTGGCTCTCCGTCAAAAAAAGCCTTATTTACCATAGCGCGCGTTTGTTTACATAAAGGAATTAATTTAATAATTTTTCATTAAAGTGTGTGCGAGCACGCAAATATTTTTATATTTGTTTGTGGCTATTTGTAGTATGTAAATGTGTGCGCATACTAATACATATAGCTTTTCGCATTTTGTACACCGGGCAGTAATGTGCCGTAGAATTTAAAATGATCAAAAAGAAAAAATGACCAATAAGATTTATGAAATAGTATCTATGTTTTCCGTCGAGGGAGATATAGCTGCTGTTGTTAAGTATGGTTCGGGCCATATTAATGATACATTTCACGTAATGAACAAAGATGCTGCATTGCCCGGCTACCTGCTTCAGCGCATCAATCACCATGTGTTTGAAAATGTGCCCACCCTTATGGAAAATATACAGCGGGTAACCAGTCATCTCAAAAAAAAACTGGCGCAGATACCAGGCTCAAACCCGGATAAAGAAGTGCTCACTATGGTTTGGACGAAAGACGGGAAAAGTTTTTTTTGTGATGCTGAAGGCAATTACTGGAGAATGTATTGTTTTTTGAAGGATACCAAAAGTTACGACCTGGTATTAACCGAACAGCAAGCTTATGAAGGAGGTAAAACCTTTGGCAAGTTTCAATTGTTGCTGGCAGATTTGGATGCAGGCCTGATTTGCGAAACCATCCCTGGTTTTCATGACATCAGCATGCGGCTCGACAGCTTAAATAAAGCGGTACTGGCCGATCCGGAGAACCGGGTTAAAGATGTTTTGCCCGAATTAACTTTTGTAGTTGAAAGGGCAGGCCGCATGGTTACTATTTTGAATTTGGGAAAAGAAGGAAAATTGCCGCAGCGTATTATACACAACGATACTAAATTTAACAACATATTGCTGGATGCGAATGATTGCGGGCAGTGTGTAATTGATTTGGATACCGTTATGCCCGGCTATGTAGCTTATGATTTTGGCGATGCCATCCGTACCATTATCAATATAGCGCCCGAGGATGAGGGAGACCTAACAAAAATAGGGCTTAGCATCCCATTGTTTAAGGCCTATACCGAAGGCTATTTTAAAAGTGCCGGCAGTTTTTTAACAGATATGGAAGTTCAATCTCTTGCAATGGGCGTTTTGCTGATACCTTATATGCAAGGCGTTCGGTTCCTGACGGATTATATTGCCGGCGATGTTTACTATAAAACACGCTTTGCCCAACACAACCTGCAGCGAACAAGGGCGCAGTTTCAGTTGCTCAGAAAGCTTGAGGAAGAATACGATGTTTTAGACCAAATAATTAAAAACGCGGCAAAATTATGCACGCAATTATCATCCGAAATTAAATGAAAGAACTCAGCGTACCATTTTTGAAGGGGGTAACTAAAATTAGCCCCATAGCTCATGTGTCTTTTTTGTTAGATAGTTACGAAGCTAACACTATCGGCATAGTTCCCTGGCCCGACTACGGTTATAAGCCCGATGTTAATTTTACGATGGCCTATGGTAACGATTGTGTTTTTATAAAATACTATGTTAGCGAAAAGTGTGTAAGGGCTATTTATAGCCAGCCTAACGAACCGGTTTATAAAGATAGTTGCGTGGAGTTTTTTGTTTGTTTTGGTAACGAAAACGAATATTACAATTTTGAATTTAACTGTGCTGGCGCTTGCCTGGCGGGGTTTGGGGCACACAGGGAAAATCGCCGTTTATTACCCGAACCTGTTATCAAAATGATAAGGCACCAGGCGCAAATAAAGGCGGTAAACAATAAAGGCGAGGGAAATATAGCCTGGGAACTAACCCTGATGATTCCGTTGGATGTATTTTACTACCATTCGTTTACAACATTAAATGGCCGGCAATGCCGGGCCAATTTTTATAAATGTGGCGATGAACTGCCCGAGCCGCATTTTTTGGCGTGGAATGATATTAAATCTGCCGAGCCCAACTTTCATTTGCCCGGTTTTTTTGGGAAAATGAAATTCGAAAGCCCCAATAAATACGTAGCCCCTGTAAAACAAAAGCAACAAACGCATGAGATTAAAATTTACCGTAATTCTGTTGCTGTATAGCGCAGGTGCCTGGGCGCAATCAAAAACCGGCGATTTTTACCAGGAGCTCGGGGATCCGAAACCTGTTGAACAGGAAAGCTGGAACTTTTTAAAACCAGGTACATACGTGAGTTTTGCATCGGCTGATATCCGGTATGATAAGCGTAACGCACCCGCTATATTTCCGTTACAAACCCAGTGGCAAACCAAGGCCTGGAAGGGCGAAAAGGTGCATACGCAATTCCTGGTGTGGGCAACCCGTAACCTTCAGCAAATTAGTGTTGAGTGGAGTAAACTTGATGATGGCAAGGGCCATGAAATTGCCGCAAAAAACATCAGCGCCAACTTTGTGCGTTATGTGATGGCCGATGGGCTTAATAGTGAAGGGGGCGGCTGCGGTATTCAACCCGGCCATGACTCGTTGCTGGTTGAAGATGTAATTGACCCGGTAAAATCCCTTGACCTAACTAAAAATACTACCCGGCCTGTTTGGCTAAGCATTAAAGTGCCGGGCAGCGCTACGCAGGGCGTGTACAGCGGTTATGTGAAAGTTAAGGAAGGCAAAAATAAGTATGTAGCAATGCTGCATTATACAGTACAGGTACTTAACCATCAGCTGCCCGCACCGGCACAGTGGAAATTTCATTTGGATTTGTGGCAAAATCCCTATTCCGTTGCACGCTGGTATGGTGTAAAGCCATGGTCCGGTCAGCATTTCGCCATTATGCGCCCGTATATGAAAATGCTTGCCGATGCCGGTCAGAAATCAATTACAACCACCCTGATATACGACCCCTGGAACAGCCAAACGTATGATGTGTACGGTTCAATGATAAAATGGACTAAAAACAGGAACGGCTCCTGGGCATATGATTATACCGTTTTTGACAAGTGGGTAACTTTTATGATGTCGTTAGGCATTGATAAGTTTATTAACTGCTATAGCATGATTCCCTGGAATTTGAAATTTTATTACCACGACGAAGCCCTTGGGAAAGATACCGCCATAATAGCCAAACCAGGTACATTAGCATATGATGCCCATTGGCGCCCTATGCTTACCAATTTTGCCAGTCACCTTAAGCAAAAAGGATGGTTTGCTAAAACCACCATAGCCATGGACGAAAGATCGATGGCCGACATGCAAAAAGCTATTGCGTTAATAAAAAGCGCCGACAAAGATTTTAAAATTTCATTGGCCGGCAACTATCACCCCGAAATTGAAAAAGATTTGGTGGATTACAGTGTGGCCTCAAACCAGGTGATAGATAGTGCTACCATGCTTGCACGTAAAAAAGCAGGATTTAACACTACTTATTATACCTGTTGCACAGAGGGGCATCCCAACACCTTTTCCTTTTCTGCACCTGCCGAGTCGGCGTGGCTGGGATGGTATGCCGCTTACAAGGAATATGATGGTTACCTGCGCTGGGCATACAACTGCTGGACAAAAGATGCCTTACGCGACACCCGGTTCGGATCATGGTCATCCGGGGATGCCTACCTGGTTTATCCTGGTTTGCGTACCTCTATCCGTTTTGAACGGCTGGTTGAGGGTATCCAGGATTATGAAAAAATTAACATAGTAAGGAGCCGTTTCATGAAAGAAAACCGGCAGGATAAACTGCATCAGCTTCAAAAAATATTAAGCGGTTTTGATATCAGCGAGGCAAAAAATAAAAGTGCAGGTGACGTTCTTCACGCTTCGCAGAACGATTTAAATAACTTCTAAATTATTGTAATAAAATGTAGCTTTTGTTGGATTTTATTGAAGATTTTCTTTTACTTTTTGCATTTTTTTGACTTTATTTACTATCAGAAGTAGCTTAAATAACAATTTTGAAGTCTCAAGGCAAATCGGCACCGGATAGATGCCCCAAATAACTGAGCAGGAGCCGGAGGGAAAACAAGGGCTTCGGCGGGAATACTGAATGGCTACCTCAGTGGTAGTAATTGTAATATTTTAAAACAACAAAAAACAATTTATTTGAAGTTGCCAATTTTAAATTTCATAATGCCGAATGAATAACCTGGAGGTTCAGCTATTGACAGATGAGCGGCTTATAGCGTTGATCCAGGAGAATGATCTTGCGGCATTTGAACGTATCTATAATAAATATTGGTCAAAGCTTTATCTTTCAGCATACAATATCCTCAGAGACCGTCAGGTATCTGAAGACGTTACCCAGGAGGTATTGGTTAACCTATGGATGAAACGTGCTAATCTTCAACTAACCTCTTTGAATGCTTATTTATATACAGCCGTGCGTTACCAGGTGTTTAATGTTATCCGCTCTGGCAAGGTAAGAGCAGATCTTTTTAATCACCTGGAAGAACTTTTTAGCAATAACGGGGGCGAAGATATCTTATCCCAAAAAGATATTAACCGTTTGCTGGAGCAGGGGGTGGCCGAACTGCCCGAAAAGTGCCGGCAAATATTTATTATGAGCCGTAAAGAACACCTAACCACCAAAGAAATTGCCGAACGGCTCGGAATCGCCCCTAAAACAGTTGAAAATCAACTAACTGTAGCCTTGAACCGTTTGCGTAAAACCCTGGGCGATTTTGTTTGCTTAGCTGCCATTATGCTATGCGGGCGATGGTTTTGAGTGTTTTACAGAATTTCACCCGGCCTGTTTTCTTTATATTCTTCTCTCATTAATTCCTAAAACTTCATGATTTGTTAATGATATAGAAATATTTAAAATTTCTTTGGGGGTACCCCCTATGTTGGGTTACTTACATACAATAACCGCCCAATGAAAAAAGAAACACTTCTGATCTTAATAAACAAATACCTTTCAAACCAGGCAACTGCCGAGGAGGAGGAGCTTTTATTAAACTATTACAACACGCTCCAAAAAAGCGAATTGAAATGGGACGAGCTTACCATGGGCGACGAAAACACAGCCCGGGCCGAGCTTTACGATAAGGTACTGCTGGAGATAAAAGCACGCGAATCTGCACCTAAAAGAATTATTTTTTTGAGGAGGTGGTTTGTGGCTGCATCAATTACCTTATTCCTTGTCGCTTCCTCGTTATTGGTTTTTTATCTGAAGTCCGGTACTTCTGGTTTATTAACTAAAAACAAACCGCAATCCGCAACCGGGAATACCATCGCCCCAGGGGGCAATAAAGCGTTATTAACCTTAGCCAACGGTTCAAAAATTATTTTAGATGATGCCGCTACAGGCGAATTGGCCAAACAATCTGGTGTAAAGGTTACCAAAGCTGCCAATGGTCAGTTGGTTTATACCGTCGAAAATGCATCGCCTAATTCAGCTGCCTCTGCGGAGGTGGCTTTTAATACCATTGAAACACCAAAAGGCGGGCAGTACCAGGTTGATTTGCCCGATGGTTCAAAAGTTTGGTTAAATGCAGGCTCATCGCTTCGTTATCCAACCAATTTCAATGGCGATGTGCGCAGTGTTCAATTGGCGGGCGAGGCTTATTTTGAAGTTGCTAAAAATGCTAAAAAACCATTCAGAGTGGTAAGTAACAGCCAGGTGGTTGAAGTGTTAGGTACCCATTTCAATATCAGCTCCTACATTGACGACACTTCGGTTAAAACAACTTTATTAGAAGGTTCTGTTAAGGTGCTGTCAACCAAATCTAATCAATCAAAATTGCTTAAACCGGGCGAGCAATCAAACATCAATTATTTAAGCAACTCATTTAATATACAAACAGTTAATACCGAAGAGGTGATTGCCTGGAAAAATGGCTACTTCCTGTTTGTTGACGAAGACCTGAAAAGCATTATGAGCAAGTTTGCGCGCTGGTATAATGTTGACGTAGAATACGCCGGTAATGTGGATAATTTAAGATTTGGCGGAATGGTGTCGCGTTCAAGAGACTTAGCCCAGGCACTGAAGATCATAGAACAAACAGGAAACGTTAAAACTAAAATTGAAGGAAGGAGAGTCATCATTATGCCTTGATAATTACTCCGCATTAAGGTATCCTGAAAAATAAGCCGGAAGTGCTCGAACACTCCCGACTAAAAAGTTAGGGCTTACCATGAAACTAAATTCGTAGTCCAATTACACCTTAAACCCAAACAAGTTCAAATGTATGAAATGTTATGAAATAAGTTTGTACAGGGTTCCCTGTATAAAAAATAAAGCTTTGTTGATTATGAAACTATCCATCATATTGTTGGTAGCAACCATACTTCAGGCAAGTGCTTCAGGTTACGCACAAAAAATTACATTATCAGAAAAAAATGCTCCATTAGAAAAAGTTCTTAAAGAAATTAGGGAACAATGCGGATATGATTTCTTCTATAATTCAAAGGTAATTAAGCAGGCTAACCCGGTAAGTATTGATGTTCTGAATACCGAATTAGAAGAAGTATTAAAACTGACATTTAAAGGGCAGCCGTTTATTTATAGTATAAGCGAGAAAACAATTATTATCAAACCTAAACCTTTTAATTCACCGTCTCAGCCAATACCCGTTATAAAGGTTTCGGGTATTGTTACTGATTCAAAGGGGCTTACCTTACCGGGGGCCAGTGTGCGTATTAAAGGCACCAATAAAGGAGTGGTAACTGATACCGAGGGGCGCTTTACCATTGATGCCGACGTTAACAGTATCCTTGTTGTTTCATTTGCCGGTTTTGTTGCCAAAGAAATTACAGTTACCGAAGCAACATCATCCCTTACTGTTCAATTACTGGATGATACCAAAGGAATAAATGAGGTAGTAGTAGTAGGTTATGGCAAACAAAAAAAGCTGACGATAACCGGGGCTGTTACCACTGTAAACGTGGCCGATATAACAACGCCCAACCGCTCATTATCTAATGCCCTTGCAGGAAAAGTGGCCGGGGTAATATCAATGCAAAGAAGCGGAGAACCTGGTTATGATAATGCATCATTTACCATTCGTGGCATTGGTACTTTTACAGGTAATGCAAACCCGCTTATTATTATTGACGGGGTGCAACGTGATGATGTAAACAGCACTTATGGCGGGGCTTACAATAACATCGACCCGGAAGATATTCAAAGTATTTCGTTGTTAAAAGATGCTTCGTCAACCGCTGTATATGGTGCCAAAGGTGCAAATGGGGTTTTAATTATAACTACCAAAAGAGGTGTTGCAGGCAAACCAAAAATTTCATTAAAAACAGAAGCTTCAATGTCTGGCCTTACCAAAACACCAAAAATGCTGGATGCGGTATCATGGATGAGATTACATAACGAAGCAACTACAAATGACGGTAACGCCGCGGCCTATTCTGAAGAAACTATTCAAAAAACAGCCAGCGGTTTAGATCCATATCTGTATCCCAATGTTAACTGGATAAAATCTGTTTACAAGGATTGGGCACCGGGATACAACACCAACCTGAATGTTAGCGGCGGTGCGTCAACGGTAAGGTACTATGTTTCGGCATCTTTTTATGATCAGGATGGAAGCTATAAGGTAACGAAGCAAAATGGTTATAACCCCAACCTCAACTTCAAAAGATATGATTTTAGGTCGAACCTGGATATAGATTTAACCAAAACCACTTTATTAACCATGAACCTGGATGCGATGCTGGTGAGCAGCCGTTATCCCGGCCTTTCTGCCGGTAGTATCTGGTATGAGTCGTATTTAACCCCGCCCAATGCATTCCCGATACAATACCCGGGAGGTAAATGGGCCGGTCCGTTTAACAACGGGGGATCCAACCCGGTGAACGATATTCAAAATTCTGGTTATAACAGCGAGTTTCGCCCAACTGTTCAATCTGTTTTCTCTATCAACCAAAAACTGGATGCTATTACTGACGGCTTAAGTGCCATGGCAAGGTTTTCATTTGATTCTTATAGCGAAAACGACAACGGCAGAACAGGTACCAATGATCTTTTTTTAGCCACGTCAAGAGACCCGCAGGGTAATTTGGTATTCGGCCAGTCGAGGTACGGAAGCCAGTTTTTAGGATACACCCAGTCATCATCGGCCGAGAAAACCATGTACCTGGAAACAAACATTAATTACGACCAGGCTTTTGGCAAACATCACGTAGGCGGACTGCTTTTATATAACATGCGGTCGAGGGTGCAGAGTTCGGCCGGGAGCGTTATTAGTTCTATTCCCTATAATAACCAGGGTTTAGCCGCCAGGGCTACTTATGCATATGCTGATAGGTATTTGCTTGAGTTTGATGCCGGTTATACAGGTTCAGAAAATTTTGAGCCGGGTAAAAAATTCGGGTTTTTCCCTTCTGTATCCGGGGGGTGGGTAATTTCAAGAGAACCATTTTTTACGGCGCTTTCAAAAACATTTAACCTGCTTAAAATAAGGGGCTCTCACGGCCTTGTGGGTAATGACCAGATTGGGTCTAATTACGGTATTACCAGGTTCCCTTATATCAACCAGTACGGCGGCGGCGGATCTGTAGGTTTAGGCCTTAACGGAACCGTGTATGGCGGCACTACCGAAACCGTAATTGGGGTAGAGAACCTTACCTGGGAAAAAGCAACCAAAGATAATATTGGTTTAGAAATAGGATTGTTCAATAAGTTGAATATTACTATTGACGCCTATAAAGAGAGAAGAACCAATATCCTTGTTCAACGCGGTTCATTGTCTGGAATACTGGGCGTAAGCGGGGCTGTATTTGCCAATTTGGGCGAAATGAACAACCATGGTATTGAAGGCAATGTTGAATATAATGAAAATTTTGGCAAAGTGTCACTTCGTCTTTATGGCAACTTTACTTACAATAATAATAAAATTGTACAGCAGGACGAACCAAAGCAACTGTACGCTTACCAACAGTCAACAGGGCGTAAGTATGGCGATAATTTGATGTATGTTGCCGAAGGGCTGTTTACATCGCAGGAAGATGTTGATAAAAGCCCCACCCAGTTTGGCGCGATATTAAGGCCCGGCGATATAAAGTACAAAGATGTAAATAACGACGGCGTAATAAACAGCTTTGATAAGGTATACACCGGTAAATCAGACGTGCCTACTATTTTATATGGTGCGGGCTTTACGGTTGGTTATAAGAAATTCGATCTCTCGCTATTTTTTCAGGGAACTTCGAATGTAATTATAATGGCGAACGGTTCGTCCATCACCGGCGCGGGTGCAACCGGTGCAGGTATTGTACCGTTTACCGGTATGGGTACTTATCCATCCGGTATGCTGGCCAACCTGGAAAGCCGGTGGACGGTTGAAAACCCCAGCCAAAATGTAGATTACCCACGGTTAGGCATTGCCAACCAGAATAGTAACAATTATCAGCCAAGTACATGGTGGTCTAAAGATGCAAGTTTTGTCCGTTTAAAACAGGCAACATTAGGGTATACACTTAAGCCGCTGTTCCTGACAAAAGCGGGTATCAGCTCGGTTTACCTTTATTTAACGGGCCAAAATCTGCTAACGTTCTCCAAATTCAAACTTTGGGACCCCGAACTCGGCTCTAATGGCGCAGGCTACCCGCCGGTAAGAATATTTGCTTTTGGGTTGCGGGCTGCATTTTAGCAAAATGGATTTAAATCAATTTTAAAAGTATTTAAAGTTTTTCCAATGAAAAAAAATATACTAATTATGGCTGTTGGGGTATGGTTCCTGAGTGCCAGTTTATCTTCCTGTAATTATCTTAATAAAAAGCCCGATAACCTGTTAACATCTGACTTGATTTGGAGCACCAGGGCCAATGCCGAATCATACCTGTACAATATATATGGATATATTGTTGAAACCGACGGCGGCGATTTTAGTGCTATGGGCGCAAGCGATGAATCATCTGTATCTATCCCGGGTACCAATGTAAGGCAAATGGTTGCGGGCAACTGGAGCCCTGTAAATGCTTATTTTGACAATTGGGATAACTATTATAGAGGGATCCGGTCGTCATTTATTTTTGAAGCTAATATTGACAAGGTTCCGGCCAGCCAGTTAAGTGTAACCTTAAAAAATCAATATAAGGCAGAATCCCGGTTTTTAAGAGGATGGTTTTACTGGCAGTTGATAAAACAATATGGTCCGGTTGTAAAAGTGACCGAAGCACTAAGTTTAAATGCCGATTTCAACAAGTTCCCAAGATCATCTTTTGACGAGTGTAAAGACTATGTTAACACGCTAATGGATCAGGCAGCAGCCGGTTTACCTGCAGAATGGGCTACAACCAGTAATTACGGCCGGCCAACAAAAGGTAGCTGCCTTGCTGTAAAAGCACAACTTGCTTTGCTGGCAGCCAGTCCGTTATGGAATGGTAACCCTTCGTTTGCCTCTTTTAAAAACCAGGATGGCACACAGCTGGCACCAACGGTATATGATGCCAATAAATGGAAAATAGCAGCCGATGCTGCCAAAGCAGTAATTGACCTTGGCTCATATAAATTATTTACCAATCTTGACAACGGTGGGACCGTATTTGATCCTTATCTGTCGGTAAGGGACCTTTTCATTACCAACTGGAACAGTGAGATCATTTTTTCAAGAAATTCATGGAATTACACAGGTTATACCAAGTGTGTAACGCCTGGTGCCGGCGGGTATAGTATGTATAATGCTACCCAAAACGTTGTAGATGCATTTTACATGAATAATGGCAAAACCATTGACGATCCCTCATCCGGATACATTGCAAGCAATTTTGCGCAAAGCAATGGCGGCAAGTACTGGGAGCACAAAAAGGGGCAATGGAACATGTACGCCAACCGCGAACCAAGGTTTTATGCTTACATCCAATATAATGGCCGGCCGGTATTACCTGCACCAACGGTTGATGATAAAAACTATTATTCGTCAACCGAAAATATTGACGGAACAGGCCGGGCCGAGTTTTATTATAATGGCAAGGCCGGAGCAAAAGCAAGCGGGGCCAGCAATAACATTACAGGCTATGATGTGCTGAAAAATGTAAGTCCTGCCGATAATATAAGGCAATGGACTGCCAACTACAGGCCTTTTATACTGATAAGGTATGCCGAAATTTTGCTTGATTATGTAGAAGCTTTAAATGAGTACGATCCATCTAACCAAAATATCGTGCTTTACCTTGACCAGATTAGGAGCAGGGCCGGTTTGCCGGGCATAGAAACTGTTTACCCCGGCGCAGTTGGAAACAAAGATTTGATGCGCAAATACATTTTGAGAGAAAGACAAGTGGAGCTGTGTTTTGAAAGCGACAGATACTATACCCTGATTAGAAGGCTATTATTAGGTGCCGATGAAAACCAAACCATTTACGGATTAAATGTAAATACCGACGACCAGGGACAAGGATTTTCGTTTGGCGCTCTTTATAATAAAACACTTTTCCAAAAAAGGGTATGGAACAATAAAATGTATTTGTTCCCAATTTCCCAGTATCAATTAGACCGTGACAGGGCATTGGTTCAAAATCCCGGTTGGTAGATGCGTGTTTTTTATTTGCCTAAAGGCAATAAAAGAGGTATAAAAAAACTAATAATTAAAGTGTAATTATTCAAATGAAAACATTCATAAACATAATGGCAAAAGGCATAAATCAATGCTTATTTGCCGGCGGGGTTTTTATAATGATAGCTTTTATAAGTTGTAAAAAAGACAAAACTCCCACACATAATAACAATTCGCCAATTAACATTAACAGCTTTATTCCGGCACAGGGCGGTGGCGGAACAGAAGTACTTATTAACGGCAGTAATTTTTCAACAGATACTTCGCAAATCGCAGTTACCCTTAATGGGGTAAAGCTCAAAATCATCGGTGCCAATACCACGCAAATGATGGTAGTGATACCTAAAAAAGCCGGAACCGGGCCTATTATGGTAACGATAGGGAAGGGAACGGCAACAAGCACAACTAGCTTTACTTATCAGTATACCAGAACGGTTACTACGCTGGCCGGGTCGGGTAAAGCCGGTTTTGCCAATGGGCAGGGAACAGATGCCATGTTTGATTTTAGCGGCCAGGGCTGGTACAGAAGCTGCGGTGTAGCTGTTGATGATAACCTGAATGTGTATGTTGCCGATCCGGGGAATCACTGCATCCGGAAAATTGATACCGGCGGAAACGTTACAACGCTGGCCGGTAACCCGGGAGTTTCTGGTTATTCTGATGGGAAAGGTACAGCCGCAACTTTTTCTTTGCCTTATGATGTGGCTGTTGATGCCCAGGGCAATGTATACTCTGCCGACCCGGGGAACTGGGATATCCGGAAGATAAGCCCTGATGGTATGGCTACTACCTGGGCCTGGGGAAACCAATCGCCCTGGAGTGTGGCTGTTGATAAAACTACCGGCTATGTTTATTACTCAAGCTGCTCCAGTCCGGGAAGTATTTACCAGGTATCAGCACAGTGGACCGCTAAAGAAGTTGTATCCGGCCTTAATTATCCCGCAGGCATCAAGTTTGATAAAACCGGTAATCTATACGTATCAATGAACGGAGATCACGTTATCAAAAAGTATACTGCCGGAACATGGCAGGGTAGCATTATTGCCGGCCAGCAGGGGAGTGCCGGATACGTTAACGGAGGGCCCGCAGTTTCAAAATTTTCGTTGCCATGGGGTATCGCTGTAGATAACAATAGCAATATATATGTGGCAGGTAACGGAACCGTTTATGGCGATACCGGTCACCCCGATCAAAGCATCCGCTTTATACAGGCCGGTACATTTGAAGTAAGCACTTTTGCCGGAAGTAGTACGGCCGGGTACACCGATGCAATAGGAGGGTTTGCGCTTTTTAGCGCGCCAACCGGTGTTGCTGTAGATAAAAACGGAACTGTTTACGTGTTAGACAAAAATAATAACCGGATACGGAAAATAGTTTCCGAATAATGCCAATCTGTGCGCCAAATAGCTTCCCGGGATCGATGGCGGTAATCTTTGAGTATCAGCCCCAACAAATATCTCTTTCATTGTTTGGGAAGCTGTTTGAGTGATAGTTTATGTTGTTTGATTTGTATGGTACCTCGTAGCAAGTATAATATGCTACGAGGGCTATACTTTGCGCCACTAAACGCCGGTAACATTTAATAACTGCAAGGCAAGGCAGCAAGTATTTCTTAATTAAAAAAACGCAATGAAATTTTATATCAATATTTTGTTAGTGTGTGTTTGCGCTTTACAAACGCTGGCCTGCAGCAAAAAAACAGCTGGTAATAATGTGGTGCCCATAGCAGCTATCCATGTTTATTACGTGGCAGCAAACGGGTCTGATGCTAATGCAGGCACAATCGGCGCGCCCTTCCAAACCATCAATACCGCACTAACCCATGCCACGCCCGGCGATACCGTTATGGTTAGGGGAGGCGCTTACTACGAAAAAGTGGTGTTCCCAAAATCGGGAATAATGAATAAGTTGATTACCGTAAAAGCATTCCCCGGAGAAAAGCCCGTAATAGACGGAAGCAAAATAATTATTTCAGGATGGATGTCGTTAGTTACCCTAAGTAACGTAAGGTATATAACGCTTGATGGTTTTGATATCTGCAATTTTACAAGTGCTGCTTTTAATACCGATCCCGAGGGTATAGCAATTAACGGCGACTCGCACGATATCACGATTAAAAACTGTAATATTTATAATATTAAAAGCAATGCTTCATTAGCTGATTGGCGTAGCGGCCATGCTATACTGGTTATAGGCAACGGCACCACTGCTATTACCAACCTGGTTATTACCGGATGTACCGTGCATGATACACAAACCGGTACAAGCGAAAACGTAACGTTGGCGGGTAATATTGACGGCTTTATTTTTAACCATAATAAAGTATACGATACGGAAAACATCGGGATAATTGTAGCCGGTGGCGATAACCTTAATAAAACCGGCGCAGTTGCCACCAATTACGCCCGTAATGGAATAATCAGCGATAACGAGTTTCACGATAACTCGATGACCAAAACACCAGAAATTTGGGGACCAGACAGGTATGGCGCCATTTCTATTTACGTATGCGGCGGCGCTAACACCATTATTGAACGGAACAAAGTATATAACAGCGACCGTGGGATAGGGCTGGTGAGCGAAAGTAACGTGTATGCTACCCGAACCACCATTGTGCGAAACAACTTTGTGTATAACTGCTACCGTACCGGCATATACATGGGCGATTATTTAAACTATACGTCCGGCGGAACTAAAGACTGTTACGTGGTAAACAATACGCTGTATCAAAATGATCGTGTTGTGGGCGCATTTGGTGAGATTGAAGGCGAGATAAGACTTACAGAGCATTGCGACAACAACGTAATAAAAAACAATATTGTATACGCCAGGCCGGTTGATGTGTTTATTCACAAGTATACTTCAACCGGGAGCAACAACATAATTGGTAACAATTTATACTTTACCACAGGTACTCCGCAATGGATATGGAACAGTACCAATGGTACTCCGTACACCAATTTAAACGCATGGAAAACAGCCAGCGCTAACGATGCTAATTCGCTATATGGCGCAGATCCTTTACTAAAAAGCATCTCGCTGCCAGATCTCCATATACAATCATCGTCTCCTGCAAAAAATTCCGGGCAGGTAATTTCGGCAGATATAAACGGGGCAACAGATATTGATGGAAATGCACGTGTTGTGGGCAATAAGATCAGTAAGGGCGCACAGCAATAAGGGGTTCTTAATTTAAACTACAGATGATGAAACGTAATATTAATATTTTTTTAATGCTTGGTTTTGTGGCGCAGGTATTTGGCTGCAGTAAAAAAAACGATGCCGGGATTGTAACTCCTTCTGCCGGCGCTCATATCTATTATGTATCTGCCAACGGTTTGGAATCCAATAAGGGAACAATTGATGCCCCTTTCCAAACTATTAATAATGCGCTAAGCCATACTATCCCCGGCGATACCGTAATGGTACGGGCTGGCATATATAACGAAAAAGTGGTTTTTCCAAAATCGGGTGTAATGGATAAGTATATTACATTGAAAGCCTACCGTGGCGAGAAGCCGGTTATTGATGGCAGCGCTTTTAGCGTTAATGGCCGCGAGGCGCTGGTAACTATTGATAAAGCCAAATTTATAGTGGTTGACGGTTTTGAAATACGCAATTTTAAAACATCTACCGGCGATCCTAAAGCTATTATGGTTGAAGGTGGCTCTGATTATATTACCATAAAAAACAACACCGTATACGGTATTGACTATACCCAGTTGCCACTTAACGGGGGAGGCAACGCCATTTTAATTATCGGGAACACGTCCGATCCGGTAACTAATATTACTGTTACCGGTAATACCATACATGATTGTAAAACCGGATACGGCGAAAACCTGACGGTCAACGGGTATGTTGACGGATTCTCCATTACCAACAATACCATTTATAACGCGCAAAATATTGGTATTGATGCTGCCGGCGGCTACGCGGCTAATGCCGATCCTGCACTTAATTATGCGCGAAACGGGGTTATCAGCGGTAATACCCTGTATAATATTGAAAGTAAAAGAGGGCCGCTTGGCGGACATGGCGCCATAGGTATTTATGTAGATGGCGGCAGAAACGTTGTGGTAGAAAAGAACAGGGTATCTGTTACAGACAGGGGTATTGGCGCCGTAAGCGAAACCAACGGATTCCCTACAGATCATGTTACCATCAGGAATAACCTTGTGTATAACTGTTGGTGTTCGGGTATTTATATGGGTGGGTATTTAAATTATACAGGTGCCGGTACAAGCAATTCGGCTATAGTAAATAACACGTTGTACAACAATAATCAGGCCCTGGGCGCATTTGGCGAAATAGAAGGGGAGATAAGTATCAGGGAAGATTGCACCAATAATGTGATTAAGAACAATGTTATTTACGGTGGTGCATCAGATATGTTTATTCATAAGTACACGGCTAAAGGATCTGGAAATGTTATTGATTACAACCTGTATTATACCACAGGTGCTGCACAGTGGACTTGGAACGGTACATCCTACACCGATTACAATGCCTGGAAAGCCGCCAGTGGCAGTGATGCTAATTCAACAAATGGTGCCGATCCTTTATTCATAAATACATCCGGCCTCAATCTTCATTTGCAATCATCTTCTTCAGCAAAAAATAGCGGGCAGGTAATATCTGATATTGTTAATGGCAGTACAGATTTTGATGGCAACGCGCGTATTGTTAATAAGCAAATAAATAAAGGCGCTTATCAATAACCATTAAGCCGTATATGCAGGTACGCATACGGCTTTACAATTATGGCACATCATACGGGTGACGTTAACCCTTTAATTATTTTGACACCAACGATTTTTTGGACTAACAGATAATAAATACTCATTGTTTTAATCTTGCTTACCAAATGGAAAAGATCCCCACAATTAAAGAGATAGCTAAACGCTTAAAAGTAAATGCTTCAACGGTATCCCGGGCTCTTCACGGGCATCCCAGTATTGGCCTGGTAACTACTATGCGCGTTAATAAAGTGGCAAACGAATTAAATTACGAGCGTAATCAAACGGCTATATTTTTTAAACAGCGAAAAACATTTACTATCGGCGTTGTACTCCCCGATTTTTCGGATGCTTTTTTTTCTTCGGCGCTTAGCGGTATAGAAGATTACGCCAGTAAAAAGAATTATAACGTTTTTGTAGGGCAGTCATTAGAAAATCCTGATAAGGAAAAGAGTATCCTGGATACCATGAAAAATCACCGGCTGGATGGCATTATCATATCTATAAGTAAAAATACCACGGATTATGAAGTGTTTAACCAATTAAAAAAATATAACATTCCGGTAGTGTTTTTCGACCGCATACCCGACATGGAAGATATCCACTATTCTGCCTGTAATCTCCAGTCGGGAATGTTACAGGCAGTTGATTGCTTGGTAGAAAAAGGACATCGTAATATAGGGTTAATTAATGGCCCATTGCACCTGGGGGCAAGTAAAGAGCGCCTGGCTGCATATAACAAAGGGCTTAATAATTATAGCATAGCTATAAATACACAACTGATTGTTTCGTCCGATCTTTCAGCCGATCAAAATTACCGGGCTATGCGGCAGCTATTATCTTTAAAAGAAAGACCGACGGCTGTCATCGCCTTTAATGATTATGTAGCACGTGATGCTATGTCGCTGATGAAAAAAAACGATCTTGTAGTTAACCGCGATATAAGCTTTATTAGTTTTGCCAATTCGCCTATCTGGAGCTTTATGGATAATTCGCCAATGGCATCTATCGAACAGTTTCCTCAAAAACAAGGCGTAAAGGCAGCAGAAATTCTTTTCGAATTAATTGCCGGCCGTAACGAAGAAACATCGTCGGCTCCTGCTTTTAACCAGGTGATATTTGATTCCAGCATGGTGTCTCATCATGGCAAACGCATCTAAATAGCTAACAGAATGAGTGATATAAGCCCCCCCCCCTTGTTTTTATCGGCTGATCATGGTTAAATGATTCAGGTACCAACGGGACTTGGATTGGCCAACAACAGGCACAAATATTTGGATGCGCGTAAACTGCGCGCTCAATTTAGTGTTAACCATGATAAAATATAAGATATTGATTATTAAGTGTTTGTAAATATTTTATCTGAAATGTGTTAAGTTATGTTAACCCAATCAGATGCGTTTGCCCTGTCTCATTCAGGTAGTTTTTGGGCCTAAACGCCGCTTTTTAATATTCCAGTTCAAAAGTGCCGCTATACTTTAAAGCGGCACTTTTTTGTAAATCATCAGGTATCTTGATGCTTAACAAACCGTTTTTATAATCCCATTTCAGTTTTTTAATACTGCCCATCAAACTTACTTTTTTAATTTGCTTGATATTATCAACCGGGAAACTTACGTTGGCCGGTAGGTTTACCATATCTTTTTCAGATAACCAAAAAGCATATAACGTTTTCGTGGTTTTAGATTTAGTAAAATAGACGTTGCCGGCGGAGTAGGGAGCTACAGGTTCCGAGCCATAAATACCCCTCCCGTTAATTTTTATCCAGTCGGAAATATCCTGTAACCGTTGATAGGCAACCGGGTTCCAGTCGCCATCAGGTCCCGGGGCAATATTGAGTAGCAGGTTGCCGCCGCGCGACACTATTTTTATAAGCGTTTGCACCAGTTGCCGGCTGGGTTTAAATTCGTCGTCCGGCACGTAACTCCAATATTTACCAATAGTCATACAGGTTTCCCATGGATATGATAAAGGCTTATCCGGTACTTCCTGTTCTGGGGTGGTATAGTTTTCAAATTCGCCTGCAACTGTTCTGTCTACCATAATAAGGCCTGGCTGATGGCTGCGCCCCATTTTGGCAATTCTGGCCATATCAAGATCCTGGTTATAGTGCTGCGGATTGTTATCATTTGTTGGCAAGGGCCTTACCCAGCCGCCATCAAGCCACAAAATATCTACTTTGCCATAGCCGGTCATCAGCTCTTCAATCTGGTTATAAGTAAAATCTTTAAATTTTTGCCAGCGTTCGGGGTAGTGTTGCGGGTCGTAGTTAACATTGTGGTCTTTGGGCGGCAAGTATGGCCACCAATAGTTTTGGTTGTGCCAGTCGGGTTTAGAGAAATATGCCCCAATCATAAAATTATCTTTGCGGAAGGCGTCAAATATTTCTTTGGTTACATTGCTTCGCGGATTTTTTGAGAAAGGCGTTTTAGCATCTGTAATTTTATAATCCGTTTGTTTGGTGTCGAACATGCTAAAGCCATCATGGTGTTTGGTTGTAAATACCATGTAATTCATACCCGCGGCTTTGGCGGCTTTAGCCCATTTTTCGGGGTTAAAGTTTACAGGGTTAAACGTGGTTTGCAGGTTTTCGTAGGCTTTTTTATAAGTGAAATAATCATCACTATAGGGGCCCGTACGGGTAACCCAGTCATCGGGGCAAATAGTCCAGCTTTCTGCTACACCCCATTGGCTGTAGGTGCCCCAATGCATAAACAAGCCAAACTTCTGGTCCCGCCATTGGGCAAGTTTTTGCCGCACCAGGGAATCTTTAGGAACCTGGTACGTGGTGGACATTTCGTGCTCGTTTTGCGCGAGTGCTGCCTGGCCACAGCTTAACAAACAAAGGCCAAGTATGAATTTTTGGATCATGATAAATGGATTAATTTTTAAAGCCGGGTATATAGCATTAGTTCAGTACCAATTCAATTACCGGTATCTCGGTATCAGGTTTGGTCTCGGGTAGATTTAATACCAGGTCATTTCCTGCATTTTTTGATTTGCTATCCGTTTGTATCTCCGATGCATCATGCAAAAACTGGATATATTTAACCTTATCCTTATAGCCCGGTAAAGTGATTGTTTTGCCCGGATATTCCAACAAATGCACATATAAACGCCTGGTATTGGCATTATAGGTAAGCATGGTATGTTCAGGCGCTTTAAATGTTTCCGGCGCTTCGGTACATCCATAAATAGCGCGGCTGTTGTATTTCATCCATGCTGCTATTCCGTCCAGCCTTTCATTGGCACGTTTATCGAATAAACCACGGGCAGTGGGGCCTACATTCAGCAGTAGGTTACCGCGTTTGCTTACGGCTTCTATCAGCATCGTAACTAACTGTTTGGTGCTTTTCCAACTATTTTCATCGCGGAAATACCCCCAGGAGCCAGAAAACGTTTGGCAGGTTTCCCAATAAGTTTTGTAATCATTTTTTTTGGTCCATTCTGATAAGTTTACCTGTTCGGGTGTCAGGTAATCCCAGCCGTCCTGGTATTCGTTTAAATCAAGGCGATTATCAATTATGATATTGGGCTGTAGTTTTCTTATTTCTTTAACCAATTCAACAGATCCCCAGTCTTTGCTGCCTTTACCATGTTTGCCGTTGTCGGGGTACGAAAAATCGAGCCACAGCATATCAACTTTACCGTAATTGCTAAGCAGTTCTTTAATCTGGTTGTGCATGTACGTGCGGTACCTGGCCATATCGCGGCCTTTATTCAACTTATCATAATCCTCATCTTTTTCGCTTGCCGGTTGCAAAGGGTGTAAAACATCAACGGTAAAATCCGGATGATGCCAGTCTAACAAGGAATAATAAAATCCTATTTTTATGCCCTCGGCCCTAAATGCATTTACAAACTCCCTTACAAGGTCTCTTTTGGCAGCGGTATTGGTGGCCTTATAATCGGTGTATTTTGAATCAAAAAGGCAAAACCCTTCATGATGTTTGGTGGTGAGTACAGCGTATTTCATTCCGGCTGCTTTGGCTTTCTTCGCCCATTCTTTGGGGTTAAATAAATCCGGGTTAAACTCATCAAAGTAAGGCTGGTATTGTTCGTTGGTCATGCGTTCCCATCTTTTTACCCATTCATGCCTTGCCGCCTGCGAGTAAAGTCCCCAATGAATAAACATGCCAAAACGATCGTTGGTCCACCAGGCCATGCGTTTAGCTTTTTGTTCGGCCGTTTCCGTTCCTATTTTCTTTTGAGCATGCGAAGAGGAAAATACCAGGGAAATTAATAACGTAATTAAGACTGTTTTTTTGAATTGACGCATAGCGGTCTGTTAGTTTGAATTAAGGGTGTTCTAAGTTTACATCGATAAAATTTCCTTCACCACTTCCTGTAGAGGCCTGGATGGTTTTTCGGGATTTAGCTTCTGGTTTTCATCCACCCATTTGCGCTCCCATGCAAAGTAATCGGGCTCGGTAACGTTTTTGCCCTGCAGGTTGCCACGCAGGTAATCAAAATAAATTTCCCAGCGGGGCAGGTAATAACCATCTATCAGGCCGGCCCATTCTTTATAAGCATATTCATGCAGGTTATCTTCGGTACGTACGTTTTCGCCCCAATAGGTAATCTGCATTAAAGCATTTTTTAGGTTATTTGCTTTCTCTTCGGCAGTGTTTCCGTTGGCTATAGCTTGTTTGAGATAGGTGTTGAGCCTGAAGTATCCATCTGTATTCAGTAAGTCGTCTGTCAATTTTATCATGTGCAGGAACTTTTCGCTTGCCTTGTTAAAGGCCGGTAAATCCTTATTGTTGTATGCAGTAACAAGGTCATTAAAAACAAGGGTTCCTTTATTGGCCAGTACCTGCCTAACCATGTTGATGAGATCTATTTTGTAGGTAGCCGAATTCATGAGCCCGGGAGCGGCCAGTGCAAACTCTTTTACCGCTTTTTCAAATTGTACAGTATCATAATTTCGGGTAAGCGTGCCCCAGCTGGAGATTGATTTAACCTTAAGTGCGGGCCTTGCGCAAAAAATAGATTCGCCCGCCCCTTCCTGGTAACCGGGAAGACTTTGGTAAATGGTTTGTAAAAAGCCCTGCCACGCATTACTTGTATACATATTGTTTACACCATAACGGTATTTGGCGTAATCGTTAATCCAGGTCCGGGTATCAACATGTGCTGTGCGCCAGCCCAGTTCGAGCATTAAATCATAGTCTGGCGGATTATTGTTTATGCCTTCGGGCATTATGCCTACGCCTTTAAGATAATTGCTGTAAGTGCTTTCCCTGGCCCTGTAAATTTCATCGGCAAAGCGCTGTAATTTGCCATATACGCCGGGGCGTTCGCCAAAATTGTTAACACTGCACCATATAAACGGGGTGTTATCATAAGCTTTACGTTTTTCCCAGTTATTGGTAAACTCGCCAAAAAGCTCCTGTACCAATACTTTTGATTTATCAAGACCGTCAAGCATAGCCTGTTTAGGGTTATCCTGCCAACCCTGCAACACCCATGAAGAACCAGGATAATAACTTTGCATTGATGCCTGTATGGAGGCTCCCGCTTTCTTGAGATCTATGCCATCGGTTTTGCCGCCTTCATGAAAAGGATCGCCTGCAAAAAAATGGATGTTTTTACCATATAATGCCTGCATTTCGCTGTAATATATACCTGCTATGCGACTAAATTCAGGGTCGGTAGGGTCAAGTATGTCGGGCCTTTTAAATGCGCCCCAGGTGCCCTGGTCTATGATGTGTGCCTTGCTTTTATTTTTCAAGGTGCTTGGCACCATTCCGTAAAAGCCTTGTAAAACAGGTTCTATCCCCAATTCCCGCATTCGCTTTATCATTTTTTGCTGAATCAGTTTCCGGTTGTCAATCTGGCTTTGCGGCATCGGTCCGCCCCAGCCTTCAATATTGCCCATCAGCCACCATGCGGTATAAGCAGGGCCAACTATAAAGCTGTTAATTTCACTATCGTTATAGCCTATCTTCCTCAGTGTATTTTGCCATACCGCTTCCATGCCTTCAACGGTAAGCATGGTATTAACACCATTTAGCGCCATCCAGTCAAGCTCCCGTTCCCAATCGGCCCAGCTATAAAAACTCATGGTATAGTTATAGGTACAATAATTTAATGCATAACGATACTTCGCCTCTGCTTTTACAGTCTCTTTTTTGCCAACAGCCGGAATCGGAAACACCGGCGCCAGGTTATCGCCCATATGCGACATAGACCTATTGCAATAATATTTTAAATACCAGTTTACACCAACTGCAGCTGCATTAGCCCCTGATGCGCTAATCACCAGTTTGTTTTTTACCGTTTGAAGCTCGGCTATTTCGGAGCCCGGGGATTTTAAGGCCTTGAAAATAATATGATCACTTAACCAGGGAGCACGCCTTTTAACCAGTGCTTTTACAGGTTCAAATTGTTGGGCAAAAAGATGTATTGGCAAAAATAAAACAAGCAGAAAAGTTAGTTTTCGCATATGAAAATATTGATTTTGAAGGTTAACATCCTCGAAACTAACTAAAATTAAAATAGAAAATAAGGTGCAGCCCGGCGCTGTGGCGGTATAAAAATTACGCAAACGTTTGTTGCGGCATGCGCAAACGGTTGCGTAATTTTTCACTATTTTTTTCGATTATTATTTTGCTACCATTGTGTCTCAAAGGCCATATTTTACCAAATGGCGCCGCTTTCATCGTCAAAATTTCGTCTTATAAAATGAAGAGAATCATAATCAGCCTTATTATCTGCATAAGTGTAAATACGGTCTCGCTTGCACAAACAATGGCTCCTGCCGATTCGTTGCCGGGGGCTACGATATTACAACACGATTTTAAAATTGATTTTTAATGAAGAAAAGTATTGTTTGGTTACTCTTATTATTAGCTGGATTGACTTCCCGGTCTGCCTTTGGTCAGCAGGAAATTAATGAGCCATTTAAAATTGGCACAGAGTCATTTATGTTGAACGGGAAACCCTTTGTTATTCGTTGTGGCGAGTTGCATTATGCGCGCATACCCAGGGCATATTGGAGGCATAGGCTAAAAATGGCGAAAGCCGTTGGCTTAAACACGGTATGCGCTTACCTGTTTTGGAACTTCCAGGAAACGGAGTCAGGGAAATTTACCTGGGAAGGACAGGCAGATGCTGCCGAGTTTTGTAAGATAGCGCAAGAAGAAGGGCTATATGTTTTGTTGCGTCCCGGCCCATATTCATGTGCCGAATGGGAGTTTGGTGGCCTGCCTTGGTGGCTGTTAAAAAAGAAAGATATTCAATTACGTACCCAGGACGCTTACTACATGCAACGTTGCCGCCAATATTTAACAGAAGTTGGGCGTGTGCTAAGCCCTTTGCAAATAACAAAGGGCGGCCCTATATTAATGGTACAGGTTGAAAACGAATACGGAAGTTACGGCACAGATAAAGAATACATTTTAAAAATACGGGATTACTTAAAGGAAGCAGGCTTTACCGTTCCGCTGTTTACCTGCGATGGCACCGTACAGCTTAAAAACGATGTTCAAAAAGATATTTTCGCGGTGGTGAATTTCGGCAATAATCCAGAGGCCGGCTTTAGAACCTTGCGCCAAGTACAGCCTGCCGGGCCGCTAATGTGCGGCGAATATTACCCGGGCTGGTTTGATAGCTGGGGGGCGCCTCACCATACGGGTTCAAATGACCATCTTATAAAAGAAATCGGCTGGATGCTTGATCATAAGGCTTCTTTTAGCATCTATATGATACATGGTGGCACATCATTCGGCTTGTGGGCAGGCGCAAACTGTCAGCCCTACGCTCCCGAAACATCAAGTTATGATTATGATGCGCCTATAAGTGAAAATGGTTCCGCAACGGCAAAATATGATGAGTTGCGTAATACGCTTAAAAAGTATCTTCAGCCTGGCGAGGTATTGACAGACGTGCCCGCCGCGCTACCGGTACAAAAAATAAAGCCTTTTAATCTTGCCATGATCGCCCCGATAATGAGTCAGCTGGGAAAACCGATATTAAGTGATACCACACTTTTTATGGAGGATTTGAACCAGGGTTACGGCATGATGGTTTACGAAACTACGTTGCCGGCCGGCGCAAAGAGCCAGCTGGATTTTACCGAAGTACATGATTACGCCGAAGTTTTTATTGATGACAAACTTATTGGCTTATTAAATCGGGTTAAAAATGACCATATCATTGAAATTCCTGCACTCACTAAGCGTAGCAGGCTCAGGGTTTTTGTAGAAGCCATGGGCAGGGTTAACTATGGTTATTACTTATACGATCGTAAGGGGCTGCAAGGCGAGGTTTATAATATAACAGATGGGCAAAAGGTAATGTTAAAGACCTGGAAACATTATTCCATTCCGCTGGGCGAAGGCAATCCTGTATTTAAATATAAACCAATTAATGCCGTAGCTAAGTTGAATGAGCCCGCGTTTTACAAAGGCTACTTTAATGTAAAAAGCAAGGATGATTTTTATTTGGATATGCGCTGGTTTAAAAAAGGCGTTACCTGGATAAACGGGCATTGCCTGGGCCGGTATTGGAACATTGGGCCAACCCAAACCATGTATGTACCTGGAGTTTGGCTAAACCAGGGAAAAAATGAAGTGGTTGTATTGGATATGCATCGGCCATATGCTGCCCGCCTGCAAGGTTTGGATAAGCCGATATTGGATAGTCTTACAGAAATAAAGGCTGTGAGTAGTAACCATCGCAAAGCCGGGCAACAGTTTGGAAATAATTTGAATAGCCTATTATATTCGGGCGAAATGGAGAATTCCACTAAATGGCAAACATTTACGTTTCCCATAAAAAGCGGTCGTTATATTGCGCTGGAGGCATTAAATAACTTTGCAGGCGACCAGTTTACCGCATTGGCCGAACTGGAATTACTGGATGAGAATGGAATGCAAATACCCCGCGGCTTGTGGAAAGTGGTGTATGCCGATAGCGAAGAACTGAAAGGAGAAGACGGCAAATCAGAAAACGTGTTTGACCTGCAGTATACCAGTATCTGGCATACCCAGTGGAAGGATAATGCCACCAAACACCCGCACCAAATTGTTATTGACCTGGGGAGTAAAACAACTATGAGTGCTATTAAAATGCTGCCACGACAGGATATGGAAACCGGGAGAATTAAGGATTTTAAACTTTATTTAGCGGATAAACTTTTTAATGGTTTGTGATGTGTGAATTTTAAGTTATGCTGAGAAATGCCAGTTACCGTATAATCGATGAATAACCGTTAGAATGAACTTAATAACAAAGCTTAACCAAGGCAGTCGGCTTTGTATGTCGAACACTTTTATTTAGGATGCAAAGAAAATTGTAGCTTTATAGAATAAACTTCATTAGCTAAAATGTCGATAGACCTTTTCAGCAGAGCACTTTATTTATAATCAAAAGGAGATAATTCATTAATTGAAAAGATTGATAAATGGCTCGAGGAGAGTTTAGACATTCCGGCGTCAGAATTTATCGTCGAAAATGAAAAATACTACTGGAAAGAATTTCATCGACACAGTTCACAGATATTATTGACGAAGATGAAACAGATTGGTTTTTAATTTATTCTGAAAATTTAAAATTTGTCGCTATTGCCAAAAAGTACAATCTCTCTAAAAATTTAGTTGGAAAAAAAACAGGAATTTACTTATCAACTCTTTGGATACTAAAATCGAACATTAACTCTATCAATATTGATCAGGGGCCGATATTGATTTATACACCTTTCCACTTTGATTGGTCTATACTTAATTTAGCTCATGATTTTAAAACGCTAATGTTTAAACTAATTGATTCGGGTGTAAAGCTAAAGCAAATACCAAGTTATGCTGTACCTGGATGGAGCGAAAAGATAATCAGATAAAAAGCACAGTAATATTGAATACTACTGTGCTTTTTTCGTGACCTGGGAGAGGATCGAACTCTCGACCCACTGATTAAGAGTCAGTTGCTCTACCGGCTGAGCTACCAAGTCATTGTAAAGACGGGTTGTCTTAAATGGGTTGCAAATATGCGGATTTTTTTAATCTATTAGCTATAAAAGGTAGCTTTTTTGAAAGTTTCTAATAAAATGAAAAGTAAGTAAATCAAGTTTTTAAAAAGCGTCAGGTATAAAGTGCGTCACCAAATGCGTCACTTCTATGTACACTGGATTAAAAATTGTCTCATCTGATGACCTTAAACATAGGTCTTACATTATTTACTACTTCAACGGCGAACGGTGCCGGGAGTACAATGGTAATAGTTTAAATCTGAAAATTTTTCCCAACAAGGCATCTACACTGAAAGAAAAAGCCAAGTTGTTGAGTAAGCTTCTTTTTGAAATTCAAAAAGCATTAGAAAAGGGTTGGAACCCATTAGTGGTAATAAAGGCAGAGCCGGTGCCAGCTCCAACGCCAGCTACTTTAAGGCATACGATTGAACAGGCATTTAAAGAAGTTCAA
This sequence comes from Mucilaginibacter ginsenosidivorax, assembly GCF_007971525.1. Taxonomy (NCBI): domain Bacteria; kingdom Pseudomonadati; phylum Bacteroidota; class Sphingobacteriia; order Sphingobacteriales; family Sphingobacteriaceae; genus Mucilaginibacter; species Mucilaginibacter ginsenosidivorax. The sequence continues at coordinate 6,917,269 of NZ_CP042437.1, forward strand.
ATAGAAAAGCTGGCAAGCCCGTTGAGTGATAAATACAAAAGGGAGATTAAGCTGCTGGTTAAGGATTTTCTTTTATACCTAAGTGAGAACGAAAAATGTAAACCAATTAACGAACTGCAATCCGATATTATTGAGACGTATCTAAACCAGTTTAAAGCAACAAGCGTATACTATATGAGCAAGCGCAGATTGTTAGCAGTGTTTTTTGCTGAGTTTGTGAGAAAAAAATACATCCCCGACAACATAATAAAATCTACTCCACGGGTAAAGACTAAGGCATCACTGCATAAGATTTATACAAAAGAGCAATTACATGCCATACTTAAATTTCTTAAAGTAAACCATCCAAACCTTTACCTATGTGCCTTATTATCTTATGGTTGTTTGCTACGTCCGCACCAAGAAATTCGATTTCTGAAAAAAAAACATTTTAATGAAGATTTTTCAACTATCTCCTTATCGGGTTCAGAGAATAAAAGCGCACGTGTAAGAGTTGTAGCAGTACCTAAGTATCTTCAAGACACTTTACGGGATAGGCTCACTGAAATAGTCGACCCGGAAACTAATATCTTTACAATGGAAGAGTGGTCGTTTAATGAGTACTATTTTAGTATGAACTGGACACGGTTACGTGGAGATATGTTAACGGCAAAGATATTACAAGAAGACCAAACTATTTACTCTTTCCGGCATACTGCTACCGTTGATATATTCAAGCGCACTAAAGATTTACACATCTTACAGCAACTGTTAGGGCATAGTACGATGATAGTTACGTTAAAGTATCTACGTGGCTTAGGAGAACTAAACAGTGAGGAGTTGAGAAGCGTGCTGCCCGATTTAGAGCTGGCTTAGCCCGCCTATACCCACACGGTATCCGGGTACTCCCCCCGGTGGGTGGGTGGGGTGGTCCCGGTAAGGGACTACACTCCAAAATTTTTTTTAAATTTTTTTTAAAAAGTTTTGGGGTACTGCTTAGTGGTTTTTGATATTAGAGGTGAATGGCTGACATCGGCGGAATGTCGATGTCAACCATTATTAATAGACGTACTTAGCCTGTAATAGAGGAAAATTTGAGTACAGTTTAACAGTGGCATGAGTTCTTATCAGCCTTGCCCGGTGCACACCTTGTATCAACTCACCTTCAACCTGTTCTAAATGCAACCGTTGTAACTCCGGGTTTTCAAATGTGGTGAACCAAAAACCACGCCCCTCGTAGATGACTTTCAGATTTTTCATCGTATAGTCATTGCATTTTATATGTAACCTGTCTGCTAAGAATTGATAGTAGGTGGGGTGATAAGTCATCGTACCTACTACACAAAAATCTTTACCGGAAAGTGTGTTGGAACCTGTTAAGCTACCGAAGTGTAACGTATCAACCGGATTGGCAAAATGTTTTTTGTAGCCAGTATGGGTAATGACGGGCATACTGCCAACTTTCGCAGATACCTTATCATGGTAGTTGTCTAACCCCTTTTTTGAGCAACTTTTAGACGTGTCTTGTATAAGGGTGCCTTGAAGCTCAACGTTTGAAATATCAATAAATACTAACCTTTCACCAAATATTTTTTCATTTAGAGTTCTCGATGCAGTTGCGTCAAGAAATATCAGTTTTTTATCCGTTGGCAGTTTACTCAGATGGTTAACCTCATAATGAATAAACTCCCCGTCAAACATAAACCGGGACGATTGAAAGAACTTTAATACGTTGGTATCAAACCTATCCGCTCTTATCACCTCTTTCACTATGTCTAAATAATCAGTAAAGTTTGGGGTGGGATGTATCCCGGTCTCTTTCACCACCAGCACTTCTTCCAATTCGTCAACAACGCAGCCCCGCAAGGTCAGGTGCATCTTAATAGAGGTTAGTTCCGCTACCGATGTCTTATGATGCTCAAAGATGGTATTGTATGCATTCTCATCAAAAACATAAGTATCATGGTTGAACGACTGATGTAGCAAACGTGTATGTGTGGTAAACACCGTCTTATCAGTACCGGCATCCTTGATAGCTTTGTTCTGTTTCAGATATTCAATAGCAAAATTCATGTCCTCATAGTCCAAATGCCCGTCTTCAAAAAGTGACTTACCATTTGCCAAGTCTTTGATTCTAAAAAAAGCGTTCTCATTCAGTCCTTTATTATAAAGGGCGTTTAAGAATACTTGTACTGGTTTACTGAATTTAGTCAACGCTTCCGGCGTGACTAACTTCTCGTCATCAGACAATTTAGACCAACTATATTGTTCATTTTTCAGGTTATTGTTGGGGAATGCTATTACTACACCTTTCTTATTTATAAAGTGTTGACTTTTGCCTAATCCCGGTGCTGCCTTGAATACGTAAACGGTGTTTCCCGTGTCAGCATTGGCTACATCAACCCATTTTTTCATCTCCTGTTCTGCTTCATCCAGCTTATAAATTCGTGGCTGATTTGTAGGGTCAACCTCAACCCTTCCTTTTTTGCGCAGCAACTCCGGGAAGGTTTGAAATTGGTTTTGTTGGTCATCACTATAGGGAGAATACTTACCGATTAAATAGGTGCGATAATGGCTTTGATTACGCAGATAAGAAATTTTTGAAAATTTTTCATCTGAATAGTTACCGTTCTTTCTAAGACACGCTTTATAAAGCTTTTCACCACCGTCTAACCGCATCAGGTTAGAAGCCATGCACATTAACTCAGTATCGTTTAGTTTACAGCCCAACAATGGTGTGCCACCTCCCTCGTAGAATGTCTTAAAAAGCTTGCATTCAAATAGGTCATCCAGCTTCCAATTATCAATAAGTTTCGGCTGCTTATCAGTTTCGTCACAGATTAGGGGAATATCGTTATTGCTATATCTATATAGTATAGAATTACCGTTATTTCCCGTTTTTTCAATTAAATTAATATTGAAACTTTTTCTTCCCTTGTTTCCAGCTTTGGCATATTTTAATTCATTAGCTATACTGAAAACAGTTTCAGGCTTAAACGTAAATTCTAAATCCCCCCGGAATACTTTTTTATTAGTGCCGAGCCATATACGAGCTAAATCCTTGCAAGCAGCATCACTCAAAGAGTTGAAGATAATACTAAACGCTTTATTCAGGTCAGTAGCCATTTTAGGATGTCTAACCTCCCCATCACATATAAAAATGATACGGTACCGAGGATTGGTATCTGTATGAGAATATGTAGGATAGCCTATATTATACGGCAATCCGTAATCTCTACATATAGCGTCAATCTCTGTCAGTGTTAGTGTACCGTCAAAGTCCAGCGCAAACATAGTTTGAGCCATAAAATTAGGTGTCTTGCGGCGGTCGCCGTCATACACTTGGGCAGTTATTGGAGTTCCCTGCTCAATACATTCAATTAGTTTCTCTACCGATGTTTTGCAATGAGTAACCTTTATTTTTTTGTACTCATCGTCGGTGGGTTTTACGTGAAAAGATACTTCACTTTTGGAGTAAATTAAGTTCACTGTTCATAAATCGCTGCTAAGTTCACTGTTAGGCTTCGATGAAGCGAAAGACGGCAGGTAGTAGCTTAGTGAACTTAACGAAGTGATGCTACTACCTTTGGTGCCGTCTCTCTTATAAATACTTTAAAAATTAGTTTTTATAGGAAAAAGGTTAAACTTTTTTCACACTGCAAACTTAAATCAAATAAAAAAAAATGCCAGTTTTTGTTTATAACAAGCTTTAAATAAACAACTAAAAATGTTTATTTAAAGTTCTTCTTTAGGTAAGAAAATACACGGGCTGCACTCAAAAGCCTTACCTAATTTAATTAAATGGGCGATATTAAACTTTGCCCTGTGATTGGGGTTCTCAATTTCTGAATAAAAACCATCTGATAGGTCAAGCTTAGTTGCAAGTACCGATTGTGTCCAGTTTCGTTGTAGGCGCATTTCTTTGACACGTGCAACAATGTACAGGTCTAAGTCGGTTTTCTTCTTATCCGATTTTTGCTTCGCCATCAATGCGGAAAGGTCACATTATGCTTGCAAACGTCAATAAGTACATGTACTTTGAAATATCACTTTTTTTTAATACATTCGTCCTACTCAAAACTTTATTCATGCATTCCAAACATTGTGCAAACTGCGGAAATGATAATGACCCTATCTTAACCAACTGTATTTTTTGCAAGTCTCCATTGCCTGTAATCGACATACAATCACTTTCAAATGAAACATTGGTTATGAATGCGGGGCAATGGATTGGTAAACTAAAAGATGGCTTTTATACTGTCACTTTTGTAAATCCAAATTCGATGTTAGGCAGCACTACCACTGCCGTAAGAAAGGCAGAGATTCAAGGATATGCCTTACAGTATCTTTCATTAATACAAGTCAGGGCTATATCCAATTTAAACTTAAATGCCATTTACGCCGACCTGAAAAGTCAGTATGACATCGGTGTAGCATCGTCTGATAAACCTACCCGTACACTTAAAAAATTAGGGCTGTATTGCTTAATTGGCTTTTTATTGATAGCCATTTTAATAGTTATTCAAATTTTATCCTATCGTAAATAATATTATAAATGCATACAAAACATTGTAACGGGTGCGGCAACGATAACGACCCTATACTAACCAACTGTATTTTTTGTAAATCGGCATTGCCAATTATCGACCTTGATTCAATACCTAATGAAGTGTTGGTAATGAATGCCGCAGAATGGGTAGGTAAAATGAGGGAAGGGTGGTACACCGCTAAAGCACCTAACGCACGTCCCCGGATGGTCATCAAAGGTGAAATTCAAGGCAACGCTTTACGCTACTTATCCTTATTGGAAATACGAGCCAGCACCAACATCAACCTTGTTAACACTATTAACAATCTCAGGGCTGACTACAACAAATACGAGAAGAAAATGCCAAGTAATCAAAAAATGGCACTTGGGTTTTTCCTGTTACTTGTGGCAATGCTTTTATCATTATTCATTAGACAGTTTATATAATGGCGTTAATAGATGTAGTTAAGTATAATGGTAACCATACTGATTTTGTATGGAAGTTCCCTACCGAAGATTTGAGGTTTGGTTCTCAATTAATAGTAAATAATGCCCAAAGTGCATTCTTTGTTAAGAACGGTCAAGTTTTGGATGAGTTTACAGAAGGGCGGTACACGCTAAAGTCCGGCAATATTCCCCTGCTGAACAGACTGATAAATCTGCCGTTTGGGGGTAACTCTCCTTTTGCTGCCGAGGTATGGTACGTAAACAGAATTACCAAGTTAGATAACCGTTGGGGTACTGTCCAGTCTATCAACCTCGAAGACCCTTTATACAACATCGTTGTACCGGTAAGAGCGTTCGGTCAATATGGATTCAGGATAGTTGATACAAGGGCATTCCTTACTACCATAGTCGGTACAGCTAAACTGTTTAACTCTTTGCAAATCACGGAGTATTTTACTGGCAAGGTACTTAGTTCAATTACGACAGCTTTATCAAAAGCTATAGTAAAAGATAAGATTTCGTTGTTACAAGTCGGGGCTTATCAAGACGTGCTATCTGAATATTGCGAAAAGGAAATCAACAAGGAGTTTATTAAGTATGGGATAGAAATAGTAAACTTCTTCTTTGTAAGCATCAACATCCCGGATACTGACCCTTCGTTTATAAAACTGAAAGAAGCTAAGGAGTTTGCAATGCGTATCAATGTTATCGGCAAAGACATGTATCAGATGGATAGAACGTTTGACGTGTTGGAAATTACAGCCGGTAACGAAGGTGCAGGAAGTTTTACCAGTGCTGGCTTAGGGTTAGGTGCTGGTTTAGGCATGGGTGGTGTATTCAAAAATCAGTTTTCAGGATTGAGCGGCGTTTTAAGCGACCCGCAAGCTGTACCACCCACGCCGGTAAGCAATCCGATATATTTCGTGATAGACGGTAAGCAGAGTGACCCGTATAACCCGGAAATGATACCCGACCTGATTAGCAATAACAAGGTCACCGAAAATACACTTACATGGATGAAGGGTTTATCAGGTTGGTTACCCGCCAAAGATATTGATACCCTAAAAGGATTGTTTGAACATACACCACCCCCTATACCCGGAGCATGAAAAAAATTATAATTTTAGCCTATGCATCACTGATGCTGCTTACATTATTAGGTTGTTTATTGTTTACTGTTTTCCGGGGCTACAATGCCTTATTTTGTGAGCTAAGCTTACTTATATCAATGAGCGTATCTTTATCAATCGTAAGCTTTAAAATAGACCCGGTTTACAAAATTTCAATGGTTATCGGCGCAACAATTTTGGCGGCAGTAAGCTACCTAATCTCAATGTTTATGCCTAATAGCTTAACAAACAACGTAGCCCTGTTTATTCAGGCGGTAATAATAATAGTTGAAGTACTGGCGCTGGCCAGCGCCAGGTACTTCACGAGGTTCGCCTAAATAGTATAACGCCTATGTATCCAGTAACGTATAGATTGACCCTCTATAATACAAAGAGGTTTGATGAGTTCCTGACTTATGATTTTGCTGAATTGCCGGTATCCGGGGACACTATTGAAGTTTGCGAAGGTTACCTGTTTGAAGTCAGAAGCCGAAGTTTTAAGCCCCGGAATGGTAAAATAATCTCAGTACGCCTTCACGGCGAAATGCTTAATGGTGACGAGAAAGAACAACATAGTTGGGAAAAACTAAAAAGCAAGATTCTTGACCAACGGGAAGGTATAAGACGTAACCGGGAGGGTATGGTTGAGCATCGGGAGTTTACCGGATTCCCTGATAAATTAGAGTAATGACCCAACTTTTAACATGTTCCAAAACCCGCTTTTAAACCTCCCATAACGGCATTTAACTCTCCCTTTAAGAACGTAATTAACCGTCATTTTAACATTTATATCTTTAATCTGATACCTAATTAGGCAGAATTAGCCCAACTAAGAAGGTGCAGGTGACTTAATCCGACAATTATCTAATTAATTAGATTTGAAAATTTTTCAAAGCCTATGTTATGGCAAAAAAAACGATTCTCCATATCCCTCATTCATCTACTGAAATTCCTGATTTAACTGGCTACTTAGTGAGTAATAACGAGTTGGAAAAGGAGAAATTACTATTAACAGACTGGTACACTGATGACCTTTTTTCTTTACCGGATTCAGTAAGGGTTATCGCTAATTTCAGCAGGGTATTTTGTGATGTGGAAAGGTTTGCTAATGATGAAGATGAAGTGATGGCGGGTGTGGGAATGGGCGTTACGTACACTGCTACCGATGACGGCAATCGACTTCGGGAAGTATCATCTGAGTTGAAAGCTAAGATATTGAGGGATTATTACAACCCACATCATTTAAAACTAAACGCCGCCGTAGCCGAAGAACTTTCAACCAGTGGCGAAGCCCTAATAATTGATTGCCATTCGTTCAGCAATGAGCCATTTAAACGGGATATAAACCAAGATACGCCCCGCCCTGACTTCTGCATTGGCATAGATGATTATCATACACCACGGAGGTTGTATAAGCTTGCAGCCATCGGTTTAAAGATGCTTGGCTATAATGTAAAATTAAATACTCCTTATTCCGGCTCAATCGTACCAACAAAGTTTTATCGTAAGAATAAAAGAGTGCTGTCAATCATGATTGAAGTTAACAGGGATTTATACCTTATCCCCGGCACCAACTTAAAAAGTGAGGGATACGATAAGTTGAAATCAAATATCCAAGGGTTACTAAAATTCATTAGTAGTAACTATGATAATAAATAGGTACTATCTTTACAGAAGGTGATTAACCTTAACCTAATAGACCAGTTAAATATTTAACTCATGCCAATACCTGACAATATAACTCGTGAACACATCTTTCAAGCTATGCTTAAAATTAAGAGAGAAGGTGTCCCTGCAAAAAGAGGTGCAAGAGAATGGGCGTTGCAGTACGAAGGAGAAGACTACCCATGTAAACTACTTATATCATGGGGCAACCTTTACATAAACGGCGTTGAACTTAATCCTGACCCCAATAACTTTACCACCTATATGGCACAAGATTATTTAAGGGCATTAGATTTTGAGGTTGTAGCAGTTTAGATTCATTAAACTTTCAGGCATATCAAAAACATATACAATGTCATTTAACTGGATTTCAGATTTGGTAGTCCCGGTACTTGTCGGCGGTGGCGCAACTACTACGGTCGGTCTGTTTTTTAAAAGCTATATCGAAAAGGGTGTTGAACACAAATTCAATATCAAGTTGGAAGAATATAAAGCCGAATTAGGAAAAAAAGGTACCGGGTACCAAATTGAATTGTCAGAATTTGCTAAGAAAAAATTTGAGTACGTTATTCAGCTTTACACTAAAGTATTAGAACTACAAACGAGGCACTTGAACCTGATTGAAAAGTTAGGGGAAAATTTCAGGACAGTTGAAGAAGTAACTAAAAACTTTGATGCCAATCTTGCCTTTCTAAGGAGCCTTGAAGATTTAAACCGGCTTACTTCGTTAGTAGTTGACAAAACAGTAACACAAGCGGTAAGAGAGTTCAGCAATTTGAATTTTCATATATTTTTGTTAGCTGCGGAGGTTTACAAATATTCAGTTGCTCAAAAATTTGAAGACCAAAGACAGTTCAATGACTACACCAATGAAACCAATGAGCGACACAAAACTGAATGTCAAGCAGTCATCAAAAAATATGATGGGTTACTTGAAAAAGTACGCATAGAGTTAGGAGCGGTTTTAAAAATTGAATAACTCTTAGCCAGAAAATATTTACTTTCGCCACTGTTGCTCAATACCGTATAATAGGTTACGGTATCCAAAGCTAAACCATCACACATAATGAAACCTAATATCTTTGACCTTGCTACTAAGGAATTATCACAAGATGCCTTTCTTACTTGGTTACTTAGTTACGCAGACCCCGCCAATGCTGCTTACGATAGCAAGCTAAATCAATGTGCGCAGCAGTTAGTAAACGAATTAATAAGCACCCACGTAAATAATTTTGATGGGATAATAACTACTGTTAGAGCAGGCAGGCAATGGAATAATGTTGACGTATGGGTAGAAGTTAACAACACCTACTTCATTATAATTGAAGATAAGACGACAACAGGGCAGCATTCAAACCAGCTAACACGTTACAAAGAAATTGCTACTGACTGGTGTTTACAAAACAACTACACCTCGCCTGTCTGCGTTTATATAAAGACAGGAAACGAATCGCTTCACAGCCTAAGGCACGTTAAAGAGGCAGGATTCAGCATCTATAATAGGAAGCACTTAGTTAAGTTGCTAAACAGTCACCCTGAAATTACCAACGATATTTTTACCGATTTTAAGCAACGGTTGCTTAGATTGGAAGCCGAAAACAATCAATTTCTTACTAAGGTGCTTGGCGATTGGGGCGGTGTAGATTGGCAGGGATTCTTTCAATACATAGAGAGAGAAATGAGTATAGTTGCATGGAACTATGTAAATAATCCTGCCGGTGGCTTTTGGTGCGCCGTACTGAATTGGGACTACTGGAACGACTTATATCCGGTTTACGTGCAACTTGAAGAAGGTAAGTTATGCTTTAAAATCTCTACTGACCCGGAAGAGCCAGTAGAGATGCCCCCTAACGTTTCAAGGGGGCAAATCAGAAACGAACTACACGCCATGTTGATGCAAAAAGCCAAAGATAACGACGTTAAAAACATAAGAAAACCTGACAGATTCGGCAGCGGTAACTACATGACCGTAGCTATCGTTGATAAACATAACTGGCTTGGTTCAAAAGATTCAATTATCAATCCTGCGGAAGTTATCAATACACTGACCTTGTATAGAAGTTTTCTAAAAAAAGCAATACAGTAATTATATAACCTAATAAAATCTTAAACTAAACCACATTAGAATTAGAACATGGATGCGGGAAAAAGAACAATTAACGACATTTTTAATGGTAACAGAATTTTAGAAATCCCCTTTTTTCAAAGGGCTTACGTTTGGGGTGAAGCCCAATGGGAACGCCTTTTAGAGGATTTGGCTCACGTAAGCAAATTTAACAAACCCTACTTCTTAGGCTCGGTTATTCTTAAACAGCAACCGACCAGTACCGGCAACGGCTCCGGGGATTTAAGAACGGTAATTGATGGTCAACAAAGGTTAACAACCCTTAATCTTTTCTTTAAGGTTCTATGTTTAAAAAACGAGCAGGGTCATCTCTTTGACCGAATCTTCCGGCTAATGAGTACCAATAAATTAGCTATTCTTCACAATCATAATGATATAGCTGCCTTTGAAAAAATACTTAGTCTGAATGAATTAGCAGAGGTAACGGAAACGGACAATATCAGTAAGGCTTATAACTATTTTAAAGACAACATCGATACTGAAAGCTACGATGTTCAAAATATACTTTCAAGGGTTTTGTTTGTAGGGATTGACCTCGACGTAAACGAAGATGAGCAACAAATTTTCGACACTATAAATTCTCTCGGTGTAAGATTGACTACAGCAGAGTTACTAAAAAATTATTTTTTCAACCGTGAAGATTTGCAGAACTACAAAGAATTTTGGTTGGATATTTTTGAAAAGGATGAAGAGCAAAGAGAATATTGGGACAGGGAGATAACTACCGGGAGATTAAAGCGAACCTTTATCGACCTGTTTTTTTACGCCTATTTACAGATTAAGATACAAGAACCTGAGTTAGATATTAAGTCAGAAGAGAAAACCGAATACGCTAAGGTTGATGCACTCTTTGAATCCTATAAAAAGCTGATAAAGGATTACAAGCTGGATAAGAAGAAAATTTTAGAAGAAATCAGGGACTACGCAAAAGTCTTTAGCGAAAACTTTGATTACGATGTTGTAGATAGTGAACTTACTTCTGACTTTGGCATTGAAAGAATCAATTCAATTATTTTCGGGCTGGAAACTACAACCCTTATCCCGTACGCTCTTTACGTACTTAAAAACGTAACCAGCGTTAGCCATCAGGATGAATTATTTGAGATTATAGAATGCTACCTGATGCGCCGGATGGTGGTTCATGCCACAACTAAGAATTACAACCAGTTGTTTAGTGAGAGATTAATATCAAATAAGGTATTATCAAAGGATGACTTCATAGGATACATCAACAGAAATCCTGACAACGTAAACTTCTTCCCAAATGATAAGGCATTGAAAGTAGGGTTTGATACTGCCTACTTAGTTAACAAGCAAGCTGCCGGAATACTGTATCTTATCGAATCTAAGATACGTAACCGAAGCAGACATGCCACAAAGCTTTTGGGTATAAGTAAGTATAGCCTTGAACACCTAATGCCTAAAAAATGGGAGAATAATTGGGGCAGAATCAGTAACAAGGAGTTGAGGGATGAAAGAAACCGGAAGCTATACACCTTGGGAAACTTAGCTATAATTACACAGTCATTAAACGCATCAATCAGGGATTCAAATTGGAAAGCCAAGAAAAAAGGTAAATCTGACAAACCCGGTTTAGTTCATTATTCTGCGGGTATAGAAACGTTAGCACCTTACCTTGAACTTGATGAGTGGAACGAATCAGAAATTGAAAAGAGAGCCAAATTTCTGTATAATAAAGCGGTGAAAATTTGGAAGTACGATGATAAGGCATAGCAATTAATTTAATATAGTAGAAGAGTTATGGAAAATATCACTTTTCAAATACAAGCCCCCGATTTTAGTTTTGAGGAAATCGCTAAAGATAAAGCCCAAAGTATTATAAGGTTTCATTTATATGGCAACGGTTTAATACAATATGTTTCAGGAGGAAACCACGAATTGGGCGACCGGGTTGAAGCCGAGATACGTACACTATATAATAAGACTGAGCAACTTGTATGTATCAGCGAGTTAATCACATTTCTTACCGACAACGTAATACAGTTTAACAATAATCCTTATAACGGCTATTCTGATGAGGACAAAAAGATGTATGCTAAAGGAATAAATAAGTTGAAGTATATTTTATATTCATTAGCAACTGCAACTTGTGGGTACAGCTTTGATACAAATAGTTTTAACAATGAGGAAGTAACAGAGTTGTCCCAAAAAATTGATAAGGTTCTATCTGAGCTCGAAACTATCAAAATGGGAAACGGAGTTTTGGGAGATATGATAGACGAGTTGAAAGATGAAATCAACTCTTTAAAATCTTCTTACGTATTGGGCAAGAAAACTTGGAAGCAGAAAGCAACCGGAATTATTGTTTCTTTTGCTGGAAATAAAGGAGGTGATGCGATATGGGATGCTATAAAGCCATATCTTAAAGACTTTATGACGAATCAGGCACCGGAAGTTATTCATAAGTTATTAACTTAATAACCACAAGTAAACTTTTTGAGTGTTATTAAAGTGCGTCATTTAATGCGTCACTTAAAACAACTTTTAGTAGGTTTTCTGACTTATTTTGTTTATCTTTAAAGTAAGCATTTTACTTGAACGTAAGTAAAAACGTTGTTTAACAGTACTTTTAAAGACAAAAATAAATTCAAAGGAACTCTCGACCCACTGATTAAGAGTCAGTTGCTCTACCGGCTGAGCTACCAAGTCGTTCCGGTTTTTTGCCGGGTTGCAAATATGCTAATTTTTATTCGAGTCGGAAAGTATGGAAGCCGGAAAGTCCGAAAGAATTTTGTCATTTTCTAACAATCACTTCCGGACTTCCCGACTTTTAAACTGCCGCGTACAACTCCTCGCGTTGTTTTTGCACTACCGGGCTATTGATGTATTCATCATAAGTCATCAGCTTATCAATATAGCCGCCAGGTGTTAATTCGATGATCCGGTTGGCTACGGTTTCTACCAGTTCATGGTCACGTGAGGTGAATAGGATGGTGCCCCTGAAGTCTTTCATGCCATTATTAAGCGCTGTGATGGATTCCAGGTCCAGGTGGTTAGTAGGTTCGTCAAACATCAGCAAGTTGGCTTGTTGCAGCATCATACGGCTAAACATGCAGCGCATTTTTTCGCCTCCAGACAGTACATTGCTTTTCTTTAATACTTCTTCGCCCGAAAATAGCATCCGGCCTAAGAAGCCGCGGATAAACTGATCGTCCTTTTCGCCCGGCGAATATTCGCGCAGCCAGTCAATCAGGTTATCATCTTTGCCTTTAAAGTATTCGGCGTTATCAATAGGGATATCTGCCGGGTTTATGGTAATACCCCATTTAAATGTACCTTTAAAATCGGTGTCCCTGCCGGTTAATACGTTGTATAAGGCTGTTGTAGCAAGACTGTTTTGTGATAATATGGCAATTTTATCGCCCTTATTAACGGTGAAGCTAATATTGTTAAACAGCAACTCGCCGTTAAGCGATTTCTTCAGGTTCTCAACCTGTAATATCTGGTCACCGGCTTCGCGGCCAAGGTTATTAAATATGATGCCCGGATATTTACGGTTTGATGGTTGAATTTCATCAATATTAATCTTATCCAAAGCTTTTTTACGGCTGGTGGCTTGTTTTGATTTTGAGGCGTTGGCGCTAAACCTACGGATAAACTCCTGCAATTCCTTAACCCGCTCTTCCGTCTTTTTATTCTGATCAGAACGTTGTTTCAGCGCAAGCTGGCTCGATTCGTACCAGAAGGTATAGTTACCGGTATAAATGGTCATTTTGGCAAAGTCGATATCTACCACGTGGGTACACACAGTATCCAGGAAGTGCCTGTCGTGCGATACAACCAAAACAATGGCCTCATATGAAGCTAAAAAGTCTTCCAGCCAGCTCACTGTATGAATGTCCAGATCGTTGGTAGGCTCATCCAGCAACAGAATGTCGGGCTTGCCAAAAAGGGCCTGTGCCAGTAACACGCGTACTTTTTGCGTATTGTCCAGATCTTTTACCAGGTTGTAATGAAATTCCTCTTTTATGCCAAGGTTACTTAAAAGGGTAGCGGCATTACTTTCGGCATTCCATCCATCCATTTCGGCAAACAGATTTTCCAGCTCGCCGGCGCGTTCGCCATCGGCATCCGTAAAATCTTCTTTCAGGTAAATGGCGTCTTTTTCTTTCATTACAGCATACATTTCCTTGTGGCCCATCATTACGGTTTCAAGTACTGTAAACTCATCAAAAGCATAGTGGTTTTGACTTAATACCGCCATCCGTTCGCCGGGGGTAAAACTCACCGAACCACTGGTTGGGTCGATATCTCCTGAAAGAATTTTTAAAAATGTTGATTTACCGGCACCGTTGGCGCCAATAATGCCGTAGCAATTGCCTTGAGAAAATTTAAGATTAACGTCTTCAAATAAAGTACGTTTACCGTAACGTAAAGATAGATTGGATACCGTGATCATGCTGCACCTGTAATTTGGCGCAAAAATAAGCTAAAAACTTCGGTTATGGTAAATTAAGCTGATATTATGTTTATGTAAATGATTGTGGATATGGGGAAGAATTTGTTTGCCCAATGCTTTTGTGAAACGTGGATACAATTGCACAAAATAATTATGCTGTTGAAACTAAACGCCTGATTTATACGTTATACAGTATAATTTACCAATTATAAATAAATGGAACAACCTTTGACTATATTATTTTATATTAATTAATTTTTAATTTTTTCACAGTCATGGGAGCACTAATAGTTAGCTTAATTATTATCAACGTAGTAATAGCTTTCAATAATATACAAAAACGTAAGGTATACTAATAGCCTTAATACGCCGGCGCAAGTTTAGGCTAACAAGGCTTTTAAACTTTGCGTTTCATGGTCGGCTAATTTTTGCAGGGGCCCGGAAGCAAGCATTTTCAGCATCATGCTTAACTCTGCATTAATAGTAAAAACAACATCTGTTTGGTCGTTATTTGGGGATAACGACCATTTTAGTTCTAAAGCAAAGGGTGGTTTAGCCGCCGGTTTAATTACAATTTCCTGGTTTTCAGCACGGTTATCTATTTTTAACGATAATTTGGCCATGTTGGGTATGCTAAAACTGGCTTCGTCGGTGGTAGATACCCATTCCTGAATGCTATCCGGCATTAATTTTTGGTGATTATTAAAATCCGCCAGGTAGTTGTAAACCTCGTTTATCGGCTTGTTTATGCTGATGGCGCTGGTAAATGTAGTCATAAAGAAGTTTTAAGTTTTGAGTGGTGAGTTATAAGTTTTAAATGGGCAAATGAAACTCACAACCCAATACTCATAACTCAAAACTATTTTTTAGCTTGATGCAATTTGCCCCCAGGCAGATGGATTTTCGCGCCATTGGGCTAATAAAGCCACATCTTTCTCGCTAATGTATTGGTTTGCTTCGGCATATTTTATCAACGCGTTGTAGTTTGATAGCGTTACAAAAGGGCAGCCCGCATTTTTAAAGTTTTCGGTAGCTATATCAAAACCGTAGCTAAAAATGGCAGCAAGGCCTGCAACTTCAAACCCTGCAGATTTTAACGCATCAACTGCCTGAAGACTGCTTTTTCCGGTCGATATCAAATCTTCAATTACAACAACCCTTTTGCCTGTGGTAGTTTGCACATCGCCCTCAATTAAGCTGCCTGTGCCATGTTCTTTTGCTTTGGCACGTACATATATAAATGGCAGGCCCATTTCCTGCGCTACCAGGGCGCCTTGTGGAATGCCAGCTGTAGCAACGCCCGCTATACAGCCAACGCTGCCAAATTTTTCCTGGATAATAACAGTTAATTGTTGCCTGATATAGGTGCGGATTGACGGATGAGACAGTGTTACCCTATTATCGCAGTAAATTGGCGATTTCCATCCAGATGCCCATGTAAAAGGATTATTAGGTTGTAATTTAATTGCTTTAATTTGCAGCAGGAACTCGGCAACCTGCTGTTCTATCTCATTATTATTAAACATGGCTCAAAAATACAGAATTTATATTAACGAAAAGGTGATCCTGCTAACTGAATCAGAACCTCATGGAAAAGAAAATTACGAAAAGCTTGATGCAGAGGCCTTTGATCTTAAAATAATTTACACCTGGATACTGGCCAACCCCAAAAAACTGTTCTACATCAAATGTAATAATGTTAAGGAATTTTTAAAATCTGTTAAAAAAAGCATTACCGTTATTGAGGCTGCAGGTGGCCTGGTTAAGAATACTGCGGGCAACTATTTATTTATTTACCGCAACGATAAATGGGATTTGCCTAAAGGGAAAATAGAAAAAGACGAGAAAGTTAAAGAAGCCGCCGTGCGCGAGGTAGAAGAGGAGTGTGGTATTAAAGTAAGCAGGCTTAACGAGAAAATTTGCAAAACTTACCACGTATATATAAACCGCGGAGAAATAGTGCTCAAAAAAACGCACTGGTTTAAAATGGATTGCAAAGGTAAAGAGAAACTAAAGCCCCAAAAAGAAGAAGGAATTACAGATGTACGCTGGTTTGAAAAAGAACATATCGAGCCTATTATTGACAATACTTTTCCATCTATATTAGATGTGCTGCACAAAGAAAAACTGGCTACAAATAAGCTAATGCCTCTGAAGGGATAAACTGGGCCACATCGCCATGGTGGCGCATAATTTCGCGTACGATGGTTGAACTGATAGATGAGTAGCCGGGTTTACTTACAATAAATATGCTTTCGATATCGGGCATTAAAGCGTGATTCATCTGGGCTATTGCTTTTTCGTACTCAAAATCAGACACCGTACGGATACCCCTGATCATGTAGGTGGCCCCGATGCTTTTGCAAAAATTTACGGTAAGGCCCTCATAAGCTACGATGTGTATCCGGTCGTCATGTTTAAAAACAGCGCGCAACATTTGCTCCCGGGTTTCAATACTCAATAATCCTTGTTTGCTGCTGTTGGCACCCACGCCTATATAAAGCTTATCAAACAGGCCAACGGAGCGTTTCACGATATCTACATGTGCTTTGGTAACCGGATCAAACGAACCTGGGAAAAGGGCGATCTTCATAGTAGCATGGTGTTAATACTATGCCAAAAGTAGCAATGATTTTTAAAGTTTAAGCACGCGGTTGAATTTAAAGCGCGATAATATCTTCCAGATTATAATAAACCTTAATGCCTTGCTCCAGGGCAATTTGTACATCGCCATCGGCCCCTTTTGATTCGCCGGGTATCCTTAAAATGGCATCACATTTGGCAAGTATCCGTCGTGATACCGGGTACGAGATTTCCTGGTAAGCTTCATCCCCCGGATGCCTTGAGCCGGCTTGTTTTAACAGGGGCAGAGCAAGCCATTCGCCTATTACCGGAATGTGCCCGGCCCTGAAAATAGGAAGTGCCATTTCTTCCATTTTTCTCAAATTATTGGACATTAGTTCGGGATCGTCGTTTGTGCCGGAGCGATAGGGGCCTGCAATTAAAATGATTAAAGGTTTGGGTGTCATGATACCAGGTTGTTTAGTTGAGCGTACTGCAAAAGCATTATTGTTTTGGCGTCCTTTATTTCGCCGGTACTAATCATGTTTAAAGCTTGCGTAAATGGGAGTTCCAATACTTCTATATTTTCGTTTTCTTCATCCAGGCCACCACCATCGCTTACTTTCATATCGGGCGTATATTCGGCAATAAAAAAATATAGTATTTCTGTTACCGATCCGGGCGACATGTAAGCCTCAAATACCTTTTTTACATTGGTTATTTTATAGCCGGTTTCTTCTTCAGTTTCTTTCCTGATGCAATCTTCCGGGTTGTTTTCATCCAGCAGCCCCGCGCAGCATTCAATTAGCATCCCGTCGTGGTTGCCATTAATATAGGTGGGCATCCTGAACTGGCGGGTAAGTATTACAGTGTTAAGATCAGTATTATACAGTAATATAGTTGCGCCGTTGCCCCGGTCATAGGCTTCACGGGTGAGCAGGTGTACAGATCCATCTTGTTTAATAGCCTCAAATGTTACATTGTTGAGTGTGTACCAGTTCTTGGAGAGAATCTCTGTTTGTAATATTCTGATTTTATCCATTATATTTGATTGTTTTTGATCTATTTTGATTATTTTTGAACAAATGAACGTTATTTAAATGAACTTTCAAAAAAGAAAACAAAAAATACTCGATCAACTAAACAGCACCGGCGAAGTTGATATCAAAGAATTGGCAGCAACACTGGCTATCTCGGAAATAACTGCCCGGCGCGATTTAAACCAGCTTGCCGCCGACGGTTTACTTTACCGTACCCATGGCGGCGCCATGAAAATTGACCCTTTGGCAAAACCGCTGGATTTTGTAAATAAAGCCGCTCAGAATTCAAGTGTTAAAGACAGCATTTGCCGTAAAGCTGCTGAATATATCCACGACGGGGATATTATTTTTATGGACTGCGGCAGTACCGTTTTTAGGCTGTGCCAGTTTATAAAAAATAAAAAAATAAAGGTTATAACCAACTCGTTGCCTGTAATTTATGAATTGCAGAACTGCCAGGTGTCCCTGAATATAATAGGCGGAGAATTTGACAGTAAAAGACAGGCTGTACACGGTAAAGCAGCAAATGAACATATTGCCAGGTACAGGGCCGGAAAGGCGTTTTTAGGTGTTGACGGGATATCCCCAAACGGTTTATTTGCAAACAGCGAACTTGAAGCAGAAATAACATCGGCTTATATCAACCAAAGTGCCTTTACCTATATCTTATGCGATGCCGGTAAAATAAACAACCAGACCTATTTGAAATTTGCCGATATAAACCAGGTTGACGCTATAATTACCAATGCAGATGACAAAAAACTAAACCTTTTTGCAGAAACTGCTTTGACTGTTATTAAGGTGGAATAGCAATTCCGGACTATTTATAGCTATTTTATTTTTTGTACAAAACCATAGCGGTGCATTGGCTTTCCTGCTTTCGGCAATTGATCAAAAGCCTGGTATAGGATGTGATTATTATTTTCTACAATCCCTTTAAATATGCTGGCTATATCTTTTTGTAAAGCATTATTCTCTATCCGCAGGGCTGCGGTATCAGTTAGCTGGATGTCTGTTTTATAGTTAATTATTGGATAAATTCCCTCCTTGCCTTTTTCACCTATAAATTGCGGGTTAATACCAAAAATAACAGGCTTTGTTTTTATAGCGCCAACTGTGATTGGGAATTTATAAACGGAATTAGCCTCTTTAACCACTTTTGAATAGAAGTTTTTCATTTCACCCTCGGTTTTGTATTTAAAAAAATGCCCGCCGGGATTTCCAATTTGTGCTGCGGTGATGATCATGTCGGCAGCATCAATTATATCACCAGAATTATACAATTTTTGAGCAGCTTCATAATAGTCAGGTGCGGTATAGCCAGCCAATGCGTAAGCCCCAAGTTGTATAATGTTTATTTTCCAGTCGCTGCCATATTTTCCATACACAACAAGGATCATGATACTATTGACTGAGTTAGTGCTTTTTAATAAAGAAGCGTACATTTCTTCATTCAAAGCAAGATAATTAACAATGTAACCACTGCGATTGCTAAGGCTGGAGATAAGCGTATTAGGAACGTTAGTAGTTGTGTTTTTGGTATAGTACTCGTCTATAATTTCATACCCGGTATTACTTAATGCAGGGCTTCCTAAATCAGATAGGCTGTCAATTAACTTTGTGGATTTTTCAATCAACGCTGATGAGAGCAATTGTTTAAGTCCTGCTTTGTCCTTTTTCTGGATATTGCTATAAAGAGTCTTATTTAGCTGGTCTATCTGATTTTTTATATCGGGTGTGATATTTCCGTTTATCCATGTACCCGAGGTTCCAACGTGGCAACTAAACAGGCTTATGGCTAATAAGATTAATATCGCTAATGGGAGATGCTTTTTCATTTACTGAAAGGTTAGGTTTTTATAAATTTAATTGTCTTATTCGGCAGCCCTAAAAAACGAGAACGACGAATGCCCATACTTTCGTTGTTCCACAAATGCTGGGTGCTGGCTAATGTTTTGCATCGATTGATGTTCCACAATGAGTAATGCTCCCGGCAAAAGTATATTGCGTTCAAAAACTATTTTCGGTATCTCGGGGATCTTGTTCAGGTCATAGGGCGGATCGGCAAAAACAAGGCCGTACTGCTCGGTTTCCATTTGCAGATATTTAAAAACATCCTCCTTATACACCTTCACCTGGTCAAGTTTATGCTGGCGCGACGTATCTTTAAGGTAGTTAACGCAATGGATGCTCCTGTCAACAGATATTACTTCGGCTGCGCCCCTCGAAGCAAATTCCAATGAGATATTGCCTGTGCCGCTAAAAAGATCAAGCACCTTGATGCCTTCAAATTCTATCTGATTTAAAAGAATATTAAAAAGCGCTTCCTTGGCCAGGTCGGTAGTAGGGCGCACCGGAAGGTTTTTGGGTGGATTAAGCCTTAATCCTTTTAAAGTGCCTCCGATGATACGCATAATGACAGGGCCGAAAGTGACAGTATTTTATGCCCCTCAATTTCAAGCGGGGTTTGCAGAATTTTAGTGGTATTCACCTCAACCTTTCCAAAAAATTCGGCCAGGCGGGTAATGTTTTTGTCCCCCGCATCAACATCTCCACTAATGTAAACGTAAGTGTAGGCAGGTTGCAGGTTCAATTCGTCGGTTACCAGCGATACAAAATAGGCCAGTTCATCTTCGCCGGTAAACTCAAAAGTATTATAAAACCGCAGTTTGCTGAAGTTGAAATTGGCAATTTCGACAGTACCGCCATTAATGTTTACATACAGGTCTCTGTCGCCGGGCTGGTTTCGGGCCAAAACGTTTAACCAACCTTTTGATGTATATACCGTGTTGCGTAAGCCAAATTCGTCGGCGGCGTTTAATATATTTTCGGGCGTTTTATAAATAATAACATTGCGGTTATCAAGTGGTTGCGATAGTACCTTTTCGTCGGCCTTTACATCCAGGAAACGGGCCAGGTCGGTAAGCTTGTCCGGGTTAAAAACAGTTTGCGGTAGCAGCGAAAAACCTGTTGCAGGCAAACCAATAACTACATTTTTAAAATTTGCCGATAATAAATCCAGCAGTTCCTCGGGGTTAGTTAATTCATCAAGCGGGTGATTGTCGGCAACCGCAACCAACTTATTTTGATCGGTAACAGCGTAGGTAAACGTTGTTTTATCAATTTGTATCAGTAAGGTATAACCCTGAGCCTTATCAAGGCTAAAGTCATCATCATGGTAGTTGTAATTATATTCGCTCATGCCGGTTTAAACAAAAGTAATATTTTTTAGCAGATACCATATACATGGCGGCGGTTAATTGCTTGCATCCAGATAAAATCAAATCATAAACCTGGTGCATAAAGCAAGTATAATGTAAATGATCAGCGGCCTGAATATTGGCTTCGGGTAATAATCATCATCCGGGAAATACTTCCTGAAAAAATACCTCGACAATATAAACGCGGCGGCTATATGGAAAGCTATCGTAATACCGGCAACCTGGAGCAGCGGGATCATTTCATTAACGGTTAATGGTACACCTGACGCCGCTTTTTTTATCACCTCCTGGCTAATATTAATGCCTGAGTACCTGATTGCCATAACGTATGAAAACTGTACAAGCAATAAAAATATCAGCACTTCGGCTACGGCCTTCCGGTAACCGGCAACCCACAAATTAATGCACAGCAGTACGCCGCCATATATAAAATTGAATACCGAAAACCAGAATATTGCTTTGCGCGAGTAGATATCTACGTAGTCTTCTTCGCTCTGTTCTTCCTGCTTGTATTCTTCAAATTCCATGGCCAAATTTATAACTAATCTGCGTAGCTTTTTAATATGGCTAAAGGTTTTTCAATTACTTATCAGCATTTTTGTAGGGTGACAGTGATTGATCATATCCGCAAAGCATTTCCGCATACCCCCAACGGCCAGCAACTGGAACTGTTTGACCGGCTGCACACTTTTTTGCAAAGCCGCGAAGGCGATGAGTGTTTTATACTGCGGGGTTATGCCGGTACCGGTAAAACTACCATAGTAGGGGCATTGGTAAAAGCGCTTAAGCAGTATAATTACCGCTCGGTGTTGCTGGCGCCTACAGGCCGGGCGGCTAAAGTAATTACCAATTACTCGGGCAAAAAGGCGTTTACTATTCACAAACGCATTTACCGTAAAAAGGCCGCCTTAACGCTTGATGATGGCTTTGCCATTGCCGATAACCTGTCGAGCGATACCTTGTTTATTGTTGATGAGGCATCCATGATCAGCGATGAATCCATAGGTGGCCGGGTTTCATTGTTGTTTGATTTACTCAGGTACGTTTACAACGATAAAAACTGTAAGCTGATGCTGGTTGGCGATACCGCCCAGCTGCCGCCTGTAGGCTCAGATACCAGCCCGGCCCTGAGCGAAAAAATTATGCAGGATAAATTCGGCCTCACTATTTTTAAATATGAACTTACCGATGTACTTCGCCAGCAAAAGGACTCGGGCATTTTATTTAACGCGACTGAAATTCGTGACCTGATCAGGAAAGATGAAGCGGTGGCCCCAAAAATTGTGACCAAAGGCTATAAAGACGTTTTCAGGATGACGGGCGAACGATTGCCCGAAGGACTTGAATACGCCTACCGGAAATACGGCTACGACAGAACACTCATCATCTGCCGGTCGAACAAAAATGCTAACCTGTACAACGGCCAGATCCGCAACCGGATTTTGTACCGGGAAGAGGAGCTAACCGGCGGCGACCAGATTATGATTGTGAAAAACAACTATTTCTGGCTAAAGGATAACGAGGAAAACAGTACCGATTTTATTGCCAACGGAGATATTGCCCGCATCCGTAAAGTGCGCCGAACGGAAGAAATGTACGGTTTCCGTTTTGCCGATGTGCAGATAGAATTTATTGACTACGCCGAAGACCCGGTACTGGATTGTAAAATATTGCTGGATACCCTATATGCCGATTCGCCGGCTTTATCCCAGGAAAACCAGAAAAAGTTTTACGAGGAGGTAATGAAAGACTACGCCCACTTGACCAACAAACGGGCCATGCACAACGAACTGAAGCTAAATCCATACTACAATGCACTGCAAATTAAATTTGCGTATGCCATCACCTGCCATAAAGCCCAGGGCGGGCAGTGGGACGCCGTTTTTGTTGACCAGGGCTACGTAACCGACGAGATGATTAACATGGATTTTCTCCGTTGGTTTTATACTGCCGTTACCCGCGCAACCACTGAGTTATTCCTGGTCAATTTCGATAACCGCTTTTACAAAGTTCCCGAGGTTTTTTAGTCATTAGTCATTCGCTACGCTGTCATTAGTCATTGGTTTTGTCGTTGATCCCTTTGCCTGAAAATCTTTTGTCCAAAAGTCTTTCGTCTTTGTCCAAAACACTATCTTTACTCCATAATCACTTCAACTACATATCAACAAAGAGTAGCCTGATGCCCGGCCTGTTCATACAGGTTCCCGGAAGCGCTGATTTCTCAGCGTAGGTTTTAAACACGTTTCAATTTTTATATTTCTAATCAATCGTAATGAAAATTACAAACTTACCGGCAATGGGCCTATGCTGCATTATTTTATGCGCGTTTGGCCCGGCCAAAGCAAATACAACTATGGATACCCTATCAAATAAACAAAAAGTACTGTCGTTTTATAAGCTGATTGTTGGCCAGCGCAAAGCCGAACTTATCCCCGAATTTGTGCTGGAAAACTACAGGCAGCATAACCCCAAAGCTCCCCAGGGCAGGGCCGGTATTACCGGTATGATCAATTACCTTAAAACCTTGCCTCTGCCTCCCGAAGGGGCTAAATCGCCCATTATAAGGACTATACAGGAGGGTAATATGGTGGTTACCCACCTCGATATTCAATTCATGGGCAAACGGATGGTTGTTATCGATCTGTTCGAACTCGAGAACGGGATGCTGGCCGGGCATTGGGATGCCATCCAGGAAGTACCCGACCAAACCGGACTAACCATCACCGCATCCAACGGAACCGCCGAAATTGATACTACCGCCTCTGCCGAAAATAGCAAGCAGATTGTAAATGCATTTTATCAGGCTATCCTGGATAAAAAGATGCCCGCTGAATTGCTTAAGGTTGATTATACAGAACATGACCCCGCCGTTACCGCTACCGGTAAAGCATTGGACGAATACCTGTTGACCGACCACAACCGCGATATCAAAATTCACCGCGTTATTGCCGAGGGTGATTTTGTTGTGGTTCAATCGCAATTTAAAAGAGGAGGGAAGGGGTTTGTGTTTTACCAGATCTTCAGGGTTGAGGGTGGTAAAATAGCCGAGCACTGGAGCGTAGAGCAGGCTGTACCGGAAGGGGTTGAGGTTGGCGATATGTTTTAAAAGTCCACCAAGTCGTCCCCGATTTATTTCGTTCCATAGGTGTTCTGGAAGAAATAAAAAGGCAGGCTGTGTGCGATTCCTTCCCTGGGGAAAGGGAGGTAGGGGTTAAATCAGGCGTTCAAGTCGCTTTGTCACTTGTCGCTCGGATAAACCCCTCCCTGCCTTTTTTTGCGCTCATTCGGGCCGTATCCTTCAGGGAAAATGCATGTCGTGTTATCGATAAAATGACGGATAGTCTTTAGCCCAAAGTCTTAAGTACCAAGTCAAAAAAAGAAAAAATCAACTTTAGACTTACGACTTAGGTCTGGTGACTTAACACTAATTGGGTTAACATAACTTAACACATTTCAGATAAAATATTTATAAATTATTGATTATTAACAATTTATAAATAAACATGGTTAACACTAAACCGATGGAGAAATTTAGGCGCTTCCAAATACTTGTGTCCGTTGTTGGCAAATACATGTGTCTTTGGTAACTCGATCATTAAGCAGGATCAGCCGATAAAAACAAGTTGTCGTTTGATGCTGATATCGCTCATTCCATTAGCTATTTAGTTGCGTTTGCCCTGCCGCGCCCCTCCCCAAGCAGCTACGTGTACCCATATCTTTTAATGAAAGAAAATTGTCATTTCGAAAGAGCAGCAGGGGCATGAGCGGGAGTGCGAAAGAGAAACTATCTCTTGAGCGTAGCGAAAAATCTTGTACGCCCCGCATCACGATTAGTCGCTTGGAATGCAGGGCGTACAAGATTTCTCCTCACGCCAGCGCTCAAAGGCCCCGCCTGTTCGTTCGAAATGACAACTGGTTTTATTAATTGATAAGATCCAAAAGATGTGGGTACACGGCAGCCCAAGCAGGAATTAAAAATCTTCCGAACATCTATGCAGACAACTCCAATAATTGCGGCCGGACATCAACAAGGGTGAAGAGATGTTGCCGACTTACTTTCTAACGCTATGTTAACCACCATGATCGTCCCATCTTGATTCTTGATTCTAATCTCTTGACTCTCTTCCCGGGCGTTCCCCCCGCTGGTAGAAGCGGCGGTCAGGCTTTCTGTTCCAAGTCCTCGCAGGCCATTGCCCGCACAGCCCACACATGCTGCGGGCTTTTCACGCCAATCCTTAACGTAAGCTACGGGTATGCTAAACCGATTTTTCTGAAATGTTAAATCTTTATTGGTAAGTAGTTGCTAAATCGTTTTTTTGTTGGTATGGAACAATTCAGGTGTTTCTGACATTTTAGGTACAGTCGGGGCAAGCTTATATATATCTTGTTCATTTAAAAAAGAATAAAACTCACTTGCAGCTAATAAATAGCTATAAGGAAGCAGATTTAGTGTTTTTTGCAACTGGTTGCCTATTTCTAGTCCGGTTTTATAATCTTTTACCACCAGTAAATAAGATAAAGACAATATTGAAGTTTCGAATATCGCTTTTTCAAAAGCGGAAATCTCTGATTCGTTTAACACTTTGATCTGCTTTTGGTCCTGGCAATAGGAAAACCTCATTGGATACAGAGCGGAAAAAAAGTTAAGGATATGGTTGAACCAAAAGGCTCCGGTTTCTGCCGAAAATTGTTCAGATGGTAGCGTAAGTGCTATTTTGCTAAGGCAAGTTAAAAAATTATAGGTTTCAAAATCGTTGGTATTGTTAACTAAGGCCCAAGACTTCATAGACTCGAGCGATAAATTCATTAAAATAAGCCAGATAGTAAAAGGCGTTGAGCTTTCTATATTAATGTGATTACGGTGTAAATTCAGTATATTCCTTTTTATCTCTCTTGGTATGCCGTTACCAAATAGCCAAATAAGTAGGTATTGCAAATCGTGGCTTACATCTGTCGGTTCCTTTTCTATCATCGGTTTTCCTGAGATGATTTGCCTCGCCAGTGCAAACTCAATTTTGTTTAAAAAATATATTTCTTCAAAAGAGCTTTCAATCAAATCCCGTTCTTTTCGAAACCTGTTTGAAAACCGGGCCAAAGCATCCTCAGAAATTGTTAAAATAAAGTGGGTATTATCCTGTCCAATAATGCCCTTGATCCCTTTTAATAGTGCATTTAACTCTGCCGGGTCTTCAATTTTATCAAGTTCATCAATGCAGATCACAATTTTTGTATAAACGGAAACTGCCTCCAAGATATAATCGTTAAAATCTGATGTTACCCCCGGTAAAGACAACGGGCGTGTCTGTAATTCTTTTGAACGAGAGAACTTAGCAAGAAATTTAGAAACAGGTAACGATACTTCATTTGCAGAAGATAGTTTTACCTGGTAAATCAACCACTCTAATTTTGCAATAGTTAAACTATACAAATTATCATCATTCGGATACTTTTCGAGGTATTCTATTTTTTTTCTGCAATAATTATAGGTAATGAAAATAAGTAGGCCCATGCAAATTATAATGCCACTAAAGTACATAGGTGTTAAATTATTTTTATTGAACGGCGTGGGAAACGGGTTTAAAATTTCCGGAAATTGAATTTTATTTTTTAAATCGGGAAGTACTTGGTTATTGTTTTCCTTTAGAGAAATAGAATCAGTCTTGTTCTTTAATTTTAAAGAATCGATTATTTTAGTAAGCGCGATGTACTGCCTGTTGTTTTGGATATATCTGCTTGAATCAGCAAAACTGTTTTTAGCTAACGGTTGCAATTTCGTTGTATCGCGCCCATTGCGATATTCTGATAAATAATGGCCCCCTTGTTGTATCCTGTATTTATTGATCTTTATTGACGAATCACTTAATGTATTTTGTTTTGTGACTGTAGCAATTTTTTGTTGAACAAAATTGTATTTAAAAAGGCCCAATAGCATTAGGCATACAATTGCGGTTAAAAAAAACAACGTGAAATT
This sequence comes from Mucilaginibacter ginsenosidivorax, assembly GCF_007971525.1. Taxonomy (NCBI): domain Bacteria; kingdom Pseudomonadati; phylum Bacteroidota; class Sphingobacteriia; order Sphingobacteriales; family Sphingobacteriaceae; genus Mucilaginibacter; species Mucilaginibacter ginsenosidivorax. The sequence continues at coordinate 6,944,336 of NZ_CP042437.1, forward strand.
CATAAGCCGGGCACTATTAGCAATTCTTCTGTAAGCTCTTTGTCTTACATTCTCCGCTGATTTTATTTTTTGTTCAAGATTGAGTTTTATGTCCTCGCAAATGCACTGATATATAGTTAGTAGAAACTCTTTGGAATCGTATGCCGTTGGCGAAGGTATAAGGATTGTAAAGTTTTTCTCCGTTTTACATTTTTCAAGGATTTTTAACGCGAGGCTTGACTTTCCTGCACCCCTAACGCCACCAATCCCGATTACCGAAGATGAATTGCTTTGAATTCTTTCAAAAATAGTTTCGGCTTCATCTGTTCGATCAATATAGCTGTATGCGTTTGCACGCATGCTAAGATCGGTTGAAGAGATCTGGATAGGGGCAGCTACGTTTACGTCGGCTTTTACTCTTTTTAATACGTAATTTAAGGATCTTAAAATGAAGGCGAATATTTTCATAACGATTTAATTTTAAAAGTGTTAAGGTTGGTTGTTGATCAATAAATCTACCGAAAAATTATTCAATAAAAAAATTTTACAATACCAAAGCCGTTGTTGGAGTTGTCTCCAACAACTTCGTTTTCGGCGGCAAATTCGTTAAAACGTAAGCCGTATGCCAATCCCTCTTAGGCAATGAGTTACCGATTGATAACGATAACAACAACGGGCAGATGGCTTTGGTTATAACGACGTGGTAACTGGTAACAAGTTTGTTGGAGACAACTCCAACAAAGTGCGGTGAGGAACACCAACAAGGGCGGAGCCCCGTTCATATAACAGCCTCAAAATTAATTTCTTAATTCCTTAGATATACGGCTATGGTGACAGCACCAACAAGGGCGCAGTTAATTAAAAGACAGTAACTTATTCCTATTTTAATAAAAAAAGAATAAATATTGCGTTCAATGATAAAAATATCGTTCCGTTGCTTAATAATTTAACTTAAACAAAACTGTATTTATTCATAAAAACCTAATAGTCAATTTTTTATAAAAATATTTTTTATGATTTATTTGGAATTACTATAAGTGAAAACTAACTTTATAGAACTTAAACTGAAAGTACATGAAATCCCCTTATTTACTCTTTATCAGCCTTGCACTATTTGGGTGTACATCCAAAAACAATGATAATTATGATAGCCCTTTAAAAGCTACTTCGAACATTATGTCAAGGGTAGGATTACCAGACGAGAGTCCTTACTCACAAGTAAAGCAAATAGTAGGAGTCGACCTCGTATCATTTAGATATTATAGTTTAAAGGTAAATAAAAGAAAAATTCTTGGTAACGTTATCCCATACGACAAGATATGGAAAGTTAGTGACTATATTCCATTGCAGCTTTCAGCTACATCCACATTTTTCTTAAATGACAAAGAAGTTAAAATAGGAAAAAAGGATTTATCTGTTTATATAATACCCAAACTGAGTGGCCAATGGACATTGATATTAAATACCGGCGGTCTTAAAAACGGATTACCAGACAACTACGACTCTACTAAAAACGTAGTTCAAATACCGGTTAACCCTGTAGTAGCAAATGAAAACAACGAAAGCTTAAGTGTCGTCTTTTCAAAAAACGAAATCAACAGTGTCGACATTTCAATCAACTGGGATAATTTCAAAATTCCTCTTAAACTAAGATTCGATAACACCAAAGAAATTTTTGCTAACGTTTCCCGGCATCTTAGTAATCATTCGAAAAACAATGAAAAAGTGTCATGGGATGAATACATGGCCCTGGCTAACTTTTGTTATTACTCGAATTTAAAGCTTGAGCAAGGCTTGAGCTGGATTGACTCTTCAATCACTATCGACAAAAATTATTCTAATACACAAAAGAAAGCTCAAATTTTAGCCAAAATGGGTAAATACAATGATGCCCTGTCTTACTATAAACAAGCATATGATTTGCTTAAAAACGATACAAGTTCTAATAAAGAGTTTGGATTAAAGGGAATTAACATGGAGATAGCTGGCTTAGAAAGCTACGTTTCAAAAAATAAAAACAAGTAATATGAAAAAAATAAAAAGAATTGCCACGCTGCTAAGTATAGGACTTACTTCGGTTTTTACTGCAAAAAAGGCGGTAGCGACAACAATTACGGCAAACAATAATATTGCCGATCGTGTAAATAACGTGAGGAACGAATTGAAAAAGAAAGTTGCAGACGGCTCCATTGCAGATTTGGATATTGCAGAAAATTTCAAGACCAATTCATCAATGGAAGGTTGGGGTAATTGGGTTAACTGGACAAATTGGAATAACTGGGCAAATTGGAATAACTGGAATAATTGGAAAGATTGGGCTAAAACCTGGGGCGACTTTTTAAATTCCTAACTTTTACCAGGATGATAGATCTATTGGTAATTCAGCCTACGCCATTTTGTAACATTAACTGCTCCTATTGTTATTTAGCCGACCGTGATAACAAAGACAAGATTAACGAAGATACCATTGGTTTAATTGCGGATAGAGTTATTGAAAGTAAATTATATGATAAAAAAATAACCGTTGTTTGGCATGCCGGCGAACCGATGGTTATCCCGGTTGATTACTTTGCACGCCTGATTGAGATCATTAACAGTAAATTTAAGGCTAACGGTATTGAAACAGAGCATTCGATACAAACAAATGGAACTTTAATCAGCCAAAAATGGTGCGATGTAATCAATAAATTCAATATCAAAATTGGGATAAGTATTGACGGACCTGATTTTATTCATGATCACAACCGGAAAACGAGGAATGGCAAGGGTACTTTTCAATCTGTTATGAAAGGAATAAAATTACTACAGGAAAACAACATCAGATATCATGGAATAGCGGTTATTTCAAAAATCTCATTAATGTTTCCTGAAGAAATTTTTTCATTTTTTTATGACAATGGCTTTTATCATGTTGGCTTAAACATAGAGGAGCTGGAAGGAATTCATACTTCTTCAAGCCTATACAAGGAAGATGAATATTCACAAATCTATACTTTTTACCAGGCGCTGTTTAATAAATATATCAACAGCGATAATAGGATGATTATAAGAGAGTTTGATTATAGCTTGAATTCTATTTTACGCAATCCTAACGTAATGGACATCAGAAAGATTGACATTCAATCACACCAGGTTGTTCCACACGGGATAATTTCAATTGATTATTTAGGAAATTATTCTACTTTTTCGCCTGAGTTGCTTGGTCAAAAAAGTGATGTTTACAATAATTTCATTTGGGGAAATGTCACTGACTCGGGATTTAAAAAACCAAAATGGCGCAAACAATTTAATGCAATCTCAAAAGAAATTTCGTCTGGGGTAAAAAAATGCAAAAAAGAGTGCTCTTTTTTTAGCGTTTGCGGTGGTGGTGCTCCTGCAAATAAGTATTATGAGAATAACTCGTTCAATTCAACCGAAACCAATTACTGCCGGTATACCATTCAGGTACCAACTTCGATAGTACTCTCTTACCTGGAAGAGAAATTGTTTAACTAAGCCAATTATCAAAATGGAACTGCAAATAACCTTTTTGTCAGAAGACAAGGCATCGGCCATAGAGCATACAGCCGGATTGAGAAAAAAAATTAAATTTTATCTACCCGAGGCCGACGTTGAAAAGAATAAAATAAAAGAAGGCGATGCCGGTGCCGAGAGTGAAATTATAAGTATGCTATTAGGTGCTGGATTTGCGGGAAAGCTTTTTGAAATTATAAAAAGCTACATCGTAGCCAAAATAAAAGCTGATGTAGATTTGGCAAAAATTGATGCCAAGAAATCGAAAATTGAAGTCTCGGGCAAAAATGCTCAAGGTGAAGATATCTCCATTGTCATCACATGTGACCCTGAAGATTTAACAAAGTTTAAAGACCTGCTTAAAACAACGTTTAATTGAAAACTTATACACCAAACAATGAAGCCAGAAAATATTTTAGCAGTATTACTTGGCGTATGGAATTATGATAACTTGCCTTCCTTACCTGCAGCACAACGCCACATAAAAAAAATCCACGAAGATCTATCAGGCGATACGGTTGCAATGCCAGTTAATCAAATCTATCCTGAAGACCACTCCTCTTCCCAAGGAAATCCAATAACCATTTTAACAAATATCAACAATTTCATTAAAGGCCAAATTAAAATCAATAATAATATTGAATTGATAATCTTTTACTTTTCTGGCCATGGTTTATTAGATGACCAGGAAGCAAAATACTATTTGTGTGTAAAGGAAACCGACGATGAAACCCTGGGCTTAACTGCTATAGATATAATACTTTTGCTGGATACGCTTTTGGCGCACAAAAAAAAGCTGGTACTTATTCTTGATTCTTGTTTTAGCGAAAACATATTTTCTCAGATTACAGCAAAAAGCCCTGATATTTTTATAATTGCATCGTCAAGGTACAACAAAACGTCGAAATACCCGGTAGGGGATACTTTCTCGGCCTTTTCTGAACGCTTTATTAATTTACTTGAAAATGGAAGTGAAACGTACAAAGACACGGAATATTTAAGTTTAGCTGTTGTTTTTGAAGAATTAAAAAAAGAATTGAAAAGGGATCGTTATCCGGAACCTGTTTCTCTTGATAAAAACAGGTGTAGTGAGATCCCATTTATAAAGAATATAAGATATGAAGATCCGGCTCAACAATATTCTGTTCCAAAAACATCAATTATATCGGCTTTGCGCCAGTATAACCCTGACATTCTTAATCCGGAAGATAGTAAAGAAGCCATCTTAAAAAGCTACCCTATTTTTATTTCTTATTACCTTAAAGATCTGTTTGCAAAGGGGTCGAAAAAAATAAACGATCTCCAATTCTATATTGATTTTTACAAAATCATTATTAAATATTTAAGCTTTATTGCCATTAAGGATTTAAAGGACAGGACACCAAAAAGTATAATCAGAGAAGAGGATAGTGTTGCTTTAAACTGCATATGGAATGAATACCCAACGCACAAACAATATTTTAACATTCTGAAAATTATCTGTATCAATTATGAGCATTTGATAATTAAAGAGTTTAATAAGGATGCCGATTTTTTATCCTCTATTGATAAACTTGAAGAAGCATTGAATAGTGAGAAAGTTGATTTAACCGCTTTCAGAACTAATTTTTTTGAGCTAATTAAAAACCTTGCATTTTTTTGCAGATATAACCTGTACGCGGTGCGAATCATTGAAGTAAGAAAAGGTTATTATGGCCCCCCGGTATACAGACATGAGGTAAGTAATCTTTATGGACAAAGTGAAAGCAAATACGACTTTTCTTTACAATTTCCTATCTACATACACAACGGGGCAATTATATTATACCCCAAAACAGCTCAAAACTTACTTAATGAAACAGAGTATCTTAACCTATGGCCATTGGTAATTGACAGGTTTGGGAACGACAGGGGTAGCGACAAGCCCGAGATACAGTTTTATAGAGGCACTAATAATAGCGGTGCCGATAATAAGAAATTTTATTACGAAAGCACAACGCTAAAGAAAAGCAATATCGAGCAATTGGAATATGCCGATTTATTATCGCTTCCAACGCGCGACGAGTGGGTAGAATATTTAAGGCCTTTTTAATGTTGTTCAAATGCAATCGGCAATTAAATTTTTAGATCCTTACGAGAAGGAAGACATTCAGATCTTTTTTGGAAGACAAAAAGAATCTGAAAATTTATATAATAAAGTTAGGCGATCTGTTATATGCGTTTTATATGGTGTGTCTGGAACAGGCAAAACATCACTGATCCAATGCGGCCTTGCCAATAAATTTGACGAATCTGACTGGATGGATATCACAGTTAGGAGGGGGAGCGACCGTACGATAATGGAGGCTATTTTAGTTAAAATTAAAGAGGAAGTACAAGAAACTCCAAATGATGCATCGCCGGAAAATATACTAAATGGATTAAAAACAATTTACAAGGAATACTACAGACCATTATACCTTATTTTCGATCAGTTTGAAGAACTATTCATAAATGGAGATAATAGGGAAAGATATGATTTTAAAGAGTTTTTAAAACTTTTATATGCTGAACAGGAAAGGTTTGTTACAATCATCCTGGTATTGCGAGATGAGTTTTATTCAAAACTGAACTTCCTTAAACCTGAGGTACCCAACATTTTCAACAATAGTATTGAATTGGAAAGGATAAGTGAAGATGACATCAAGGATGTAATTACCAATATTTTTGCTTCAAGCAAAGTGACCTGCACTAATGAGAATAAAATTATCGATAACATTATAGCCAATGCAATTGACCCTGAAACAAAAAAAATAGAGCTTCCTTATTTGCAAGTCTACTTGCAGAAAATATTTGACAAAATAAATAAGGACAGAGGGTCGGCAGAATCTTACTTTACTTTATCAATCGAAGATCTGCCTAAAAATATCAGCTTTAGAGATGCGCTTGGAGACTTCCTGGATGAAGAGGTTAGTAAGTTATTGACAGATGGATCGGGATTCTCAGATGAAGATGTTTGGGAAATGCTTAAACTTTTGATTACTCCGGAAGGAACAAAAAGAAGTTTGTCATTACAAAGTATTATAAAGCAATCTACTATTCCTGAGAAGGGGATTAAAGTTCCCACTCTATTAAGTAGACTCAAGGATTCCAGAATATTGCGTTTAAAATATGATTTGTACGAACTAAAACATGATAGCCTTGCAGCAAAAATTGCTTCAAAGTGGTCTGAAGATGAGAAATTAATAAATAAGATAACAAAAATTGTTATTGATACTTATGCGCTTGAAAATCAACTAACTAAGGATCAGCTTTACTTGGTCAATATTTACAAAGACAAACTCAGATTTGATGATGCCGATAAAGTTAAATATTTTAAATACATAGACGAGTGCAATGCAGTTTTTGAGAAAGAAGAGAGCGATAAAAATAGCCGATTAGAAACGGAAATAACACTAAGAGAACTTGCTGAAAAAAATGCCGAAAAAGCGATTAATGAACGTAACAAAGCCCGTATCTTGTTAGGTTTACTTTTACTTATTTTCGTTATATTCTTTTGGGTTTCAATGTATTCCTTTAAGAATTTTAATGAGAACTTTCAAATTAAGGTTGAACGTTCGGCCGGTTATTATAAGCTAAACAAGTTTTGCGAGTCGTATAATACACTTCACGATTTGCAAAATTCATTCTCTTATGTTTTCTTAAATAAATCTCACAAAAAAACGTTGGATTCAATGCTTGAAAATAAGATATACTTTTCACGTATTGATACTAATTATTACGGAAACGATCCAAGAAATCTTTTTCAATCCCGATTTGACAATTTATCTGTCATTTTACATCGCAATAAAACAGATGATTACAATGTGAACATTTATGAGAAAAATGTATTGGTTAATAACGACAATGGTGTTTTAGTACCGAAAATATTTAAACACAATAATATTATCGTATATCTTACAAAAAAGGGAATTGTAGTATTTAATGCAGATAATAAAATAAAAAAAATATTGGCACATGACGGATTTGATATAACTAAGGTCAACATTGCTGTATTATTTAATTTAGACGGGAAGTCTTTTTACGTGGAAAAAACAACTTATCAGAAAATGACATCCAATTTTAAAGATCCAAATAAAGGGAGCAATACCCCGCCGACCGCGACAGTAACATATTCATTATATAACATAGACCAAGCAACAAATTCGCAACCTCTTATTAAATCATCAGCTATAAGTAAAGACCATTTCTTTTATAACAATAGTAAAAAAATAGTGTATTTTGATACCACAAAAAACGAAGTTTCAATTGAAGATCTTGCGCATAAAAAATCACCTGAAGTAACTTATCAAAATATTGTGGGAGCTTATACGGCTACTGCTATGAATCACTTGCTTCTTAAAAAGAAGAATGGTACTTTAATGATACTTAACTTATTAAAAAACACCAAAGATTCTGTGAAGAAAGTAGACATAAAAAAGTCTATAACTGTTTCAAAAGATTATAGTTCCATTCCGTTGAATGATGATAAAACTATAATCATCTACGATTTCAAAAAAGATTCGATCATAAAAAAAATCCTCATACCAGATTGTCATAATTTAAAAATTTCGCCCAATGGTAAATTAATAGTGTACTTAGATAAAATAGGCTTGCCTCATATAAAGGACGTCTTAACTAAAACCACTTTATTTCTTCCTAAAGAAATCGCATTTAAGGGAAGCAATCTTGATTATTTTGTTACCAACTCTTCAATCACCTTTGTAGATGAAGTTTATACAACTGAAGATGACAAGAAAGCACCTACTTCACCAAATGCATGCTTTATAACTATTTTTATCATTAACGGCAAAGGTACCGCAACTGATAATTATCAATTGAAGATGTCAAATAAAATAACAGCGCCCGATAATTGGCAGATAGATTATACTAAACTTAAGGATAATCAAAACGATCCGGGGTATCTGTTTTTTCAAAATGTATCGGGTAAAATCGTTCTAAAATCTTCAATTAACTTAAATCAGAAAGCCTTTACTGAAAATTACTTAGATAGCGTTTTTTCTATACGTCATCGGTAACAATTTCAGCGGCACCACAATCTCTTGATCCTCTAAGCCACCAATTAACTGCATGCATCCGCCCTACATAAAATCTATTGATGGCTTAAGGGCGATTGCAGCTTTAATGGTCGTTTTTTTTCATAGTCCGATTCCTATCTTTCAGTTTCAATTTGGCTGGGCCGGTGTAAACATTTTTTTTATCTTATCTGGTTTTTTAATTTCCAGGATACTGGTGGCGTCGAAAAATAGTGACTTTAAAACCTTCCTAAAGAACTTTTATATGCGACGGGTTTTGAGAGTTTTTCCATTATATTTTCTCTATTTAGGCGTAGCTTTTTTGGGGCTTATCGCCTTGAACAGTCTTTTAAAGGGCGATGATGAAAATATAAAACAAGGACTTGCCGATTTGCGTGCTAATTATCCTTTCTTTTTAAGTTACACCTACAATTTTGAAGCAATCTTTCATTATTTATATCAAGGTACTACCTTTTTTCAATCAACCTTTACCGGGCATCTCTGGACGCTATCTGTAGAAGAACAATTTTATTGTATATTCCCGCTGATAATTTACTTTCTGCCTTTAGAATATTTAAAAAGGGGGTGCATAATATCAATTTTGCTGATACCTTGTTTAAGATTATTTTCGGTTTTATATTTAAACAATCATATTCACTCCAGTTTTGTAATAGGCAACGTATTAAATTATTTTACTGTTTTTCAGTTAGATACTTTTGCAATAGGCATATATATAGCCTTATTTGATACAAGTCATATTTTAAAGTGGTGGCCTTTTATTGTACTTATCTCAACATTAGTTTTTTTATCAGTAGGGATTTATCATCTTACATCATTGGAAAACAATGAGCTATCAATTAGTTCATTCGGATTTGATGAACCAGTTTTTCAATTTAGCTATCGTCCGCCATCGAGCCAAATTTTAGCTAATCGATATTTTTACTCGATTCCTATTTTAAATTTGCTTTTTGGGCTTGGGTTGCTATTATTAATAAGAAAGAACATTGCTGGTAAATTTATGTCCAATAAATATTTGAGATATATTGGAAAGATTTCTTATGGAATCTATATCTACCATTTAGGCTTTTCCTATGTGTTTTTAAAACTTTCAGAACAACTCTTAAAGCATGGTATCCAACAAGTCAGTTGGGAGCTACAAACCTTTTTTATGCTCATTTATTTGAGTTTACTCATATTACTTGCTGGCATAAGTTACAAATACTTCGAAATCAAGTTTCTCTCTTTTAAAAAGAACTTTATTTACAATCATAAACTGGTTCCACCGGGTAAAACATAATAATTACTGGGTTCGCTCACTTGTGAGTTATTAACGAAATGTAACATAGAACAGAGGTCAGCGGTCACTCACACCTTAACAAAGACCTGCGTTAAAAATTGCAACTAAACCACACTGTTGGATCAAGCGATTTACATATGGGAGACGCACGTGATGCATATCTACAAAAAAATAATAACGCGGGGCACCAATTAATTTAAGCCCTTTTAAAGTTTCCTTAACGATACAAACAACTCCGCCTGTAATTTCCAGCTGCCATCAATTTTACGCCACATGGCCGAGTAATTGCCGCCTTTGCTGTAGGAGTTTATGGCTGTCCAGGTGCCGGTTTCCCAGGCCATGGTGCCGTTATCGCCTACGGTAATGGTTACCGGAGTACGTACGTAAGCAACGGTTTTGTTGATTTTAAATAGCTGTTTCCAGCCTGCGGCTATGCTATCTTTGCCGGTGGTGGTAATTCCCCTGCCTATGGTTTGCACAAAATCGGGTAGCCAGTATTTGGATATGCCGTCAACATCGTGTTTGGCAATGGCATTATTAGATGCTGCTCTTGAGGCTTTAATAATTTCTACATCTGCTTTATAATCTGTTTGTTTAAAAGCAAACAGTGCGCTTAATAACAATAGAAGGGGTAATTTAAACAGGAACAACATAGCTGATATGGTTAATAGGTGTTTGGTACAAGTTAGTTATTATCCCTGTTATAACGCTTAATTTTTGTACTTTAATGAAGCAGTTTGGTTTAGGCAAACATTGGCATTGAACGCCGGCCACGACTCACCCCGGCTACGCTGCGCTGGCCGACCCTCTCTCCGGCTGCGCCGCATAGAGGGTGAACCTCATTTTTTTTACTCTTTCTTGCCCCTCTATGCGGCGCAGTCGGAGAGAGGGGCAGACGGGCGCAGCCTCGTCGGGGTGAGTCGATTCGCCGACATGCGATATACGTCACTTTCCCTCTTGAACTTCGCGAAATTTACAACTAACCATGGCAAGTTCGGTTTTCCTGTCATCCTGAGTATCTATCAGGTAAAACCTGAAAAAAAATGTTATGACGCGCGACTGATATAGTTAAACGAATGCAATAAACTACCGTCATTGCGAGGCACGAAGCAATCCCGAACTATGTGGGACTTAGCATGTAGGGGATTGCTTCGTGCCTCGCAATGACGGATATTTAATACTGACAGTCAGTAACTTACAAGTGTGTCATTATAAGGTACGAAGGATCTATCAGCTGTGCATGACCGATAGAAAAGTCGGCGAATAGATCCTTCGTGCCTTAGGATGACAGTTTATTTATTTTTGAATGTCATTCCACTATACCAGCCGTCGGATTTTACAACTCAGCTTACCCTTAAGCAACTTTAAAATAGCCTTAAAACAAAAAAGGCCCCGATAAGGAGCCTCTTTTATATATAAAGTATAAATTTTATACAGAAAAACTTTCGCCGCAGCCGCAGGTACGGCTGGCGTTAGGGTTATGGAAATTGAAGCCTTTACCGTTAAGGCCGTCGCTAAAATCAAGTTCGGTGCCGGCAAGGTACAGGAACGATTTCATATCCAAAGCCATACGGATTCCCTGGTCTTCAAAAAACTGGTCGCCTTTTTTTTCTTCGTTATCAAAATCCAAATTGTATGATAAACCCGAGCAACCGCCACCCTGTACAGAAACACGCAGAAAATACGAAGCATCAAGCCCGCCATCCTGCATCAGGTGTTCTATTTTACTTTTTGCTTTATCAGTTACAGTTACCATGGTGAGTAGAATCAAGAGTCAAGAATCAAGAGTTAAGACATTATCTCAAAGCTGATTCCGTAATTATTTATTACAAAAAACAAGAATCCAAAGTCAAAAAATCTTGATTCTTGACTCTTGATTCTTGCCTCTTATTAATGGTGTACTTTTTCGCTTTCAATCGGCGCTAAGCCGTTTTTAACGCGGAAATCGTTGATTGCTGCTTTGATGGCATCCTCTGCCAGTACTGAGCAGTGAATTTTTACCGGTGGTAAAGCCAGTTCTTCAACAATATCCATGTTATCAATTTTCATTGCATCGTCAATGCTTTTGCCTTTTAACCACTCGGTAGCTAAAGACGAAGAAGCAATTGCCGAACCGCAACCAAAGGTTTTAAATTTTGCATCGGTGATAACATTGTTATCATCCACCTCAATTTGCAGGCGCATTACGTCGCCGCATTCAGGCGCACCAACTAAGCCGGTACCTACTTTGTGGCTGCTTTTATCCAAAGTGCCCACATTGCGGGGGTTAGTGTAGTGATCGATTACTTTATCTGAATATGCCATTTTTTTGTTTGTTATACGTAGTACGTTTTACGTATTACGTTGATTGTTATAATTTATCGAATTAAAAAACGTATCACGTAAAACGTACTACGTATAACGTATTTAGTGTTCCGCCCACTCAATGGAGTCAAGGTCGATGCCTTCTTTAAACATTTCCCAAAGTGGCGAAAGTTCGCGCAGGTGGGTAACCGAGTTTTTGGTTACTTCAACAGCGTAGTCAACTTCTTCTTCGGTAGTAAAGCGGCCCAGGCCAAAACGGATTGATGAGTGCGCCAGGTCGTCGGACAAGCCTAAGCTTTTCAGTACGTACGATGGCTCTAACGAAGCTGATGTACAGGCCGAGCCCGACGATACAGCTAAATCTTTCATAGCCATCATTAAGCCTTCGCCTTCAACGTATTTGAAAGAGATATTGGCAACGTGTGGTAAACGGTGCTCAACGTTTCCGTTTACGTAGCTTTCTTCCAGTACGGTTAATGCGCTCTCCAGTTTATCGCGTAAAGCAGATAAACGTTTGGCTTCGCTTTCCATTTCAAGGCCGCAAAGCTCGCAGGCTTTACCCAGGCCAACAATGCCCGGTACGTTTAGCGTACCTGAACGCATGCCGCGCTCGTGGCCGCCACCGTCCATTTGTGCGGTAACTTTAACACGGGGGCCTTTACGGCGAACGTATAATGCGCCAACACCTTTAGGTCCGTATATTTTGTGGGCCGATAGTGCCAAAAGGTCGATACCGTCAGCATTTACATCAACCGGTATTTTACCAACTGCCTGTACAGCATCTGTCATAAACAGGGCGCCGTATTTGTGGGCGATGGCAGATATTTCTTTTATAGGCTGGATAACGCCAATCTCGTTGTTGCCGTACATTACCGATACCAGGATAGTTTCGCTGGTCATGGCGGCTTCTAATACGGCAAGGTCAAGTAAACCATCTTCTTTAACCGGCAGGTACGTAACCTTACCACCTAATTTCTCAACGTGTTTACAAGCGTCAAGTACGGCTTTATGTTCGGTAACGGTAGTTATAATGTGGTTACCTTTGTCTTTATACATTTCAAACACACCCTTAATGGCAAGGTTATCTGATTCGGTTGCGCCCGAAGTGAAGATGATTTCTTTTTCGTTAGCGCCTATCAGTTTGGCCACTTGCTCGCGTGCATAATCAACACCTTCTTCGGCTACCCAGCCAAATGGATGGTTACGGCTGGCTGCGTTACCAAATTTTGTGGTAAAATAAGGTAACATTGCCTCTAAAACCCGTGGGTCCATCGGTGTTGTTGCGTTATTATCTAAATAAATGGGGATATTCATGTGCTGTGCTATATTAACAGTACAAAGATAAGCAAGTTTTAATTTAAAATCATTCAAAATAAAGTGTAAATTATCAAAGCTGACCATTAATTTACAATATTTGGACATGAACAAAGTTGAACATATTGGCATTGCCGTAACCGATATTCATGTTGCAGGCAACATATATGAAACGCTTTTAAATACTTCAGTTTATAAAACCGAGACCGTAAAAAGCGAAGGCGTACTAACTGCTTTTTTACAAACAGGCCCGAATAAAATAGAACTGCTGCAGGCCCTGAACGATGATAGCCCGATAGCCAGGTTCATAGCCAAAAAGGGGGAGGGGATACACCATATTGCTTTCGAGGTAGACGACATAGTTGCCGAAATGCACCGCTTAAAAAGTGAAGGGTTTGTGCTGCTGAACGACGAGCCTAAGCAAGGGGCGGATAATAAGTTGGTGTGTTTTGTGCACCCTAAAAGCGCGAATGGGGTGTTGATTGAGCTGTGCCAGGGAATAGAGTCAAGAGATTAGAATCAAGAATTAAGATGGATCCCGGTATTGAAAACAATATAGCTTCGTTTGAATCAAATCATAAATTGATTATTCCCGATGATCTTAAAGATTACTTTCGAACGTTTAATGTTCATGTTTATGACCTCGATATGTTTTGCTTTTATGGTATTGATCAATTCAAATCAGTAAAGGATGAAGTTGGTGATTGGGGGGATTACAGGAATATTGTAAACACTTTGCCGACGCACCAGGAATGCTTCGTTTTTAGCGATTATTTTTGTCACTTATGGATTTACACTATCAGATTATATGATGGGGCATCTGAAAAAAATGAAGTGTACGTTGTTTGTGGCAATAGCTTCAAGATAGTTGCCAACTCATTTAAAGAGTTTTTGGAAATTTATTTTAGTGAAGAAAGGGATAGCATTTTTATTTAATTAAAACTGCCAATTGAGTTCCGTCCCCTCAGGGTCTCTTTGAAAAAGGACCCTTAGGCATGTGGAGCACAATTTTACTCGATAAGCAGAATTTTATACAGCCATCGTATTTTCGACTGGCATTGGCCTTCGGGTCCTCTATCGAGAGACCCGAAGGGGACAGGAAATTTGTTTCTTTCGGGCACCTCGAACGCCGATCCTCGTGACACCCTCTTCCCGCCTGCAATTCTTTTTACTTTTGCCTTTTGAATTTTGAATTATTTCATTACATTTGCGCCTCTTTTAAAGACTACAGAAGATAAGTTTATATATAATGAAAAAAGATCTGCATCCAAAAAACTATAGATTAGTTGTGTTTAAAGACATGTCGAACGAATATGCCTTTATCACTAAATCTTGCATCGATACACGTGAATCCATTAAATGGGAAGACGGTAACGAGTATCCATTGATCAAATTAGAAATTTCGCACACATCGCATCCTTTCTATACCGGTAAAATGAAACTGGTTGATACTGCTGGTCGTATCGATAAATTCCGTACACGTTACAACAAGAAATAATTGCTTGTTTAATTAAATATTTACAAGTCTCCCGACGTATCGGGGGACTTTTTTTATTTTTGCGCCATGGCTCTTATTCTTTTCGACGATAACGCACACCAAACTTTACTGCCGCTTACCTATACCCGGCCAGTTGCCGATTTACGCATTGGTATTATGACCATTGCCGAAAAATGGGCTAAACATTTAAACACAACCACCTCGTTCCATACACTTGATTATTTGCAGGCCAAGTTCCCGATAAATATTGAGGATGATAACCTGTTTATCAATGGCGCTGTTTGCCCTGATGAAGGTTTACTGGAGGCTATTAGTAACCTGCAAACAGGCGAAGCATTAAAACATAACGACCAGTTACTGGCCGTACGTTTAAACCAGGCTGGCGCAGAAAGTTTTGACCCGGTAGCTGTGTTTGATAAAATTATACCTTACACCACTCTTTTTGTATCGATAAAATATCCCGAAGATATTTTCAGGAAAAATGATATCGAACTGCGTAAAGATTACCAGCTGCTTACCAAAGGCCGTACCAGCGCTACTATAAGCGCTACCAACGTAATTATCGGCAACGATTTTTTTGCCGAAGAAGGTGCTGTTGCCGAATGCTCTACATTTAACACTACCAACGGCCCCATTTATCTATCGGCTAATACCGAGATTTGGGAAGGTACCCACATTAGGGGGGCTTTTGCCATTTGCGAGCATTCGCAGGTTAAAATGGGGGCCAAAATTTATGGCGCAACCACAGTTGGCCCATACTCAAGGGTTGGCGGCGAATTAAATAATGCCGTGATCTGGGGCTATTCATCTAAAGGGCACGAAGGTTATTTAGGTAACTCGGTGCTTGGCGAATGGTGCAATATCGGCGCCGACAGCAATAACTCCAACCTGAAAAATAATTACGACGAGGTAAAGCTTTGGGATTATAACACCATGCGCTTTCGTAAAACGGGCCTGCAGTTTTGCGGCTTGATCATGGCCGATCATTCAAAATGTGCCATTAATACCATGTTTAATACAGGTACGGTAGTGGGTGTTAGCGCCAATGTGTTTGGCGCAGGTTTCCCGCGTAATTTTGTGGCCGATTTTTCATGGGGTGGCGCGCAGGGTTTTGAGGTTTATTCGCTCAAAAAAATGTTTGCCACAGCCCAAAAAGTATTCGACCGCCGCGACCATCGCAACTTTGACGAAACAGAACAGAATATATTAGCCAAAGTATTTGAATTAACAGAGGAGTATCGGAGGTTTTAGTGAGTGGTTGAGTAAGTTGATTGGGTTGAATAGGTTGGATTAGGTTGATTGAGTTTTAATATCTCTATTAATATTTTTTGAATAAATCAAATTCAACGCAATGCAGGTCAACCTAACTCAGCCCAATCAACTTAATCCAACTCATTCAACCCAATCCAACTGAATCAACCCAATCTAACTAAATCAACACAATCAACTAAAATATAACACAATGAGAAAAAAAATTGTTGCCGGAAACTGGAAAATGAACCTTGACTATAACGAAGGTTTAGGTGTATTTACCGAAATCATTAACATGGTTAAAGACGAGGTTACCGGTACCCAGGAAGCGGTTATTTGCAGCCCTTTTATCCATATCAATAGCCTGGTACAATTGGCAAAAGGTTACAATAAAGTATCTGTTGGCGCCCAAAACGCCCACCAGGCCGAAAGCGGCGCCTATACAGGCGAAATTTCTGCCCGGATGATTAAATCTATCGGCGCGGCATACGTTATTCTTGGTCACTCAGAGCGCCGCCAGTATTTTGGCGAAACCAACGAGCTTTTGGCTAAAAAAACGGATACCGTTTTAAAACACGATTTGCGCCCTATATTCTGCATCGGCGAAACCTTGGAGGAGCGCGAAGCCAACGAGCACTTTGATGTCATCAAATCGCAGCTTGTTGAAGGTGTTTTTCATTTGGATGCCGAACAGTTTGGTAAACTTGTATTAGCTTATGAGCCGGTTTGGGCTATAGGCACAGGTGTTACCGCTTCGTCCGCGCAAGCGCAGGAAATTCATGAGTTTATCCGTAAAGAAATTGCCGCTAAATACAGCCAGGAAGTTGCTGATAATACAACCATTTTATACGGTGGTAGCTGCAACCCTAAAAACGCTGCCGAACTGTTTGCCTGCCCCGATATTGATGGCGGCCTGATAGGTGGCGCATCACTGAAATCGCGCGATTTTGTGGATATTATTAAGGCGTTCAACTAAGATGTGAGATGTTAGATTTGAGATATGAGATTGGCTTCGCTTGTTTCTTATCTCAAATCTGATTCCAAACAGAAGCTAAAAAAATGTGTTAGATAGAAAGGTGCGGGATATGTGTCTCAAATCTCATATCACACATCTCAAATCTAAAGCATGAGAACTTTTCTGCCGCCACTTATTGCATTTATGGCATTTTCGGTGTTTGTAATTACAAGCGCTTATGCCAATGCTATGCAGGTGGGGGATATGGGCGAGGGTAATGTTCATGCATTTATGGCCTGCTTTTATTATTGCTGGCCTTTATACTTTATATGCGCCATACTTACCCAATGGATTATAATTGTGCCGGTTTGGGAAAGCTTTGTATTGCGGTCGGCTATTGGGGCATTGGTGACTTTTGCAATTGTGGCTGTGGTTTGTGCGCTTGCCGCCGGAGGGGTCGCATATTTTATATGGGACGATCAGTCCGGCTACGATAGCCTGATTGGGCTAACAACTATCATGTTAATGATACAGCTGGCTTACTGGGCTATTAACTTTTTTATTTTGTTTTTAGTAACAGGGAAGGCTGTTAAGCTGAAGACAAAACACGAAACGGTTGCTGCTGAAGAGTAAAAATATGAAATAAAAACTATGTTATTGCGGGTATCCATCAGGATTATCCTGAAAAAATCGTTATGACATGCGACGGAATATAATCAAACCAATGCACTAAACTACCGTCATTGCGAGGCACGAAGCAATCCCGAACTATTTGGGACTGAGCATGTCGGGGATTGCTTCGTGCCTCGCAATGACGGGTATTTGTATTGATAATCAGAAACTTATAAACGTGTCATTGTTAAAAGGGGCTTATGAATTACTACGAATTACTTTTTACCACTATAACTACCGAAGATTACCAGCAGGATTTGTTGATAAATGCCCTGGGCGAAATTGGTTTTGATACTTTTGAAGAGCTGGAGCTTGGCTTTAAAGCTTATATTCCGGTGGATACTTTTGATGAGGCCGTGCTCATTGAACAGCTATCGCCATATAGGGATATGTTTACTTTTAGCTACGAGATAACACTTATCCCGCAAAAAAACTGGAATGAGGTTTGGGAAAGTAATTTTGAGCCGATAGAAATTAGCGACAAAATTTATGTAAGGGCAACTTTTCATCCCGCCCGGCCGGAGTTTCCGTATGAGATAGTGATAGACCCCAAAATGGCTTTTGGTACGGGCCATCATCAAACTACATCAATGATGCTGGCGTTGATGCTGGAAAACGAATATGCGGGTAAAAACGTATTGGATATGGGCTGTGGCACCGGTATCCTGGCTATTATGGCATCCAAATTGGGCGCCGCCCAGGTAACTGCTATTGATTATGATCCGGTTTGTTATGAAAGCACCATCGAAAACTCTGCCTTAAACAATATTGCAAATATTACCCCGCTTTGCGGCTCAAAAGAGGCGATACCTGATGAGCAATACGATACCATATTGGCCAACATTAACCGCAACATCCTGTTAGACCAGATGCAGCGTTACGCCGAAGTATTAAAACCCGAAGGCGAGATCTATTTCAGCGGCTTCTACGAATCGCCCGACCTGGATATCATTACCGACGAGGCGCGTAAACACGGCCTGAAGTACATTACCCACAAAAAGGATAAAGATTGGGTAGCCGCCAAGTTTGTGAAATAGGCCAGCCCCCTCTAAATCTCCCCCGGAAGGGGGAGACTTGCGAGTTTTAAATAAAGCCCTCCCTACCGGAGAGGGTTTGGGTGGGGCTAATATCCCAACGTAAACCTTCTTTTTACAAACTGGTTGTTTTCCAGTTCGTCAAGTATGGCAACGGCCATATCCTCTACACTGATATCTGCATGACCTGCTTCATCAAATACGGGTTCATCAGTACCTAAGCGAAATTTTCCAGTGCGCTCGCCTGGGTGCAGGTTAATGGCGGGGCTTAAAAATGTCCAGTCAAGGTCTTCTTCTTTTTTAAGGATGCTCAGGTAATCGCGGGCCGCGGTGGCGCCTGCTTTCCACTCGGCCGGGAACTGAGGGGTATCAACCAACTGTAAACCTGGAGCGGCATACAAGCTGCCGGCGCCCCCAATAACCAACAAACGTTTTACGCCCGATTGTTTTACAGCCTGTTGAATAAGTTCTGACCCTTTCAGGAAATCGTTATACAGGTTTGGATTGCCCCAGCCAGCGTTAAACGAGCTCACCACGGCATCATGGCCCTCAAGCGCAGCTGCAAGCTTGCCGGTGTCAAAAATATCAACAGCGGCGGTTGTAAGCTTATCGCTGTTAACTTCAATAGTTTGAGTGTTGCGGGCTATCGCGGTTACAGCGTATCCGCGTGTTAAAGCCTCGGCTAATACTGCTTTGCCTACAAAGCCGGTTGCGCCTATCAGTGCTAATTTCATAATTGTTGTTTTTTATATTGTAATTTAATTTGTTACAGTTTTGTGTAAATTTTTTTACTCGAATTTACTGCTGAAGTCAGCCAAAGTCATTGTTTTTAGTTTGTTAAATATGGTGGTATCAACTTCTTCGGCCAAATCATCCAGGTGCTGGCTTATTTGTTTACCTACCGGACATGCCGGATTGGGCTTATTTTTTGCCTGGCCCAGGGCTGGCGCAACTTTTACGGCCCTGTACACATCGCTGAAGGAAATTTTATCGGCCGGCAGGGCCAAACTATAACCACCAGCTTTACCTTCTTTACTATCTATTAAACCGTATTTGCGCAGGTTACTAATTTCCTTACGTACCAATACTGGATTGATATTGATGCTGCCGGCAATATAATCAGACGACAATAGCTCGCCCGGCTGCGCATTGAGCAGGGTAAGGATATGTACAGCTATTTGAAATTGTCCGTTCATCTGTAATTTTAATTATTACAGTACAAAGGTAGTCTGGTTATTTATAAATACAAATTATTTTTAACTGTTGTTTTTTTAATTACAGTTTTGTGATAATTCGCCGTTTTACCCCGGATACTAAAAATTATTTACAGAAGCTTTGCTTATATTGTGCCATCTGAATTTCTGTTGGCACCCGTAATCCGAAGCGCTTAAATATTTATGGGCTTATTTAATATTTTTAAAAAGAAAACCGCACTACCAGCTAATGAGCCGGAAGCCGAATTGGAGCGTTTAGAGAATTTCCCTGAATTGTTGATGTTTAAATTGCTTTTTATTAACAAGCCGGAGCTTAATATTAATAAAATACTAACCGAAGCGAAGACGTATTTCACAAACATTGAGGGCTCGGAGAATGAGGGTTCTCTTTTATTTTCATTTCCAGGTATCAAGATTGAGTTTGCAGACGCGATTATAGATGCGCAATGTGTTATAGCCCAAAACGAAAATATAAGCTTGCCCGAAACTGCGTTTCAACAAAACTGGAATTGGCAGGAAGCTAATGATGTAGCTGCCGAATGTAAATACGAAGTATTGGTTACCGATATGCTTTCGCGAATGCTTGAATATAAGCAAAGGGTAAATTGGTTTATGAACTTTTTGGTAGCTGTAACCAGGGCCACTAAACCCGATGCTGTTTACTCTTTTCACAGCCAAAAAATAATTAAGCCTGCCGATTTGATAAGTAACTGGGATAGTGTAGAAAAACAGGCTTTATACAGCATATGTAATGTACGGCTTTACAACATAAGCGATTCGGCTAAAAAAGAATTACTGATGGATACGGTTGGGCTCCATTCGCTTGGGTTACCTGATTTTCAGATAAGGTTTGTGGATTTTGAAGCTAACGAAATTGCCGGTTTATTGTGGAATTACGCCTATTATATTTACGACTACGGAGATGTAATAGAAAACGGGAATACACTGGAAGGTACTACAACCGGCACCAAATGGAAATGCGAAAGAATTGTATCGCCACTCAATCCGGAGCGGGTTATTATAAGCGTGCTCCCTAACTAATTTTCAGCTTAACTTAGCCGAGATAATAGCGTATTTTATAAGTTTGAACATTAATTATTAACTACCCTGCAAGGGAATAACAATGACGTTTTGCACCTACTTACTGGGCTGTAACGCAGACAATTGCGATTTATTTTGTTTGTTTGCGTTTTTAAATAAAATATTGTGCAAATTAGTTGATAATTAGCGTGATAATAAATATTATTGCAAAGTAATTAACTTTTGCGAAACCTTTACAATTATTGAATTTACATGAAAACACTTGGAAAAAAAATCAGACTATTACGTCATCAAAAAGGGTGGAGCCAGGAGGATGTTGCAAAACGGTTAGATATTTCCATTCCCGCTTTCTCGAAGATAGAGACGGGTATTACCGACATTAATTTATCAAGACTTGAACAAATAGCAACTTTGTTCGAAATGTCAGTAGTTCAGCTACTTACTTTTAATGATGCCGATCAGGATCAAAAATTTGTTAACGAATTGGAAACAGTTAACAAACGTTTAATGGATCGTGAAACCGAAGTTATCGATCTGCAGAAAAAGGTAATTGAGCTGTTTGAAGAGCTTAGGCACTCAAAAGCTACCGCATAAATTTAAACCCGGCTGCAACCGGGTTTGCTTAGAATGCACAGCGCATTGTTAAATGCTTTTTGCCAAATGTAGCTCCCACGGCTGCGTGAATGGCAATCATTTTCTCGTTAAAATCCCCAACCCAGGATAATTCCAGCTCGTCATATTGTTTTAAAGGCAAAACGTATTCTTTAAGCTTAATAAATATTGCCGATTCCAGGCCATGTTTCTGGTATTTTTGCTTGGTGCCCATCACTATCGCCCGCATACGCGATACGCCTTTCCAACGATAATATAAAAATTTAAGCTTACCAATCAGGTCGAGCTTTCCGTTTAGTGGCTTAAGCATCTGGTTGGCATCGGGCAAAATGATAATAAATGCAGCCGGTTCATCATCAATGTAGGCAAACCAGATGAGTTTCTCGTCCATCAGTGGCTTCATTTTTTTAAAGCTTTCGGCAATGGTAGCCTGGGTAATAGGTACAAAGTTTTCAAAATCCTGCCAGGCATCGTTATAAATCTCAATAAAATCGGCAGCAAACTTTTCCATTTTCTTTATCTCGAAATGCCTGAAATCGTACCCTGGCTTTTTAATAACCCAGTTGGCAATTTTTGTGAAGCGCTCCGAAAAAGGCTTGTGAACATCCAGGTGATTGGTAATTTGTTCGTATAGGGTTTTAAAACCGTAATCTTCAAAAAAAGCCCTGTAGTAGGGGAAATTATAGTTCATGCCATAGGAGGGGTGTGTAAAGCCGTCTACCAGCAATCCCCAAAAATTATCGTTCTCGCCAAAATTGATAGGCCCATCCATGGCTTGCATGCCATTATCCCGCAACCATTTTTTTGCAGTATCAAATAACAGGAAAGCTGCCTTTTTATCGTTGATGCATTCAAAAAAGCCCATGCCGCCGGTTGGCTGCTCATAATGATAGGCTTTTTTATTATTGATGAAGGCAGCAACGCGGCCTATCACCTTGCCATTATCATCGGCCAAAATCCAGCGGGTGCACTTACCATCCTGGTGGAAGTTGTTTTTTGCCGGATCAAATACCACTTCAATATCATTATCCAGCGGGCAAACCCAGTTTTTGTCGTCCTTATACAAAGTACGCGCAAGGTTTAAAAATGCTTTTTTTGATGTTTTATCTTTTACTTCGGTAATAATCATAGGAAGGCCAAATATAAAAAAAAGCATTCAGGGCATGTGCTGAATGCTTTACAAATAGAACTATGTATGGTCAACGATTAAAAATCGTCGTCATCGTCTTCGTCGAATGAATCATAACCTCTGCCCAGATCATCGTCTAAAGGCCCATCAAAATCATCATCATCGTCCTCAACTTTTTTCTTTTTAGGGTCGAGACTCAGATCGTCATCGTCATCAAGGTCGTCATCAGAATTGTCGATCTTCTTAGTGGTTGGTTTTTTTGGCGCTCCCATTGTAATGGATTTTATTTGTAAAACTTTGTCAATAATACTTTAAATCGGGCAAAAAGCAGGAATTTTTTTAAAGCTTTTATTTCCCATTTCAATAGTAAAAATAATCAAAATCATTTTTATTAAAAACAGGAAATAAAAATTATTCTGTTTGTTCGCCAATGGCTACGGATGTGCTTGTAAAATCCTTAATCTGAGGTAATTCCTGTATGCTGTTAATTCCAAAGTAATCCATAAAAAGGCCGCTGGTGCCGTACAATATGGGTTTTCCGAGCGCTTCCGACTTCCCGGTTATAGCTATTAGCTCTTTTTCCAGCAGTTTTTGGATCGAATAATCGCAGTTTACACCACGAATTTGCTCTACATCTGTTTTGGTTACCGGCTGTTTATATGCAATAATGGCAAGGGTTTCCAATGCGGCCTGGCTCAATCTTTTTTTAGAGCGTTGTAATTGCAATAAATTGATAACAGGGTGGTACTGTTTCTTGGTGAAAAACTGGTAGCCATTGCCCACTTTTACCAATTCGATGGCCAGGTTATCGTCGCTATATTTTAGCTCGATGGCTTTTAGGCTCTCATTCACTTCATCGGCAGTAAAATCGCGTTCAAAAGCAGCCTGGAGGCAATACATGATCTCCTCCAGCCGTATACCTTGTTCAGATGCAAAGATGAGTGCCTCTATATGGTGGGTCATTTTTTTAGTTTGCAGTTCGCGGTTTTCAGTTTGCAGTAAAAACCAATAAACCTGGTTACCAACTGCTAACTGAAAACTGCCAACTTAATAATCAATAACTTGTTCCTCAATTTCAACCGGTATATCGCGCCAGTCGTATTTTTGGGTGCGCAGCTGGGGTTCAAAACCAGCTTCTTTGATTGAATCCTGGATGCCTTTGGCGGTAAACCTGTGCGGTGCGCCTGCGGCGGATACTACGTTTTCTTCAATCATGATCGATCCAAAATCGTTAGCGCCGGCATGTAAGCACAATTGGGCAACCTGTTTACCAACGGTAAGCCATGACGCTTGTATGTTTTTAATATTAGGCAGCATAATGCGACTCAAGGCTATCATGCGGATGTATTCATCGCCGGTTACATTATTGGTGATGCCACGAACTTTACGTAGCAGCGTGCCATCGTCCTGGAAAGGCCATGGAATAAAGGCAACAAACCCATAATGACCTTCCGGTTTTTCGGATTGTACCTCGCGGATCCAAACCAGGTGCTCAAAGCGTTCTTCGATGGTTTCAATGTGGCCAAACATCATGGTGGCAGATGTAGGCAGGTTGAGCTGATGGGCTGCACGCATTACATCCAGCCACTCTTTGCCGCCACATTTACCTTTTGATATCAGGCGGCGTACACGGTCGTTCAGTATCTCGGCGCCTGCACCGGGTAGTGAATCAAGTCCAGACTCTTTCATCGCCCTGAGCACATCTATATGGCTCATATTCTCCAGCTTGGCTACGTGCGCTATCTCCGGCGGACCTAAAGAGTGCAGTTTTAACTTTGGATACAGCTGTTTCAGTTCGCTGAACAGATCGGTATAAAATTTTAGCCCTAAGTCGGGGTGGTGACCACCCTGCAGCAGCAACTGATCGCCGCCATAGCGGAAAGTTTCTTCTATCTTCTTTTTGTAGGTTTCAATATCGGTAATGTAGCTATCCTCATGGCCGGGCCTGCGAAAAAAGTTACAAAACTTGCAATTGGCTATACATACATTGGTAGTATTAACATTACGATCAATTTGCCAGGTAACCTTACCATGCGGAACCTGTTTTTTACGCAGTTCGTTGGCGGTGTACATTAAATCGGCAGTAGGGGCATTATTATAAAGATAAACCCCTTCTTCCAGGGTTAAAAAATCAAACCGCAAAGCGCGTTGCAACAGATCGGCTGTGTTCATATAGCAAAGATAAGCTTTACCTTATTAATTGTTTAACGTTGAGGTAAGATTGACAAATTAATGATAGCCCCAGCCCCCTCTAAATCTCCCCCGGTAGGGGAGACTTTTGATTTGCAATTTTTCAGTTCAATTATCAATTCGTCGATAGCGTAATCAACTTAGTTTATTATTCCATTTGTTCAGCTTAGCCGGCTCTCAAGGAGAAATTTTTAAAGTCTCCCCTACCGGGGGAGATTTAGAGGGGGCTCACCTTCACGCTATTGTTCCCCCTGTTCAAATCAGGTAAAGCATTATCGGGGTCAATCGTAACGCTTTCAACATCCTTTTCATCGGGCAGAATTACGGTTACTACTTTGCGCTGCATCCAGGTTTCAACAGGCAGGTAGTGGCGCTTTTTGCTGCCGTCTTTATACTTTAATTCTACAGTGAATGGCATTGGCAGCTGCTCTTTACTCACAACGGTTATTTTTACGCCTTTGGTAGCATTACTGCCAACGTTTTGGGCCGCTGTAATGGCTATATCGCTTACCCAGTTATTATAAAACCAGCCTTTCCAAAACCAGGAAAGGTCTTCGCCGGCGCCGCTTTCCATCGAGCGGAAAAAGTCGTCGGGTTGTGGGTGTTTAAATGCCCATTTAGCGATGTAGTTGCGGAAGGCATAATCAAACCTATCCTTACCCAGTATCTGTTCGCGCAGTAAAACCAGGCCAAATGCGGGTTTAAAATAAACCAGTGGGTGGCGGTATTTTTCGGGTGTAGCATCTGCAGCGGTCATGATAGGCGGCGAAGCGGGATCGTTCAAAATCGGGATGATCTCATCGGCGGGGTTACCGCCGCCGGGCGCATATTCACCATCGCGTTTAGGGGCATATTCGCCTTTGTTAAATTCGTCCGATGCGTAAATGTCAATAAAGGTGTTAAAGCCCTCGTCCATCCAGCCAAAACGGCGTTCGTCCGATCCTACGATCATCGGGAACCAGTTGTGCCCTATCTCGTGCGCGGTTACCCAATACAACTCGCTGCCTTTATCGGTAATGCCGTCAAACACAATACCCGGATACTCCATACCGCCGGCAATACCGGCCTCGTTAATAGCCACAGGGTAGGGGTACACAAACCATTTTTCTGAAAAATACTCTATCGATTTTTTTAAGTACTCAGTAGCGCGGTCCCAGGCATTTGGGCCAACACTTTCGGCCGGGTAAACAGACATGGCCAATGATTTTTTGCCGCCCGGCAAATTAACCCTTGCCGCATCCCAAACATAGGCTTTTGATGCGCCAAAAGCCACATCGCGGGTATTTAGCATCTTGTAATGCCAGGTAAGCGTGCCTTTGTTAACAGGGCGGCTTGCCGGGTCGGTAACCTCGGCCAGGCTGCGTATCATTACCGTTTTATCGCTTGCGCGGGCTGCATCAAGGCGGGCAATTTGTTTGGCTGTTAAAACTTCTTTTGGGTTTAACAATTCGCCCGAACCAGCTACAATCATATCCCATGGTACGGTAACCTGGTAATCAAAATCGCCATAATCTAAATAAAACTCGCCTGCGCCCAAAAATGGCAGGGTATCCCAGCCGCGGCTATCATCATAAACGCACATACGCGGAAACCACTGTGCTATCTCGTAAATCGTTCCGTTTTTGGTGTTTACGTAATCTGTACGGTTACCAAAATCACCCGGAATAGTATAATGATAATTGATTCGAAGTTTTAAAGCACCCTTACCCAGGGCATGTGGTAAGCGTACTTGCATACGGGTATCGGTGATTATATAAGGCACGTTTTTAACCACGTCGCCATAATCTAAAGCCACAGATTCAATGGTGTAGCCTGTAGTATGCTGGTTAGGCCCCGGTACCCGGCCGGTAAAAAAGTTGGAACGGGCCTCTTTTTTATAGGTGTTTTGATCCAGTTGCAGCCATAGGTACTGCAAGGCATCAGGGCTATTATTTACATAGTTGATGCTTACTGTACCGCTGATGGTTTTGGCAGCAGTATCCAGCGTTACCTTAATGGTATAGTCGGCACGGTTTTGCCAATATTTCGGGCCGGGTTCGCCGTTGGCCGAATGGAATTCGTTGCCCTTATCGGTATAAAACTGCGGCGAAAATAAGGCGGCCGGGTTGTAGTTGGATGTGGTATCGCCGGGGTTAACTTTTGTTTTTTGCGCCTGGGAATTGACAGCTAAAAGTGCGAATAGACCGAAGCCTAAAAATTTAATTTTCATGAGGGTCAGTTAAAGGCAGCAATATACAAATGATGGCCGGGAATTTTATTTGGCGATAAGAAAGATGCAGGAAATTTCAAAAAATTCACAAAAAAAGTACAAAGCGCTTATGGAAAAGTTTAATTAACTGCATCCTGTAACCAAAAGATTAAAATGGCGCGAACCAAAAGCATTAATATCGCTAAACCATGTCACGAGTTATGGCAACAGATGTTACCAGTTGACGGTGGGCGGCACTGCCAAAGTTGTTGTAAAACGGTTATTGATTTTTCGGCGATGACGGATAAAGAGATCATCAACTACCTTGGCAGGCAAAGCAATGTTTGCGGGCGATTTGAGGATCGGCAATTGGTACGGATAAATCAACAACTTCAAGAAAAGCCGACGCCATTTATTTTTTTTAAAAGGGTGGGCCTTGCAGCTGCCGTTTTGATGGCTATACCTTTTGCCAGGGCAAATGCGCAAAAGAAACACAAAACGGAGCAAGCCGCCGTACGGCAAAAGCACCGGGATACGTTACTTATGCAACCTAAACATTTAACTCCAGCTGATATAAATATCACTCCGGTGGCAACAGCAGTAAAAGATGACAATTTGCAATTGACATATGTCGCTAACGGCCTTTCGGGTAGGGTTGGTGGCGTAACGGTTGTTGGTTTCGAGAAACCTGCAATTGTACGTGTCTGGACTTCGATATATGACATGCTTCGCGAATATTAAAACTGTTAACCATCATGAATACCATCCAAAACATTAACATACCTAAACCTTGTCACCAATCGTGGCAGCAAATGATGCCTGCCGAAAGTGGCAGGCATTGCACCCAATGCTGTAAAACTGTTACCGATTTTACAACCATGACTAATAGCCAGGTTATTGCTTATCTAAGCAATACAGGCAATGTTTGTGGAAGGTTTAATGAGCACCAGCTAACTAACCTCAATCACCAGTTTGTTGCCGATGCCCCGGCAACGCCTTCAAGTCGTTGGAAAAGGCTAGCTGTTATAATGGGCATAGCAAGTTTTGCCTTATCATTTAAAGCTGTAGCGCAAAATAAACCAGCTATAACAGTGCAAACTCCCCGGCCAACCGGCGACGCTGGCCGTATTGTGTTAGGTAAGGTATTAGCCACCACGGATGCCGCTGAAACCAGGGTAATTAACGGGCGCATATATGACGACCAAGACGTGCCAATGCCGGGTGTGATAATCAAAATACCATCGAGCATAACAGGTACTACAACCGATACAGCCGGTAAATTCAGGCTGATTATACCGGCAGACACAAAACAAGTACAGGTTTCATTTATAGGATACAAAACACTGCTGGTTGACATTTGTGCAGATGACAATTACCAGGTAAAACTTACTACCGAACAATATGTCTGGATGGGCGAGGTGGTGGTAACCAGGGCTCCGCTTATCAAACGGATTTATTACAAATGCATTAAAAGGCCGATACGGAAGATATTTAATTGAGTATGGAATTGGAGACTACCTGATTAATGATTGCTCAAATGCGATATGAATTTAATTTGCTTTGATACGGCAGATTGGTACATTGCCGCCCAATGCACTTCCCCGTAAACATCCCTATAGGTAAATCATCTATCCCTGTACATTTTGTGTGCGAAACGCTGGCTTATTTTTTAGGCTACCGCTACTATGCCTGGCTGCGCCGGAATACCCACGACCAGATCAGTACCGAAAACCGGCTTGTCATCTTTATAGGCGCTGCCTTCGGGGCATTTGTAGGCTCGCATGTGGTTGGCGTTTTGGAGAACCCGGCGCTGCTGTCAAAGTTCAGCCTCATTTACTTTATGGGCAATAAAACCATTGTGGGCGGAATGCTTGGCGGATTGATAGGAGTGGAGCTTACCAAGAAGAAAATAGGTGTAACCGTATCATCCGGCGATTTAATGGTCTACCCGCTGATACTGGCCATGATTATCGGTCGAACAGGGTGTTTCCTGGCGGGATTGGAAGATGGTACTTACGGCGTAGCCTCAAACCTGCCCTGGGCTATTAACTTTGGTGATGGCATCCGCAGGCATCCCACAAACCTTTACGAGATTGTGTTTTGGATTTTGCTTTGGCTCGTTTTAAAGTTGATTGAACGGGGGCACCAGTTCACAGACGGTTCAAAGTTTAAGGTTTTTATGACGAGTTGCCTGTTATTCAGGTTTTTGGACGAGTTTATTAAGCCTGATTACTTTTTTAGTTTCGGGCTTTCGGTAATTCAGTTAGTTTGTTTGGCTGGTATTGTGTATTATTATAAAGTATTTATACACCCATCTAAACTGATAAAAACCGATGCCTGAACGCCCTTATATTTATTATGATTTTACCCTGAGCATTTGCTCCACCTGTTTGCGTCGGGTTGATGCCAAAATTGTGTTTGAGGACGATAAGGTGTTCATGCTTAAAAACTGCCGCCAGCATGGTTTCGAAAAAGTATTGATAGCTACCGACGTTGAGTATTATAAAAACTGCCGCAACTATGCCAAGCGTAGCGAAATGCCGCTCAAATTCAACGCCAAAACACATTACGGCTGCCCTTATGATTGCGGCCTGTGCCAGGATCACGAACAGCACTCCTGCCTCACCGTGGTTGAAGTTACCGATAGGTGCAATTTAAGCTGCCCAACCTGCTATGCCATGTCGTCGCCAAGCTATGGCCGGCACCGCACCTTGCAGGAGATTGAACAGATGCTGGACGTGATTGTAGAGAACGAGAGCAAACCCGATGTGGTACAGATAAGTGGCGGGGAGCCTACCGTGCATCCCCAGTTTTTCGAGATATTGGACATTGCCAAAACAAAGCCCATTAAACACCTGATGCTGAATACCAACGGCATCCGCATAGCCAAAGATGAAAACTTTGTAAAGCGGCTGGCTACCTATATGCCCGATTTTGAGATATACCTGCAGTTTGATTCCTTTAAAAAAGAAGCTTTGGAACAATTGCGCGGTGAGGATTTGCGCGAGGTGCGCGTAAAGGCTATTGAACACCTGAATAAATACAACCTGTCAACTACTTTGGTAGTAACGCTGCAAAAAGGATTGAATACCGACGAGATAGGCGAGATTATTGAATATGCGCTGAAACAGCCCTGTATTCGCGGGGTAACCTTCCAGCCAACACAGCAGGCCGGCCGGTTGGAGAATTTTAATGAGCAAACAGATAGGTACACGCTAACCGAAGTGCGCACCGCTATATTGGAGCAAACCAACATCTTCAATAAAAACGACCTGATCCCGGTACCCTGCAACCCCGACGCGCTGGTAATGGCCTACGCCTTAAAACTGGGCGACCAGGTGTTCCCGCTCACACGGATGATAAGCCCGGATGATTTGCTGGATAATTCCAAAAATACCATTGTATACGAGCAGGACGAACAACTGAAAGGCCATTTGCTCAACATGTTTAGCACCGGTAATTCGGTTGATAAAGCTAAGGAGCACCTGCATTCGATATTATGCTGCCTGCCCGAAATTGATGCACCAAGTTTGAATTATGATAATCTGTTCAGGGTGATTATTATGCAATTCATCGATGCCCATAATTTTGACGTACGCGCCATCAAAAAATCATGCGTGCATATCGTAAACAAAGATATGCAGATCATCCCCTTTGAAACCATGAACATTTTTTATCGTGATGATAAACGGGAATATTTAGAACAGTTACGAAACGAGATAACAGTATGATGGAAGATAACGACCTTAACAACCCCTCCCGATCAGGTAATTTTAATGGCAATGAAATACCTGGGCCCAATAAACAAGGTGAGGGAATGAAAATAGTTGGCTACAATATTTTGACACTCGCCATTTACTCCATACCATGCTTTACTGTATCCGGCGGCGCTTTAATTGATGCTTTCCTGCTGCTTATCCATGTGGTTGTATGCATTTGTGCCGCCCTTGGTAAGCGAAGCTGGTTTTGGCTGCTGGCCGGTTTATTGGTTTTAATTATTGGTTTTTCTACCTGTGTTACGGTTGGGTTTAAAGGCCTTTAGTGCAAATAAATAATTCAAACTATTAATGGAAGAGCTAAACAAGAAGCAGCCTAAAAAGGATCAAAAAATAATAATCATTGGCATTAACCTTGCGGTGCTTGCAGCTTATACTATATACTTTGGCGTTAACAAAGAAGAACTGATCATTATTGGCGAAGCGTTTTTTATAGCTGTCCAAATTATAATATGCTTAATAGCAGCCATTTTTGTTTACCGTAAAGAATTTTTATTAAGTGCTTTAGTGGTTTTGCTGATAGGCTTTTCAACCTGCCTGGCAGTCTTTACAAGCTGATCAATAAATGGATATGAAAGATAGTAAACTGCCGCCCCCCGGGAAATATATCGACCCTTTAGTTGATTTTGCTTTTAAAAAGATTTTCGGCAGCGAACCTAATAAGGATTTGCTCATCGCTTTTTTAAATGAAGTGTTCAGAGGTCGTAAACATATTGTTGACCTGGTTTACAACAAAAATGAACACCATGGCGATTTAAAGGACGAGGGCGCGGCCATATTCGACCTGCTTTGCACCGGTGATAAAGGCGAACACTTTTTAATAGAAGTACAGCGGGCAAAACAGGGATACTTTAAAGAAAGGGCTTTATTTTACACCAGCAGGCTAATAAGCGATCAGGCGCCAAAAGGTAAACGGAATGCCTGGGCTTACAACATTGCAGAAGTATATTTTATCGCCCTGCTTGAAGATTTTACCTTAGATGACAGCCCGGAAGATAAATACCTGCACGATATTTGCCTTTGTAACAGGGATACCGGCGAAATATTTTACGATAAACTGGGTTATACTTACATAGAATTAGCTAAATTTGTGAAAGAGGGGGCAGATTTAGATTCCGATCTGGACAAGTGGTTATATCTATTAAAAAATATGAGCCGAATGGATAAAATACCGGCTTATCTGCGTAAACCAATATTTGAAAAATTGTTCAGTATTGCAGCTTATATTAACCTTAGCAAGGAGGAAAAAACAATGTACGATAGCAGCTTAAAATATAAATGGGATAATAAAAATGTGTTGGACTATGCTATTAAGGAAGCCGATACGAAAGCGCGTGAAGAAGAACGAATAAAAGCATACGAAGAAAAAAAAGTGATTGCCCGTGAATTGAAAAAAGAAGGTTTGTCAAATGACCTTATTGCAAAAACAACTAAGCTGTCGATAGAGGAAATAGAAAAACTTTAACGGTAAGGCCACAGATACGTAATAACGGCTTAAAAAATTTATTATTCTGATAGATTAACATAACCGAACCCTCATAACCACAACCCTGATAAAGTGCAGCTAAGTCTTGACTCTTGGCTCTTAATTCTTGACTCTTACTCCCCCAACATCTCTGCCAAAACCCCTTCCTTTAACGAATTACTGCACATACTTACCTTGCTAATCCCCAGCTTATGCATAATAAAACGGGTGATTAATGATGCGGCAACTATCATGTCAACCCTAACCGGGATAATGCCTTTATTGGCGGCCCGCTCTTTATGGCTGGATGCTACAAATTTACCAATGAGCATTAGTAGCTCGTCCTCATCGAAATTATAATTTTTGGTGGTTTTTAAGTCGAAATTATGACCTTTTTCAACTTCTATCATTTCGGCAAAAGTTTCAAACGCGCCGGACGAACCAATGAGAGTGTCAATTTGGATGTTTTTAACGGCCGCAAACAAATCGACCAGTTTTTCGTCAAGGTATTGATTTAAGGCTTCTATGGATGCGGGTGGGATAGGATCTGTTCGATGAAACAAATCCATCAGCCGGGCGGCGCCAATTTCAAAGCTTTGTTTCCATATGATGCCATCGATATTCCCTAAAATAAATTCTACGCTACCACCGCCAATATCTATAATGAGGGAATTTTGTGCCGATAAGCATCCGCTGATTTTTACGCCCTGGTAAATAAAACCTGCTTCCTGTTCACCATTGATAATTTCGATGGCTATGCCGGTTTGGGCTTTAACGTCACTGATAAAATCGCTTCCGTTTGATGCGTTGCGCAGGGCAGATGTTGCAATGGCGCGGGCTTCAATAGCGCCGCTTGTGTTTATTTCATTGGCAAATTGCTGCATGGTATCAATGCCGCGCTGGTAAGCCTCGGGTGCAATATAACCTTTGTTAATGCCTCCCTCGCCAAGCTTTACGGCTTCATGTAAGTGTACAATCTCCTGGTAATTATCTACACTGCCATCGGCTATCAGCAAATGAAAAGTATTGGTACCCAAATCCATCACGGCAACGCGTTTACTCATGTTGCTAAAATAGATATTTTAGTTCATTGGTTCACTTGTTCATTGGTTCATTGGTCTTTTCTGGTGGGATTACCAGATAGATAGGAGGCATTCAGACAAAATAACATTTGTCCGCTATGCCCGCGTTCCAATGAACCAATGAACCAATGAACCAATTATTCCTTATAAAAAAACCATTTACTCAATTCTTTAAAGCTGGCTTTTTTACCATACATCAAAATTCCAACCCGGTAAATACGTGCGGCTACGTAAGTGGTAAACAAAAAGCCTACTACCATCATAAACATGGATAAGGCAACCTGCCATGCCGGCGGATCAAATGGTAAACGCACCATCATGGCAACCGGTGCTGTAAATGGTATAATAGACAACCAAACCGCCAATGCGCTATCAGGGGCCCGAAATAAAACTGATACCGATAGCATATAAGTAAACAACAGGGGCAAGGTTATTGGGAACATGAATTGCTGCGTTTCAGTTTCGCTGTCAACCGCCGAACCTACGGCTGCAAACAGCGCACTATATAACAGGTATCCGGTGAGAAAGTAAAACAGGAAACAACCCAAAATATAGCCAAATGGTATGGTAGATAATGTTGCGATAATACCCGCCATAAAGCTTTGCGGTGTGTTAAACGCATGCCCGGCTATTTTTGACGATATAACTGATAAAATTATCCAGGCGCTAAATTGTGTTAGTCCAACTAATCCCACACCTATTATTTTGCCCAGCATCAGTTGAAATGGCTTTACTGATGATATAATCACCTCGATGATTCTGCTTGTTTTCTCTTCAATAACGCCACGCATAACCTGGCCGCCGTAAATAAACAGCGAAATGTATATGAATATGGCGCAGGCAATGCCAACGGCTATGTTTGCACCAAGGTCGCTGCTCTTATCGCCGGTTTCGGTAATTTCTACCGTCTTCACACTAATGTCAGCCCTTTTTATCGAGTGGATAACTGCCGTATCAATATGGTGCTGAATCATGTTGTAATCAAAAGCTATGTTGCCCATCTGCTTCTCAATCTCGTCGGTAAGCTGCATGGGCGATTTCTTTTTAGAGAAAATCTGCACGCTTCCTTTTTTTCCGTAATCGGCAGGGATATACAGGGTTGATATATTTTCGTCCTTTTTTGATTCTGCTTTATCTGCATTTAAATCTTTATGATTAACCACAAATTTGATGTTGGATACATCACGGAACTTATCAACAAAAATTTTGCTGTCATCAACCACCGTAACTATTTGGAGTGTTGACAGGTTGTTGCTGTCTTTGGCTACTAAAGCGATAATAGCCCCCATTGCCAGGATTAACAACGGCACCACGAAGATCATGACGATGAACGATTTTTTCCGCACCCTGGTAAGGTATTCGCGCTGGATAATCAGTAATACTTTATTCATGGCTTTTGTTGTTTGCGTTTACTTTTTCGATAAATATTTCATGCATACCGGGTATTACTTCCTGTAGCATATTGATGCGCACCTGCGGTATAAGGTATTGCAATACATCATTTGAGGTATAACCCTCATTTAGCTTTATGCGGATAGTATGGTTATCATCATCGGTTATGGTATCGCCAATGATGTCGAACGGCTGGGCGCCGTTAAAACTTAAAGGCTGGCCTGCGTACTCAACCATATAGGTTTCGTTGCGGTAGGAGTTGCGGATATTTTTAACAGTACCATCCAATATTTTATGCGATTGATGGATTAGGGCAATAGCATCACAAAGCTCTTCTACTGATTCCATTCGGTGGGTAGAGAACAGGATGGTAGCACCTTTTCTGTTCAGCTCCAGGATCTCATCTTTAATTACCTCGGCATTCACCGGGTCGAAACCGCTGAAGGGTTCATCCAGGATAATCAGGTCGGGTTCGTGCAGTACGGTAGCCACAAACTGGGCTTTTTGTTGCATACCCTTTGATAGCTCTTCAATCTTTTTTTTCCACCAGGTTTCCATCCCCAGCTTATCAAACCAAAACTTTAAACGTTTTTGGGCCTCGGTGCGGCTAAGTCCTTTCAGGCGGGCCAGGTAAATCATTTGCTCGCCAATCTCCATTTTTTTGTACAGGCCGCGCTCTTCGGGCAGG
Organism: Mucilaginibacter ginsenosidivorax; assembly: GCF_007971525.1. Lineage (NCBI taxonomy): Bacteria > Pseudomonadati > Bacteroidota > Sphingobacteriia > Sphingobacteriales > Sphingobacteriaceae > Mucilaginibacter > Mucilaginibacter ginsenosidivorax. Next base: position 6,979,963 of record NZ_CP042437.1, read on the forward strand.
TAGCCAATACGTTCAATGTGCGATTGGTTGAGCTTTTGGCCGTTAAAGAAAACTTCGCCTGAATCGGGAGCGGTTATCTGGTTAATGATGCGGATAAGGGAAGTTTTGCCTGCGCCGTTTGGCCCCAGCAGACCGAAAACCTGGCCGCTTTCTACCTCCAGGCTCACGTCGTCTAATGCCCGGTGGCCGGCGTATTGCTTAACAATATTGCGGATGCTTAACATATTTTGATTAAGGTTTATTTTGTTAATTTATGGTTTAGATACGGGCAATTTTAAAATGTTACATAACACACGAATTGTCACGAATTTATACACACGAATTGTCACGAATTTTATCGAATTACACCAATCAAGATTAAACGAATTCAATCCAATTCTTTACCCAGGTGCAATTTAGGCTTCTATTTGTAAAAATTGTGTGCGCCCCGCATTAGTGAAATTCGATAAAATCCGTGAAATTAGTGTGCAGAGATTAGTGCCCTTCCAACTGCTTTAAATCAAACCGCAGCACCTCGATAGCCTCTTTCTGTCTCGATATAATCACATACATATAACCATTGCAGATGATGGTATGCGGATACCCGTATTGACCGCCTTTCCATAGCCCTTCTCTTTTTAGGTGATAAAGTTGGTTTGCGATGATGTAGTTATTATCGAACGATTTGCCATCTTTTGATAATGATAACACCAGCGGGTTCCTGTCGTAATGGTGCAGGGTATCGGGGATACCAACGTAGTAAAATCGATTATCGGGCAGGCGGCCGAAGTGGAATTTGCTGTCGTTATCAGAAAAAGGCGCTTCTGCCGGGCGCGACCATGAAGTACCATTATCCTTACTTTCGGTGAGCCATAATTTACCTTTCCAGCCTTTGCCGGTTACGCGCAGCAGCATGTGCAACACGTTATCATCCGTCTGAAAAAACGAGCCTTCGCAAAGTGGCGGAAACCCAAGCCTGGCAGCAGGGGCATAAAAGGCAGCTGAGTTATCCTGGGTGTATAATGAATCGGGGTAAAAGCTGCTGAGTTTCCAGCCGGAGATACCGCGGCGATCATCGGTGTATGGAAACAAAAAGTTACCGCTGATGATGAGTCGGCCTCTTTTGGTAGCCTCGGGGCCGTGGTTAGGGATTAGCGGTACATGCATATCGATAGGATTGCTCCAGTGGATACCATCTTTGCTGGTTTTGCCCCAAAGGTGGGTGTTTTGCCGGTGTTTGGTATACTCGCCGTAATAGGCAACCAGCGTGCCTTTATATTGGTATAACCCGGCGGCGGTAAGTACGGTCAATGTGTCGTTAACCCTGCCGGGGGATGCCAGCGCCAACGGTGCCGACCAGTGTATAAAATCTTTAGACGTAGCATAAACCACCCGCTGGCCCGGCGAATCCTCGTCGATAAGGCCATTACTCCATATCGCTATGAATTTATCTTTAAAATGGATGATAGAAGGGTGATGATTATAAAGCCATGACTTATCGGGCGAGTAGATCATAGACCGCTGGATATTTAGTTTTGGAACGCCAGCTTCGGTTTTGTAGGTGTTGCGGATGGTTTGGGCCTGGGCATTGCCGGGTGTGAAATTTAATGACAAAATAATAAAGGCTGCTAAATATTTAACGGACGCAGCATTAAAACTTGTTTTTGATTTGGATGGTATGTTCATTTATCGTGTTCGAAATTCAGAGATTGAGCGACTAATTTCATCCTGGGCTTTTAAGTACTGTATTATCCCTATCAATGTATAACACAACGAACCCGGTACAAACAACAGGCTGAACTTACTAATTTGCACGAAGATTTGAGCTACAAGAACTATCAGAATGCCGGATGTTATATAAAAAAGAAAGTAACTTAAATAAGCAAGCCCAAATAAAGCAAGGGGTAGCCTAAGTTCATCATTACGCAATTTAAAAAAAGCAATAATCAAAGCGATGTTCATAATGATCTTCAAAATTGATAGGAAAAACAACAACATGGCTCCGTTAGTATGAGGGGGAGTAAGGTCAGATAAAAAGGTTAATATAAAGTTGAATACGATGAAAACTATAAACGTGTTGATGTACGCTTTTTTTTCATGAAAATGTTTTAACACATAAACCAGGTATATAAGTTGCGCATCAAAAAGTAACTCCCTAATCATCGTGAAGTAAAACGGTGGCAGCTGTTGGTTTAGCTCGAATAGAAGAGCCCCGATGGCTGTAATAAAGTAAATAGCATTAATGGCGATGATATACCGGGTTGTTTTAACGCTCACTTTCATATAACTCGCTCGTTTACGCCCTTGTCCATAGCCAGGTACTTTACTACCTTAAACAGGATATAGAATGTTATGCCCGGAATAAATACCTTGGTAAGGCTAACATATTTGAACATCATCGACGAATAGATGATGCTTGCCACCAATTGTAACAAAGTGATAAAAAGAAATGCAAGGCCATAAGTGAACATGGGGTACGCCAACCACTTGTTTTGTATCCTGGCAGATTGGATAATAAAAATAATTACTACAATAATGGATAATAAAAAAAGAAGATAATACAAGGATATATTTTTTGCAGTGACTTTAACAACCACAAAATATAACGAAATAAAAACATCAACACCAATAAAGATTTTGCACGTTGTGATGATGGAGGTATCTTCCTTTAAGTACTTTAAAACTAAAACCAGGTAAATTAACGGGATTATGTATACTATTTCATTAGAAACAAGGTGTAGTTTGCCTACCGGTATATCGTTAAATCTTAATGCAATGGATGAAATAACCGAAATGGTGTAAAGTAGGTTTACGGCCATCATATAGTAAGTGTTTTTTACTGTTACTATCATTTTTCTGCATTTAATTGTTCGGATGTGTAAGTTTCGCTCAAGCTGGCATGTATCAGCTTGTAGTGTTGCTCTTTTTGTTCGTTAAGCAATTGGTAAAAAATAAAAATGATGCTTAATAGTACCGCTGCTTCCAAAACCGGTGGAATGTAACCGAGGTAGGCAAACTTGAAGGAAAGGGCATCGGCTAAGTAGCCCCAGATAAAAGGCAGCCCCATTTGTGCGATAATTTTAAGTGCGAGTGTGATACCCAATAGCTTAAAGCCAGTACCCGCGGTTTCGTCAGTCACCCTGAAAGACTGGATAATCATATTAAGTAGCATTATTAAAGCTAAAATGCCGATTGCTATAGTAATACCCTGGTTACCGAAGCCTGTAAAAGAAAACGGGATAGTAACCGCACTAAAACAAACAAAAACCGCAAAGGAAATGACTATTGAACGCTTTTCCTCCTGTAATCTTAAAATGCATACCAGGTAAAAAAACACCAAGCAATGCACTACAGAAAATAAGATTGAAAGCGTACCATCGAGATAGAAATTGATAGACCACTTCATAATGTTCACCATATTAATGAACGGTAGCCAGGCTAAATAGGCAAGTGCTATTGCTATATAAAAGATGCTTTTGCCAATTGTTGGTTTCATCATTGTAAGGTTGCCTTAAATTAGCAAATAAACTTTATTAATAAACCTGTTATTGCATTTTATGGCTATAACTATTAATCATCTGCATCAGCTTATCATGCGGTATAGCATAAACAGTGTTGCCGTTTATGCCTTTCATATCTTTGGCGGCAATCATGGCATTTACAATAGCTTCTTCCACGCTTTCAACGGTGGCCTGGTAAACTTTATCCATTTGTTCTTTGGGTAATACAGTCCAGGTTTGTAGGGTGCCTTTGGTGTTATCTTTTGGAGGCACGGTGCTAAACGCCAGGAAAATATCGCCCGAGCTATTACGGCCCACGCCACCGCAACGGGCAACACCTAACGAGGCGCGTTTGGCTACAAGTTTTAACTGGGCTGGCAATAAAGGGGCATCGGTGCCTATGATGATAATTATCGACCCATCCTTTGGTTTGGAGTTGATAACAGGCAAATCGCCTTTCCATTCTTTACCAACAGGTACGCCGGATATGATCAGGTCTGTCCGCCTGCCAAAATTGCCTTGTACAAAAGCCCCAACGGTATAAGTCGCTGTATCTATACTAATCACCCTCGACGATGTGCCACTGCCGCCCTTAAACTGGAATAAAGACATACCCGTGCCACCGCCAACGTTGCCTTCTTCTACTTTGCCGCTATGGGCAGTGTTCAGGGCCTCAAATACATCTTCTTTTTTTACGTGAAAGCCGTTAATGTCATTTAATACACCATCGAAAGTTTCGGCAGCCACAGGCAAGCCAAAAGAGAAATCAACCAACGAGCCTTTGCTGAAGTTTTTTACATTCCACTCGCCAATAGCATCTCTTACCACACCAACGCTATTGGTATTGGTAATACCGATGGGGCCGTAGTTTAGGCCATATTCATCAATTACCGTTGTGCCCGTCATTTCACCGTCGCCATTCAGACTAAACCAGCCGGCAGGCAGCGGATCGGTAGATTTGCCGTTTGGCATAATAACCGTAACACCAGTGCGCACCGGGCCTTTGCCGGTAACCAAGGGCCCGTCGCCACTAATTAATGTCTTGTAGCCCACCAAAACGCCTTTAACATCGGTAATAGCATTGTATTGGCCGGTAGTGCCGTTAAATTTTATGCCCAGGTCGCGGGCGCGTTGCTGGGCGGTGGTGATGCTGATAGTCGATATAAAAAATACTGTTAACGCAAGGGCTTTCATTTTGATGATTGTTTAGCAGGAATCAAAATTCTAATATACTCATCAAAAAACGATCTCCGAAATCACCTGCAACAAAAAAGCCCGAAGTCATAAACTCCGGGCTTCTTATCAGCAAAAATCTTTTATCTTTCGCCTTTATCCTTTCACCTCAAAAAACTACTCAAAATATTCCTTCATTCGCTCAAAAAAGCTTTTTTCGTTTTTTCCCGGATTGGGTTTAAAGTTGGGGCTTGATTGTAGTTTCTCCAGCATCTCGCGTTCTTCGCGGCTTACAATTTTTGGTGTCCAGATGTTGATGTGCACCAACTGGTCGCCACGATGGTAGGAGTTTACTTCGGGTACGCCTTTACCTTTCAGGCGCAATATTTTGCCTCCCTGGGTTCCGGGGTCAATTTTTATTTTGGCTTTACCGTCAATGGTAGGTACTTCAACAGTGGTACCCAGGGTTGCATCAACAAAGTTTACATGCAAATCGTATATCACGTTGTTACCATCGCGTTTTAAAGTTTCATGCGGAATCTCTTCAATCAAAATGATTAAATCGCCCGGTACACCGCCGCGTGGGGCCGCATTACCTTTGCCGCTCATGCTAAGTTGCATGCCTTCGCTTACGCCAGCGGGTACGTTGATGGTAATCAACTCTTCGCCACGTACTACGCCATCACCATGACAAACATTACATTTTGACAGTATGGTTGAGCCTTCGCCGTTACACGTAGGGCAGGTGCTGGTTGTTTGCATTTGCCCCAAAATGGTATTGGTTACCCTGCGCACGGCGCCCGAGCCACCACATGTTTTACAAGTTTGGAACGATGCTTTATCTTTTGCGCCAGAGCCGTCGCAGGTTTTGCAAACTATCTGTTTATTTACTTTTATTTTCTTTTCGGCGCCATTGGCAATTTCTTCAAGTGTTAAACGTACTTTAATACGCAGGTTGCTGCCACGGGCTACTCGCCTGCCACCGGCACCGCCACCCTGGCGGCCTCCGCCGCCAAAGAAACCTTCAAACGGACTGCCGCCGCCAAAGATATCACCAAACTGGCTAAATATGTCGTTCATATCCATACCGCCGCCGCCATAACCGCCGCCATTTGGCGATGAAGCATTGGCCGCATGACCAAACTGGTCATAACGCTGGCGTTTTTCGGGGCTGCTTAAAACTTCGTAAGCTTCAGCTGCTTCCTTAAATTTTTCTTCCGCCTCTTTGTCACCCTGATTTTTATCCGGGTGATATTTAATAGCCATTTTACGATATGCCTTCTTTATCTCGTCCGCATCTGATCCTTTTGAAACGCCCAGTATATCGTAATAATCTCTTTTAGCCATATTTTTAATGTTGAATTATTGAATTACTGAATTATTGAGTTAAAGAGGTCTTTAAAATACATATTCAATAATCCGATGATATTAATTGTGATATTATGTAATTAAATTATTGGTTGACCGAACATGAAAAAAATCGATAATTCAATCCCTCGATAATTCAATAATTAATTACGCTCCTACAATTACTTTGGCAAAACGGATAACCCTGTCTTTAAGGGTATAGCCTTTTTCCATTTCGTCGATAACCTTGCCTTTAAGGTCATCGGTAGGGGCGGGTATATTAGTAATTGCTTCCTGCAGGTCGGCGTCAAATGGAGCGCCTATTGATTCCATTTCTTTCAGGCCTTTTTGAGCAAGTATGTTTTTTAGTTTGTTTTGTATCAGGGTAACGCCTTCTTTAACCGGGGCTACATCAACCGCTTTTTCAATGGCACGTTGCGCGCGCTCAAAATCGTCTAAAACCGGCAGCAGGGCAATAATCAAGTCTTTGCCTTCAGTCTCACGTGCTTCGGTACGTTCCTTTTGGGTACGCCTGCGGAAGTTGTCAAATTCGGCATACAAACGTAAATATTTATCATTTGCCTGTGCCAGTTCGGCTTTTAACTTCTCTTCGGCAGTAGGGCCGGCTGTTTCTTCAGTTTCAACAGCCTCAACGGTTTCGGCCTGCTGGTCTTTCAGTTGTTGCTCCTGGGCTAAATTTTCCTGCGTAGGCTCATTTATATTTTCTGGGGTATCCATATTTTCTTTCTTCTTTTTCTTCAACATGTCGTTAAATTTCATAGCTGATAGTGCCAATCAAGTATCCTGCCATAGCCGTAAAGCCGACAAGGTGTCAGTGGTACAAAATCAATTCAGGCAGGTATGACACGGTATGTGCAGGTCTGACAGTGTATTGTCTGAACTGTCTGAATCAGAATTTACAGAATTTAAGGATGAGCAGAATTTGCCTGAACTTCGTATTAAATAAAAAAAGGACTAATCAAATGTTATTTTACATTCTATTAATCCTCAAATTCTGTAAATTCTGATTCAGAAATTATATCTCCGCATCTTCCAAAACTTTGCCATTCTCGCACTTGATAATGCGCGATGGGAAAGTACGGATGATATGATAATCGTGAGTGGCAATTAGTACTGCGGTCCCAGATTGGCTGATCTGTTTTAGCAAAAGTACAATCTCTTCAGATGTTTCCGGGTCAAGGTTACCGGTTGGTTCGTCGGCCAGGATAATTTCGGGGTTGTTAAGCAGGGCACGGGCAATTACCACGCGTTGCTGCTCGCCGCCGGATAGCTCATGCGGCATTTTTTTAAGCTTGGAACGCAGGCCAACTTTTTCCAGTACGTCAAGGGTGCGTTCGGCTATTAGCTTTTTATCTTTCCAGCCCGTGGCGCGCATCACAAAAAGCAGGTTTTGCTCTATCGAGCGATCTGTCAGTAATTGAAAATCCTGGAAAACTATCCCCAGCTTACGGCGTAAATATGGTACATCACGACCCGATAATTTGCTTAACTCATACCCGCAGGCATGGCCTGTACCGGCTTTTATGCCCAGGTCGCCATAAATAACTTTAAGCAGGCTGCTTTTGCCCGATCCGGTAGAGCCTATCAGCCATACAAAATCGCCTTTATCAACATGCAGGTTTACGTTTGACAGTACCAGGTGCGCCTGCTGAAAAATATCAACACCATTTAGCTTTATAATAGAGTTCCCAATCATCTTTTTTATAGCTCTAATTTCAAGATCTGCCCGAAAGGTAAATCCTTAATAATATTCATAATATATTCCGACTTATCCGCCAGCCCCACCTTATCCAACGACTTATCGGGCCTATCTACCCTGAAATAAGCCAGCAGCGTAAACTTATCATCCCGCAGCTGCACATAATCGGGTATTTTGGCAACGCCTTTAACTTTTATAATATACATTTTTTAAGGTGAAATGTTAAAGGTAAAAGGAGAAAGGTAAAATCACCCGGTACAACCTTTTGCCTTTTACCTTTCGGCTTTCGCCTCAAAAACCAAAGGTATTGTTATTTTAAAGATTTGACAAAAATTCCATTGTATCAATCCCATCGGCATAATCCCACAACTCGGGGTGCTGGCTTTGGCCGAAGCTTACTACCTGGCTGGCTACATTGATGGGGGCATTGGTAACAATACATTGGATATTGTCGCTTTGTTTTTGAAATAATTCCTGTGCCTGGGCGAGGTTATCATAATAGCTAAAATACAGTACAGCAAGTGGCGATGCCAGCCGGTCATCTTCCTTTACCATTAAAAAGCCGTTATCCAGGTGCTTGTCGCTGTTTACCAGGTAGATGGATTTGTTGTAGTCATAATTATTGTTGTACTTATGATGATGGATGATGGCCTTATGATCTTCAATCGATTCAAAAAAGAAATTGAAATTATAATCTTTTGGTACCAGCAGCTTGCTCACATTGCGGCAACCCAGGCCATAATAATCAAAAATGTCATGGCCAAGCTTAAACAGTTGCTCAGCAGTTTCATCGCCGGTTAGCAGGGCAATGCTATTCCTATTTTTGCGGATGATGTTGGGCACTTTACCAAAGTAGTAGTCAAAATAACGCGAGCTATTATTGCTTCCGGTAGCTATAACGGCGTCAAAATCGGCCAAACGCTCTATAAAGCTATATTGGTTGGTAAAGCTGTCGTCAATGGCCACCAACCGTTCTAAAACAGTTTTTATCAGCCGCGCGTCTTGTGACGATGATTTGATTAGTGCGTGATTGCCGGATGCCAATACGCACAAAACATCATGAAAACCAACCAGCGGGATATTTCCCGCCAAAATGAGGCCTACTTTTTTGCCCGGGGCGTCATTATCAAGGTTATATTTCGAGAGCCAGGTTTGCAAATCCTCCTCTTTTAGCATTTTGCCAATGGCCGTTACGGCCTGTAATACACTCTCGGGTGTAAACCAGGCATTATGGTAGCGTTCGTCTTCAATGATGGCCATCAACTGGGCATCGGGCGTAATTAGCTGCTTTCCTAAGGTCGAAAATGAATTTATGGAATTTTTTATGTTAAATTTTGACATATATATGGTGAGGATTGAAACCCCTAAAGCCTTTTTTTGTTATATTTGTGCGCTTGTAAATTACGGGCAAAGTTAATTGAGATTATTATATATTTAGAAATATGGCGATTAAAATCACCGATGAATGCATAAACTGCGGAGCCTGCGAGCCGGAATGCCCCAATAATGCAATTTATGATGCAGGTGCGGCATGGCGTTTTAGCGATGGTACCGGCCTTAAAGGAATTATTGATTTTGGAGATGGCAATACTTTAAATGCCGAGGAAACTCAGGCTGCCTTATCCGACGAGATATATTATATAGTGCCTGATAAGTGTACCGAGTGTGTTGGTTTTCACGACGAGCCGCAATGTGCTGCCGTTTGCCCGGTTGATTGCTGTGTAGATGATGAGGATATCCGCGAGACACAGGAAGAGTTGTTGGCCAAAAAAGATTGGCTGCATATGAATGAGTAACAAGCTCTTTAAAAGATATTAAAAAAGGGAACAGCTTGCTGTTCCCTTTTTTTGTAATTTATTTCGAAATAAATTAACTAACTTTTAATATTTTAATAAATTAGCCTTGTAAATTTTAGCTTAATCTCTCCCCAGGCTAAAATATATCTTGAAAACCAATTAAAACGTTGTAATTATTGTGCGCTTATTTCATCTTAGTTACATTAATTTTTGCATCTTAATCTGATCTATGGAATATGGTATTTGTAACCTTGCAGTAATTCCACTTCGCGCTTTGCCTGATGACAGGAGCGAACAGGTATCGCAGGTGTTATTTGGCGAAACATTTGAAATTAAGGAGTGGGCCGAACGCTGGGTTAAAATTGTTACAACAACCGATAATTATACAGGCTGGATAGGCAGGTTACAGTTTGCCATGCTGGGTCATATAGCGTATAAAACCCAACAAAGCAACCCTCCGGTTTTAACGTACAGACCGGTAACCCAGGCCTGGAAAATTATTGACAACTCGGTAATTTATTTACCTGCCGGCAGCTCGCTTGCCGGTTTAAAGGGGACAACCTGTAAAATAGGAAATGATAAATTTGAGATTATTGGCGAAATAGGCGAAAAAGAAGATATAGCAACTACAGCTAAATCGTTTTTAAATGCACCCTATTTGTGGGGAGGACGTACCCATTTTGGCATCGATTGTTCGGGCTTTACGCAGGTAGTATTTGCCTTAAACAAAATAAAACTCAGGCGCGATGCAAGCCAACAGGCCGAAGAAGGGAAAGAAGTAGCCAATCTGCAGGCAGGCCGCCTTGGGGATCTTGCCTTTTTTAATAATGCGGAAGGGCGTATTACCCACGTGGGCATCCTGCTAAACAACGAATATATTATCCATGCATCCGGCAAAGTAAAGATAGACCTTATTGATAACGATGGCATCTACTCGGCCGAATTGAAACGTCATACCCATAAATTGCATAGCATCAGGAGGTTTATGTAAGCCGGGTTAATCTTGAAATTTTATATCCCAAATAAAAATATTTTTATCATCGCTTACAGATAGCAGCTGATCGCCGTTCCATGCCAGTTTATTTATTGACAGCGGATGGCTGGGATAACCTTTTTCGCGACTGATGATCTTGTAGAGTTTAAAATCATCGGCTCCCCATATTTTAATGCTTTTATCCATGCTGGCTGTAGCAAAATAAGGCTGGGTAGGGTGGAAGAGGATATGGTTAACGGCAAACAAATGTGCCGGAATGTTTTTAACCAACTGATACGATGTTGTATCCCATATTTTTACCTGCGCGTCTCGGCCGCCCGATACCAGGTAAGCACCATCAATACTATATGCTAATGCAAAAACAGACATGGTATGCCCATGCAGTGCCTTCAGTAAGGTGTAATCCTCTAAATCGTAAATTTTAACAGTATTATCCCTGCAGCCAAAGGCCACCTGCTTTTCATCCGGTGAAACCGTGATGCAACGAACCGTATCTGCCGATACTTTAATGGTATGCACCATATCCAATGTATCAATGCTCCAAACAGACACAGTGCCATCCTCAGCGGCTATCAGCAACTCTTTTTTACTACTCACAGACTTGATATCAAACACCGGCTTAAGATGATGATTGAGCGATTTAATGACCTTTTGCTGTATAAAATCAAAAACCAGCACCTGGCCGCTGCGCAAGCCTGCAAACATTAACGGGTAGCCCGCAGGGCAATGGATGGCATAAATTGACGCATTAACAGGGAACATTACTTTAATGAAGGCATTTGTTTTCAGGCTCCACTCCACCAATCCTTTATCATTACCGCCGGTAAATAATATTCCTGGTTTTTGTGATAACTCCAACGTGAAAATGGGGTTGCCATGCCCGGTAAGTTCGGCTATTTTTTCTGCGGTCATTTTTTTAGTATCAAGTAGTTAGTATCAAGTATCAAGATGGATGATAGTGATGATGACTTTTTACAAAAGTAGGTTTTTTAGGGGCATGCCTTAACCGGCGTATATCAGGCAAAAGCAATCTATTTCGCGGCTTCGTCATAGGCGGCCTTTGCTATGCGGGCAATAACCGATTCCCGGGTTTTCAAATCAACGGGCGAATTGGTAACCAAAATGGCAATAGCCAGGTGATTGCCGTTGGGCAGCGTAATAATGCCGGTATCGTTGGTAGCAGCCGAAATTCCTTTTTCGTTGGTGCCCGAGCGGCCGGTTTTATGGTATACTATTGTACCAACGGGCAACAAGCCTTTAATCTGGTTGGGGCCGGTTGATGTTTCCTGCATAATTTTCCATAAATACGCATGGCTGGCCGTCGAAAGGAAATTGGGTTTAAAGGCTACGTTCAATAAATGAGTAAGCTCGGAAGCCATTACCCAATCGGAAAACTGCACATCCCAGGCTTGCGCCATTTGATATTCGGAGGCTTTTATCGAGAAGTTTTTGATGCCGATATGGTGGATATAGGTATCTACAACATCCGTTCCGCCTAAAATTTTTAACAGCTTATCGCAGGCAACATTGTCACTTAACGACACCATGTAGCTTAGCAACTCCCTTATCGAAACATTTACGTTTGCAGCCGGATATTTATCCTGCAGCGGACTATATGTCTTAAACAGATCGCTTTTATCCAGGCGAAGCTGCTGATCTAATGTGAATTTTCCTTCGTCAATCTCATGCAAAACCGTAATGGCAATCGGGAATTTCATCACACTCTGCATTGGCTGGTGCAGGTAGCCATTATAGTTTAAAGTATCACCCGTTTCAAGGTTTAATACCGAAACCCCGACAGTACCCTTTGCATCCTTCGCAATTTCGTCAATCTTGGCCTTTAGCCCATCTTGTTGGGCATTGGCATTGCCAATAAATAAGAAGCAAAACAGCAAAATATAAAAAACAACCCACCTCAACATAAGTTCCCCTAATGACTAATGACTAATGACTAATGACTAATGACTAATGACTAATGACTAATGACTAATGACTAATGACTAATGACTATTTATGCCTGTTTTCCAGGTTCTTAGCTATCGTTCCCAACGTTAATCCCTTTTCGCGAAGCAAAACCAACAAGTGAAAAACCAGGTCAGACGATTCATTAATCAAGTCGGTTTCTGCTTCGGCAAGGGCTGCTATAACGGTTTCAACGCCTTCTTCGCCAACTTTTTGGGCTATCTTGTTGAGCCCTTTATTCCGCAGCTTGTTTACGTATGATCCTTCTACCGGATTTTCGTATCTATCGGCAATAATATTTTCCAGCTCCAAAATAAAGTTTTGGTTATATTCCGTTTTAAAACAACTACGCGAGCCGGTATGGCAGGTAGGGCCGTCTGGTTTAACTTTAATCAGCAGGGTATCGTTATCGCAATCAATGCTGATGTTTTTTACATGCAAAAAGTTGCTGCTGGTTTCACCCTTGGTCCATAAGCGGTTTTTTGAGCGGGAGAAAAATGTAACTATATTTTCCTGTACGGTTTTATCGTAAGCCTCCTGGTTCATATAACCCAGCATCAGCACCTCTAAAGTTTGCTCATCCTGTATAATAACCGGCACTAAACCGTCTGTTTTGTTAAAATCTATATTCATTGTATCTGTTGTTCTGGTTCCCGTTGCGGGTTGCCAGGTTCGTGTTCTTTTTTAAATTCCCCTCTTGAGAGGGGGCGGGCCGGATTGGGTGGCGGCAGGGGTGTGTTCTACACCATGCATCCACTCCTAATGCTTATCCGGGCGTTACCTTCGGCCCGGGCTTTACGCTCATACTGCACAGGCCTTAATCACGGGCCGGTATCCGCTGCAATCCCTAACGCATGAATTCGCCATAACTAAATGTAAGTGATGGTGAATTTGGGCTTTAATTATTAACTATGGCTTGATTTTATTTCTAAAATCCATTTTTGATAATTGTCAAACTGACCATCTTGTTTAAAGCGGGCCGAATATTGTTCAATCGTTTCAAGGCAATCTTCTGCTATAGATTTGTTATTATTTAATCCAATTAACTTTTCTGATGTCTTGGGTCTAAACCTATCTAAAATAATGATTGCAGTCCACAAATTAATAAAGTATTGTCCTTCTACTAAGTAACCTGTAAACTCATCCAGGCTTAGTTGGTCTGCTAAAAAACAAAGTTTTTCATACAATTCATTCTTGCGAATATGATTGCTAAATGGTTCTATGCCTTCTAAATAGCCATTTTTACAACTAACTAAATAACTCATAAGGACCCTAACTATATCCTCACCTCTATATTACTACTCTTCAATATCGCTTTTAAATCCGGTATCAATATCTCGCCATAGTGAAATACCGAGGCTGCTAAAGCTGCATCAATATTTGTTTTTTCAAATACATCAACAAAATGCTGCACCGAGCCTGCCCCGCCCGAAGCTATTACCGGGATATGTACGGCATCGTTAACAATTTTTAATAGCTTGTTATCAAAACCGGCTTTTGTACCATCATGATCCATTGATGTGAGCAAAATTTCGCCGGCACCACGGCTTTCGGCTTCCATTATCCATTCCAATGTTTCCCGTTCCGTAGGCAATCTGCCGCCATTCAGGTGTACAATGTTTTTATCGCCAATACTGCGGGTATCTACGGCAATAACCACAAACTGAACGCCGAAGGCTTTAGCCAGTTCATCAATTAAAGCCGGGTTACGTACTGCTGCCGAGTTGATCGAGATCTTATCTGCACCGGCGTTTAAAAGCGCATCAGCGTCGGCAATTTCGTTAATACCACCACCAATAGTGAAAGGGATATTTATTTGCCTGGCTACAGCCTTCACCAGTTCTACCATAGTTTTGCGGCGCTCAACAGTTGCGGTAATATCCAGGAATACCAGTTCGTCGGCTCCCTGCCTCGAGTAGTTCCAGGCCAGCTCAACCGGGTCGCCCGCGTCGCGCAGGTCAACAAAGTTTACACCTTTTACGGTGCGGCCGTCTTTAACATCAAGACAGGGGATAATTCTTTTACTTAACATGTGTTTTTATAAGATCCTCATTGCTTAGTTCATCGCCATGACTTATAAAAAACACTGTCATTCTGAGCATAGCGAAGAATCTATTCACCGACAGGCATAGCCTCCAGAAAAGTTTGTGAATAGATGCTTCGTTCCTCAGCATGACAGGTTTATTTTATGTCATCTCTTCTATTCGGAAGCTACGGTTTTTATAATTTGCAATGACGGTGCTATCTATTAAATAGAAATTAATGCCTCTAAATTCCAGTTTTTAACATCTTCGATAGTAACCCGGTTTTCATAGATCGCTTTACCTACAACTACCGATTCTACCTTTAAACGGCTCAGTTTTTCTACGTCATCCATCGAGCTTACACCGCCGGACGCTATCAGTTTAATGAAAGGCGAATGGTCAAGCAGTTTTTCGTAAAGCTCAATACCCGCACCGCCCAGTTTGCCATCTTTGTTGATATCGGTACATAAAAAACGGAAAAAGCCTAAAGCCAGGCATTTATCAACGTAGTCCATTAATTTAATTGGCGAGCTTTCCATCCAGCCGGAGTATTTGATTACCTCGTCCAACACATCTATTGCGATAACCACCTGGTCGGAACATTTGTCGCGACCGCAAATCTCTTTGCCTAACTGCGGTAAAAACTCGGGGTTGGTTAATGCCTGTGTGCCCACAATAACCCGGTGAACGCCCGAATCAATAAGCTCTTTTACTTTATCGATGCTGCGGATACCTCCACCATATTGAACCTTCATATCGGTTTTGCGGATCACATCAAACAGGTATTGCTGGTTGCTGAAATCGTTTTTAGCCCCGTTAAGGTCAATAATATGGATGAAATTGGTACCATTGCTTTGGTAGCGCTCAATCATTTCTTCAAGCGTTACATCATATTCTGTTACCTGTTGGTAATCACCCTCACGTAGCCTAACTACTTTTTTATTCAGAATATCGATAGCGGGAATTATGTACATGTCTTTTATATTTTTGAAAAGTTTGTTAAAAGTGTTTCGCCGTACGCACCCGATTTTTCGGGGTGAAATTGTACGCCATAAAAATTATCCCGCCAAATTGATGCCGAAAATTCGTTAGCATAATTGGCTGATAGTAAAGTGTATGCTTTATCGTACTCAATAAAGTATGAATGTACAAAGTAAAAATGTGATCCTGACGGTATATTTTTAAATAATGGGTTTTCCTTTTCGGGATAAACCTGGTTCCAGCCGGTATGTGGCACCTTGTATAAATTACTTTCCTTAAACCTTAAAGTTTTAATTGGGAACAGGCCAAGCAGCGTAGAATCTCCCTCTTCGGAGTAGGAGGTGAGTAACTGCATCCCCACGCAAATTCCCAAAGTGGGTTTATTTAGCGCTTTAATGGCTGGTACTAAACCGGTTGATTCCAGTTTTTTCATTGCCGCACCGGCATGTCCAACACCAGGAATGATATACCTGTCGTACAGTTCAAGGTCGTCCACGGTATTCACCATACCATAAGCAATCCCCAATCTGTCGAGTGCTGCAGTAAGTGAGAAAATATTTCCGGCGCCGTATCTTATTATACCTATCATTTTTTGAGTTAGAATCAAGAATTAAGAATCAAGAGTCAAGAAAGAAACATTATTGTCTTAATTCTTGACTCTTGATTCTTGACTCTCTCTATAAAAGTCCCTTAGTGCTTGGTAAAACCATCTTATTTACATCACGTTTAACGGCCATTTTTATTGCCTTTGCAAAGGCTTTAAATATAGCTTCTATTTTATGATGTTCGTTCTGTCCTTCGGCTTTTATGTTCAAATTGCATTTTGCCGCATCGCTGAATGATTTGAAGAAATGGTAAAACATTTCGGTTGGCACATCGCCAACTTTTTCGCGCTTAAATTCGGCATCCCAAACTATCCAGTTGCGGCCGCCAAAGTCAATGGCTGCCTGGGCAAGGCAATCATCCATTGGCAGGCAAAAGCCATAGCGTTCAATACCCATTTTATTGCCCAAAGCTGTGGCAAAAATCTCGCCCAAAGCAATACCGGTATCCTCAACAGTGTGATGTTCGTCAATATGTAAATCGCCTTTGGCTATAACTTCAAGGTCGATGCTACCATGACGGGCAATCTGATCAAGCATGTGGTCAAAAAAATGCAGCCCGGTTGATACTTTGGCTTCGCCTGTGCCATCCAGGTTTATTTTTATATAGATATCTGTTTCTTTGGTGCTGCGACGGTGTTCGATAACACGTTCTCCCAGTTTTAAAAACTCGTAGACCTTTTGCCAGTTGGTAGTTTCCAGCACAATTGTGTCGCCAATATGGTCTGCTTCGGTGAATTCGCCGCCGCCTAAGTTAGATTGGTTATTTAACCAGATTGCTTTAGCCCCCAGGTTTTTAGCAAGCAATACATCGTTCTTCCTGTCGCCGATGGTGAAGGAGTTTTTCAGGTCGTATTTTTCTGTATCAAAATATTGTGTCAATAAGGCCGTTCCCGGTTTGCGGGTAAGGGCTTTATCGGCCGCGAAAGTACGATCAATGATTTGGTTGGCAAACTTTACGCCCTCGCCCTCAAATGTTTTAAGGATGAAGTTGTGCACCGGCCAAAATGTATCTTCGGGGTAAACAGCCGTGCCTAAACCATCCTGGTTGGTAACCATTACCAGTTCAAAATCAAGTTCTTTGGCTATTTTGGGTAAGTAAGTTAACGCACCGGGATAAAAGGTAAGTTTTTCGAACGAATCGATCTGCTCGTCCGGCGTTTCGTTAATCATGGTGCCATCACGATCAACAAAGAGTATTTTTTGCAGCTTGCTCATCAATATAATTATTGATTTAATGAATTATTGAATTAGTGATTATGTTTTCTACTGCTTATCAAAGCTTTTTAAGGTCTCTAATAAAATCGAATTTTCTTCGGGTGTGCCCACAGTGATGCGTAAGCTGCTCTCGCACAAATCAATTTTTGAGCGATTACGTACAATGATGCCTTTACCCACTAAAAATTTATAAATCCCGTTAGCATCAGTGGTTTTTACCAAAATAAAGTTGGCATCTGATGGGTAAATATCTACCACAAAATCAAATTCCTTCAAGGCAAGTACCAGCCTGTCGCGTTGTAAAAGGGTTTCCTTTATCCAGCCGTTTACCTGGTCAACGTTTGCCAGGGCTTCCAAAGCCAGTTGTTGCGATGATTCGTTAACGTTATAAGGTGGTTTCACCTTGTTCATCACCTCGATAATCTCTTCGCTGGCAAAGGCCATTCCAACACGCAAGCCGGCCAGCCCCCACGCTTTGGATAAGGTTTGCATCACCACTAAATTTGCATATTCGGTAAGTTCCTGTATAAATGTTTTTTGACGGCTGAAATTGATATAGGCTTCATCAACTACGACAATGCCATTAAAGTTTGCCAGCAATGTTTCAACATCTGCGCGGTTAATGGAATTGCCTGTTGGATTATTTGGCGAACAGATGAATATCAGCTTGGTATGCTCGTCAATGGCTTCGGCAATGCCTTCTAAATTAAGCTGGTAATCTTCGGTCAGCAAAACTTTGCGGGCTTCCACATCATTGATATTGGCCGATACCTCGTACATACCATAAGTAGGTGGCATCAGGATCACGTTATCAACGCTCGGATTACAAAAGCTACGGAACAGGATATCGATGGCTTCATCGCTCCCGTTACCTATAAATATGTTGCGGGCCGGTACACCTTTAATCTCGCTTAAACGCATTTTGATGGCGTACTGCATAGGATCGGGATAGCGGTTAAATTGTTTATCCAACGGCGACCCGTAGGCATTTTCGTTGGCATCTAAAAAAACACTGGCCTCGCCCTGATACTCATCACGTGCGGATGAATAGGGGACAAGCCGTTTGATGTTTTCTCTGAGTATATTATTGATATCGTACATTATTGATACTATGTCATTGCGAGCGTAGCGTGGTAATCTCGTCGCTTACCTGGCGATTATGCATGGCTACGAGATTGCTTCGTCGTTCCTCCTCGCAATGACATATTGTTTGAAGAAACGCCTATTTATTTTTTAACTAACTTTTTCTAATACTCACCGCATTCCTGTGCGCATGCAATCCTTCCATCTCGGCCAAAACTTCAACCGTGTGGCCAATATTTTGAATTCCCTCGCGGGTGATATGCTGAAACGTAATTTTTTTTACAAACGAATCAACTGATACGCCCGAGTAAGCCCTTGCATAGCTGCTGGTTGGCAAAGTATGGTTGGTGCCCGATGCATAATCGCCGGCGCTCTCTGGTGTTAAATTTCCCAGGAAAACCGAGCCCGCATTAATGATACTTCCTGTTATCTGCTCCCAGCTGTGTGTTGCCAAAATTAAGTGTTCAGGCGCGTATCGGTTGCTGAAATCCATGGCTTCGGCAAGGCTGGACGTTACTACGATATAGGAGTTATCTAATGCCAAACCGGCAATTTCGGCCCTCGGTAATACGGGTAATTGCTTTTCTATTTCTGCCAAGGTAGCCTCTGTAATTGCAGCCGATGTGCAAACCAACACCGATTGACTGTCACTACCGTGCTCAGCCTGCGCCAATAAATCGGCAGCTATATAGGCCGGAATAGCAGTGTCATCTGCAATAACCAATACTTCTGATGGGCCAGCCGGCATATCAATGGCCGTAGTGGTAGTTGATTGGATTAGCGTTTTAGCCTTGGTTACAAACTGGTTGCCGGGGCCAAATATCTTATCAACCCTTGCAATGCTTTCTGTACCGTAAGCCATTGCTGCTATGGCCTGTGAGCCACCCACCAAATAAATTTTATCGATGCCTAATAATAGCGCCACATAGGCTATAAATGCATTTACCTTACCGCTTTTTTGCGGAGGCGAGCAAACCACAATTTCATGGCAGCCTGCAATGCGCGCCGGGATGCCCAGCATTAAAAATGTGCTTGGCAACACAGCTGAGCCGCCTGGGATATATAAACCAACTTTTTCAATCGGCCTTAACTCGCGCCAGCAGGTAACGCCGGGCATGGTTTCTACTTTCTGTTCGGTTTTTAGCTGTGTTTGGTGAAATTTATAAATATTGCTGTATGCGGTTTCCAGCGCGGTTTTTTGCTCTGGCGTAATAGCTTCAGCCAGTTCTTCCAACTCGGCTTTATCCAAAAAAAGCTTAGTTAGTGTTACCTTATCAAACTTTTGGGCATAGTCAATCAAGGCGCTGTCGCCATGCTGCTGCACATTGGCAATCACTTCCTCCACAACGGCACGAATCTCATTAGCCGGGTCAACATTACGCTGAACTAGTTTCTGGATATCTTTTGCAGTAAGTTCTGAATACTTAAATAGTTTCATAGGCCCCCCAACCCCCTAAAGGGGGAGTTTTTTGAAATTTATAGTTTTTAATAAGTTAAGCCAATCCCTCTTGTTCCCCCTTCAGGGGGTTAGGGGGCTTCGCCTACAATATTATCTTCTCAATCGGCATTACTACAATGCCTTGCGCGCCGGCTTGTTTCAGCTGGCTTATCCTGTCCCAAAAATCACGCTCTGGAATAACCGTGTGCACAGCTACCCAGTCAGCTTCGGCCAACGGCACTACCGACGGGCTTTTAACACCCGGTAATAAGGCAGTTACCGCGTTAAGGTTATCTTTATGAACGTTAAGTACCACGTACTTAGTCTCTTTGGCGCGTAAAACCGATTGGATGCGTTGTATCAATTCCTGAACCAGGTCGTTGCTTTCGGTAGCTTTACTGCTAATCAAGATAGCTTCTGACGACATTACATCGGCAAATGCTTTTAAACCGTTGCTTTTTAATGTACCACCAGTTGACACCAGATCGCAAATAGCATCAGACAGGCCCAGGCCTGGAGAGATTTCAACCGAGCCTGAAATGGTACGGATATCCGATTCTATACCCTGAGCTTTCAGGAACTTGCCCAATATCACAGGGTAGGTGGTAGCTATGGCTTTACCATTTAAATCGGCAAGTGTAGCAATATTGTTATTGTTTGGTACCGCTATTTTAAGCGAGCATTTGCCAAAGCCAAGTCGCTGCAGGTAGCTTACTTCAACTTCGGTTTCCTCTATTACGTTTTCGCCAACGATGCCTAAATCGGCAATACCATCCTGAACGTATTCGGGAATATCATCATCGCGCAGAAAAAGGATCTCTAAAGGGAAGTTGGAAACGGGCGAGATTAAGGAACTTTTGTAGTTTTCGAAGTTTAAGCCGCAATTTTTTAATAATTCGACAGATTTTTCGTTGAGACGACCAGATTTCTGGATCGCTATTTTAAGTGTTTTCAAAAGAATTGAATTTATGAACTATAATAAAAAAGAGTACAAACGGAGGTTGTTATTTCGCGTAGAAACATACATATTAACTGATCACCACATGGTGGTGATGCAGATGAAGATGATGTAATGCGATACCGTTCATTTTTTTATAGTATACGGGTAAGTCTGCCGCAAATATAGACAGATGTTTTTTAAATCAAAATTAAAAGTGAATTTGTGTCTGAACCGGAATTAAACGAATTAATGGAATTTATTGAATTTGAAAAGTGGCTTTTTGGCAATACTGACTAACTACACCTGGAAAATGATTGAATTGGTTTTAAAATTCTGTTAATTCTACAAATTCGTTCAATTCCGGTTCTGACCACTACTTTCATCATACTCATAAATGCCACCCTCTTCCCCAAAATCTTTGATCAGCCTCAGTTTTTTTACTTTTTGGATATCTTTTAAGTTGATTAGCTCGGGGTTCTCCAGGCTTTTAAACCAGATAAGGTAATAATGTTTAAAAGTGTAAAACTTAGCAATATCCTTTTTAAAAAACCGGTGAGGAACCAGGTAGGATGACATGCCCGAGAAAAAGTAAACCGCCTCATGCGCATCGGTGTAAATGGTAACCTTCGGGTCGAATTTGCTTTTATCCATGGTTTTAAGATAATCGGCGAATGGCGAATCTATCCAGCTTTCGTCGGTATAACCGGGGTTGCCGTACTCGTCCCTTACCTGGTCGTCGTAACGGTGCTTGTCGATGAAAAATTCTTTAGTTACAAAACCCAGCATCAGCACAACCATTATCGCACCAACTATTTTACGAGTATTATCATTAACTATTTTTTTGAGCAGCAGCAGCCCCCAGCTGGTATATCCCCAAAGCGCGGGGATGTATATAGGCGCCAGCAGGCGGTGATTAATACGTTCGTACCGCGAAAATGTTGACGACACCACTATAAATAAGCCATACACCAAAGCGAAGGTTATGGCCAGGTTTTCAAAACTATCAAGGTGCCTGCGGTAATAATTATAAGCTAAGGCAGCTATAAAACCACCGAATATTAAAATAGCCAATGGTACAGATAGCCAGTACTGGTTTGGCGTAAGCCCAATCCAATCGCAAACCACGTTGCCAAAGTAATACAGGTTTTTACCAAACGAGGTAATTGAAGGCTCCCGCGGCCCGGTGGTAGTGCCCGACATGAAAGCATTAAAAACCAAATTGCTTACCAACAGCGAAATGCAAACAAAGCCGTATATAATAATGTGCGTGATTT
Source organism: Mucilaginibacter ginsenosidivorax (assembly GCF_007971525.1). Taxonomy (NCBI): domain Bacteria; kingdom Pseudomonadati; phylum Bacteroidota; class Sphingobacteriia; order Sphingobacteriales; family Sphingobacteriaceae; genus Mucilaginibacter; species Mucilaginibacter ginsenosidivorax. Next base: position 7,001,994 of record NZ_CP042437.1, read on the forward strand.
TCTTTTTAAGCGGCAAAACCCTGTCCAATAGTAAAAGTAACCCACCGGTGCCTACTATGGTAACTGCTGCATAACGGGTAACGCAGCTTATTGCGGCAATTAAAGCAGCTGTAATTAAAGCTTTAACCGTATGTTTTAGCAAGTACTGCCTGAAAGCCACCAGGAAAAATAAGGTTTCTACTATAAACAATGTTTCGGACCATAAATAGGAGTATACCTGCAACAATGCCGGGCTTAATATAATGGCCACCAGCATTAACCATTTATAAACGCGGTTTGCGGGCACAAAACGCTGCATGATCCACCCGGCGGTATAAATGAGCGTGGCAAACATCAGCCCGTTTAATACCGCTCCAAAAACAACAGGATCAATACGGGTGATAAACATTATACTCCCTAAAAATATGGGGTAAAATACCGGGAAATCAACAATAGGTATATGGTTAAATGTTTGCAGCGTGCCATTAGTGTTCAGGCTCCGGGCGGCGCTGGTGTACATAATAGAGTCTGGCGATATACCAATACCACTATAACTACAAAATATTTGTATTGCAACAAAGCCAAGTACCGCGGCAATAAAAGTGTCGTAGTTTTTTAAATAGCGGCTTAGCTGCATAAGTTTTTACTGTTAAATTTAGTTGTAAAAGTTGTAAGCTGGTAAAATGTTTTAAAAATAGTTAAAAAGCACAGCCCGGCCCCCTCTAAATCTCCCCCGGGAGGGGAGACTTTAACTTTGTAAGTTTTCTAAGCCCTCCCTACCGGGGAGGGTTTGGGTGGGGCTGGCTTACGCTATCAAATCCAACACTGTGCTAATCGGCTGATCGCTATCAATTAAAATTCCTTTAACACCAGCCTGGGTGCCGGCTTCTACGTCACGCTCGCGGTCGCCAATAAAATAGGATAGGGCAGGGTCAATGTTGTATTTAGCAATACCTTGTAATAGTAATCCTGGTTTTGGCTTGCGACAATCACAGTCGCCCGTAAAATTTGGATGGTGCGGGCAGTAAAAAAAGTCGGTTATTACCACACCATGCTCTGCATAAACAGTTTTTAAATGCTGGTGCATTTTAGCCAGTTCCTCTTCGGTATACCAGCCTTTGGCAAGGCCGCCCTGGTTGGTAGCTACCAATAGCATATAGCCTCTATCCTGCAAAGTTTTAAGGGCGTCAAAATTATCCAAAACATGAAAATCCTCTATACGGCGAACATAATCGCCCATTTCCTGGTTCAATACTCCATCGCGATCTAAAAAAACGGCTTTAACTTTTGCAGACATCTATTTTTAATTTTTGGCGAAGATAGCGAATTTGAAGTAGTCCGAAAGTCGGGAAAGTCCGAAAGTTAGGAAAGGCAGGAAGTGCGGAAAAAAGGCATTGTTATTGATCGCTGGAGATTCTTCTTTCACTACAAACCTGTTAAACTTCCCGACTTTACTGACTTCCGGACTTCTTGCCATAAAATAGTCTACTCGTTACATAGATTTAACCAACAAAATTTTATTCTGTTATTGGTATATTTACCGATTGTATAAATGAATTGCGGTAAATTGGAGCAACTTTATACCGATTCTAAATAAGAAAACAACATATTTCATTTACTTAATCATAATAATTGTTTATTTATGTTGTCATTTTGTTAAATAAATATGATATAGATAATCGAATTTTTAGAAATCTTTAAAAATTCCGATAAATTTTATAATTTATTTGCAAATTGGTAACTTCGTTGTTACACCCCTTTATAAACGGTTTACTCTAAAGATGAATCAAACTGATAGCAACCAGGGCCTTTACAGGCCAGAATTTGAACACGATTCGTGCGGAACTGGATTTATAACCAACATAAATGGTCATAAAAGTAACCAGATTATTGATGATGCGCTTACGATGCTCGAGAACATGGAACACCGCGGTGCCTGCGGATGTGATCCTGAAACCGGCGATGGTGCCGGTATACTGATACAATTGCCCCATGAGTTTTTGATGGAAGAATGCTCAAACCTCGAGATCAGCCTGCCCGAACCGGGCGAGTATGGTGTGGGGATGATCTTTTTCCCGAAAGACTCGGCACAAAAAAAGGCTTGCCGCATTGTTATTACCAACGCGATAGAAAAGCTGGGCCTTGTTAAATTAGGCTACCGCAAATTAACCGTCGACTCAATGGCGGTTGGCGAAACAGCCCGTCAGGCCGAGCCCGATGTAGAGCAGATATTTATTGCCCGCCCGCACCACATTACCAATGCCGATGACTTTGAGCGTAAGCTTTTTATATTGCGCAGGTACATTAATAAAACTATTACGGATACCATTCCCGGTGCATCGGAATATTTTTATTTCACCTCGTTATCGTGCAAAACAATTGTTTACAAAGGCCAGGTAACTACTTACCAGCTGCGTAAATATTATGCTGATTTAACAGACCCGCGTATTGCATCTGGCTTCGCCATGATCCACTCGCGTTTCTCTACGAATACTTTCCCATCGTGGAAACTGGCTCAGCCTTTCCGCCTGATTGCCCATAACGGCGAGATCAATACTTTAACCGGTAATTTAAACTGGTTTTACGCCGGTTTAAAATCATATGCTTCGTCGTACTTCACGGCCGAAGAAATGGAAATGATTATGCCGGTGATTGATAACAACCAGTCAGACTCTGCCTGTTTGGATAATATCATCGAAATTCTGCTGCACTCTGGCCGCTCATTACCACACGTAATGATGATGCTGGTACCCGAGGCATGGGACGGTAATGTACACATGGATCCTATTAAAAAGGCATTTTATGAGTACCATGCCACATTGATGGAGCCATGGGATGGCCCGGCCGCTATTACGTTTACCGATGGTAAACTGGTAGGTGCTTTATTGGATAGGAATGGCCTTCGCCCGTTGCGTTATGTAATTACCAACGATGGCCGCGTTATAGCAGCGTCTGAGGCAGGTACCCTGGCTATCGACGAAAGCACCGTAGTGCGTAAAGGCCGTTTACAGCCAGGTAAAATGCTGCTGATTGATACAGAAAAAGGCAGGATTATTACTGATGATGAGATAAAAAAACAAATCTCTTCAAGGCAGCCTTACGGTCGCTGGCTGGAGAATTATAAAATAAACCTGAGCGAACTTACCGAACCACGTTTGGCATTTGCCCAGCTTTCAGAAGCTTCTGTATTCCGTTACCAGCAGGTATTTGGTTACAGCCGCGAGGATATAGATACCATTATTAAGCCAATGGCTGTTGATGGTAAAGAGCCTGTAGGCTCGATGGGTACCGATGTGCCTTTGGCTATATTGTCTGATAAACCACAACATTTATCGAGCTACTTTAAACAGTTTTTTGCCCAGGTAACCAACCCGCCTATCGACCCGATCCGCGAGCGCCTGGTAATGAGTTTGGCAACCTTTATCGGCAACAACGGTAACTTGCTGGATGAAGATAAAATGCACTGCCATTGTGTAGTTTTAAAACACCCGATATTAAAAAACCACCAGTTAGAGAAGCTGCGCAGTATTGATACCGGCCTTTTCCATGCCAAAACACTACAAACTTACTTTGTGGCCGATGGTATGCCCGGCTCGTTAGAAAAAGGTATTGCGAGGCTTTGCCGCTATGCAGAGGATGCCGTTGACGATGGGTTTGAAGTATTGATTCTGTCGGATCGTGCTGTAGACTCTGAGCATGCGCCTATCCCTACACTGTTAGCCGTATCTGCCGTACATCACCACCTCATTAAAAAAGGTCTCCGTGGTGCAGTAGGCCTGGTTGTTGAAACCGGGGATGCATGGGAAGTTCACCATTTTGCCTGTTTACTGGCATTTGGTGCTACAGCTATTAACCCATACCTGGCCCTGGCTACTATCGAAACCGTTAAAAATAACGGTAGCCTAGAAACCGGGCTGGATATTAAAACACTGCAAAAAAACTACGTGAAATCTGTAAATGATGGTTTATTGAAGATCTTCTCTAAAATGGGAATCTCAACCTTACAATCATACCATGGTTCGCAGGTTTTTGAAATATTAGGTTTAAACAGAACTGTTGTAGATAAATATTTCTGCGGAGCCGTTACCCGCATTGGCGGCTTGGGCCTTGATGAAATAGCCCGCGAAGCACTATGTAAACATCGCATGGGCTTTAATGCCAAGGGTGCCGATAATTTACTGCCCGAGGGTGGTATTTACCAGTGGAAACGCAGGGGCGAAGCCCACTTATTTAACCCAACCACGGTACACTTGTTACAGCATGCTACCCGTAGCAATGATTATAACGTATATAAAAACTACGCTAAGGTAATTAACGAGCAAACCGAAAAGCATTTTACCATTCGTGGATTGCTTGACTTTGCGCATCACCGTGAAGCTATCAGCATTGATGAGGTTGAACCGGCCGAAAACATCATGAAACGCTTTGCAACAGGCGCCATGTCGTTCGGATCTATATCTCACGAAGCGCACAGCACCATGGCTATTGCCATGAACCGCATAGGTGGTAAAAGCAATACCGGCGAAGGTGGTGAGGACGAGATGCGTTACGAAAAAATGGCCAACGGCGATTCTATGCGTTCGGCTATCAAGCAAGTGGCATCTGCCCGTTTTGGGGTAACATCAAATTACCTTACCAATGCCGATGAATTGCAGATAAAAATGGCGCAGGGCGCTAAACCAGGCGAAGGTGGACAGCTTCCGGGTCATAAAGTTGATGACTGGATTGCTAAAACCCGTCACTCAACTCCTGGTGTAGGTTTAATTTCTCCACCGCCGCACCACGATATTTACTCTATAGAGGATTTGGCGCAATTAATATTCGATTTAAAAAATGCCAACCGTGCTGCACGTATCAATGTAAAACTGGTATCAAAAGCAGGTGTGGGTACTATAGCAGCAGGTGTTGCGAAAGCACATGCTGATGTTATCCTGATTGCCGGCTATGATGGTGGTACAGGTGCATCGCCAATAAGCTCGGTAAAACACGCGGGCTTGCCATGGGAACTTGGTTTAACCGAAGCTCACCAAACCTTGGTACGCAATAAATTACGTAGCCGTGTGGTATTACAAACAGATGGCCAGCTAAAAACCGGTCGCGATTTGGCCATTGCAGCTTTAATGGGTGCCGAGGAATGGGGTGTTGCAACAGCCGCGCTTGTAGCCGGTGGTTGTATCATGATGCGTAAGTGTCACCTGAATACCTGCCCTGTAGGTGTTGCCACACAAGATCCTGAATTAAGGAAACTGTTTAGCGGTAAAGCAGATCACGTGGTGAACCTGTTTAAATTTATGGCCGAAGAACTGCGCGAGATTATGGCCGAGTTAGGCTTCCGTACCATTAACGAGATGGTTGGACGTGTTCAGTTCCTGAAGGTAAAAGATCACCTGGAAAGCTGGAAAGCCAAAAAGATTGACCTAAGCGGCATATTACACCCGGTTACCAATACCAAAGGCATGACGCTTTATAACAGCGAAAAGCAGGATCATGGTATGGATGAGATACTGGACTGGCAGTTGTTGGCGGCAGCTCAACCTGCTCTTGAAGATAAAACGCCGGTGTTTGCATCGTTCGACGTTATCAACGTTAACCGTACTGTTGGTACATTGCTGTCAAACGAGATCTCGAAGATATATGGATCGGCAGGTTTACCTGATAATACTATTAACTACAAATTCAAAGGCTCGGCCGGGCAAAGCTTTGGCGCTTTTGCAACCAAAGGTATCTCTTTTGAACTGGAGGGCGAAGCCAATGATTATGTAGGTAAAGGTTTATCGGGGGCGCAACTGGCTATTTACCCATCAGAGAAAGCTACTTTCACGCCCGAAGATAATATCATCATAGGTAACGTGGCTTTGTATGGTGCAACGTCGGGCGAGGTATTTATAGGCGGTATGGCCGGCGAACGTTTCGCGGTACGTAACTCCGGTGCTACTACTGTTGTTGAGGGTATTGGCGATCATGGTTGCGAATACATGACCGGTGGCCGGGCACTGATATTGGGTAAAACAGGACGCAACTTTGCAGCTGGTATGAGCGGTGGTTTAGCCTGGATTTATAATCCGGATAACAGTTTTGCCGAAAACTGTAATACAGAGATGGTAGACCTTGATCCGCTATCGTTACAGGATGAAGAGCAGATACTTACCTTACTGCGTAAGCACGTAAGCCTTACAGGCAGTAAACTTGCACAACAGATCCTGGCTAACTGGGCCGAGGCATCTACACAATTTGTGAAGGTGTATCCAAAAGAGTATAAAAAAGTAGTAGAGAAATTACAATATCAAACAATAGGCTAAATTTCAATGGGAAAACCAACAGGATTTCAGGAGTTTAACAGGGAATTACCAACTAAGGTTCCTGCTGCTGAACGCGTAAAAAACTATAAAGAGTTTGTTAATTTATATACCGACGAGAAGCTGAACCAGCAATCGGCCCGTTGTATGAATTGCGGTATCCCTTTTTGCCATTCGGGATGCCCGCTGGGTAATATTATCCCGGAATTTAACGATGCCGTGTATCGTCAAAACTGGGAGGAAGCTTACCATATTTTATCATCAACAAATAATTTTCCGGAGTTTACAGGCCGTATTTGTCCTGCACCATGCGAGTCTGCATGTGTGTTAGGTATTAATAAGCCGGCTGTAGCTATTGAGGAAATTGAAAAACATATCATCGAAATTGCTTACCAGAAAAACCTGGTAAAACCAACTGCACCGTTGGTAAAATCGGGCAAAAAAGTAGCTGTAATAGGCTCTGGTCCGGCAGGTTTGGCAGCTGCAGCTCAATTGGTAAAAGCAGGCCACGCGGTAACTGTTTACGAGCGCGATGATAAACCGGGAGGTTTATTGCGCTATGGTATCCCTGATTTTAAACTGGAGAAAACCGTAGTAGAGCGCCGTATTGAAGTAATGGAAAAAGATGGTGTGGTGTTTAAGCTGAACAGCGAAGTAGGTGTTAATGTTGCTGCCGATGAATTGGTACGCAACAATGATGCTGTAGTACTGGCAGGTGGTTCAACCATTCCCCGTAACCTGATGATCCCCGGCAGGGAATTAAAAGGCATCCATTTTGCGATGGACTTTTTGAAACAGCAAAACAAACGCGTAAGTGATATTGCAGTTGATGGCGACGATATATTAGCTACCGGTAAAGACGTAGTGGTAATTGGTGGCGGTGATACCGGCAGCGATTGCGTAGGTACTTCAAATCGCCAGGGAGCAAAATCAATTAAGCAGTTTGAGGTGATGTTTCAGCCGCCGGCACAGCGTACACAGCATATGCCATGGCCAACATATCCAATGGTGCTTAAAACCACCAGTTCGCACGAGGAAGGTGCCGAACGTTTCTGGGGCGTAAATACCCTGGAGTTTTTAGGCGACGACGAAGGTAACTTGCGTGCGTTAAAAGTGGTAGATGTAGAGTGGGAGCAGGATTTTATGGGCCGCCCTGTAAAATTCCATGTGGTTGAAGGTTCTGAACGTGAAATTCCTTGTCAGCGTGTGTTCCTGGCTATGGGCTTCCTGTACCCGCAGCCTGCCGGCCTGTTAGCTCAGTTAGGTGTTGAACTGGATGACCGTAAAAACGTTAAAGCCAAAGAAGGCGTTTACCGTACAAACGTGAGCAAAGTATTTGCTGCAGGTGATATGCGTCGCGGACAATCACTGGTTGTTTGGGCAATCTCCGAAGGCCGCGAAACTGCGCGTAAAGTAGATGAGTTTTTAATGGGCCACTCGTTGCTGGAAAGCAAGGATGCCGTTAATCAGTTCGACCAGGTGTTTTAAGAAAACGCCTTATCTGCTGAAGATATATAACCACGCTGCAATACTCCTGTTATGGGTATTGCAGCGTGGTTTTTTTGTTTTATTTTGATGGGTTATTTTGTGCTGCTTACAATAAATCAATATTAATTATGCTACTTTAAAAACCACTTGTCCTTTTTGCCGTTAAACCTAAACAAAACATCATCAATTTATAAATGAAGTATTTAACCCGCTTGTTATTGATTTTAGTAGCCTTCGTTTTTTCGCAATCATGCGAAAGCAACAAACGCGCAAATAATTACAACAATAAAGTACTTGTTGATGATGGCGGAATGCTTTTTTTTAAGAATGGCACCGAAGCCAGCCTGGCAACCGTAAAAGCTTCCGGTTTGGCTATCTCCAATTCAAAAAATCAAAAAGTAATTCAGTTTGCTAAAACGATGATTGATGACCACACCCTTCTTGCTGATAATTTGAGAAAATTGGAGATTGATAATTTTGTAACATCCAACGATACCATAAATGCCGGCCATCAACAGGCAATTGCCGCCCTTGAACAGAAAAAAGCTGCCAACTTTGACAAAGCCTATATAGCAATGCTGGTAAACCAGCATGAGCAGGAAATAGCGCTGTTTAAAACTGCCGCACTCAACAAAAACCCTAACGTATCTGATTTTGCCAACAAAAATATGTCATCGTTGCAAGCGCATCTTGATTCGGCTAAGGTGATCATGCTGGCATTAAAATAGTTTATTTAATAGCGGCGTAATGTTTAAATTGCAGGCTATACCTATCTAAGTCATGCTATTAAAAAAAAGTTCATTTATTGCCTTATTGCTGGTTTTTGTTGCATGCCAAATACAGGTCTCTGCGCAAGTTTCTGCTATAAAGCCGGGCGAAGTTTGGCCCGATAACCGGGGCGAACATGTGCAGGCCCACGGCGGTGGTATCATCAAAATAGGGAAACTGTACTATTGGTTTGGCGAAGACCGCGCAAAAGACAATGATCCCGCCAAACGCTACGTAGCCTGTTATTCCTCACCCGATCTTACGAATTGGACATTCCGGAACAAAGTAATCAAAACAGGCGATCCGGCAAACTTCGGGAAAGGTTTTGTTTTAGAACGGCCGAAGGTTTTTTATAACAAAAAGAACAGGCAATATGTGATGTACCTGCATATGGATAGTGCCAACTACAAAGCCGCCCGTGTTGGCGTTGCAGTTTGCGACAAGATAGATGGCGATTATAAATACCTTAAAAGCTTTAGGCCTTTAGGCGAACAGAGCCGCGATATTGGCCAGTTTGTTGACGATGACGGTTCGGCGTACCTGATATTTGAGGATAGGGCCAAGGGCTTTCATATTGCACAACTATCTGACGATTACCTGAGTGTTGAAAAAGAGATATGCCTTATTAAAGCACCTTTGGAAGGTGGTGCCCTGGTGCATTATAAAGGGCTTTACTATGCCATTGGTTCGGCGCTTACCGGTTGGGACCCCAATCCTAACAAATATGCTACGGCAACATCGCTAAGCGGGCCATGGTCGGAGTTTAAAGATATTGCCCCGCCCGAGACAAATACTTATGGATCGCAATCTACCATGATGGTTAAAGTTGTCGGCACAAAAAGCACCACCGTGATTTTTATGGCCGATCAGTGGCGTCCCAAAGCTCAATGGGATTCGCGTTACCTTTGGATGCCCCTGGAGATAGGTGAAGGCAAGTTATGGCTGCCAAAGCCGCAGCCCTGGAAGATAGATGTAAAAACGGGTGAGTGGAAATATACTGATGAAAAATAACAACTTTTTAACGCTCTTTAACTCCCGCGAGGTTAGCGTCAGCGTAACTCGTGGGCATCCTGGTTTAAGCCTATGGCTTAACTACTTCAGCTAAAAGCTGAAACCATGCAACCCACGAGCTGGAAGCTCGCGGGAGCGATAGGAGTAAATTGCTAAAATAACTTCAATTGCTGTTGCACCGGCGGCATAGCTTTGCCCATAACGGTTCGCCCACCGTATTTCCATGAATCTTCACGCTCTTTAGCTATTACCTGATCGAAATTGGCATTGGGTGTAAAACCATTTTCGGCGTTCTTTGCTATTTTATGCAACCGTTTGATGGCTTCGTTTTGTTCCGATAACCCCAGTTTCGATTTGTGTATCGCATTTTGGAGCACACCTATAGTTTCGTCATATACTTTGGTAGGTACGGGGAAGGGGTGGCCATCCTTGCCTCCGTGTGCGAAGGAAAACCTTGCCGGATCTTTAAACCGGGATGGGGTGCCGTGTATAACCTCGCTTACCAATGCCAGCGACTGCAGGGTACGTGGCCCCAGGCCTTGTAATAGCAACAAATCTTCAAAATCAGCGGGCTGCTTTTCATGGGCTAACCAAAGCACAGCGCCCAGCCGTTTCAAATCCACGTCCTTGGCTTTTACATCATGATGGTTGGGCAATACCAGGTGGCTGATTTCTTTGATCATGGCTTCCGGGTTTTCGGCGGCTATCTGCATTACTCCGTTGCGCGAGGTATCGGCCAGTTTATCTGTCATGTTCAGGATCAGGCCAGTGTTTTTGCCGTAGATGGATGTGTGCGGATCATCAACAAACGATGTTAATTGCTCCGAATGCCAATGGTAGCGGCGTGCGGTGCTGCTGGCATCGCTCATGCCTTGTTGTACTACAGCCCATTTGCCGGTATCGCTCAGGATAAAATTGTGGGTATATAGCTGGAAACCATCCTGAATGGCTGTATTATCAACTTTAGCGCTTAGTTTGCTGCATCGTACAAGGTGGTCGCCGTCGAGCCCGGTGGTTTCACCAATTTTTAACAGTTCGGCAGGGGTTTGTTTGGAGTGTTTGCCTTTGCCGCCGCAAATGTAAATGCCCAGTTCGCGGCTGTGCGGGTTTACTGATTTTTTTAGAGCGCCCATTACCGAGGTAGTTATGCCTGATGAGTGCCAATCCATTCCCATCACAGCTCCAAGGCTTTGAAACCAAAACGGATCGCTCAGGCGGTGTAAAACCTCGTCCTTGCCATAATCCATTACGATGTTTTCAATTACCGCCAAGCCTAACTTTGCCATACGCTCGGCAAGCCACGTGGGTACGTAGCCATAGTGTAAAGGTAAGTCAGCACTGCCGGATCGCTTCATGCTAACAAAGTTAGTAAAATTTACACGATTTGGGGACTTATAAGGACTAACAAGATTTTTTCTGAACTCGGATTAAACAGATTTTTCGGATTATTTGGAATCCAATCCTGTCAATCCCCCTGAATCCCCAAAATAGTGGTTCAGACCAAAGCATTTTCAAATTCTCAAATCTTCAAATTCTCAAATTAATCTTCTTCCGCTTCACCGGCGTACAGCTCATCTATTTCTGCCGCATATTTTTTCTCAATTACTTTGCGTTTGGCTTTCATGGTTGGGGTTATTTCGCCTTCTTCCATGCTGAAAGGGTTACGCTTTACTTTGAATGACTTAATGCGTTCAAACTTGGCCAGCTCATTACTGAATTTGCGGATATCCTGGCTTATCCAGTCTACAATCTCCTGGTCATCAATAAATACTTCGGGGCGCTCAAAAAAATCGTTGTTGAGACCGAATTGTTCCTGCAGGCCTTCTTTGCCGGGCACTATAATGGCGGCAATGTATTCGCGTTTATCGCCCACTAAAAACACCTGTTCTATTTTAGGGCTTTTGAGGTAGGTATTCTCAACCGGTGTAGGATATATGTTTTTGCCATACGCGTTTACCAGCATGTTTTTAAGCCTGTCGGTAATTTGCAGGTTGCCGCGGAAGAAACGACCGATATCGCCGGTGTGAAACCAGTTATCTTCGTCAATAACCATGGCGGTTTCTTCGGGCTTATGCCAGTAACCTTTCATTACGCAATGGCCGCGAACAATAATTTCACCTTCTTCGGTTTCTGTGTTTTCCTTAAAACTATCGTGGGTTTGGATGGAGTAAATTTCTTTGGTCTCTACATTTTGGATGGCCACCTCAATGCCGGGAATAATACGGCCCACAGTGCCATAAATAACCCTGTGCCTTTCGGTTACAGCCATAACAGGCGATGTTTCTGTGAGCCCGAATCCTTCCAGTATTACAATACCCAGGTCGCCAAAAAACTCACCAATGTTTTTGGGCAGGGCGCCTCCGCCCGATACCATGAACTGCAGCTTGCCGCCGGTTTTTTCTTTTATCTTACTGAAAACCAATTTTTCGGCAATGCCATGCTGGGCTTTAAGGATAAGCCCCGGCGATTTACCGGCTTCCTGTATCAAACGCACTTTTTTACCTGTTTCAAAGGCCCATAAAAATATTTTGGTCTTTAAGCCACCTGCAGATGTGCCACTTTTAATGGCCCTATCGTGAATACGTTCAAGCAGGCGCGGTACGCAGCATAGTATGGTAGGCTGGGTTTCGCCCATGTTTTTAGCTAACAGCTCCAAACTTTGGGCAAAAGCAATTTGCGATCCCTTTAAAATGGCGATATGATAAATAGTGCGCTCAAATACATGCGATAACGGCAAAAACGATAAAAAGCGATCATTTTTGGTTACAAAAGGAATTTGAATAACGCTGTTCAACGCGTTTTGGGTAAGGTTATAATGTGTAAGCATTACGCCTTTAGGAATACCGGTTGTACCTGATGTGTAAATAAGGCAGGAAAGATCGGTAGGTAAAATGGCTTCGCGGGCGGCAGCAATAGCATGACGATATTGGCCAACCAAAGCCAGGCCTTCTTTAATCACGTCATCAAAGCCAATTACGCCGGCATTGAGCGTATGTTTGTTACTGTGTTTTTCAAAATCATCAAAAGCGGGTATAATACGGATGAGTTCGGGGCAGTTATTGGCAATTTTAAGCACTTTGCGAAAAAGGAAAGGATTGCCAGCAATAATGGTTTTTGCTCCCGAATCGTTTAAAATGTACTCTATTTCGGTTTCGGTGAGGGTAGGGTATATCGATGCATTTACAGCGCCTATTTGCTGCAAAGCCTGGTCGTAATAAACATAATTTGGGCCGTTCTCAATAATCAGCGACAGCCGGTCGCCTTTTTTGATACCCAGGTTTAACAACCATGCCGATATGGCATCTATCTTTTCCAGCGCCTCGCCATAAGTAATCTCCACCCAGGTATCCTTAACCTTATGGATTAAAAAAGTATGGCTTTCCGGATGTATATTGGCAACAGTATTGCGTATAAACGATGGGACAGTTGTAAGTTGATTAGCCTGGCTCATTAATTGATCAATTGGTTCTGTTCAAGCATCAAACTTATGTTTTTTACCGAGAAAATGCAACGGAACATTATGGTTTAATAGTTTTCATGGTTTCGGTTAAAAAATCATACACTTCCTGCATGGGGACTACCGTCCTGGTTACCTTATTGATGTCTTTTCCTTCCGTAGTCCACAGGTAAGGATAAAAGTTAAAAGCCTGGTCACTGTGTACTTTTTTCAAATCTTCCTTCCATTTTTTCCATCGCAGGCCGTCGTAAAACTGGTTCATATCGCCGTACCAGCAAAAGTTCAAAAATTCGGTATACCCTATGTGCAGCGCTTCCCACTTTAAGCGCTCAGGTGCCAGGTAATAAATTTTGCCCATATCGGTACCAAATTTGCCGCCGTTGATAGCAAAAAGCCCGCCGTCGGCATCATCCGCTATCAACAAAAATGCCGGTTGTTCGCCCAGCTCATTAAAGCTTTTGCCTTTATTCCAGCCCGGGAGGCTTCGTTTTAATTTTTCGCTGCCCGATCCTAATATGCGTATCCAACCATTATCAACCAATATTCCGCTGGTAAAATAAATAACCGCGCCCATGTTGGAGTGAGTGGTTACCTGTGTTTGATATAATGCATCTTTGCCGTTGGATGCAGGCAAAATTTCGATTTTGTTTTTTGCTGTTTTGATATCTTCTAAAAGCAGGGGCCAGGCAGATGTATCGCTGGTTAATTCGGCAACAGACCGCAAATTGCTTTGAGCGCATACAGGCAATGTTAAAATGGCCAGCACCAGGAATAGGATTTGTTTTTTCATGATTAAAAATGCTGATTTTTTTAGCAAGCCTTGACAAATAATGTTTATTTAACTTCAGGCATACCCTCCGTCAAAAACTCATCAAGCAATGCCACAAATAACGCCGGTACTTTGCTATCCGGGTTTGGCGCCATAACTTCGCCCATAAAAGCGCCGTGACTGCCGGGCATAATGGTTAGCCGGCCATGTGGCAATAACCGCGACAACTCTATAGCGTGCTCGGGCGTTATCACATCCTGGTCGCTTACAATGACCAGGGTAGGGGCCTGGATGGCTTTGATATCGTCGGCATTCCAATCCTTAAAAGTTTGCATCCGTTGGGCATCCTTATCGTGCATGTTTTGCAACCCGGCCTGGGTATTGCCGGGTATGGCCAGGTAAACATCTTTGTAAATCTGTGGCATCGATGATATATCTGCATTGCGCATAAAATCCCAAAACCACGGGAATGTGCCGGCGCGTTTATAAAGTGCCGAAATGGCAACCAGTTTATGTACTAATTCGGGATGCCTGATGGCCAATTGCAGTGTAGTGCTGCCGCCGTTGCTAAAACCCATAACATCGGCACCTTTAATGTTTAACTGTTTTAGCAGTTCGGCCACATCATCGGCATCCTGTTCAAAAGTTTCGGGGATATCCCTTGCCGATGTACGGCCGTGATTTTGCAGGTCGACGGCAATAACCATGTGGGTTTTGGCAAGTTGTGGCATGATTTTACCAAATGACGTATGCATGGTTGAACCGCCACCGTGAATTAATACCAGCGGCTGGCCTTTGCCATGAATTTCGTAATACATTTTTATGCCGTTTACCTGGGCATATTTACCGGCATCCTGCGCTTGTGTGGTGGTGGCTGTTGTCATAAGTATAATTATAAAAGTAGTGATCTTAATATATAGCAGCAATGAGTTTTTCATGATTCAAAGTTAGGACGAAGAGCCAACGGTGCAAACAGCAATGCGCGACAAAGTAACGGGTGGTTTACGACAAGATGTACAAAAGTGTACCTGCAAATCAAGGGTAACAATTCATTTACAATACGCCGGGTGTCAAAAATAAGTGTGTATTTATTACACAGTGAGCAGCTAAATCGTTAATATTGTTAACCAATTAGTTAGCCGGTACTTTTTTACCGTTACATAATACATTTTTATCGAGGGGCCTAATCAGCCTATTCCCGCAGCCCTTGAGGAGGACTTCCGGCAGGCTTATTGGCAACAAATGTACATCAACTAAATCTCTCAAATAATGTCATTAAAATTAAAACTCACCTGTATTTTATTGATAGGGCTCAGTTTTGGGCTGTATTCATTTAAAAAAACTGTTCCGCGGCAGCACGTGCTGGTTTTTTCAAAAACATTGGGCTGGCATCATTCCTGCATTCCGTTTGGGATAGCCGCTATCCAAAAACTGGGTAAAGAAAATAACTTCGATGTTGATACCACAACCAATTCTGAAGCTTTTACCGATGAGAACCTGAAAAAATATGATGCCGTTATATTTCAGTGTACTACAGGCAATGTACTTAATGCCATGCAGCAGGCAGCTTTTGAGCGGTATATACAGGCCGGGGGCGGATATGCAGGTTTCCATTCGGCTGCCGATACTGAGTACGACTGGCCATGGTACGGTAAACTGGTGGGCGCGTATTTTTCAAGCCATCCCAATAATTCAAATATCCGTACGGCTACTATAGATGTTACCGACCGCACAAACCCTATTACCGCAGGTTTACCTGCCCGCTGGGAACGTACTGATGAATGGTACAACTATAAATCAATCTATGGTGGCATTCATGTTTTGGCCAGCCTTGACGAAAATACTTATGATGGTGGTACCAACGGGGCCAATCACCCTATAACCTGGTTTCATGAGTTTGACGGTGGCCGTTCATTTTACACCGGCTGTGGCCATACCGACGAAAGCTATAGTGACCCTTTATTTTTAGGACAGATGCTTGGCGGTATTAAATACGCCATGGGCAACGGCAAACCGCTGGATTATAGTAAAGCATACGCCAAAGTATCGCCAGATCAAACCCGCTTTATTAAAACGGTATTGATTAGCAACGTGGCATCGCCTATGGAGTTGGCCTGCGCCAAAGACGGACGCGTGTTTTTTACTCAGCTGATGGGTGATTTTTCGGTTTATAATACCAAAACCAACCAGTTTAAGGTGATCCATAAATTCCCCATCACTTACCAGGGGGGCACCGGAGTTATTGGCCTAACGCTTGACCCGAATTTTGAAATCAACCAGTTTGTTTACATCTATTACATGCCCGAAGGGCAAACCATCGAGCCTTTAAATTTTCAGCTTTCGCGCTTTAAATTGAGCCCGGCTAATGTGCTCGATTTGAAATCAGAAAAAATACTTTTAAAAGTGCCCGTACAGATTGTGAGCGGCGCGCACCATGGCGGCTCTTTAGCCTGGGATAAAAACGGCAACCTGTACCTGTCCACCGGTGATAGTTCGAGCCCATTCCCGGCCGACGGTTACGCACCGCTTGACGAACGCCCCGGCAAAGAACATTTTAGCCTGGATGCCCAGCGTAGCGCAGGCAATACCAACGACTTTAAGGGCAAAATATTACGGATTCATCCCGAGGCTGATGGCACCTATACTATTCCCGAAGGAAACCTTTTTCCTAAAGGTATGGCCAAAACCAAACCCGAAATTTATGTAATGGGTTGCCGTAACCCATACCGCATTGCGGTAAACCCCAATACCTCGGTTTTATACTGGGGCGAGATAGGGCCCGATGCCGGTAACGATTCGCCACGTGGCCCGCGCGGTTATGACGAGTTTAACCAGGCGCGCAAGGCGGGTAACTTTGGCTGGCCGTATTTTGTAGGCAACAACTTTGCCTACTCGCACTGGGATTTTGTTACAGGCACACCCGGGCCAATGTTTGATGCTAAACGCCCGGTAAATAACTCGCCCAATAATACAGGCCTAAATGTATTGCCGCCGGCTACGCCAGCCATGATCTGGTACCCCTATGCTGCATCGGATGAGTTCCCGGAGCTGGGGTTAGGCGGACGCTGTGCTATCGGGGGCGATTTTTACGAGTATAACGCCAATGTTAAAAACCCCAATAAGTTCCCTGATTATTACGACGGCAAATTGTTTGTGGCCGACTGGATGCGCAACTGGGTAATAAGCCTCACGTTTGATGAAAACGAAAACTATGTACGCAACGAAGCCTTTATGCCCGCCAATGGCGATTTCAGGAGGCCTATAGATATGCAATTTGGCCCCGATGGTGCTTTATATATGCTGGAATACGGATCGGTGTACGGGGCGCAAAACGAAGATGCCCGCCTGGTGAAAATTGAATACAACACCGGCAACCGTGTGCCCATTGCTAAAGCAGGTATTACTGATACTGCTATGCAAGCCTACTACCAGCATACCAAATATCTTACTGCCGAGTTGAAAGAAATGCCGGTAAAAAAAGAGATATCGGGTCAGGCACCGCTAACTGTAGGTTTTAACAGCCAGAACAGTAAAGATTTGGATGATGACGATAAAATAACCTATCAGTGGTTGTTTGATGGTAAAACAGTGGGTGCTAACACAGCTTCGGCAAGCTATACCTACACTAAGCCGGGTGTTTACAAGGCTATTTTAAAAGTTACCGATAAAGGTGGTGCTACAGGGCGCGATACGATTATGGTGAGGGTGGGCAATACCCGGCCGGTAGTTACCATTACCGGCACCGGCAATAAATCATTCATCCAAAAAGGGCAACCCTTTAAATACCATGTGGTGGTAAAGGATAAAGAAGACGGTAAGATAGACCCTAAACGGGTGAAATTATATTACATCTACAATCCACAGCCATCAGCAGATGGTAAAACGGTGCAAAATCTGGCTGCTTTATCGGCCAGCGAAATAAGCTATCCCGGTAAGGCGTTGATGGCCAACAGCGATTGTAAATCGTGCCACCTGGCCAGCAAAACAGCGGTAGGGCCAAGCTTTATAGCAATAGCCAAAAGGTATAAAACACAAAAAGGATCGGTTGATAAGCTATCCAAAAAGATCATAGCCGGTGGCGCGGGCAGCTGGGGAACCGAGCATGTCATGAGCGCGCACCCACAGCTTTCGGCAGCCGATACCAAGGAGATTGTAAAATACATTTTCTCACTTACCGACAAAAAGGGTAAGGCTACTGCCTTACCACTTACCGGCAGCCTGAACCTGAAATTTAGCGATGCCGAACCGCGCGGGCAGTACACGCTGTTTGCATCCTACACTGATAAAGGCGGTAAGGCAGTTGGTCCGCTTACCGGTACCGATGTGGTAACCTTACGCAATGCCGATGTAAAGGCAGTTTATGCTGATGAATTAAAAGGCTTCAATCGTTTCAAGGACGATTTGTCGTTGGGCAATCATAAGTCGTTTGTGTTGTTCAGGGATGTGGATTTAACCGATATTAAAAAACTGAGCTTTCAATACGCATCAAAGGGTGTTGATGGCCAGATTGAAGTACGGATGGATTCACAGGCTGGCCCCGTTATTTGCTCGGCAAATTATAGCGATACCGGCAGTTGGGATAAGCTGGCTTGGTTGAGTGGCGATGTGCAAAAAACAGTTACCGGCAAACATAACGTATTTGTTTTTGCCATTAAACGTACCAAACCAAATGATGGCATCCTTAAATTAAGCGATATTCGCTTCGGTGAATAATTAAAAACACATAGAATACCATATATGAAAACATCATCAGTAATTTTAAATGCCTGCGTGGGCTTAACTTTATTAACCTGTAATGCTTTTGCACAAAGCGGCAAGCCGGTTTTTATTGGTAAAATAGGCGTGCAAGCCTATACCTTCCGCAGTAGTATGCCCAGGGCAACGATATCCGTACTGGATACAATTAAAGCAATGGGTATAACTGAACTGGAAGGACAGGAACCCAAGGGCATGACGCCCGAAGCTTTCCGTAAGCTTTGTAACGAAAGAGGAATCAGCATCCCATCGATAGGAGCCGGGTATGATGATATAGTAAAAAGCCCGGCCCAGGTAGTGAAACAGGCTAAAGCGTTAGGTGCCAAATATGTAATGGTAGCCTGGATTCCGCATGGTAAGGAATTTACCCTGGAAGATGCCAAAAAAGCCGTTAACGATTTTAATACCGTTGGCAAATACCTTGCAGAGGCGGGGATTACGTTTTGCTACCATAACCATGGTTATGAATTTGGACCATATGAGGATGGTACACTGTTTGACTACATTGCCAAAAATACCGACCCAAAGTATGTATCATTCGAGATTGACTTGCTGTGGTCGTTCCATGGCGGGCAGGACCCAGCTAAGCTGATAGAAAAATATCCAACCCGCATTAAACTGATGCACCTGAAGGATATACGTAAAGGCGTAGCCAATGACCTTACCGGTGGCACCGATACTAAAAACGACGTAGCCCTTGGCACTGGCCAGATTGATATCCCAGCCGTGCTTAAAGCAGCAAGGAAAGCGGGCGTAAGGCATTATTTTATTGAGGATGAAAGCCCTTCGTACGCCACGCAGATTCCTGTTACTATTGAATATATTAAAGGTTTAAAATACTAACATATGGCCGGGGCATTAAACAGGCGGCAGGTGTTAAAAACAATTGGTTTGGCAACTGGTGCCGCGGTATTGGGTGGGCCGGTTACGGCAGCTATCAAGGTGGATAAGAAGCCTGCTAACGGCTTTGTTTATTCGCTGAACATGAGCACCATCCGAGGCCATAACCTGGGCTTTGTAAAGGAGTTGGAGATAGCGGCTAAGGCCGGATTTACATCTGTAGAGATCTGGCTGGATACGCTGCATACTTACCTCCAGGGTGGTGGCACTATAACCGAAGCCAAAAAAATCATCGACGGGCTTGGCCTTAAAGTGGAGGATGCCATAGGTTTTGCACCCTGGATAGCAAATGATGACACCATCCGTGCCAAAGCCCTGACCGACCTGCAAACGGATATGGACCTGTTGGCCAAATTAGGCTGCCCCCGGATAGCAGCCCCACCAGCCGGAGGCACAAAAGAGCCGATAAGTCTTGATGCCACTACCGAACGGTACGCCACCATCCTGAAAATGGGCAAACAAAGTGGTGTTATCCCACAACTGGAAATGTGGGGCGCATCTGTTAACCTGAAGCATGTAAGCGATGTGCTATATGTGGTATCATCCTTAGGTGACGCAGATGCCAGGGTGCTGCTGGATCTATTCCACTTTTTTAAGGGTGGATCGCCGGTTGGGAGCCTGAATTTTGTTGGCAAACAGGCACTGGATATTATACACGTAAACGACTATCCGGCCGGAATTACACCTGCCCAAATCTCGGAACCTGACAGGATTTATGTAGGCGACGGCATAGCGCCCGTAAAACAGATATTACAATTAGCGAAACACCCCGATAAACCATTAGTGATATCCTTTGAAGTATTTAACAAAAGCTACTATGCGCAGGATGCGTTGAAGGTGGCTAAAACGGCGTTGGAGAAAATGAAAGCGGTTACGGTGGGGATGTAGAAAATTATCGTCATTGCGAGGTACGAAGCAATCCCGAACTATGCAGGACTTAGCATGTAGAGGATTGCTTTGTACCTCAATGACGGATATTTGATATTGATAGTCAATAGCTTGCAAACACGTCGTTATATTCGCAATGTGATTCGCCAAGTCCTCGATTGCTTCTGGTCTTGCAATGACATAATCAGTGGGATGTAAAACTCACACCCCATACCTCTCCTTCAAAAGATTATGATGGTGTACATTATGCCCAACCACCATCCATCCCACGCTTCTTGCTGTATAGACCGGGGTGTTATCGAATTTAAAATCCAGCATAGCGTCAGTCATATGTTTGTAAAGGCTGATGGTAGCGTCCCTGATGATTATGAATTCGTCGGCTATATCGGTTAGCGTCCGGTTTTGCGCGTTAAAATCTTTGTTATAATCTTCGCCCTGCGGTAACTCCAGTATGGCGTTTACCCGTCTTGTACAACAAAATGCCTTATAGGCGTAATATCTTTCATCGTCATTCAGATGAATAAAAACCTGTTTCACCGTCCATTTGCCTTCGGCATAACTGTGATTTTCTGCGGATGCCGGAATCGACCTGATCAAGTTAATGGTTTGTTGTTTGTTAATCTCCAATGCTTCAATGAGGTCATCGCCTTCGGCTAAATCGAAAAAATAGGGGTACCAGGAGGGTGCATCCTCAATGTATGGGCGGCCAATTTTTATCATCGCTTATCAATAGCTTTTTTTCTTTATGGTAAAGTTACGGTACGTAATTTAATTTCGATGGCATGTGTAACCGACCAATTTGCGGGCGATATGCGACAGGCTCCTAATCTGCCGCATACTCCCAGGCGCTTTGGTAACCGCCCAGTTTTTCGGCATATTCCACAAAATCAGCGTAAAATTGTAAACGGGTTAGGGTAGCGCTATCGCCTATAACTACCAGTTTTTTACGGGCGCGGGTCATGGCTACGTTCATGCGGCGGATATCCGAAAGGAAACCTATCTCGCCATTGGCATTGCTGCGCACCAGGCTGATGTAAACCATATCGCGCTCCTGCCCCTGGAAACTGTCGATGGTATTAACAGAGATATTATCGATATAAGGCAACAGCTCCGGGTTGGCCTGCAATTGTTCGTTCAGTACCCTGATCTGTTCTTTATAAGGGGATATAATGGCTACCGACGGGAATTTTTCGGTCGGGTCAATCTCGGTTACCAGCCGGTTCAGATGTTTAAATAGCAGAACAGCTTCATCCGGGTTATAGGTACTGGTACCCGCTACCTGCTCTTCAAAACCGGCTCCGGCAGTATCGATAAAAGTAACCGGTGTATCGCCATTGAACAATAACCGTGTTGCTACCGTAGCATGGGCTGTTAATTGATTACCATAAAATTCACGGGACGAGAAGCCCATAATGGACTCGTTCATGCGGTATTGCTCATTCAGCAAGACAACAGCTTCGGGATGCAGGGCAACGCATTTTTCGAGCAGAGTAGTGCTTAAGCCCGCGCGGGCGGCATCGTTTGATTTAATGGTAGGGGGGAGCTGCAAATGATCGCCGGCCAAAATTACTTTCTGCGCTTTCAGGATAGGGATCCAGCAGGCGGGTTCAAGTGCCTGGCCGGCTTCGTCAATAACCACGGTTTCAAATTTTAACTCGCGGATGGTATAGTGGTTGGAGCCAACAAGGGTGGCGGTTATTACCTGTGCTTTGCTCACAAGGTCGTCAATAATGTGCTGCTCGGTATTCGCCACATCTTTCATGATCTTGTGCGCCTCGTTAAACAGCGCCTTGCGCTGGTCGCGTTCCGATTTGCCGAAGCTGCGCCTGTATTTATGTGCCATATCCTTATAGGCACTGGCCTGCTTTTTAAGGGCGCGGATGAGTTTATTATCCGCATGGCCGGCCATTTTGCTATCCAGCGTTAGCGAAACCAGTTTTTCGGATACCCGGTTGGGGTTGCCTATTCTTAAAACGTTTAAACCTTCATCGGCCAGTTTTTCGCTCAGGAGGTCAACGGCGGTGTTACTCGGCGCTACTACCAAAATTTGTTTGCTGCTTTGTTTGGCCAACAAACAAATAGCCTGTAACAGTGTGGTGGTTTTCCCGGTACCCGGCGGGCCATGAACTATAGCCAGGTCCTGCGCTGATATAATTTTATTTACCGCGGCCAGTTGTGAAATATTTAAACGGGAAATATTTAAAGGCTGGGCAACATCGGCAAAAACGGGGGGAATTTTACCGCTGAGGATATTCACCAAACGGCCTTCCTTTTTTTCGCCTAAGGCCGATGCTTGTTTAATGGCCTTGAACATTTCATCGTAGCTGTTATTATCAAACAGCAGGTCGATGCCCAGCTTGCCGTCGCGGGCCCAATCAGGTAGTTCATCGGTATAGAGGGTGATTTTGAGCCTGTTACCGCCCTGGTAGGTGATAGTGCCCTCCACGCGGTCTTTTTGAGGATCGTGATTGCTGAATAAGGCGGCAGGTACTCCAAACCTTAACTGGTGCGATATATCCTGGTGAGTTGTACGTTCCACCTCTACGTTAATATAATCGCCCCGGCCGGGCTCGGTATTCCTGATGGCGATAGGGTACCAGGCAAGGCCCTGCCCACGACGATCCGCAGCAGATGTGTTTTCGGTAAGTTTGAGGTAGGCGCTGCGGTCTTCTTCTTTTTCTTTGTTCAGCAGATCGAGCAGCTTTTTAAAATAATCCATCGGCGCAAAGGTAGCAATAAAGCTAAAAGCTTAAGGCCGAAAGATGCATTGGCAAACGCACCTGGCTGGGTTAACATAACTTAACATATTTTAGATATATTTTTTATAAATACTTAGTAATCAATATTTTATATTTAAACATGGTTAACACTAAACTGATGTGCTGCGCAATTTAGCCGCCTCCAAATTTGTGCCCGTTGTTGTCCAATAAGGGAGCCGAAGGGGCCCTTCGTTAGGGTAAGAAAACAGAAGGGCAAATAATATCGAACACTGAATTTCGAATGCCCAAGGCCGAAGTATTTCCTTCATTATTCAATATTGGACATTCGGTGTTCGATATTAAATCGACCACTAACTTAATGGCATTCATTAAGCGCGACCCTTACAAAGCCGATAAAGCTACGCACACAATATCTTCCAGTACACTGCTGCCGGCTCCGCTCCGGGCCGATACCCTTAAACCGCTTATCATACTAAAAATAAACCTGGCCAGCGCCCTGGCGGGCATGGTGGTTTTAAACTGTCCCTGGTGCTGGCCTTTCACGATAACACTGGTTAGCGCATCTTCCACGCTTTGGTTGTTTTGGGAAACCAGTTCGGCAATCTCTTTATCGTGGCTGGATAATTCAATGGCTGTATTTACCATAAAACAGCCTTTGGCCAATTTATCTTCTTCGCTTTCGCGGATAACGCCGTACAGTACCTGTTTAATGGCCTCT
The DNA here is from genome assembly GCF_007971525.1 of Mucilaginibacter ginsenosidivorax. Classification (NCBI taxonomy): domain Bacteria; kingdom Pseudomonadati; phylum Bacteroidota; class Sphingobacteriia; order Sphingobacteriales; family Sphingobacteriaceae; genus Mucilaginibacter; species Mucilaginibacter ginsenosidivorax. The sequence goes on from NZ_CP042437.1 coordinate 7,025,743, forward strand.
GCCGGGTTTTCGGTATTCCCGAGTAATGTGAGTACCGCGCTGGTATTTTTGCCCTGGTAGTACCTCAAAGCATTTGAAAAAAGTGTTTTTTTATCAGTATAGGTATTGTAAATACTTGAACGGCTTATTCCCAATCCATCTACCAAATCCTGGGCAGATGTTGCATGGTACCCCTTATCCCAAAACAACTCAACAGCCTTGCCAAGCAGTTCATCTTCGTCAAAATCTTTATTCCTGGCCATAAATATCCTCTTTTAAACAAAATAACCGAAAATCGAGTCAAGAGTCAAGAATCAAGAGTCAAGAATCAAGAGTCAAGATTGAAATGTGCATGGTCGATGCTTTAATTCAAAAGAGAAGTGATTTAATAAACCTTATTTTTTTATGCTGACCTTTGCTGTCTTGACTCTTGATTCTTGACTCTTGATTCTTTATCAATACATAATGGCATTAACAGTTAAGCCACCATCAACAACAAGTTCGGTTCCGGTTATAAATGAGGCATCATCAGAAGCCAGGAACCTTACCGCGTTTGCAATTTCTTCTGATTGACCGAAACGGTTAAGCAAAATCCTTTGACTTAAAACAGATCCAAAGCCGCTAACCTGCTCTTCGGTCAGGCCAAGTTTTCCATAAAGCGGGGTTTCAACCGGGCCTGGAGATACGGAGTTAACACGGATTTTACGGGAGGCTAATTCGCGGGCAAATACTTTAGTGAATGATAACAGGGCTGCTTTACTTGCGGCGTATACGCTACTATCGGGAGCGCCCAATGATGCGTTAACTGATGCATTGAATATGATAGAACCGCCATCATTTAAAATAGGGAGAAACTTTTGAACGGTGAAATACACGCCTTTTACATTGAGGTTCATCATGGTATCATAATGCTCTTCGGTTGCAACTTCCATTGGGCTGAACAAGGCTACACCTGCATTAAGGAATAGTATATCTACTTTGCCAAATTGTGCTTTTACCTGGGCAACAAAGTTATCTATCTGGTCTAACTTAGCCTGATCGGATACTATACCGGTTACGCCCAGTTCTTCGGCTGCTTTGCTTACTGCCGCAGCGTTACGTCCGGTAATAACAACCTGTGCACCTTTGGCGGCTAATTCTTTTGCAGTGGCATATCCTATACCGCTGTTACCACCTGTAACTACGGCTACTTTGTTTGTTAAATTGCTCATTGTTTTATTTTTTAATATTTGTTTTTGTTTGATGGCTCAAAGATAACAAAATTGGAATGATCGTTCCAAAATAAAAATATCGTTTTTAATGATGATTACATTTGGATTACAAAATAGGGGTGACGGATATTGTTAGGGTTAACAAGCCATATTAATGATAGGTGATTGCTGGATTTATCGTTAATGTTATTGTTTGCCAAACCTGTCAGTTACCGCCGATATTTCACTTTAAAACAATAAACAAGTAAATAAATGAATGTAAGTTTCTCATACATAAAGTATTGTGTGTGGTAATTGAAGCCAGGCGTATTACCTGCACTGGTGTTCAGGTGTTTATGATTAAGGGCTGTTTTGTTAAATAGGTAACAAATTGTAAGTCTGCTAAATGCATTATTTATATCAGGCGATAAAATAGTAGTTTTTGCGGTGGCATTAGTTAATTATACGCCGGCTTCTGAAGCACTGCTGATGAGCAACTAATTAATCGGGGTCAACTTTTCATTAATCAAATAGGGTTATAACGGGGAGCGGTTAAAGTTATGGATTGATTTTGCTTTAATGGAGATATTGATAAGTTAAAGCGGAGTAGTGCCTATTGCCAGTGCGGATTGAGGTTTGACAAGTGCGCTTAAAAAATACTGAATTAATATATCATATAAAGTACATAGTAATTTGAATATTAATTATTTAATATAATTATACTTTGTTTAAAAGCTCATGATATTTTAGTGCTTTTCACCCCGTTTAATTGATATTTTGCCCTACAGGCAAGGTTGTGTCCGTTTAACTATCTGATAAATGGATGCGTGTTAGCCCGCATTGGATTTGCAAGTGGACCAATGTAGTGCCCGATGGTGAGATGTTGATCACAACTCTGTGGTTAGCTTTTTGCTTTGTATCGCTGGCTTTATTTTGTGATAAGGAGATTTGGTTTAGACTGGCTTGAGAAATTTTAATTGATACGCCTGCCGAATTAATGTTTTTATAATGAAAGATAATTGCAGAAAATATTACATTTATCGGCGTAACATCGTGGACAAATTTGTACCAACAGATTTTTTTGATGGCGATTTAAAAACACATTTTATTATCATATTTGTTACAACCACTGGTTAACCCAATCAACTTTTAAATACTATACCAATGCAGGACTTAGACCCATCCATCCTAAAGAAAGTAAACACCTGGCTCGAAGGAAATTACGATGCTGATGTTAAACAGGAAATTCAAACGTTATTAGACAATAAAGCATACACCGAGTTAACAGACTCGTTTTACCGCGACCTGGAATTTGGTACAGGTGGCTTGCGTGGTACCATGGGCCCGGGCTCAAACCGGATTAATAAATACACCATAGGCGCTGCTACCCAGGGCCTGGCCAATTATTTGAAAAAAACATACCCGGGCGAAAAAGTTAAAGTTGCCATAGCGCACGATAGCCGTAATAATGCCGACTTGTTTTCGAACATTACGGCTGAAGTGTTTTCGGCCAATGATATCCATGTATATTTCTTTAAGGCCTTACGCCCCACGCCCGAGCTTTCTTTTGCCGTACGCCACTTTGGTTGCAAAAGCGGCGTGATGCTTACCGCATCGCACAACCCTAAAGAGTACAATGGCTACAAAGCATATGGCGCCGATGGCGGCCAGTTTGTATCGCCACATGATAAAGCGGTGATGGACGAAGTGGCAAAAATTGCCAGCATTGATGAAATTAAATTCAACCGTGTTGATGCCAACATTGAGGAGATAGGCGAGGAAGTTGATGAGCTTTACTTAGAAGGGATCACTAAATTATCTATCTCACCAGATGCTATCAATCGCCAAAAAGATTTAAAAATTGTTTATTCGCCAATACATGGTACAGGTATTACCCTGGTGCCGCAAGCTTTAAAACGTTTTGGTTTTGAAAATGTGATACTGGTAGACGAACAAACCACGCCCGATGGAAATTTCCCTACGGTAGTGTATCCAAACCCCGAAGAGAAAGAAGCTTTAACCCTGGCACTAAAAAAAGCACAGGAAACTGATGCGGATTTGGTGTTAGCAACCGACCCCGATGCCGACCGTGTAGGGATAGCCGTAAAAAACACCGATAACGAATTTATATTGCTTAACGGTAACCAAACCGGCTGTATGCTTATCAACTACCTGCTTAGCGCATGGGAAGATAAAGGCAAACTTACAGGCAACGAGTACATTGTTAAAACCATTGTGACATCAAACCTGATTGATACCATAGCCAAAGCCAAAAATGTAACCTGCTACAATACGTTAACCGGTTTTAAATATATTGGCGAGCTGATGACCCACTTTGAAGGCAAACAAACCTTTATTGGCGGCGGCGAAGAAAGCTACGGCTATTTGATAGGCGACCTGGTGCGCGATAAAGATGCCGTTGTTTCAAGTGCCTTTATTGCCGAAATGACGGCCTATTACAAAGACAAAGGCAGCAGCCTGTTTGAGGCCTTGATAGATACTTACGTGCAGTATGGTTTCTACAAAGAGAAGCTGATATCGATAACCAAAAAAGGTAAAACCGGTGCCGAAGAAATTAAGGCCATGATGGAAACCTTCAGGAAAAACCCGCCGGCTACTTTAGGTGGATCGAAAGTGGTTACCTTAAAGGATTACGAGTTCCAGGTAGAAACCGACCTGAATACCAATACTACCAAAGCAATTGAGTTGCCTACATCAGATGTGTTGCAGTTTATTACCGAAGACGGCAGCATAATATCTGCCCGTCCGTCAGGTACCGAGCCGAAGATTAAATTTTATTGCAGCGTTAACGGTAAACTGGCCAGCAAAGAAGCCTATGCCGATACCGACAAGGAATTGGATGCTAAAATTGACGCCATTATGCAGGACCTGGGCGTGTAACCCCTTCGTTTAAAAGTATATATCCTGAAAATCCCGGCCTTTGCGCCGGGATTTTGCGTTATTCCGAGCCCAGGCACCAAAATTACTGTATCATTACCGTACACTCACTGTCACGCTTACGAACATGTTCGTAATTCTGGTGTAATTTAACTTATTTATTATCAGGTATTTAAAGTTTTGGTATGTGTTTTAAACCATGTGTGCAAATCTGCATATCACATGATCAAGAATTACATCAAAATAGCGTGGCGTAATATAGTCAGGCACAAGGCCTATTCAAGCATAAATATAGCCGGGCTTACGGTTGGCATAGCCGCTTGTTTGCTCATTTTTGTTATCATTAGTTTTGAGCTGAGTTTTGATAAATTTCAGACCAACTACAAAAATATATACCACGTTGTAACCCAAGAAAAACACGAATCGGACCTTACTTATAATCCGGGCATTGCAGTGCCTGCTACTGAGGCCCTTCGGTTAGATTTTCCGCAGGCAAAGGTAGCAGCCCTAAATAGCAGCTATGGCAGCCAGATCACCGTTCCCGAAGTTGCCGGCACAGGTACAGGCGATAAAAAATTCACCGAAAACCTGGGCGTTTTATTTATCGAACCTCAATTCTTTGACATTTTTAGTTCAAAATGGCTGGCTGGCGCCGCATCTGTTTTAAAAGATCCGGACATGGCAGTGATTGACAAAAGCATGGCCATTAAATACTTTGGCGACTGGCAAAATGCTGTTGGCAAAACCCTTAAAATGGACAACGTAATAACGCTTAAAGTTGCCGGGGTTATTGAAGACGCGCCTGTTAATACCGACTTCCCGTTTAAAATAATGGTATCTTTTGTAAGTTGGAAAGCGCACGGTAAAGATTATAACTACAGCGGCGAATGGGGATCGACAAGCAGCAATCACCAGGTTTTTATAATGGTGCCCCCAAATATGAGTGCTGATAATGTTGGTAAGCAACTGGAAGCTTTTTCGCGTAAGCACTTTAAAAAAGGTATATCAGAAACCCATCTCCTGGCGCAACCACTATCATTGTTCCACTTTGATACCCGTTTTGGCAACCCGCTGGCCGATCATACCATGAGCTACGCAACATTGCGTACCATATCGCTCATCGCCTTACTGATCATCGTAATGGCATCCATCAATTTTATAAACCTGTCTACGGCGCAATCGGTTGGCCGCTCAAAAGAAGTGGGCATCCGCAAAGTATTAGGCAGTACGCCTAAGCAATTGATAGCCCAGGTTATTGGCGAAACCACCCTGGTGGTTTTCTTTTCGGTAGTGCTGGCTTTAGGTATTGCAAAGTTGGCCATGCCACAACTTAAAAGTATTGCCAATGTACCCGAAAGCATTGGCTTATTTACTGCCGAAAACCTACTGTTTTTACTTGTTGTAATGGTAGTTGTTATCGTATTATCGGGTATTTACCCCGCTATGGTAGTATCGGGTTTTAAACCTGTTTTAGCTTTGAAAAATAAGATCACGGCGGCTTCAATCGGTGGCATTCCCTTACGCAGGGCGCTGGTTATTACCCAGTTTGCGATATCTCAATTGTTAATGATTGGTACTATAGTGGCCATGAACCAAATGGATTTTGTAAACAAGGCCGACCTTGGCTTTAATAAAGAAGCTGTACTGGTTATCCCCGGCTATACCGATAGTATCAGTTTGGGTAAAATGGTAGCATATCGCCAACAGTTGATGCAAAACTCTGCTGTAAAATCGGTTAGTTTTAGTTCGGATGCGCCATCGTCGGAAAACAACTGGGGCACCAATTTTAATTTTAATAATAACACAAAAGATCCAGGGTTTAACACCTATTTAAAATTTGGCGATGCCGACTATTTTAAAACCTTCGGGCTCCAATTCTCCGCAGGCAAAGGATATGATGTAAGTGATACTGCCAGGCAGGTGGTGGTCAACGAAACATTTATCCATAAGTTGGGAATCCAAAATGCCGAAAGCGCGATTGGTAAAACCGTAAGAATGGGTGGCAATGGCAGGTGGATGCCTATAACCGGTGTGGTTAAGGATTTTAAAACCAACTCGCTGCGCGAAACTGTGAAACCAATTGTTATTGCCCCGGCCAAAAAATTCGAGGGCAATGTTGCCATTAAAATCCAGACTAAAAACTTAAGTAAAACCGTTGCCGAATTGCAAAAAATGTGGGAGAACACTTACCCCGAATATGCCTACAACGGATATTTCCTGGATGATAATATTGCTAAATTTTACCAGGCAGAAAACCAGATGGCCATGGTTTACAAAATATTTGCCGGTATAGCCATTTTTATTTCCTGCCTTGGTTTATATGGCCTGGTATCATTTATGGCAGTGCAACGCACCAAAGAGGTTGGTATCCGCAAAGTATTAGGCGCGTCGGTTAGCAGTATCGTTTACCTGTTTTCTAAAGAGTTTGTTGTGCTTATCGTTATATCCTTTGTAATTGCCATGCCATTGGCCTGGTACGTGATGACAGGCTGGCTACAAAACTTTGCCTATCGCATATCGTTAAGCGCCTGGATTTTCCTGTTGGCCATAGCCTCGTCGGTAGTTATCGCCTGGGTAACGGTAGGGTACAAGGCGGTACGTGCAGCATTGGCTAACCCGGTGAAAAGCCTTCGTAGTGAATAGTTGTGAGTTGTGAGTTGTGAGTTGTGAGTTGTGAGTTGTGAGTTGTGAGTTGTGAGTGAAATTGGGCATACAAGTTAGAATTTAAGATTTGGGTAAAGCCTTTAATTTTTAGGATTTAGAGTTTAGGATTTAGAATTTAATTATCATGATAATGAACTTCCTGAAAACAACCTTTCGTAGCTTGTTAAAAAACAAGGCTTACAGTTTTTTGAATATCGCGGGCCTTGCAATAGGTATTGCCTGCGCATCTGTTATATTTCTGTGGGTTCAGGACGAACTTACTTTTAACCATAACTTTCAAAAACGGGATAATATTTACGTTATCTATGAAAATCAAACCTATGAAGGTAAGGTTTCTACTTTTCATGCTACGCCGGGCCCTATGGCCAAGTCATTGGTTGCAGATATCCCAGGCATAAAAACGGCTGCCCGGTCGGGCGGTACCGGCGATGTTTTGTTTTCCCTTGGCGATAAAACCATTAACGAAAAAGGGGAATACGCTGATGCGGGGATATTTTCTATACTAAAACTTCCTTTTGTTTATGGCGATGCCAATAATGCTTTCCGTGATGTGCGCTCGGTGGTAATTAATACCACTATGGCTAAGAAGTTTTTTGGCGATACCAACCCGGTGGGTAAAACGCTAAAAGTAAATAACGAGCAGGATTTTACGGTTACCGGTGTAATTCAGGATCTGCCTAAAAATGCTACGATGCAGTTTCAATGGCTGGCACCATTAATCGATATTGACCCTAAAAAGCCCTGGATGAAGGATTGGGGTGCAAACTGGGCACATACCTATGTTGAACTGGAGCCCGCAGCGGATGTTAGTGCCATTAATAAAAAATTGGCCAACTATATTGGAACCAAAAAAACGGGCAACAATACCCAATCATTTCTTTTTGCCATGAACGATTGGAATTTGCACGATAATTTTACCGATGGTAAAATGGATGGCGGCCGCATTGTTTATGTGCGTTTATTTGCCATTATCGGCTTCATTATATTATTTATAGCCTGTATCAATTTCATGAACCTGGCAACAGCCCGATCAGAAAGGCGTGCCAAAGAAGTTGGCGTGCGTAAGGTGATGGGGGCTGGCAAGGGTAAGCTTATTAGTCAGTTTATTGGCGAAGCGTTGATTATGGCATTTATAGCAGTCGCCGTAGCTGTATTATTGGTTGCTTTAACGCTGCCTGCGTTCAATAACCTGGTTCAAAAAGAACTGGCCATTAACCTGTTTGCTGCTGGTCATGTTATTTACTTAGTAGCTATAGGTATAATAACAGGCCTGCTTGCCGGTAGTTATCCGGCTTTTTACTTGTCATCTTTTAACCCTATAACGGTTTTAAAAAGTATCAAAATAAAGTCAAGTACAAGCTCGGGGCTTATCAGGCAAAGCCTGGTGGTTATCCAGTTTTCAATTTCGATTATATTGATTATTGGTACCGTGGTAATCTATCAACAAATACAGCATGTAAAAAACCGCAAACTGGGTTTTAATAAAAATGACCTGATCAGCATCAGCACGCAAGGAAAGCTGGTTGACCATTTCCCTGCAGTTTACAACGAATTAAAAAAAACAGGGTTGATTGAGGATGCCGCGTTGAGTGATTATCCCGCTTTAGAAATCTGGAGCAATACCGATAATTATTCGTGGGAAGGCAAGGATGCATCAAAAAATCCATTGATAAGCCTGGAGAATGTTAACGACCATTTTTTATCAACCATGGGTATGAAGCTGGCTTCCGGCAGGAATTTCCGCTCAAATCAAACTGCTGATAGTAATAACGTGATTATCAACGAAGCCTTTGCAAAACAAATGGGTAAACAAGGGCACGTTGGAGCTATTATAACAGAAGGAGGCTCAAAGCGCCTAACTATAACCGGCATAGTTAAAAATTTCCTCTACAATGATATGTACGCCGCCAGTGCCCCCATGTTACTATATAATCATACCGACGGAGCCCGCTTTTTAACCATAAGGTTTAAACACGGAGCAAACCTGCCGGGTGTATTGAATAAAGTTGGCGGTGTAATTAAATCAAATAATCCCGGCTATCCATTCGATTATAAATTTGTTGACGACGAATTTGACCTGATATTTAAAACCGAAACACTAACCGGTACATTGGCCGGCGTTTTTGCGTCGTTAGCTATATTTATATCCTGCCTGGGTTTATTTGGCCTGGCCGCGTACACTGCCGAGCGAAGGATAAAAGAAATAGGTATCCGCAAAGTTTTGGGCGCCACTGTAGCCGGTTTAACAAGTTTATTATCAAAAGACTTTTTACAACTGGTTGGCATTTCATGCCTTATAGCATTCCCGGTGGCCTGGTGGGCCATCAATAACTGGCTGCAAAGCTACCAATACCGGGTAAACATCCATTGGTGGGTATTTGCTGCCGCGGGCATTATAACCGCGCTTATTGCCCTGGCAACTGTAAGTTTCCAGGCCATAAAAGCAGCGTTAAGTAATCCGGTTAAAAGTTTAAGGAATGAATGATTTACGTTGTTGCTCATCTGCTTTGCGTCATTAAGTCATTGATGCTTTCAAATGACTTAATGACGCAATGAGACAAGGTACCAATAAACTAATGAACAAGTTAACCAATAAACTAACATTATGATCAAGAACTATTTGAAAATTGCCTGGCGTAATATCTTAAATAACAAAGTTTACAGCGCCATTAATATATTGGGTTTGGCTGCGGGTATGGCTGTAGCGCTTATCATCGGTTTGTGGGTGTTTAATGAGTTTTCGTATGATAAGTTTTTACCCAACTATAAACAATTATACCAGGTTGAAGTACACTTTACATCGCAGCATGACGAGCATACACAAACCGCTGTTGCCATCCCGTTAGCCGATGTGTTGCGGAAACAAATTCCCGGCATTAAACACGTGGCCGAAACGGATTGGGTGGGCTGGCAATGGCACGATCTGTTGGTGGGCAACAAAAAGCTATACCTTGGTGGTGGCGCCGCGCATCCCGATTTTTTAAAGATTTTTCAATATCCTTTTGTAAAAGGCAGCGCGAAGGATGCGTTTACCGATCCTAACTCTATCATTATTGATGAGGCGACCGCTACAGCTTTATTTGGCAATGCCGACCCTATAAACAAAGTGATCCGTTATGATAACAATCATAACATGAAAGTTACCGGGGTTATTAAAAATATCCCCAAAAATGCCACCAAGCAGTTCAACTTCTTAACGCCCTTCAGCTTTAAAGAACAAACCGAAAGCTGGATGAAAAATGCCCGCGTAACCTGGACAAACAACTCCTTTAATATGTTTGTAGAGTTACAGCCCGGAGTAACCCTGGCGCAGGTGGCGCCTAAGATAAAGAATCTTGTTTATGATAACAGTGTGCCAATGCGCTTAGCTCATCCGGAGGTTATACTGCACCCGATGAAGGACTGGCACCTGTATACCGACTTTAAAAACGGTAAAGCTGTTGGCGGTTTTATTGATTATGTGCGCATGTTTAGCATCATCGGCATATTGGTATTGCTGATAGCTTGTATCAATTTTATGAACCTGAGTACAGCCCGCTCAGAGAAACGGGCCCGTGAGGTAGGGGTAAGAAAAGCCATCGGCTCACAACGGAGAGACCTGATCGTTCAGTTCTTAGCAGAATCGCTGCTGATCACTTTTATCGCGTTCCTGTTGTCTATATTAATTGTTCAATTGGTTATCCCGTCGTTTAATGAGCTAACAGGAGGCTTTATAGCTATACCGTATGCTAATCCGTTGTTCTGGAGTGCAATGTTATTATATGTGGCCGTAACAGGTTTACTGGCAGGCAGCAGGCCAGCTTTTTACCTGTCGTCATTTAACCCGGTACAGGTTTTAAAGGGAACCATCAAAGTGGGCAAAGCTGGTTCAATACCACGTAAAGTATTGGTAGTATTGCAGTTTAGCTGTTCTATAGCGTTAATTATAAGTACAGTAATTGTTTACCAGCAAATTCAATATGCCAAAAGCAGGCCCACCGGTTACAGCGCAGAAAGATTAATGATGACCGATATGAGCGGCGATCTGGAAGCGCATTTTGGCGCGCTCAGAAACGATCTGTTAGCAAGCGGATTGGTAGAAAGTGTGGCTTCGGCATCAAGCCCTGTAACTAACATATATAGCCACAGTTCGCTTGACAAATGGCCGGGCAAAAGTGCCGGCGAAGATCCTGTCAATATCGGGTCGATATCAGTATCTGACAGCTATTTTAAAACTCTTGGTATGAGCCTAAAAGCCGGCCGAGATTTTACAAGCAACTGGGCCAATGATACATCGGATGTTATTTTGAACGAGGCAGCCGTAAAACGAATAGGCTTAAAGGACCCGATAAACCAACTGGTAACGTGGAATGGAAGCGCTAAACCTGTACGTATTATAGGTGTTGTAAGGGACGCGCTCATGGAATCGCCTTTTACGCCCATCCAGCCGGCTATATTTAACCACGGCAGGGGCGGTAATAACATCATGTACCGGCTGGCAAAAAATGTGAGCATTCATGATGCGTTGCCAAAGCTTAACAAAATATTTGATACCTATAACCCGGCTTACCCATACATATACCAGTTTGTTGATGATGAGTATAACCATAAATTTAACCTGGAGCTACTTGTGGGTAAGCTTGCCGGCGTTTTTGCGGGCCTGGCTATATTTATTTCATGTTTGGGATTATTTGGCCTTGCTGCGTATGTAGCCGAGCAACGTACCAAAGAGATTGGTATCCGCAAAGTGCTGGGAGCATCTGTTGCTAACGTATGGATGCTGCTGTCGGGCGATTTTATTTTGCTGGTAATCATCAGTTGCGTAATTGCATCGCCTGTTGCATTTTACTTTTTACGCAATTGGCTGCAAAAGTACGACTACCGGATAACCATTGGGCCTGGAGTATTCCTGCTATCGGCACTGGTGGCTATAGTAATAACATTAATGACCATCAGCTTCCAGGCTATAAAGGCGGCGTTAACCAACCCCGTAAAAAGCTTGAGGTCAGAATAGTCATTTAGTCATTTGCTTCGCGTCATTAGGTCATTGAGGCTTTAAAAATGACTTAATGGCCAAATGACTCAATGACAAGACACCAATAAACTAATAAACAAGTGAACCAATGAACTAACATTATGATAAAAAACTATATTAAAATTGCCTGGAGAAATTTAAAGCGGAATAAGGCTTACGCTGCTATAAGTGTTATTGGTTTGGCACTGGGTATTGCCTGTGGCATACTGATATTTACATTGGTTACCTATCATTTAAGTTTCGACACCTTTCATAAGGATTCAGACAGGGTGTACCGCTTGTATACCGAATGGCATGACGATGGCATCGGAAAATCAAATGGCGTGCCACAGCCATTAGGCAAAACCTTCAGGAATGACTTTACCATAGGCGAGAAAACAGCCAGGGTAATTAATTTTACCGGAACGCTGATTACCATAACCCAGGGAGCCGATGTTAAAAAGTTTCAGGAAGATGACGGTGTGGCCTTTGCCGAACCGGAATACTTCGATATTTTAAACTTCCCATTATTAAAAGGCGACAAAAAAAGGGTGCTTGTTGCGCCGGGCGAGGCTCTGGTAACCGAGAAAATTGCCCGTAAATATTTCGGAACAGATGATGCCATTGGCAAAGTATTCCGCCTGGATAATAAGGTGAACTTTACCATAACCGGTATCTTAAAAGATTTACCCAACAATACCGACCGCAGGCAACAGATTTACGTATCGTACGACAATATGGACGAGTACACCGGCAACAAGCGCCGCGAAGATAAATGGGGTGGGGTTTACAGCGGCAGCGAGGTATTTACCAGGCTAAAAAAAGGAGTTACCCAGGCACAGGTAGATGCAACTACCGCACAAATTGTTAAAAAGCATTATACAGGCCGCGATTTAAAAGTTTGGTTTTTTAAACTGCAACCCCTTAACGATATGCACTTTAACCCTGAGTTGAACGGCTATGCCGATAAAAAATACTTATGGGCATTATTTTTCATCGGCCTGTTCCTGATTATTACCGCGAGTGTAAATTTTGTTAACCTGGCAACCGCCCAGGCGCTTAACCGGGCAAAAGAGGTTGGCGTGCGTAAAGTTTTGGGTAGCATGCCCGGCCAGTTGTTTTGGCAGTTTATTGCCGAAACAGCTTTGATAACCGTGTTTGCGGTTTTGGTTGCCATTGGCTTATCGTACATTGCTTTGCCTGCTATTAACCACCTGTTCCAATCGGAGATGGAATTTGATAAAGGCGAGTTAGCTATTTTCATTGTGTTAATTGCTGTTGCGGTTGTGTTTTTATCAGGCTCGTATCCAGGTTTGGTATTAGCACGGTTTCAGCCCATCCAGGCGCTTAAAAGTAAACTTTCGCAAAAGGATATCGGCGGGTTTTCGCTACGCAGGGTGCTGGTGGTAACCCAGTTTGCTATTTCGCAGGTTTTAATTATTGGTACCATTATTATAGTATCGCAGCTGCATTATTCCCAAACTGCCGACCTGGGTTTTAACAAAGACGCCATCGTATTACTGCCCATCCCTAAAAACGACAACAAGGCCATTTTAAGCACCATGAAAAACCAGCTAAACCAGGTTCAAGGTGTTGAAAAGGTAACTTATTGCTACAGGGCACCCGCTTCGCAATCAAACAATAGTACCGGCGTTAACTTTAACCACCGGGCCGAGGATGAACATTGGAGCATCAACGTTAAATCGGCAGATGAAAATTACATTTCAACCTTTGGTTTAAAACTGGTTGCAGGCCGTAACTTTTTCCCTTCGGATACCACGCGTGAGTTTGTAGTGAATGAGATGGTGGCTAAAAAACTAAATATGAAGCCGCAGGATTTGATAGGTAAAATGCTATCAATTAATGGTAAAAGTACAACTGCGCCGATAGTAGGGGTGGTTAAAGATTTTTACAATTATTCATTCCACAGCGAAATTTCGCCCGTTTGTATTATGCCAAATTTTCATGGCTATTCAACTGTAGCCATCAAAATGAATATGCGTAATGCCAAGACAACTTTAGCCTCATTTGAGAAGGTATGGAACCAGGCTTTCCCGGAAGAATTTTACTCGTACCAGTTTTTGGATGATAGCATCAGGAAATTTTATGAACTGGATAATATCCTGTTAACGCTGATAGAAGCTTTTGCAGGTATCGCTATAGTTATAGGCTGCCTTGGTTTGTATGGTTTGGTATCATTTATGGCTGTACGCAAAACCAAAGAAATTGGCGTACGCAAAGTATTAGGGGCAAGTATCACATCGGTGCTATGGGTTTTTGGCAAGGAATTTACCATTTTATTGCTCATAGCCTTTGTAATAGCCTCGCCGTTGGCTTATTGGGCCATGCACAATTATTTAAAAGATTTTCAATACAAAATACCCATCGGCCCCGAAATTTTTGCCGAATCGATTCTGTTTACATTTATAATAGCTGCAATAACGGTAAGCTACCGGTCGGTGCTGGCAGCGCTGGCCAACCCGGTAAAAAGCTTAAGGAGCGAATAATTTAGTTCATTGGTTCACTGGTTCATTAGTTCATTGGTCCTTTCTGGTGGTATTCCAGGCAGGAGGCATTTAGATAGCCGGAGTTTAAAGCCTTTTACCCGCTATGTCCGCGTTTCAATGAACCAATGAACCGCCTGACAAGATCAGAGAAAAAATGAACCAACAGAACAGACCAATGAACTAATAAACAAGTGAACCAATGAACCAATCATGATAAAAAACTATTTCAAAATAGCTTTGCGCAACCTGTGGAAGCACAAAGCATTTTCTATTATCAATATAACAGGCCTATCCATAGGGATAACGGCCTGTTTTTTTATTTTTATGTATGTAGGCTTTGAGTTGAGCTACGATAATATGCATACCAAGGCAGATAGAATCTACCGGCTGGTTACGGATATTAAAACGCCGACCGAAACCATTAATACCGGCGTTACAGCATGGCCATTCGCGCCAAACATTAAAGCCGATTTTCCAGAAGTGGAATCATTTGTGCGGGTGAGTGGCGGCAGTTTTTTGGTAAAAAAAGGCAATGTTAAATTTCAGGAAGAGAAATCCATTTTCGCCGATTCAACCTTTTTCAAAGTTTTTGATTTTAAACTGTTGAAAGGTGATCCTAAAACGGCATTGTCAGAGGTGGCTACTATTGTGTTTTCAGAGTCGGCTGCAAAAAAATATTTTGGTAATACCGATCCTGTAGGGCAAACCGTGCTGGTAACCGGCGATGCCATACCCGCCAAGGTAACAGGGGTTATGAAGGATATTTCCGAAAACTCACAAATAAAAGCGGATATGCTGATATCAATGGTGTCGCTTACCCAAAAGTTTAATAAAGGGCTGGATAACCAATGGGCAAATTTTGGTGCATCGAGTTACCTGTTATTAAAGCCGGGCACCGATGCTAAAAGGTTAGAATCCAAATTCGCGGCATTTTTAGAACGCAGAAATGGCGACGAAGAAAGGAAAATGCACATGAGTTACAAGTTGTTATTGGAGCCCATGAAATCGGTTTATCTGTATTCTAAACGCAACGGCCAGGAATCGGGCAGTATCACCAATGTTTACATATTTACCATTGTAGCCGTTTTTATACTCCTGATAGCCTGTATCAATTTTGTGAATTTAACCACAGCCCGTTCGGTCGAGCGGGCCAAAGAGGTAGGTATCCGAAAGGTTGTCGGCGCCGAAAAGGGGCAATTAGCCAGCCAGTTTATAGGCGAATCGGTGGTGCTTTGCCTTATCGCTTTTGTGTTAACTATCATCTTGTCGGTATTATTCCTGCCCTTGTTTAATCAGCTTGCGGGAAAAACAATCAGCCCCGGAATTTTTTCTAATTGGTACTACGTACTTATTTTATTGGGTACATCGGTAGCCATTGGTCTTATTGCCGGCATTTATCCGGCATTGGTTTTGTCGTCATTTATGCCGGTTTCGGTGTTAAAGGGTCGGTTTGCCAGTAGCAGTAAAGGGAATATGTTGCGTAAAACGTTGGTAATAGCGCAGTTTACCATTTCGATATTTCTTATCATAGGTACCATCATTGTTTACACCCAAATGAACTTTATGCAAAACAGGGACCTTGGTTTTAGTAAAGACCAGATGCTTATTTTGGATACTAACGGCGATCCGGCCGGGAACGCACTTAAGGAAGCATTGACATCCATTCCGGGCGTAAAGTCAACCGCAATGTCGTCAAGTGTTCCGGGTGGGGGTAATCCGGGTGCATATTCCGAGATCGAGAACAAAAAAGGCGATTTGCAAATAGCTAATCTCGACCTGTATTTTGTCGACTGGGATTACGTAAATCAGTTTAAAATCAAGATGGTTGCAGGGAGGTCATTCTCCCGCGAGTTTGGCACAGATACAGCCCAGGCCATGCTATTAAACGAAGCCGCGGTTAAATTATTTGGCTACAGTTCGCCGCAGCAGGCTATCGGCAGGCGCTTTAAACAGTGGGGCCGCGAGGGTAAAATAGTAGGGGTGATGAAGGACTTCCATTTCCGATCATTACAGGAAGTTATTAAACCACTTAGCATGCGTATCGAGATGAAAAACATCTCTTTAATTTCGGTAAAAATGTCCACCCAAAATACGCCTGCAACCCTGGCAGCCATCGAAAATAAATGGAAGGTTTTAATCCCGAACAGGCCGTTCAGCTATTACTTTTTAGATGAGTTTTTTGACCGCCAATACCGGGCCGAACAGCGCTTTGGCAAACTGTTCCTCAATTTTGCGGCGCTGGCCATATTTATATCATGCCTCGGCTTATTGGGGTTGGCATCGTACAGCACGCTGCAGCGTACGCGCGAAATTGGTATCCGGAAGGTATTGGGGGCCACTGTACCGGGCATAGTTAACATGCTATCACGGGATTTTATTATACTGGTTATTATCTCTTTCTTTATTGCATCGCCGTTGGCATATTGGTTTATGCACAGCTGGCTCAAAGACTTTGCCTACCGCATTGATATCAGCTGGTGGATCTTCGTTATCGCCGGCATCCTGGCCTCTGTTATAGCCCTTGGCACTATCAGTTTCCAGGCCATCCGCGCGGCGCTTACCAACCCGGTTAAAAGTTTAAGAAGCGAGTGACATATAGGTGAAAGGCGAAGGGTGGTAGCGAACCGCGTTTGATCCTGATAATATAGGGTTACTTTAAGTACACTGATGTGCCAAACCAGGTAAAACCAACTTTTTTAACTATGAAAATGATTTAGATAATATACCGGCAATTTTACTTAGCTCTTTTTTAACGCTTGCATAAACTGTAACGGCGATTTGCCGTATTCCTTTTTAAAGGCCCGCGAAAAATTAGAATTGCTTTGCAGTCCAATCCTGTCGGCTACTTCATTCATGGTAACGTCCTCATGGGTCATAATCTGGATAGCCTTTTTTAGGCGGATGGTACGGATAAATTCACCTACTGATTGGTCGGATATTCCCTTTATTTTTTGATAAAGCTTGGTGCGGCTTATATACAAATGCCTGCATAAAAAATCGACATCGAGGTTCAAATCCTGGATGTTGTTTTCGATCAACTTTAATAATTTATTAAAAAACTCTTTGTCCTTTTCGGAGTGTACAAGTTCGGTGGCTTCTACCAGGTAATCCTTGGTATAGCGTTGCTTAAGCTTTTCGCCCTGTTCAAAAATGTTGTGTACGGTAAGCAGTAAAAGATCGATGCTTAAAGGTTTGGCAAAATAAAAGTCGGCGCCCGATGCCATTCCCTCAATTTTGGTGTCTAAGGCATCCTTGGCCGATAGGATGATAAAAGGGATATGGCTGGTTTCAAAGGTTTCTTTGATGGCCTTACAAAGCTCAATACCACTCATTCCCGGCATCATAACATCGCTGATAATCATGTCTGGTACTTTTTTGGTCGCTAATTCCATCCCGGAGCGGCCATCTTCGGCCTCGTAAATTTGGTAGTGTTTTTCAAAAGCCTGTTTTAAAAAGGTACGGAGTTCCTGGTTATCTTCTACCAGTAAAATGTGTTTGCGATTTTTAGTTTGAATCCCAATGCCCTCGTTTTCATATTCTGGCAATGGTAATTGAATGGCATTATCAATAACTTCCAGCTGTGTCTCTACCAGTCCCGAAGCTGTTTTTTCTGATGGCAGGTAATTTTCTTCGCCCCAGGGAATGCCTATAATTATCTCGGTGCCCTTATAGCGTTCACTGTAAACATAAATGTTACCCTTGTGCAGCTGTGTAAGGCTTTTAACCAGTGCCAGGCCTACGCCCGATCCAAGGTGATTTTTGCTGATGCGGTAATAGCGGTCAAAAATACGGGTGATAGAATCGCTGGAAATGCCTATGCCGGTATCAGCTACGCGGAAATAAATGTATTTTTTTGCCTGGTATTCTTTGGCCAACAATTCGAAGCCTGTGTTAAAGGATGGTGTAAACCGTTCTATATCGAAAAAGATCTCGAAGGAAACCCGCCCGCCGGCATTGGTGTATTTGAACGAGTTATTCAAAAGGTTAAACAATATTTTTTCCAGCACCTGCACATCAAAGTATCCGGTTTGTGCAAGTGCGTCCTGGCTATCGGGATGGTAGTTAAGTTCGAAATTTATCCCCTTATTAACGGCCAGGTTTTGAAATTCCCAGGCCAGGTCCCTGCAAAACTGGTTGACTGCCAACGGCTGCACCTGTAGCTTTACAATACTATCGGCCACTTTTTTAAAGTTCATCAGCTCACTTATCAGGTTCATGAGGCGTTTAGCGTTCCTGAACATAAGCTGGTAGGAATAATCAAGCGCCTTGTTCTTATTCTGGCTTATCAAACTTTCCAGCGGGCCTAAAATTAAAGTTAGTGGTGTGCGAAACTCGTGCGATACATTGGTGAAAAACATGAGCTGCTGCTGGTAAAGTTCTTCACGTTGCAGGTGTATTTCCTCGCGTTGGGCCTCGTTTACTTTACGAATTTCAACCTCACGCTTAAGGCGGTACCAACGGGCCTGGTAAATATAAATGCCCAGTAGCGCCGATATGATGAGCAGGAAATAAATGGTTTTAGCTATGACCGATTTCCACCAGGGCGGGGTGATAGTTATGTTTGCGCCGGTTTCACTTTTGCTCCATACACCGTCATTATTTGTGGCTTCTACAACAAATCTAAAATTGCTGTAATCGAGGTTGCTGTAGGCCGCGCTTGGGTTTTTACCATCGGTGTAACGCCAGTCTTTATCAAAGCCAACCAGTTTGTAGCGATATTTGCATTTTAACGGGTTTGCAAAATGCATAGATGAAAAAAAGATAACAAAGTTGTTTTGTAGGTAGCTAAGTGTTAGGTTTTTGCTGTAACCGATAGCCTGGTTTATATTGTTTTTCGATGGATTATCTAACCCATAGCCAGGCTTTTGATTATTGATCAAAATATCAGTTAAAACAGGTATAGCTGCAATGTTGTTGGCCCTGATCTGGTCCGGGTAAAAATAATTGAGGCCGTTAATACCGCCGAAATATAAACGGCCGTCGGTGCCTTTGTATGATGAACCTACCTTAAAACTATTACCCTGCAGGCCGTCGTTTTTATCATACCGTATCAATTTGCCGGTTAAGGGGTTAAGGCACTCTAATCCATTGCCTCCCATCCATATATTGCCGGCATTATCAATTTCAAGGCTCTCTACGTCATTAAAAATTCCATAACTGCCGGTATATGATTTTATGGTATATGAATTGTCTGCTGGTTTTAAAATAAGCCTGTTAACCCCGCCTCCAATGGTACCTATCCAATAGGTACTGTCATTTTGCTTGCTTATTGGATAGGTGTAATCGGAGCTTAATGAATTTGGCCTTGCCGATGCCCGATAAGTAAATATTTGTTGGATGTTACCCTGAGCATCAATCGTTACGCGTTTTAACCCATGCGTGCTGGAAACAAGGAGCTGTGGGGTGCTTTTATCCGCAAAAATAAAAAAGCCCTCGTCGTAGTATTTTACCTGGTAAATATTTTTAGCGTCTTTCCATATAACTCCGTATTTATCCTGGTGATTGCCAAACCAAATATTGCCGTAATAATCTTTAACAAAGGTATCTATTACGTGTGAGGGGAAGTTTTGATATCCGGCAGGTTTCCACAATTCAGCACCGTTGGGTTTTAATATTTCGATGCCTGCCGAGCTGCCTATCCATAAATTATGGTCGTTATCAATTGTTAAGGCAGTAATAACATCGCTTTTTAATCTTAAGCGGGAATTATAGGTGTTGTAATAAGTAAATTTTTGAGTTTTTAAATTGTACAGGTTAAGGCCGTTGGCAGTGGTACCTATCCAAAGATTATCGCCATCGGCCAATACCGACCGAATATGGTTGCCCGCCAAGGAATTTGCTACTTCGGGGTTATGTTGCAGGGTGTAAAATAGCTTTTCGTTTAAATCACAATAATTTAGGCCGCCGCCAAATGTGCATACCCATAAGCAATCTGTACGGTCAACAAATACCTTGCTTAATGAACCCGAATTTAAGCCGTGGGGTGAATTTTTATCACTCACCGTTTGAATCAGGTTTAAGTTATGATCAAGCTTGAGCAGGCTGGGGCCAATATTTAGCCAATAATCGCCTCTTTTGCCTTCAGTAATATTTCTTATAAAGCTGGGGCAAGCCAATTGTTTTTCTACAGCCCAAATCTGCCCTGCTGCACCCTGCCTTTTTGTTATAAGTAATATTTTGTTTTCGGCAGATAGCACCGGGCTGTTGTTATTGTTAAAATACAACCGCGATAGGTTTTCATTTGTAAGGCCTGCAATAGGTATCTTTTTTAAACGGTTGTTTTTATCAAGCACCCACAAGCCCTTATTACTTGTTAAATAAAGCTGGCCTTTACCATCTGGCGCCATATCGGAAAACTGTACGCCGGGGGCTGTTAAATTTTGCTCATCAATCTTAGTTCCGTTGATTTTGAATATTTTGAGCTGGTTGCCCGTGAAAATATAAATGAGGTTACCCCTTGGTTTAAATATTTTTTGAAAATTGGTGTTGCTGTTTTTTTTTGTCTCGGTATAATCAGTATACTTCTCCAGGCGAGGGTTAAAACATTGTAGTCCACCTTCGGTAGCCAGCCAAATATTTCCATCGTCATCCGGATAAATAGTTACCAGCCTGTTTTTAAAGGAGTTGTTTAATGGTGTGTTGGTATTATAAAATTTTTTTACCGAATAACCGTCAAACCTATCCAGGCCAAAAAAAGTGGCTACCCATATATAGCCATGCTTATCCTGTGCAATATCATTAGCATCAGTATGCGATAATCCTTCGTCGACAGTAAGGTAATGAAATTTATAGGGATATTGCTGTGCACGCGTGATGTTTGGTACTACCCATAAAAAGAGAGCGAGAAAAATTATAGTTTTTGTAAAATTATTCCCTATCAATTTAAAGGGTGTTTTAGTTTTCATTTATACTAATAGTTATTAACGCCACCAGGCAAGCTTAAATTTTTGCGTTTTAAGTTAACGTTTTACTTTAATAATGTTGGTTTAATAATCGGTCATGGTAGCAATCACTCAAAATAAGCTACGGGTTATTGCCATTTTATTTGCCATATGGAGCCCAATACAAAAATGCTTTTATATAGCGGATAATTTAACACATCGGTTATTTAAATGTACATAACGGCAATAAATATGTATATAATGACAATTTACGCAGCCGAAATTTATATTTCTTTGCTGTTAATATCGTATCCGTAACCAATTTCAATTTATCATAAATATCTATGCGTAACCTTCTTTTTAGTAAACAACTTGCTAAACTTTTATTGATCTCCATTTTTATTCTTAGTTACAAAATAAGCCTGGGTTTTCAGCAGCAACAAGGCACCGGGCTGTCAAAATCTGATACCGCTTTTGTGCCCAAAGAAATTGAAGATCCCGAAAATATCGGCATAAACAAAGAGGCCAGCCACGCTACGCTGATGCCCTATGCATCTTTAAAAGAAGCGCTGGCGGCAAACCGCCATGCATCGTCGTTTAGCCGTAGCCTGAACGGATTGTGGAAATTTAACTGGGTAGATTGGCCTCAAAAACGCCCCGTTAACTTTTATAAAACCGATTATGATGTATCGGGCTGGAAAAATATTAAAGTGCCTTCAAACTGGCAGGTTGAAGGTTATGGTACACCATACTATAGCAATTTTACTTACATTTTTCAAAAGGATTTCCCGAGGGTGATGAGCACTCCGCCCGAAAAATATACAGCGTTTAAAGAGCGTAACCCGGTAGGCAGCTATCGCCGCGATTTTACAGTACCCGCAGAATGGGCCGGGCGTCATATCTTTATCACCTTTGATGGTGTCGACGCGGGTTTCTTCATTTGGGTAAATGGCAAAAAAGTAGGCTACAGCGTAAATAGCCGCAACGCCGCCGAGTTTGATTTAACTAAATACATTAAACCAGGCAAAAACGTTTTAGCAGTTGAGGTTTACCGCTTCACCACCGGTAGCTACCTGGAAGATCAGGATATGTGGCGCTTAAGCGGCATTTTCAGAAACGTAACCCTTTGGAGTACACCGCAGGAGCACATCCGGGATTATTTTGTAAAAACCAATTTAGATAAACAATACAAGGATGCCGATGTAGTAGTAGCGGCCAAAGTAAAAAACTACGGCACCACACCTGTTAAAGCAAGGTTGCTGGATGTGGCTTTATACAATGGTTTGGTACCTGTACCTGGAGCCACTACCAAAAAAGCTATCCCTGCACTAAAACCCGGCGAGGAAGCTGTAGTTGAGGCTACCTTCCATGTAAATAACCCACAAAAATGGACAGCGGAAACCCCCAAGCTTTATACAACAGTTGTAAAAATAGCCGACGGGAGCCAGGCGGTAGAAACTATATCATCACGTACCGGTTTCAGGAACATCGAAATTAAAGGGCGTTTGTTTTTGGTAAATGGAGTGCCTATCAAACTAAAAGGCGTTAACCGCCATGAAAACTGGCCAAATGATGGCCACGCGGTTACCGAAGAGCAAATGATACGGGATATTGTATTGATTAAACAGGCCAATTGTAACCATGTACGAACCTGCCACTATTCTGACGACCCGCGTTGGTACGAACTGTGCGATCAGTATGGTATTTACCTGGTTGCCGAAGCTAACCTGGAGAGCCATGGCGCCTGGGATGAATTTAACGAAGATCCAAGGATTAAAGCCGCGTTGATTGACCGTAACGTGGCCAACGTGGAGAATTTTAAAAATCACCCATCGGTTATTATCTGGTCGCTGGGTAATGAGTGCGGCAGCGGCGGCTCAAACTTTCGGGCCATATTAAAGGTGATCAAGGATATCGACCCAACCCGCCCAAGGCATTACCAGGGTTTTGGCATTGGCAATAACAATCCGGCCGATATGGACAGCGAAATGTATACCGATGTAGAGAACCTTGAAAAGCATGCCAACGATAAAACACTCACCAAACCTTTTTACCTGTGCGAGTACGCGCATGCCATGTTCAACTCCATGGGCTCGGTAGATATTTATAACGACTTGTTTGATAAATATCCGCAGCTATTAGGCGGCGCTATTTGGGAGTGGCAGGATCAGGGCATTTACAACAACCGCGATCCTAAACACCCCATAACCGCTTTTGGCGGCGGCTTTGGCGAGTATCCAAATGATCAGTATTTTATTCATAAGGGAGTGGTGTTTTCCGATCGTTCTTTAAAACCACACTACCCCGAGTTGAAGCACGCTTACCAATGGATCAGTATCAAAGCCAAAGATCTTAGAAACGGCGAGATTATTATCAAAAACCGTTACCAATTCATTAACCTTAATGGTTTAACCGCTAAATGGAACGTAACAGAAAACGGTACCACCATATCATCGGGTAATTTGCCTTTAAAAGAGATTAAACCAGGCCAGGAGCAGGATGTGAAAATCCCTTACAACATTATACCCAAACCAGGCGCGGAGTACTTCTTGAGAGTATCGTTTGATCTGGCAACCGATAAGCTATGGGCCAAAAAGGGATTTGAAGTTGCTGCCCAGCAATTAGAATTACCTATCGCGCTTGCTGCCGCTGCCGCACAACCGGTAGCCGGCAAACTAACCCTATCTGATTCAAAAGACGATATCAAGGTAAAAGGCCCTGGTTTCAGTTTGGTGTTTGACAAAGAGAAAGGCACTTTTTCAAAAATGGAAAAAGATGGCCAAAACGTTTTACGCGACAACGGTGGCCCAATGTTGCACCTGTGGCGTGCCCCACACCGTAAGGATGATATGTGGGCTTATGATGATTGGGTTAAATACGGTTTGAAAGAAATAGCCTGGAAAACCGAAGAGGCGAAGTCCGCACAACTTGCTAACGGCGACGTGGCGATAACAGCAAACCTTACCGGCACAGGAAAAAACGGCTTTGTTGTACACCACCAGGTAGTTTATACCATTAACGGTAATGGCGTTATCAAGGTTGATAATAACGTAAGTTTTAATGCCGATGCTAAACTGATATTAGCCAGGTTGGGCGTGCGGATGTTTTTAAAGGAAAACCTTAATCAGTTTGAATACTTTGGCCGCGGCCCTATGGAAAACTATGGTGATAGAAAAAGCGGCTTTGATGTTGGCCATTACTTTAGCAGCATAGCCCAACAGCTTACGCCATATGAAAAACCGATGGATTGTGGTAACCACGAGGATGTAAGATGGGCTAATGTAAGCGCGGCAAATGGTTTGGGTATAGGTATAAAAAAACAAACCGATCTGTTCCAGGTAACAGCATTGCCTTACAGCGATGAGGAAATGACGGATGTGGAGTATAAAATTGACTTGCCAAAAAGTAAGGGAACTGTGTTGTGCATTAGCCATCAAACCCTGGGTGTAGGCTCATATGGCTGCGGCCCGCGCCCCTTGGAGCAATACCGGGTACACGCAAAAACTACTGCCTTTAGTTACTGTATAGAGCTATTGGGTAAAAAGTGACAATTTGGTTAATTGTTTTATAATTGCGGTGAGCAGGGAGCAACTATATGTTGCTTCCCTCATTTGCAAAGTATACCATTGAGTTTAAACACCCGCCAGGAAACTATCATGAAAAATGTATTGATCAATAAATTTCTACCCGCATATCCGGCAGTCCGCAAAGGGCTTTTGGTATGGCTTGCACTGGGCGTTGCTGTGGTTGTTTGCCCATCCTACATCGTTCCTAAATTAAAATCCGTTAAAGTAAAGGATGAACCTACGCCCATAACCTTGAAAGTGCAATTGGTTACTAATAACCTGGAAGCACCTACTGCCATTGTTTTTCCGGGTAACGGCGACACGTGGGTGTTGGAACAAAAGGGAAGAATCAGGATAATCAGGAGCGGTAAATTACTTGATGAGCCTTTGCTCGATTTAAAAAGCAAAATGATAAAAGTGAACAATGGTTACGAGGAACGCGGCTTATTGGGCATAGCCCTGCACCCCAGGTTTAAAACCAACCACAAGTTTTATGTTTTTTATAGTGCTCCATCGGCCAATAAATCCGACCATATGGATGTGATAGCCGAATATCAGGCACCCGCAAACACAGGCTCCATTGATCCAGCCAGTGGCCGCATCATACTTACACAAGAAAAGCCAGATGGTAACCACGATGGCGGTTGTTTACAGTTTGGACCCGATGGCTACCTGTATTTTTCATTTGGCGATGGCGGCGGCCAGGGCGATAAGCATGGCGAAATAGGTAACGGCCAAAAAATGGATATCATGCTGGGTAAAATATTACGTATCGATATCAACACGGCACAAGGGTATTTGGTGCCAAAAGATAACCCTTTTGTCGGGCGTAAAGATGCAAGGGGCGAAATATGGGCCTACGGTTTCCGTAACCCTTACCGGTTTTCTTTTGACAAGGCATCCAACCAATTATTTGCTGGTGATGTTGGCCAGGATTTATGGGAAGAGGTTGATATTGTGAAAAAGGGCGGCAATTACGGCTGGCGGTTATTTGAAGGAACACATCCTTACAATCCTGCTAACGGTTCTGATACCAGGAGTATCACCATGCCCATATCAGAGTATCCCCACAAAGAAGGCGTATCTGTTATTGGCGGCTATGTTTACAACGGCAGGCAAATTCCTGTATTAAAGGGTAAATATTTTTTTGCCGATTGGGCCGGGCCGGTGTACTACCTGCAAAAAGCAGGTACTAAGTGGGGAAGGGGTAAGGTAGCCCTGCAAAACCTGCCGCCCGATTTAAAGATCACCGGTTTTGGCGAAGATGCCGCCGGAGAATTATTTATGCTTACCAACGCCGATACCGGGCCGGGCGCTACAAAAGGAGGCGTTTATAAAATAGTGAAGAACTAATACTATAATACTAAAAGAAGAAGGCTGCTCAACCGGGCAGCCTTCTTCTTTTACCATATTTAAGGATAAGCACATCCTAAATTACATGAGGTGGATAAATATCAAAAAATAAATGTGCTTAAAGCAAACTTTAAGGTGTTTTACGGCCAGGGCCAGTTGATTTTCGACGGTGCGTTTGGATATCTGCAGCCTATCTGCAATTTCCTGGTTCGATAAATTGTCAAAACGACTTAACTCAAAAATTTCCTGGCATCTTTTGGGCAGCTTATCAAGATGACCGTTTAGCTGGTTATTAATTTCTGTTTGCTGTATGCGCACCTCTCCTTCGTTTAATTGATAGCTGTTATCGGCAACCAGGCTATCGTTAAAAACAATATCGAGTTTAACTGCCTTACGGCGCTTGTAAATTTGAAACCGAACCGAAGTTTGCATAAAATTAAAAAAGGATTCAATTTCCAGTACTTTCCGCCGGTTCCAGATACTTACAAAAACATCATTAACGGCCTCGGCACAAACCTCGTGATCATCCAGGTAATAATGGGCTGTTTTGTACAGGCTTACCCAGTAACGGTCAAACAGCATATTGAATGCAATTTCATCGTCCTTACGTACGGCGTGCCATAGTTGGATATCTGTTCTGGTAAGCTTTAACATTATAATTGGTATCTTAAAAATAAGCAAAAAAAAATGATAATCATACAATAAAATAAAAAAAGCAAAAAAAGTATGTGAGTTTTTTTGAGGATGAGGTACTATACTTATATAAACCGCCAAATGTCAAAACAGGATTTTATTTCACTTTACGAAAAGTTTCTTTCGGGCCAATGTACCGATGAGGAAAAGGCCCTTTTGGAGCGCTATTACGACGAGATAAAACTATTAAACAACGATTGGGATGATACCCTGGGCGATAAGGAACAAACGCGAAAGTTGATTTTGGATAAAATGGCAGATGATGTTGATTTTCAGCGTATAATAACAGTTTCAAAACGGCAGTCATACACCTGGATAGGGTATGCTGCATCGATAGTGTTTTTGTTTGCCATAGGTTTTTGGGGATGGCATTACGTTGCCAAACATGGCGATAAAAACCAGGTTGTAAATAATATCCGCCCCGGAAAAAACATGGCCTATCTTACCTTAGCCAATGGCAAATCTATCATACTACAATATGCTAAAAACGGACAGATAGCGGGTAGTGGTAATATTATTATAAAAAAAATAAAAGATGGAATATTGGCTTATTCTCAAAATAATAAAAATAATAATAAACAAAAAATAACTGCTGAGCCAGATAGTAATTTATTAACAATACCCCGCGGTGGTATTTTTCAAACCATACTGGCCGATGGTACAAAAGTGTGGCTTAACTCGGCATCTTCATTAAAATATCCCGTGGCATTTGCCGGTACAGAGCGTAAGGTTGTACTCGTTGGCGAGGCTTATTTTGAGGTCGCCAAAAATAAGGCCATGCCATTTAAGGTTTCTGTTAACGGTACCGATGTGCGGGTATTAGGTACCCATTTTAATGTAATGGGTTATCCCGAAGACAACCAAATTGC
Source organism: Mucilaginibacter ginsenosidivorax (assembly GCF_007971525.1). NCBI lineage: Bacteria > Pseudomonadati > Bacteroidota > Sphingobacteriia > Sphingobacteriales > Sphingobacteriaceae > Mucilaginibacter > Mucilaginibacter ginsenosidivorax. Next base: position 7,053,336 of record NZ_CP042437.1, read on the forward strand.
AACTACGTTACTGGAGGGCGCCGTTAAGCTGCATTCGCCGGCAGGCAACGCGCTGCTTGCCCCGGGGCAACGGGGTACCTATGGTATTCATAATGCTGGCTTTAGTATAAAAGATGTAAACACGGCCGATGTTGTGGCCTGGAAGGATGGCTTTTTTGTGTTTGATAACGAAAGCCTGTACAACATTATGTTAAAAATTGGGCGATGGTATAATGTGGATATCGTTTTTCAACACATCACTAACCAAAGCAGTTTTGGCGGCACAATTTCGAGATACAAAAATATTGATGTTGTGTTGAAGGCTTTGGAAGCAACCGGATCTGTTCACTTTAAGATAGACGGAAGGAGGGTAGTTGTGATGGATTAACCTTTACTATTAAACTTCATAACGATCCTTAAACAAAAGAGACCAGGAGTAGGTCGAAGTACCCCCGGTCAAAACACCTTTCGGCATTAAGGGTCAATAACTGATTATTTCTTACAACCAATTAATTACTAACCTTAACCAAATGTATAAATTTTCTATTGCATTCCCGTGCAAAAGGGATTCCCGTATCCTATCAAAATTTTTGCTGATAATGAAACTCACGTTTGTTTTATTAATAGCGGCATTGCTTCACGTAAGTGCCGCTACTTATTCGCAAAACATCAGCCTGAAAGTGAAAGATGTTTCGCTTTTAGATGTGTTTAAACAATTGCACCGCCAGGCCGGTGTTGAATTTGTGTACGATGATAAAATGCTGAAGGAGGCTAAGCCTATCAGTATAAACGTTGTAAACGAGCCCTTAACAAAGGTGCTTGACAAATGCTTTTCGCAGCAATCCTTAAGCTACCAAATGATTCAGAACATGATTGTTATTAAGCGAAGAGCCGTTAATAGCCATACAGCTGTTATTGAACAACAGGTTTTGTCATTAACCGTAACCGGTAAAGTTGTTGATGAAAAAGGTTTGCCCATACCGGCAGTAACTGTTAAGTTAAAAGATAGTAATATAAGTACATCAACCAGGGGCGATGGCACCTACACCATTAAACTTCCCGACGGTACGGGTACCCTGGTTTTTACTTTTGTTGGTTACAGCCCGCTGGAAATTCCTGTAAATAATACTACCCGCATCAATGTAACCCTTAAGGAATCATCAACAGGCCTAAGCGATGTGGTGGTGGTAGCTTACGGGCAACAGAAAAAGGTAAGTGTTATTGGCGCTATAAGTACCGTAAAGGCCGAAGATTTAAAAATGCCGGTTGCCAATATTACCGATGTACTTGCCGGGCGTGTAGCGGGTATTATAGGCGTGCAACGCAGCGGGCAGCCTGGTTATGATAATGCCGAAATTTATATTCGTGGTATCTCTACCTTTACCAACAGCAGTCCGCTTGTTTTGGTTGATGGGGTAGAGCGCGATTTTGGTAACGTAGATCCTGAAGACATAGCCAGTTTCAGTATCCTGAAAGATGCATCGGCAACGGCTGTGTATGGCGTGCGCGGTGCAAATGGGGTAATTCTTATTCAAACAAAAAAAGGCAGGGTTGGTAAGCCTATCATTAATGCCCAGTACGACCAGGGGATTACCCAATTTACCAAAATTCCGAAATTTGCTGATGGGGTAACTTATATGGAGATGGCCAATGAGGCCAACAGGAATAGTAACCCTAATGATCCGCTGCCTAAGTATTCGCAGGACAGGATCCAAAAAACAGCCGATGGATCGGACCCGGACCTTTACCCCAATGTGGATTGGTTTAAAACACTGTTTAATAAAACAGGCCAAAATCGCCGCGCCCGTGTTAACGCTAACGGCGGGTCGGAGAGTGCTCAATATTACTTGTCTTTAGGCTACTACGACGAAACCGGTTTGTATAAAACAGACCAGTTGGCCAACTATAACTCGGCTATCAAGTTTAACAGGTATAATTTTACATCAAACTTAACACTCAGAGTTACCAAAACCACCAAGGTTGATTTTGGTGCCTCGGGCTGGATAAGCAATGGTAACTACCCCGGCAGTTCTGTAGATGCCATCTGGAGCTCGGCATATTTATTACCGCCAATTATCATTCCGCCTGTATACTCAAACGGGTTGCACTCACAAATCCGTACCGGCGATGTGTTAAACCCCTATAACCTGCTTACCCAAAGTGGCTATGTTACCGAGTTTAAAAGCCAGTTGTGGAGCAATATTCGCGTTACGCAGGATTTGAGCTTTTGGTTGAAAGGTTTGTCAATAACGGGCATGTTTTCATTTGATAATTACAATGCGCATATTATCAGCCGCACCAAAACAGTAGATGGTTACTTAGCCACCGGGCGCGATGCACAGGGCAACCTTTTGCTTGATAAAACATCTATTGGTACCAGTTTTTTGGGCTACGGCCGCAGTAATGGGGGCACCCGCCAGTTTTATGACGAAGCAGCTATAAACTATAGTAATAACGTTGGTAAGCATAGTTTTACAGGTTTGGTGCTGTTTAATCAATCAGATAAAGAAGATGCTTTTGCCGGCGATTTTATCAGCTCGATACCTTACCGGTACATGGGCCTGGCAGGCCGCGTTACCTATGCTTACGATAATAAATACCTGGCCGAAGCCAACTTTGGATACAACGGTTCAGAAACTTTTGCACCCGATCATCGCTTTGGTTTCTTCCCGTCATTCGGCGCCGGATGGGTAGTGTCCGAAGAGAAGTTTTTTAAACCACTTGCGGATGTGTTTCAGTTTCTGAAACTGCGTTACTCCTATGGCGTTGTTGGTAACAGTAATATTGGCGGCCGTCGTTTCGCTTATATATCAACGGTAGGCGGTGGTAATGGCAATTACTCTTACGGCCAAAACGGAACCAACCAAACCATCAACGGACTGGATATTGGCGATTATGCCGTAAGCGTGACCTGGGAAAAAGCAAAAAAGCAAAATTTAGGTTTAGAGGTAAAAATGCTGGATAATGTGATATCCCTTACCTCCGATGTTTTCCAGGAATATCGTACCGGAATATTCCGTCAACGCGGTGATGTGCCCACCTACACAGGTTTATTATCTCTTCCATATGCCAACCTGGGCGAAATACACAACAGGGGAGTAGATGCTTCGCTGGAGATTACCAAACGCCTTGGAGAAGATTGGCAATTGGGACTTCGCGGAAACTTTACCTATAACAAAGCTATCAACATCAATGATGCCAACGCCCCGTGGCCATACCCATGGCAGCAACGGATTGGCCGCCCTGTTGGTCAGCGGTTTGGCTATACCGCTTTGGGGCTATTTCAGAATGATGCCGATGTGGCAAACAGCCCTTACCAAACAGGTACCAACAAAGCCGGGGATATTAAATACAAGGATTTAAATGGCGACGGAAAAATTGACAGCTATGACCAGGGGCCAATTGGACACGGTAGTATCCCCGCAATTGTTTACGGCTTTGGCCCCACTATAAACTATAAGGGTTTCGCGCTTGCAGCATGGTTTAAGGGAATTAGTGATGTTGATATTTCATTGAATGGTGACGGCCTGCAACCCTTTAGCCAGGGTGGCGAACGTGGCAACCTGCTTGCCCAGATAACAGACCGCTGGACACCCACCAACACCAACCCTCATCCACTTTACCCAAGGCTTACTTATGGTAACGACAATATGAACTATGTAAACAGTACATGGTGGGTTAAAAATGGCGCCTTTATGCGGATGCAGACCCTGGAATTAAGCTATGATTTTGCGCACGCAAGCTGGTTAAAACATACAGGAATGTCAAACCTCAGCATTTATTTTATCGGCTACAATTTGTGGACCGTGAGTGGATTTAAACTATGGGATGTTGAATTGGGAGACGGTCGTGGTGCACAGTACCCGCTGCTTAAAACCTATAACCTTGGTTTAAAATGCACCTTTAAATAGTGGTTATTATCAAATATAAACAGATATGAAAAATACAATCATAAAATATAGCGTGGCAATACTCATTTTAATATTGCCATGTGCCGGCTGCAAAAAATACCTTGACCAGGTGCCTAATGACCGTGTTACGATAGAACAGGTTTTTCAAAAAAAGGGACCGTCGGAGCAATACCTGGCCAACGTATACAGCTATGTTGATGACGAGGCTGATCAATGGACACAAAACCCATGGCTTGGCAATGCCGACGAAGCAGACATAACGTGGTCTAAATACACCATTTACGATCTTAATATTGGTAACATTAGCGCAGGCAACGCACTTTTTGATAAATGGAACCATTATTACGATGGTATTCGCTCTGCTACTTATTTTATAAACCATATTAAGGGCAATGCAGAAATTTTGGCCCTTAACGGCCAGCAGTTGATAGATCAATACACTGCCGAGGCCAGGTTTTTACGGGCTTACTATTACTTTTTACTGATGCGGCAATATGGCCCGGTTGTATTGATGGGGGATAAAGAAATTCCTGCCGATGCCACTGCAAATGAGATGCAAATACCGCGCAGTTCTTTTGATGATTGCGTAAACTATGTGAGCAGCGAACTGGACAAAGCCGCGGCGGTGTTGCCGCAGGTGCCCTCAAACAACGGGCAGGCAAGTGATGTGCAGTACGGCCGGGCTACGGTAGGTATGGCGCTTGCGGTTAAGTCGCGGTTGTTGTTATATGCAGCAAGTCCATTATATAACGGCAATACCGATTTAGCCAGCTTTAAAAACAAGGATGGCAAACCAATGATTAACCAGAGTTATGACGTTGCCAAATGGAAAAAGGCTGCCGACGCCGCCAAAGCTGTAATTGACCTGGGTTTGTACTCATTATATAAAGACCCTGGTGGCGATCCGGTAAAATCATACCAGAATATATTCCTTATCCCGTGGAACTCCGAGCAGATATTTGTGCGTAAGGACAACAATTTACCATCATATGATGTAAACTCGATGCCCCGCCAGGCCGGCGGCTGGAATGGTGTAGCCGTAACACAGGAGCAGGTAGATTCTTATTATATGAACGATGGCTTGCCTATTCATGAATCATCTGCCTATTCAGAAACTGGTTTTACCACGGTGAACGGTGTTTCGGTTTACAATATGTATATGAATCGCGAGCCGCGTTTTTATGCGTCGGTTACTTATAACAACAGTATTTTCCAGGGCGGCAATATGAAAAGTGCGGCACCCATCTCATTTTTTGTGAGCGGGCCTAACGGCAAAAACGGGCACCCTACAGATTGGTCGAAAACCGGCTATCTGGTCAGGAAAAATATTGGTACGCAAACCAACGGAGGGTCGGGCGGTAACGGCGCTGCCCAGTCACGGCCCGAAATTCTTATTAGGCTTGGCGAAATTTATTTGAATTATGCCGAGGCACTGAACGAATATGCACCCGGCAACGCCGATATTGTCAAATACCTGAATTTGATAAGAGACAGGGCTGGCATCCCGCTATATGGAAATGGTGCAAAACCTATCCCTGTACCGCCAAGCCAGGCAGATATGCGTACACGTATTTGGGCCGAGCGAAGGGTTGAACTTGCTTTTGAACAGCAACGGTGGTTTGACATACGCAGGTGGAAAATTGCGCCACAGGTCATGGGCGCCGTTCATGGTATGAATATCAACAAGGACGGCAATGATTTTTTTAATCGTGTTGTAGCAAGCAACCATCTTTTCCGTACGCCGGCATCTTATTGGTTCCCGATAAGTCAGTATGATATGGACAGATCGAAACTGGTTGTTCAAAATCCAGGATGGTAATTAAGTTATTCACCTCAAAAATTTAAGTTATGTTAACAAAAAATATTTCAAAGTTTGTATTGTTTACCGGCCTGGTCAGCAGCTTGCTTTATAGCTGTAAGGATAAAGTTGATTTACCAAACCAGCCTGTTGATAGCTATAGCCAGGTTTATATGCCCGAAGCTGTAAATAATCCGGTAGTTAAAACCTTTAAAATAACCGATAGCCTGCAAACCGCTACTTACGGGGCAAACTTTGGCGGGCAAAACTATCCAACCAGCGATATCCCTATTACATTTACTGTAAATGGCGCCATGGTTGATAGTTTCAATGTGGTAAACAAAACCAATTATGCACTTTTGCCGGCCGGGACTTATACACTATCAAACCCAACTGCTACTATTCTTAAAGGCCAGTTAAGTACAAGTCCGTTCACTATATCCTTTAAAACTAAAGGCGCGGATGCTATGGATGCTTTAAAAACGTACCTATTGCCGGTAAGTATCTCCACTACAGCAGTGAAGGTAAATCAAACACTGCGTACTACCTTTTACCAGGTAAAGGCTCAGCCCGATTTTAATGACTACCCAAATTACGACAGATCAAAATGGCAGGTTATAGGTTTTTCATCGCAGGAGGCAAGCGGCGAAGGCCCTAACAATGGCCGTGCAATATTTGCGCTGGATGGTAATATAAACACGTTTTGGCATTCCAATTGGTCGGGCGCGGCGCCCGGGCCTCCGCATTATATTATTATTGATATGGGCGCGGTAGCAACGTTGCATGGCCTGTCATTTGTAGGCCGGCAGGGCGATGGCGGCGGCAAACCCAACGAGGTTAACGTACAGGTAAGCAGTGATAATATTACCTGGGTTGATGCCGGCACATTTAACCTGCTGAATAATAAAGACCTGCAACAACAATTTCTGCCGGGCGGGTTCAAAAACGCTCGGTACTTTAAAGTAACCATCAATTCGGCCTATAACGCATCGTACATGCAGATAGCAGAATTGAACGCTTTTTAATATAATAACCAATGGGTGGAATGCTACCATCCACCTATTGGTTTCTGCCATTTTAAGTTTAATAACAAGTATTGCCAATCAACCCATAATTGAATGTTGGGGTTGCGGCTATTTGTAAGTAAAATTTAAATTGTGACCCTACACTATATGAAAAAACATTTTTTCCGGGAAAATCCCCGGCAGGCATTCCTGTTGCCTGTTGCTGCCATCATTAACCAGTACAATTTTAAACAATCTATAAAAACAACGTTATGAAGAAGAACCATTTAAAAAACAAAAAGCTGATGCGGGTCATTATGCCGCTCGCGGCCGGGGTAGCCGTCATGTTTTCGGCTTGTAAGAAAACAGAAACCCCTAAGACAGACGCCGGGCAAACGGCGGGAGGGGCAAAGCTGGCTGTACATACCAGCTCGGCCAATGCAGGCAATGCCGATGCCGCTTTTAACGCATATAATAACGCGTTCCTGGTAAATTCCGGCGGGCAAACCTATTATAAAAAAGCCATTAATGACGGTACTGCCGATGGAACCTGGGTGGCATCGCTGGATATTTTAGTGGCCGAAGATGCCTATGAGCGCACTGGCAGCACCGCACATAAAACATTGGTAAATAACCTTTGTAATACCTGGCTGCAAAACACCCCGCCACCATGGACATGGGATGGCTGGAATGATGATATTGGCTGGTTTTCGCTGGCGCTTATCCGCGGTTATCAAATGACAGGTACGGCTAATTTTCTAACTCAGGCCAAATATGGTTTTGATATGGCCTACGCCCGCGGCTGGGATACCCAGTATAATGGCGGCGGTATTTGGGAGCAACAACCTAATATGACACCGGCCGGGCAGCCTATCAACAAAGAGGCTTTATCAAACAACAGCTTAGGTAAGGTGGCCTGTCTCATTTACCAAAGTACGCACGATCAATCGTATTTAACCAAAGCTACCCAGATTTATGACTGGGTTTGGAACCATATTTACAATTCAAGTACCGGGCAGGTTTATACCGGAATTGACCGCAATGATGTGGTTGACCATGGTGCGGCCGTTTACAACCAGGGCACGTTTGTTGATTTTGCCAACCTGATGTACCAGATAACCGGCAATGTGAATTATTACAACGATGCCAAACGATCCATCGACTACGTGAAAAACAATATGACCACTAATGGTATTATCACCAACAATGCAGGCTACCTGAATACCTGGGGTGATGAGTTTGCCCGCGGACTTGGCCATTTTGTACGCGATAATCACATGTGGAGCACCTATTACTCATGGATGGCCCAAAATGCAACCGCCATTTGGAACAACCGCCGTACCGACTATAATATTACCTGGAACGGCTGGGACCAGGCTACGCCTACCGACAATAGCTTAACCACAAGTAAGTTTGCCAGTGCGGTGGCCTGGTTGCAATACACGCCGGGATCGCAGCCCGATAACCTTGCCGGTGTGCACGTTATTGTGAGCAGCCAAAATGGTATTGCTGTAGATAATGCCAGCCTGAGCGGCAACGGAACCGGCGTGGTACAATGGGGATTGAATAACGGGCTGAGCCAAAAGTGGAATTTTACCCAAAACGAGGATAATTCATGGAATATTGTTAGCCAATACAGCTGGCTTACATTAGATGTCCCAGGAGGTGCCACAACTAACGGGCTTCAACTTATTCAGTACACGCCAGCCAGGAATACCAACCAACGTTGGTGGGTTGACAAGCAATCGGATGGTACTTACAAAATATGGAACCAGGCAACAAGCGGGGCGTTGGACAATTCCAGTTCATCTGTAAATGGTTATAAACTTGTTCAATGGGGCTGGAATGGTGGCAGCGCCCAGCGTTGGCTAATCCAATAATAACCCTTAGGTTTCCCCGGCCAGGTTTTTCAGTGTTAGCTGATGCAGCAAGCGCAATTATGCCTCAGCATGAAAGCCTGTGCCTGGGAGATTTTTGTTATAACGCATAAACCTGTCTTTTTAATTCACTACCCGGCAGCGCCCTTATGCACCGGGATGCGGTAATGGAATCAGGATTAATTTTGTTTATGTTGTTTCTGATTAGCCTTTCAACAACAGCCAGGGGGGTGATAATCCACGAAATGTATAAGTGATCAGTAGAAAAGTATAAACCTGCCATTGCCTTTCACCGCACATTTGCTATTGCAATTAAATATAAAAGCAATGAAAAAGACAGTATTAATAACCGGCGCTTCATCAGGTTTTGGAAAAGAGGCCGTTAAATTATTTCATAAAAACAACTGGAACGTGATAGCTACCATGCGTTCACCAGAAAAAGAAACGGAGTTACAGGCTCTTGACCAGGTTTTGGTAATTAAATTAGATGTAACCGACAAAACCAGCATACAAAATGCCGTAAAAACCGGTATCGAAAAGTTTGGCCAGATTGATGTATTGGTAAACAACGCGGGTTATGGTGCATTTGGCGCATTGGAAGCTGCTACCGAAGCCGAGATCAAGCGACAGTTCGACGTTAATTTCTTCGGGCTGATTGAGGTAACACAAGCCTTAATACCGGTTATGCGTCAACAAAGATCTGGCGTTATCATCAACGTTTCTTCTATAGGTGGCAAGGTTACCTTCCCATTCTCGTCGCTTTACCATGCCACTAAATTCGCGGTGGAAGGTTTAACCGAAGCTATACAATATGAGCTCAACCCCCTGGGTATCCGGTTAAAAATTATAGAACCTGGCGGCTATAAAACCGAATTTGCTGGGCGTTCGATAGCCATTTTCGGCGTTGGCGAATCTGGCGATTACCAGGCCTCCTTTGATAAATTTATCAGCGCAGTACAGCAATGGCCGATGTCTGAAAATATAGGAGAAGTTGCTGATGCCATTTATGACGCGGCTACCGATGGTACCGAAAAACTGCGTTACTCCGTAGGTCACGACGCCGGGCTAATAATTGAGGCAAGGCATCAGATGGATGATGTGGATTTCAAAAAAATGATAGTAGGCCAAATGGGCATTTAAAAATTGTTGGCTGCCCGGGTTAGGGCAGCCAACAATTTTTTTGCGTTAACTTTACCATAAAAATATGCCCGATAAATACATTGACATCAAATCGATAAGCGATTTGCACCGGATGGTACATTACACCTCGCCCAGGCATCCACTGGTAAGTGTGATAGATCATTGCGACTTTTATAAGAGCTACCATCCTAAAGCAGATGTGTTTTACCGGTTTGGGTTTTATATCATTTCGTGTAAAAAGTTTGACGGATTGTTAAAATACGGCAAGGGACATTATGATTTTAATGAGGGCTCGCTAATGTTTACCGCTCCCGACCAGGTTCTTGGCCCCGGGCCTGATGTTCAGGTGGAAGAAGGCTGGGCGCTGTTCATCCATCCCGACTTGATCCATGGCACCGATCTGGGCAAGAAGATACATCAGTATTCGTTTTTTAATTATGAGATAAACGAGGCGCTGCACATTTCAGAAGAGGAAAAACAGATCATTAAAGATTGTGTGGCCAAGATAGAAAAAGAGTATGCACAAAACATCGATAAGCATTCGCAGGGCCTGATTGTTAGTAATATTGAATTGCTGTTGAATTATTGTAACCGGTTTTATGACCGGCAGTTTTATACCAGGGCAAAGGTTAATTCGGATGTTGTACAGCAGTTTGAAAAATTATTAAAAGATTATTTTTCTCAAGACAACCTCATAGAAAGGGGACTGCCCAACGTGAGTTATTTTGCCTCCCGGCTCAACCTGTCGCCTAATTACCTGTCTGACCTGTTGGGTAAATTCACAGGTAAAACCACACAGGAACATATTCACCTGGAACTGATAGATAAAGCGAAAATCATGCTATGGGGCAGTAGCCAGTCAATCAGCGAGATAGCCTACCGGCTGGGATTTGAGCACCCATCGCATTTTACGAAAATATTTAAAACAAAAACAGGGAAATCGCCAAGTGAGTACAGGCTATTAAATTGAAATTACGTTTGTCAAGACATATCGTTTCTTAAAGTTAGGATACATAGCCTTTTTCCGTGCCTGATTGGGAATTATTATGACCGCTCGCTCACGTGCCAGGAAGGTGTTCACTAAAAACCATATTACAAAATATCAAGGTCGCGTGCGACGTAATAACTAGGTACCAATGGCCGAAAACCTGCGATGCGCCTGAGTTTTGAAATGTCCATGATGCCTTCAAAAGGGTCATTCAGGGCTGCCTCGGGGGTATCAAATGTAACAGACGCCTGTCCAACGGAATCGGCAAGTTCATACAGTGTTATCGGCGCGTCATCGGCGATATTGAAAATCTCGCCGCTTACGTTATCGTTTTGCAGCAACAATATTAACGCCTGGGCTACGTCCAAATGGTGGACCATGTGCATCCGGGAGCCGGAATGACGTTTCATTTTTTTGAGCAAGGGGATGATCTCGGCAATATGCGGGTCTTTATCACCGTAAACAAAGCCTAAACGCAGTACGCTTACATTCAAATCCATTTTTAACAGTTCTTGTTCCGCGGCAATTTTGCTGGATGAATAGGCTCTGGGGTCATTGATGTTAACAAAGTCGTCTTCTTTTGCCGGGTGTCCGTAGCCGGCACCGTAGACGTTCCCCGTGCTGGTAAAAATAAATCGTTTGATACCTGCGGCTACGGCGGCATCTGCCAGCGCTATGGTGCCATTATGATTGGTTTTGATAATACCTTCGTTGTCAGTAAAGGTGCGGAATAGTGCTGCAAGATGGATCACGGCATCTGCGCCGGCCACGGCCGGTGCTAAGGTTGCGGCTTCAAATAGGTCGCCCACTACAATTTCAGCGCCTGCCGGGGCGTTCGCGGCATCACGCACCAACACCCGGACGTCATAGCCCCTGGCTATTAAGCGTGGAACTAATCTGCTGCCTACCTTGCCGGTAGCGCCGGTTACTAATATTTTCATAACCCAAAGGTCTGGCAAAAAAACAGCCAAGGGTTAATAATAATCAAACCAATAAGTATGATTTTCAAACCTTTCTAAAAGAGTTGGGTGTGGCACCAGTCAGGCGCTTAAAGTAATTATTAAAATAGGTTGGGTAATTAAATCCCAACGCGTAGGCTATTTCGGCTATGCTCCAGTCAGAATGCTTTAACAAGGCTTTGGCCTCGGCAGCAACACGCTCGGCAATATGTACCGAGGTGGGCTTGCCGGTTGTTTCCTTTACCGAGCGGTTAAGGTAGTTAACGTGTACTGTCAGGATATCTGCAAAGTTTTGCGCTGTTCTTAATTTGAGCGGTTCTGCCGCATGTTCGATAGGGAATTGCCGCTCCAACAAGTCCATGAACAAATGCGTAAGCCGTGCCGCGCCGTTCTGCAAAGTGTATGCAGGAGGCTGTATACTCAATGCTTCATGAATGATCAGTTCAATACAATTTTTGATCAGGTCGGCCTTTAAGCTATAATCGCTATGATGAACAGCCAGCATCTTTTGAAAAATGCCCGTCATAAAAGCGGCCTGTTCGCTATTCAGTCGGATCATCGGGCTATCGCCTGTATTCCATAACGGCGACCGCTTCACGATGGCGGGCATAAACGATTCGGTAAAGATACACGCATAACCCGTGGCATTCATTGAACGCCGTACCACCGAACGCGGCACCTTGGGGTTTACAAAAAACAACACCGTACCGTTTAACTCCAGGATCTGACCGCCATAATCAATGGCCATTTCACCGCTGACCAAACCCATTTTATAAAAATCGCGTCTGCCATGGGCAGCAGGAATATTTACAATTGAAGGTAGCTCGTGCACTTTAAAACCCTGCAGCCTTAGCGCTTCCATGTTAACACCAGGAATTTCATTTGCCATACCGCAAAGTTAATAAAATCAAACTTGTTGGTTATGTAGGGCGATAATGGGCTTGCCTGTAAATAAAAAATGGCGAATGTGTCATCTTTGTCTCTAAATTATAGTCTGCTAATGCCTAAATGATAATTCATGGAATAAAAGATCGGTTTATTTGTACCGCGGCAGAAAATGATATGAAGTCATTGCTTCTTGTTTCAACCTCCGCATGGCGCTTTCCAATTACCTAATATCAAGCTTATTAAAAGGAAAAAACATCATTTTCTGGTCTCGGTCGAAAAACTTATCAAATGGGCGTTAGTAATAATTTGGTGCCAGGATCGCAGTTTTTCATAAATGTTAGTGTGCCATCGGATTTTGCCCGTATTTGTTGCACATCATTATGGCTTGTAGTTAATGTGTATCTGGTTCCCGGCGCGAGCCCTTTAATGATAAACCAATAGGTATCTTGCGAGCCGATTGACCACGACATTTTTTGATCTTTCCATGTATGGACAATTAGATTAATAGGCCGGTCAGTACGGCCTTTTATCAGAAGCTGATTAGTCTCCAGGTTCTGACAGTAATAAGTCAGAATTTTTTGTCCATAAGATACGCCAAAGCTTTCGTTATTTTTAATCGAAAACTTTTTTGAACGAATTTCATAAAAAGTTAAGCCGAGTTTTACCTGGTATACCGTATCGCGTAGTGTGTAAGAGAAAGTTGTACCGTTAAGCTCTGCAGATATTTTGGGCTCTATACCCATGCGGTTCCACTTGGGCCTTAATCCGTAAATATCCCGGTATAAAGCTGTTATACTGGTGGATATTCCCGCCAGTATATCGTCACCAAGGCCCAACTGAGTAGCCCTGCTGTAACGTTGCGATGAAAGCCCGTCCTTTTTGTACTGGTTCAGTAGTTTATGAATATACTTCAGCGCGATGCCCTTATCGTATCCGGCATATGCTCTTACGCCCAGATAGCCCCAGGTAGGGAAAATATCGCCATTCTCATAATTGGGGAATGGCCAGTTCCCGCCGGAAACCTCATCCTTTTTAAACGAATCAAAACATAAAGGCCAGTGAAAAAGATTTTCTTTAACTGTACGGGCTTCTATCTGGTCAAGAATCTGCGCTGTGCGCTGCGGATCGTCGCATAAGCCAAAGGCTATTGCTGCAAAGTTTACTGGTGTAACCAGGTTATCGCCGTGTACCGAGCCATCGTTATCGCGCCAGTAAACGTACTGCTTTTTTGCCTGCGACCAAAAGCCACCCTGCTCAATAGGTTTATTAAAAACTGTTTTAAGACGCGCAGCAATTACGGCATAATAGGCTGCTTTTTGTTTATTACCCAATACCTTTTCACAATCAGCCCAAAGGTTTAACGCTTCATACATCTGGGCATTTACAAAAGCGTTCTCGTAACTCGCCCAAACTATATCCAGCCAGTCGCTTGCTTTTTTTTCGGCAATGTTGTTATTCATCGCTTCAAATATCCCGTTATGATTAGCGTCGCGTTTAATTAGCCATTCAAGGGCGTTTTCGCAGCTGTTTTGGTGTGAGCGCAACCATTTTAAATCCCCATTTATGTCAAATTGCTCGCTGGCGTTAATCACATACCCGGTTTGTGAGTCTACAGTGTAGCCCCACATAGCCTCGTAATATCCTGTTTTGGGATTATAGGTACCGGGCATTTCATCGCCTGGGGCATTGTGCCAACGGGATAGTACCCGCCCGTCCGGAAGTATTGCCTCATCACGTTCCTGATCCAGTGTGGCCGACATATTCCTGGTATAGTTTTTATCGCCCAGCGCCATCCCTATCTGCGCAAAAAACGGTTCATGCAGGCATTTCCAATTGGTAAGCCAGCCATTAGCGCCGATAATGTTGTTATCAACCACGCCGTAACGCCCGGTGGTGTTCATTAGCTCGCGCACGGCAATGGCATCTATCCCCGGTAGCTTACCTTTCGAATATTCTTTAAAATAATCAACGTACTGCAGGTCTATTTGCACGCTTACCACACCCTTTTTTACCTTAAAGGGAGCAAAAATATCAGCCTTTTGCGACACGAAACGGCTTAAGTCATGTCGCTGTTGCAACTGATCATCCGTTACTAATTGCGTGCTCGTAAATTCGTTATTTTTGCTGTGTGAGAACTTCGATGCTACAACATCACCATTATCTGCTTTGGTGTTGATGCGCAGACCGTTGCCCGATTCGGCGTTCCAGAACGTTACGCCCCCGGTGTGTACGCCATAGGTGTCATCTACCTGTTTCAGATATTTACACCAAACCATACCGCCATTATCCAATATGCCGCCTTTCCACACCGTAAGGTTGCTGAAATTGTATTTTGGGAACGACATATCTTCCAGCTCGGCCGACTTGTTATAACTCCGTATGATGGTCCAGCTTATTTTATCGTTGTTAATCTTAAATTCCCAGGTTTCGTCAACGGTTAAATCACCATCTCCATAAGTTAGTCCCGATAATTTTATTACGCCGTCGTTTTTGGACAATTTGATATTTTCAACTGCTGTGCTTGATAAGAATATCCCGTTTTTTGTGGTGATGCCAGTGTAGATGCCGGCCGGTGATAAAACGTTTTTCCCCTTTATCCGCAATTGTTTAATTATGCAGCCCTCTGAGTAATCTATCACTATTGCTAATTGATTACCGGGTACCGCTATAGTGACCGTTTTTGCGTAAGGCGAAATCCTTGCAGTATTTGCGTATTTGGCATACGCCGATACCCGCAGGGTAAACAACAAACAGAACAGGAATTGGACGATCTTTTTTGGCATGTTGACGATAAATTAGATATCAGTATTCTTGGTTTTGTTATAAAAAGTGGCTGTATAAAAATTATGTTACCATAACGGTACCTGTAACTTGGTTGCGAAAACGAAATTAGCTAATGGCTACCAAAGTATTTTTGTTGCAAAGTGGCTTTTATTTGCATTTTTTGATACTCGTAGCTACTTGATTGCCCTGGAGGAGTTGGTATTCCCTTTGCCGTATTGCACAACATGCTTTACGTTGATTGGATACGCTTATTGTCCGGGAAAATATTTTTGGAGACTGGATTTCTTATAGTAAGGAAGTTTACCGAAATCCAATTGTGTTTTGTTGATTGCCAAGACTATATCAATTTTTATACAAGTCTGGTTTATCTTTTGTACACCTTAACGTAAAGTTGTTGCCATCAGAATGCTTATTTGTTCCTGATCATTAATTATAAGATTGCCTGAATTGGAGCGGTGTGAGTTTGGTTTTGGTTTTAAAAAGCCTGCTGAATGACTGTGAATGCTCAAACCCTAATTGGTAAGCTATTTCACTAATGGTTAAAGTGGTAGTAGTGAGTAGTTCTTTAGATCGCCCGATGAGCTTTTCATGAATATGCTGCTGTACGTTAAGTCCGGTGAGCGAGCGCAGCATATCACTTAAATAGTTAGGTGTATAGTTTAACTGCTCAGCCAGGTATTGTACAGTGGGCAATCCCTGATTGGCCGGCTTATCTTCCTTAAAATAAGACTCGAGCAATTCTTCCATCCTAAGCAGCAGATCGCTGCTGGCTGCCTGCCGGGTCAGAAATTGTCTTTTATAAAAGCGCCTGGCATAACTCAATAGCAATTCGATCTGTGCGATAACTACTTCGTGGCTAAAATCGTCTATCCGGCTGTTCAATTCTTCCTGAATAATGGTAAAAACAGCCGAAACAGTAGCCCTTTCCTGCTCAGAAAGGTGCAGGGCCTCGTTTGAAGCGTAGGAAAAGAACCCATATTGTTTGATTTTAACAGCGAGCGGATAACCATGGAGGAAATCCTGATGGAAAATCAAAGAATACCCCTCGTTTCCATTGTAAATCGCTGTACTGCCCACCACCTGGTTCGGCGCTGTAAAAACCATACTTCCCTCGTCAAAATCATAATAACCCTGCCCATATCTGAATTTGCCACCTAACTTATTAATAAAGGAGATCTTGTAAAGTGTTGTAACATAGCTTACCGGCAGGCGACTCAGGTTAATTCGTTCGTCCCTGGTATCCAATAAACTGATCAGCGGGTGAGCCGGCCCCGGGATACCAAGCAAACGATGTATTTCCGTTATCGATCCGAGTTTAACAACTTTTGGTATGTCGTTTTTCATGTTGAAAGATAATAATTATGACCAGAGGCTGTTTCAGCCCCCGGTCATAATTAATTTGTAAATAAGATTACTTTGGTGCCGAATAAGCGGAACTACCAGGGCAGTGGGCCTTCGGGGCCGGTAAATCCGCCCGTTGGGCCTTTTGTATCCAGGGCTACCCGAACCGGCTCACGTGATCCCACTTCCAGGCTGTCGGTTCCCTGGAAATTATTCAGTGCGGTAGCCGTATAGCCCGGGCTGGTGGCGTTCACCTTGATGTTCTCCTTTTCAAGCTCGAGGGCAAAGGCAAGTGTAACCGCGTTAAGTGCAGTTTTAGAGGCAGCGTAAACAATACCGAAATGCTCTCTTGCCCAGCAAGCCGGGTCAGATATCCAGGTGAGTGAACCCAGGCCGCTTGATACATTGACTATACGTGCAGCCGATGACTTACGTAGCAAAGGTAAAGCAGCCTGTGTTACGGCTATAACGCCGAACACGTTGGTTTCCCATACGGTGCGCACTTCGTCCAGCGATACATTAACCGCACGCCCTGTGCTCATAAGATCTTCCGGGTTTTTAGGAGATGTTCCGCCATGTGATATACCTGCGTTATTCACCAGAAGGTCCAGGTGGGCATGTTCGTTTTCAATGCGCGCTATTGCTGCATTGATGCTTTGTTGCTGCGTAACATCCAGCTGTATAGCCTTGGCATTTTCCCCTATCGCTGCGGCTGCTTTTTCGCCATTTTCCAATTTACGCGAACCTACATATACCACATAACCGTTAGCGGCTAGCGCTTTGGCAATTTCATTACCTACACCCTGGTTAGCGCCGGTCACTAAGGCAATCGGTTTGTTCGCAGATGTTATTTGATCTTCCATAAGATTTTGATTAACTGTTATAAAGCAAAAGTCAACGTTTCATTTTATGCAGCTGTAACCGAATCAAGGAGAGTTGTAACCGAAATGAATATTTATTTACCTGGTTTAACAAACCGTAATAAGTATACAACTTGCCGCAATTTGTGTTACCTGTCGCCATCAATTTACGCTGACCTTTGTGTTATCAAATAATTAAAACATGAAAAACACAATTTTAATTACCGGTGCAAGCAGCGGTATAGGTAAAGCCACAGCTATATTGTTTCAGGAAAAAGGCTGGAATGTGATAGCTACCATGAGAAATCCCGAAGGCGAATCAGAACTTAAAGCTTTGGATAATGTAATCCTGGCCCAACTGGATGTTCTTAACCTTGATAGTATACAACGGGCGATAACTGAAGGCATTAAACAGTTTGGAAAGATTGACGTTCTGGTCAATAACGCAGGTTATGGTGCATTCGGACCATTGGAAGCATTTTCAAGGGAAAATATTATCCGCCAGTTTGATACAAATGTAATTGGGCTTATTGATGTACCCCGTTCAATATTGCCTCACTTTCGCAGTAATAAAAGCGGCGTCATCGTCAACATATCGTCTATAGGCGGCAAGATGGCTTTTCCCTTGGGGGCCTTATATCACGGTACCAAGTTTGCGGTGGAAGGAATATCGGAGGCCATGAGCTACGAACTGGAGCAATTCGGCGCGAAAATTAAGATCGTTGAACCTGGCGCCATCGCTACGGATTTTGCCGGCCGTTCGCTTGACTTTAGTAACGATGAATCGATGACTGAATATAACGATATTGTGGAGAAAGTAAACGAAGGAATGCCAGCTTTTTTTGAGAATGCTTCTCCTGCCCGCGTAGTTGCCGAAGTTATTTACGAAGCGGCAACAGATGGCACCGATAAGCTGCGATACACCGCTGGAGAAGATGCGAAAGGAATTGTTGCCCAACGCAAGGAAGCTGACGATAAAACTTTCTTGCAGGGAATCAAAGGTTTGTTTAAACTTGATTAATATAAGCCACACAGGGCTGATGCAATGCAACGGCCCTGTGTATGGCCAAAAATCTTTACCTTTAAAGCTATTAGTCAACAAACTATGAGCATATCGCTTCATTTTTCCGAGATAGCCGATGTTTATAAGTTCTTCAACTTAGATCAGCCACTTAAACATCCGCTTGTTGCCGTTATTGACTTTAGCGATGTTGATGAGCAGGTGGCAGAAAACACCAGGATATCCTGCGATTACTACTGCTTATTGTTTAAGCGGTATGATGGCAATAATGTAAAATACGGACGTAAGGTGGTTGATTTTAATAACGGCAGCCTGATGTGTATTGCACCGAACCAGGTATTGGACCTGGAAACCGATATTGACGCATACACCGAAAAGGAGGGCTGGGGTGTGTTTTTTCATCCCGACCTGATCAGAGGAACCAGTCTTCATGATAAAATGAAAGATTATAGCTTTTTCTCTTATGAAGTGTGGGAGGCGCTTCATATGTCCGAAAAAGAGAAACACATCTTTTATGATTGCGTACAGAAACTGGACAATGAATTACATGAGAACATAGATACACACAGTCAGTCTGTGATTGTATCCCATATTGAGCTGCTTTTAAATTATTGCGCACGCTTCTACGGGCGACAATTTATTACAAGGAAAAGTGCGAATAGCTCAGTTATTATGCAGGTGGAAAAAATACTACGCGATTATTTTAGCAATGCCGGGCTTAAAGAGCAAGGTTTACCAACTGTGAAAAACCTGGCAGATAAAGTCAACTTATCGCCGGGTTATCTGAGCGATCTCCTAAAAAAAGAAACGGGGAAGAATGCGCAGGACCATATCCACTACTATTTAATCGAAGAAGCCAAAAACATCCTGATCAGCACTGATAAGCCAGTTGGCGAAGTAGCTTACCTGCTGGGCTTTGAATATCCCCAATATTTTAATAAGCTTTTTAAGCAAAAAACAGGTAAAACACCTGTTGAGTTTCGCAACCTGAACTAAGCAGTTTCGCTTATAATTTTGCCAAACGATTCTTGATCAAAATGGGGCAGCCGGAAGCTGCGGGTTTATGCTTTCAGGTTTTGATCCTTGAAAAGAATAATAAAAAACAAAAGTTACTCTATTAGAGATTTAGAAGGGTTTTGTGCTGCCAAAGTTGCCTTTTGTACGCCAACCTGGGTTATATATCTGATTCTATTATTGATTCAGTGCTTTACGAAATCCGCGAAAAGGGTGATAGTCGCTCTGTGGTTTCACTTCTCTAACTTTAACAAAAATAACGTTTTCAGGCATTTTCGTAAATATACTCCATCGCCTGGTTGCAGTCTCTTCTCCGAGCTAGGAATATTGCAATGTTATAACCGTAATTATCGCAATAACAGCATAGCCAGCATTAATAAGTGACTTCAAAATGTTCCACCGATATTATACGATTGGGTTCCTTTGGGAAGAAGCGCTGTGCATTACACGCCAGAGCGGACGATAACCCTGTAGAAAGGGACAGACATAGCAGTAAAAACAAGGCTTTTTTCATTTGATCTCGATAGGTTCGCAAGTCATTTATTGCAACTTTTTTAACAGGTTATCCTTATAAACTTTACCAACCGGTAATTTTTTAGTTCCGATAGAGACTTCATTGCCTTCTATGAATTTAACAGAATGAAGTGAAATGATGTAAGATTTATGAATACGGACAAACCTGTTGCCAGGAAGCTGTTCTTGAAATTGGGTAAGCGTTTGTTTCGACATGATCCTGTCCTGCTCGCGATAAATGAAGATATAATTGCCATAGGCCTCCACGTAAGTGATCTCGTAAAAAAAAACTTTGGTTAATTTTTTATCTGATTTTACCATCAGGAAATCCTCTTTTTCTCCTGTTGATGCCGACGATGAAAATGAGGGATTCACGGTGGTCAATGCCTTCTCAGTTGCCTGAACGAACCGCGGAAAGGAAAACGGCTTCAACAGATAATCCGTTACCGAAAGTTCGAACCCCTCCAGCGCGTACTCCGGGTAAGCGGAAGTGATGATGATCGCCGGGTATTTTTTCAGTGTCCGCAGCATGTCCAGCCCGCTTAAACGCGGCATGTTAATATCCAGGATGATCAGATTGACAGGTTGCCGGTTGATCACCTGCATGGCCTCAAACGCATCCCTGCATTCGCCAGCCAGGTTTAAATAAGGCACCTGCGAAATATAAGCCCTCAAAATATCACGGGCGATCGGTTCATCATCAACAATAAGGCAATTTAAGATCATGTCAGTTCAACTATAAGGTTAGTTTCAAAGATATCCTGATTTTTATTGATTTTTAGCTGGTATTGCCCCGGATAGATCAGGTTGAGTCGCTGCCGGGCGTTTTCCAAACCAAGGCCGCCTTTTCGTTTGGCTGAAAGAATAGGTGCAAATCCGGGATCTACAGAATTTTGAACTTTTAAATGCAATTCGTCCCCGTTTACAGCAAGCCGGATATGCACAAAGGACTTTTCGCCCTTAGCGGCTGAAAAATGCTTGAACGCGTTTTCAATAAATACGATCATCAGCAAAGGGGCTATATATCTTTCTGCCGTATCACCCTCAAAAGTCAACTCAATATCCGAGTTGCCACTTAGCCTAATCCGCTCCAGCTCCACATAATTATTTAGATATTCGATCTCTTTTTGTAAAGCCACGTAATGCTGGTTGGTGTCATATAGTGAATATCTTAGCAGGTCGGATAGCTTTAGCATCAAATCAGGCAATTTTTTCGATTCAGCGACGGATAGGCCATACAGGTTATTCAGGGTATTGAACAGGAAATGAGGGTTCAGTTGAGCTTTCAGGTGCCGCAATTCGTTTTCCTTTTGTTCTTTATCACGGATCAAACGATCCATCCCAACTTTAGCCAGTGAGGCCATCACGGTAAAGGCCACCATCGTGAAAGCAAAATGCTGCTCCTGCCAATTAGTAACCACGTCCGTAATATGGAACAGCTTTGCAAAAAGCAAGCCTATAAGGTTCAAAAAATAAGGCAGTAACTCGATAAGTACTACCAGCTGCACTGCATAAATAACGAACCCCACAAGCCATTTGCGGTGTTTTAGAAATGGCAGCACCAACAGGTTTTGTGAATAACAGGGAATGATGAGCTCGAGCGTTTCCTGGAAAACAAGGCAGATCAATGTTATCCCGCTCATGCGTTGCGGATACTCCTTCAGCAGGATGTATAATAAGAAAACTATCACCCAGAACAATAGTTGTGTGTAAATCTTATAAGGCCAGGTAAATAAACGTGTCCAGTCGAAAGTCTTCATTTTTCAAATAAACGACAGCAAAACCGCTCATCCAAATTTTGATGATGAACTGATCGATTCCGGGGATAAACGTTACAAATGACGAATATCATCAGTTTATTTACGTTCGACATCAATCCCTATAGACTTATCACTCTTATTTTTTAGAGGTTGAAGCCAGGATACTTTTGTTCCATAATTTAAAAATTATGAAAACATTCGTCACCTCCTTAGTCGCCTTATTCCTGATGATCGTTTCGACTTTTGCCCAAACCGATACTGTTCACACTAACTTATTTAAAGATATCCCTGCCTGGATGACCGAATACCGTGTCCCCTGCGTTGGTGTTGGCATTATCGAAAATGGTCAGATCAAATGGGTCAAAAACTTTGGCGACTTACAAGCCGGGCACTCTGCACCAGAAAATTCGTTATTCAATATCGCTTCGCAAACCAAACCGGTAACCGCTATGCTTACTTTGAAGCTGGTACAAATGGGTAAATGGAACTTAGATGAGCCGCTGGTGCATTACTGGACAGATCCGGATATTGCAGGCGATCCTTGTCTGATAAAACTGACTACCCGTTTTGTGTTGAGCCACCAGACCGGTTTCCCTAACTGGCGGTCAGATAACGGGGGGACCAAACTCAAATTCAAATTTGAACCAGGCACTGCCTCAGGCTATTCGGGCGAAGGTTTTGAGTATTTGCGCCGGGCGCTGGAAGCAAAGTTTCATCAATCCCTTGCTGTATTGATGGCTACTTACCTGTTCAAACCGCTGGGTATGAACGACACACAATATTGGAGCGAAAACCTGGATACTACACGCTTTGCTATGTGGCACGACGGGCAAGGCAAACGCTACGCTACATCGATCCAAACTTCGGTAAACGCAGCTGATGACCTGATCACCAGTATTGCCGACTATTGCACCCTGGGTATCTACGCCATGAAACTGGCTAATGACGGCGGCCCGGTTTATGCCGAAATGATCAGACCGCAAAGAAGAACCAAACGCGGCAACGCCTCCGGACTGGGTTGGGGCCTCGTGGACGGCCTACCCAATGGTGAATACGCCCTGCAGCACGGGGGCTCGGACATTGGGGTTAGGACTATGGCGATTTTTCTGCCGGGATCAAAAAGCGGCGTGGTCGTGATGACCAATGGTGATAACGGCGAATTCATCTGCGACCGCATCATCAAACGCGCCCTGCCTGAAGGAGCGCTGATCCTGGAAACCATGAACAAATCTGCGACCAGCCACGAAAGGGTAGCTATCGCCGATCAGTTGATCCAAAGCTATATCGGCACATACGCACAAAGTAATGGCAAACTGGTAAAGGTTGAGAAGGATGGCAACGCCTTAAAAATTTCCGGGGATGGTGTGCCCACTGTAACTGTATTCCCCGAATCAGCGAACAAATTCTTTATGGAGGGTTACGATGTGCAGCTACAGTTTCCCGACACCAACTCCTTGGTCGTAATCGAAAGTGGCAAACAAGTACTAAAGGTTAACCGCAAATAATATGAAAAAGTATCTGATCATTCTGATTTTGGCCATTAATATTTTGGAAAGCAAATCGCAAAGTGTGGGTACATTAAAAAAAGACATGTATGGTATTGCCTCCGATGCCACAGAAGGACGTTTTACTGCCTTTCCCGGATATCTGAAAGCTGCAAAATATGTGGCGAGCCAATTAAAGGCATCAGGCATAAAACCCGGCTGGAAGGAAAGAAACAAATTAACCTATTTGCAACCTGTCCCTTTCAGCTGGGATAATTATTCTGGCACCACACTGATCATTAATGGTAAACCCTACCTGCATTCCCCAAAAAACTATATTGTTATTCAGCGCGGTATTACAGGGCCCGGAAAATGGGTCGTAACAACATCCGGCGATTCGGTAAATGATAAATCAGCCGGTGTTCTCCTTCTCCCCAACAAAGAACAGGCAAATAACTGGGAAACAACCGTCATCCGGCAATACCGCTTCGGGTATATGCATTACCGGCCCGATGGCATAAAAGCCGCAAACAGCCTACCTTCTATCATGGTCAGCCCATTGCTGGCAAAAATGCTGGCAACCGGGGACAGCATAACCGTAAAACTTAAATACAGGTCTGAAGATAAAACCGGGTATAATGTAATAGGCAAAGCGTTAGGTACTAACCTCAAAATGGCCCATCGGGCCATACTTGTCGGTGCCCATCTCGATCATATTGGCCGCATCGGTAACCACATTTATAATGGCGCTAATGACGATGCCAGCGGTTGCGTGACCGAACTTAGTGCTGCAAAAATGCTGGCTGCCCACCCCGCAAAACGCACAGTAATATTCGCTTTCTTTTGTGGCGAGGAGCTTAATCTAAAGGGTTCCCATTGGTTCGCCGACCACTTGCCCGTTCCTCAAAAGGATATCGTGATGACGATCAATCTTGAACAATTGGGCAGTAAGCACCGCTCATTCAAAGGGGTGTGGGCATTGGGTGACCCTCAATTCAAAACGGCCTTTATGAACGCAGGAAAAAACTTTACCACATTAAATCTACAGTTCTCAGCAACGGACTCAGTAAAAGAAGTATTGAGGAATACAGACACTTATAGTTTTATAAATAAACAGATTCCATCATTATTACTGGGTTCCGGTGGCTTTGATGAGCATCACACCCCGCAGGATAAGATCAGCCTGATCGATTTTCCGCATCTGAGAAGAGCAACACATCTACTCTATACTTTTCTCCAGTCAGATTTATAAATAAAAAAACTAACTATTCATCTAAATTAACCATGAAAGCCCTAACCATCATTTTCGCACTTACCCTATTATCAATTGATAAGTTATCCGCTCAAACCATCATTACGGCCAAAGATGCCGTAAATCATACCAGTGAAAAAGTCACCATCTGTGACCGCGTTTTTCGCGAGCGTAACAAGGCCTTTTACGTCGGCTTGTACCTCGGTGATTCGACTCATTACGCCTATGTCAGGATCAGGTTTAAATATAAGTTCCAAAAGGCCATCGGACCGGATTATTTTAATTTTGAAGGTAAAAAAATCTGTGTAACCGGCGTTCTAAAAAACGGCTCCTATATAAAAGTCGATGATCCGGCGCAAATAAAATTTGATCGGGCTGATAAATTTGAAAATTCGGGCAGTTAAATCATTGCAAAGCTGCCATTTTTAAGAGTTAACCATACATTTATTCACAGTGGCTTAACCATCGCGTTGTATATTTTATTTTTTTGAGCGCACTTTTTTACGTGTGTTTTAAGTTTTGTACACGCTGATTGTTGGTGAGGCGTTACCTTTTTCCAAAATCTATGGTCATAAAAAACGTAAAAACCAGATAGGAGGTATCTTTCCCTATTTTTTCTGTTAATGTGCAATGGCTTGCCGGTTGCCGTTAACAGATACGTATAAAGCAATACCGACAATAAAGTATCCATAACAAGCGGGAAGTAACGAAAGGCCGGTAATTGCCAAACGCTGGTTGTATGCAGGAATATTTTTGCACTCAGCAGGGCCCGGATTACTAATTACTAAGACGGCGCTGAAAAGGCGGGAGTCGCTTTTGCAGTTCCGTATCGCAAAATTATACTTGTAACCGATATGGCCTGGAAAATGCCCATTAGGAACAATAACATCGAAACTATGGAAAATAATCCCGGTCATGATTCGTGCTAATGTAAGGAGCTTTGGGCACTTTTCGTAGTTGTTTAATGCACGAATAGTTACAGTATTTGTCATTATTCATTCCTGATCATACACTTAGCCGATAACCTTAACATCTGTTCGCCTGTGCACGGCCACCGTCCGCTTTCGTACGGTTTTTAATATTTGATTTTTTTATAAATATTTGATTATTAATATATTATATAATTGGTACGCGTTTTAATACCTAAGTTGTATAAACGTTAAACATTTGCCTTATGTTGAAAAATTATATAAAAATAGCCTGGCGTAACCTAATCAAACATAAGGTTTTCTCTATTATCAATGTAAGCGGCCTGGCCATTGGGGTGGCAGCGTTTTGGCTTATCAGTTTATACGTTGCCGATGAATGGAGTTACGACCGATATAATGAAAAATCGGATAGGATTTTCCAGGTAGCCCAACATGGCAAATGGAACGGAGGCAGTTTTAACCTGGCAGTAACATCGCCACCCTATTCACAGGCGTTAAAGGCAGACTATCCCGAAGTTGAAGAGGCCGTACGCGTTGATTTGGAGGGCGGGGGCAAAATTGTTTACAACGAAAAGCAGGTTGAAGCAGGTGATATTTCTTTTACCGATAAAAGCATCTTTAATGTATTTACTTATCATTTTTTGGCCGGCGATCCCAGCACGGCACTTGTAAAGCCACAATCCATTGTTTTAACCAAAACACTGGCCGAAAAGATCTTTGGCCCCGATATTTCATCTGCTATTGATAAAGTAATAACTTTTGAAGGCGAGGTTCAAAATACGGTTACCGGGGTAATTGATGATGTGCCTCAAAACTCTACATTTAAGTTTAGCGCACTCCGTTCATTCAATGCCGATTATAATGGCAACTGGGGCAACGCAGGCATTTACACCTTTGTACTGCTAAAAGACCATGATGACTATAAAAAAATAGAAGCACGCTCCAGCGACTTTTATAACAAATACCTGAAACAAAACCTGGCAGGGGTAACCTATAAACTGGAACTATTGCCACTTACAGCTATTCACCTGCACTCCAGCCTTGACTACCAGATGGGCAATAATGGCAACGTAGCCTACCTGTATGTTTTTGGCATCGTTGGCCTGCTCATCCTGTCAATCGCAGTTATCAATTACGTTAACCTTACCACGGCTCGCTCATCTGTCAGGATCAAAGAAATTGGTACCCGGAAAGTAATAGGCTCGGGCCGCTTGCAATTGCTGTACATGTTTTTTACCGAATCAATCCTGTTGGCCGTGCTGGCCACCATTGCAGGTATGGTGCTCATACAGGCTGCCTTACCCTACGTAAATATGCTATCCGGTAAATCGTTACAGCTTTGGTATTTCGGGGTAACCAAATCGTTGGTGGTTTTTGCATTATTCGCTGTAGTTACCGGCGTGGTAAGTGGCATATACCCGGCTTTGTTCCTTTCGGGCTTCAAAACTATCAGCGCTATGAAGGGGCAGTTGGGTAACCAATCGTCAACCATTCTTTTCCGCAAGGGCCTGGTGGTATTCCAGTTTGTGATTACCATATTGATGATCATTGGGTCATGCGTAATTTACCAGCAACTCAATTTTGTGCTGACTAAAGACCTTGGCTTCAACAAATCGCAAATGCTTACGTTCCACATCCGTAACCGTGACGTGAGGGCGAAAACTGACGAAATTAAAACGCAATTATTGCAAAGCCCTTTGATCCAAAGCGTGGCGGTTGCAGGCAATCCAATCGGCAACAACGATATCGGATCTACCTATTTTAGCATCGGGGCCGACGGTAAAAAAGGTCCGGATAGCAAACTGGTAGAATCGTTGATCATTGATGAAGACTTTTTGCCTGCTATGCAGATAAAAATGGCTGCCGGGCGTAATTTCATGAAAGGTCCTGCCGATACCGCCAACCATTCCATATTGGTTAACGAAACACTGGTGAAAGAAATGGGCTGGAAAAATCCCGTTGGCGCTCGCGTTCGCAGCGGTATAGACCATGGGGTGGTTACCTACGCAACCGTAATTGGCGTAGTAAAGGATTTTAATACCTACTCGTTGCAGCATAAAATTTCGCCTATGGTATTAAGTCTTCCATCCGAAACAAAAGATAAAGATAATTTATACGTGCGGCTGGGCCAGGGCAATGTACAGGCAGCCATCAACTACCTGCAAAAAGTATATGCCCGTTTTGACCCCGAAAATAAAGCAGACTATAATTTTCTTGACCAAAACTTTGCAGCACAATACCAAACCGAGCAAAAGCAAGGTAAGCTACTGTTTGTATTCACCATACTGGCCATTGGTATTGCATGCTTAGGTCTGTTCGGCCTGATCACTTTTACCGCCGAACAAAGGGTTAAGGAAATAGGTATCCGCAAAGTATTAGGCGCCAGTATAGCAAGCATCGTAAAACTGCTATCGCAGGATTTAATGAAGCTTGTATTATTAGCGGCGCTGATAGCATCTCCATTAGCCTGGTATAGCATGAGCAAATGGCTGCAAAGCTTTGCATACCGTGTCGAGATCCAATGGTGGATATTCCTGCTGGCAGGTGTTATAGCCACTGTAATCGCTTTTTTAACCGTAAGTGCACGATCGATAAGGGCAGCCACAGTTAATCCGGCTAAGAGCCTTAAAAGCGAGTAGTTCATTGGTTCATTAGTTCATTGGTGTTTGGCGGATCAATTTGGCGGCGTTGCCCCAATTACTAATAAACATAGCACCGATAAACTAATGAACATCAGGCCAGCGAACTAATAAACATAGCACCAATGAACTAATGAACTAAATCAAATGATAAAAAATTACTTTAAAACCGCTTACCGCAGCCTTTGGAAAAACAAAGGCTTTACGGCTATAAATGTGCTGGGGCTGTCTGTTGGATTGGCTGCATGTTTGCTTATTGTATTATATGTAGCAGATGAATTGAGTTACGACAGGTATAACACCAATGCCGATAGGATTTACCGCATTACAGTAAATGCAAAGCTAAACGGTAGGGAAGGGTCATACGCATCGTCAGAGGCCCCTTTAGCAGCCGCGATAAAAGATTTGCCCAGCATCGAAAAAATAACCCGTTTGATCCCTAACACAGCGCTGTTTTTTTCACCACAAAAGTTTTCGATTCGTAAGGGGAACGAAAATCTTCAGGAAAAACGTGTTGTGTTTGCCGAGTCGAGCCTGTTTGATGTATTTACTTTACCTATAATTGATGGCAGCGCAACCAATGTTTTAACAGAACCACATACAGCGGTTATCACCGAAAGTACGGCCAAAAAATATTTTAATAAAACCAACGTAGTAGGGCAAACATTCACTATGAATGATACCAGTACCTACAAAATTACTGCTGTAATTAAAGATGTGCCTGCAGCTTCGCATTTTCATTATGATTTCTTTTTGTCATTTTCTTCAATTCCCGAAAGCAAGGTAAGCTCCTGGGGCTACAGCGGTATGCGTAATTACCTGTTGGTAAAACCAGGCACCAACATTAAAAACCTGGAAACTCAGATCCGGAACATCGAAATCAAAAACTCGATGGCACCGCCGTCAACCTGGACAACAAACGGAAACTATTTGAATACAGAGTTGAAACCCTTGCTTAATATTCACCTGAGATCTGACAGCCAGTACGAACTGGAAAAAAATGGCAGCATTCAGTACGTATACATATTTTCCGTCGTGGCCCTGTTTATACTGCTTATAGCTTGTGTTAATTTCATGAATCTTTCAACCGCCCGTTCATCAAACCGGGCCAAAGAGGTTGGGGTACGCAAGGTATTAGGTTCGGCACGTAAATACCTTATCGCCCAGTTTTTAACCGAGTCTGTTATGGTTACGCTGGTATCAACTATAACAGCTGTTATTTTAGCCATTGTGCTGATGCCTGTTTTTAACAAGATGGCGGGTAAGCAACTGGCAATAACGTCACAAACGTTAACATGGCTTTTGCCGGCCTTGCTGGTGATTGTTTTGGTAATTGGTTCTTTGGCGGGCTCTTATCCGGCATTGTTCCTATCCGCTTTTCGCCCAATTGAAGTATTGAAGGGTAAAATTGCCAACGGCTTTAAGGGAGGGCTGCTTCGTAGTTTTCTGGTAGTATTTCAGTTTTCAATTTCGATATTCCTGATCATAGGTACTATAGTTATCTATAATCAGCTTAATTACATCCACAATAAAAATCTTGGTTTTGATAGGAGCGAGGTGCTGGTGATAAAAAATACCGGTGTACTGGGCAAACAGGCAGCCATATTAAAACAACAACTGAAACAACTGCCCGGTGTGGTAAACGCAACCATGACGGCATTTTTGCCGGTTGGTGACGACAGGAATGTTACAGGCCTGTTTCCCGACCGCGTAATAGATATTAAAAAAGACATGCTTTCGGAGTTTTGGCCTGTTGATGAAGATTACATCAGCACCATGGGCATCAAAATGATTGATGGCCGCAACTTTAACAAGCAAATGGCCACAGATACGGCCGCTATTATAGTTAACGAGGCATTTGTGAAGATGTACGGACAAAAACAACCACTTGATAAAACCGTCTACCGCGATACTTATGGGGTACAACCTTATCATATTGTTGGCGTAATGAAGGATTTTAACTTCAATTCGCTGCATGATAAAATTAATCCGGTGGTGTTGTATTATAGTGAAGACAGGGGCGCTATTAGCTTGAGGGTTAAAACGGCAAACATCATGGGGCTCATGAGCCAGATAGAAAGCAAATGGAAAGAACTTTCGCCAAATCAACGTTTCTCCTACTCTTTTATGGATGAAGATTTTGATGCCACCTACAGTTCAGAAAGGCGCATAGGCCAGATCTTTATCTCATTTAGCACGCTGGCCATCCTGATAGCCTGCCTTGGCTTGTTTGGCCTTGCGGCTTACGCCGCCGAGCAGCGCAATAAGGAAATAGGCATCCGTAAAGTTTTGGGCGCCAGTGTAACCTCTATCGTTAGCATGTTGTCAAAAGATTTTATAAAGCTGGTATTGGTGGCCATAGTAATAGCATCGCCATTGGCCTGGCTGGCCATGAATAAATGGCTGCAGGACTTTGCTTACCGCGCTAACTTCCAATGGTGGATATTGGCGATGGCAGGCGGAGTAGCCATTTTGATAGCTTTTGTAACCATCAGTTTCCAATCCATCAAAGCCGCGTTAAGCAACCCGGTTAAAAGTTTAAGATCGGAATGATTTGGTTCATTGGTTCACTGGTTCATTGGTGTATGGCGGATTAATTTGCCGGCGTTTGCTCCAATTACCAATAAACATTGTACCAATGAATCAACGAAGAAATAAGCAAATAATTAATGAACTGTGCCACCAATGAACTAATGAACCAGTGAACCAAATAAAATGATAAAAAACTATATTAAAACAGCGTTTCGTACGCTGAAGAAAAACTTAGGTTTTACAGCTATTAATGTTTTGGGGCTGGCCCTTGGGCTGGCTACTTGTTTGCTCATTGTTTTTTATGTGGTAGATGAGTTGAGTTACGACAAGTTTAACACAAAGGCCGACAGGATATACCGCATTAACAACGATATCAAATTTGGCGGCAACGATCAGTCGTACGCCAGTTCGCCCGCTCCGTTGGCAGCCGCTTTAGTAGCCGATTTGCCGGAGGTGGAGAAAACCGTTCGCCTGATAAACAGGGGAGGCAACAACGTGAAAAAAGGCAACCAGAATATTAAGGAAGATCACATGTTGTTTGCTGATGCCTCACTTTTTGATGTTTTTACATTCCCGATGATTGCAGGCGATCCGCAAAAAGCTTTGGTTGAACCACATACTGTGGTTATCAACGAAACCGTTGCCAGGCGTTATTTTAATGATCCGCTGCAAGCTGTAGGTAAAACCCTAACCTTTAATGATAGCACGCTTTATAAAGTAACGGGTGTTATAAAAGATATCCCTAAGCAATCGCACTTTAATTTTGGTTTCTTTTTATCTATGAGCACCTTAGTCGAAAGCAAGGAAGATGCCTGGTTCAGCAATAATTTTAATACCTATGTTTTATTACGCCAGGGCGCCGATCCGGAGAAGTTTAAAGCTAAATTACCGCTGTTGATGCGTAAGCACGCCGGCCCTCAGTTACAAAGTATATTGCACATTACTTTCGATCAGTTTGAAAAAGCAGGTAATAAATACCAGCTTAATTTGATAGCGCTTAAAGATATCCACCTAAAATCGAACGCTGTATCGGAACTCGCGCCCAATGGCAATATCCAGTATGTATACATTTTTACAGCGGTGGCTATTTTTATATTGCTGATAGCCTGCGTAAACTTCATGAACTTATCTACCGCCCGCTCATCAAACAGGGCGCGCGAGGTGGGGGTACGTAAAGTGCTGGGTTCACCGCGTAAATACCTTATTTTTCAGTTTTTGTCCGAGTCGGTGATGGTTACGTTTATAGCCGCCGTACTGGCTGTTATTACTGCTTATCTGTTTTTGCCGGTATTTAATAACATGGCCGATAAATCATTTAGTTTCAACGTGAGCTCATTAAGCTGGTTACTGCCAGGCATGTTAGTAGCTGTATTGGTTATAGGATGTTTGGCTGGTTTTTACCCGGCTTTCTTCCTCTCGGCGTTTCAGCCTATCGAAGTATTAAAAGGCAAACTTGCCAACGGTTTTAAAGGCAGCTGGCTCAGAAGTTTCCTGGTGGTGTTCCAGTTTTCGATATCTATTTTCCTGATTATTGGTACGTTGGTTATTTATAACCAGCTGCAGTTTATTCAACATAAAGACCTTGGCTATAAACGCGACCAGGTGATGATAGTGCATGGTACGTGGGATTTGGGTAACCAGGCCACCGCATTCAAAAACGAGGTTAAGCAATTGCCAGGTGTATTGAACGCCACCATGACGGGCTTTTTGCCCACCATGGACTACCGCAACAGCAGCAGCATGTTCCCCGACCGTAACCTTGACCAAAAGAAGGCTGTATTGGCCCAAAGCTGGACGGTTGACGAAGATTATATAGGCACCCTTGGCTTGAAGCTGGTTAAAGGCCGCAATTTTAACAAACAAATGGGCACCGATACCGCCGCGATGATCATTAACGAAACAGCTGCAAAACTGATGAACGTAGCCGACCCAATTAACAAAATGTTGTACGTTCCGCAGGATAATATGGCCAAAACCTGGAAGGGCTACCGGATAGTTGGTGTGGTGAAAGATTTTAACTTCAATTCGTTAAAAACCAATATAACCCCGGTAGCATTGGCGTACGGGGACGATAAAGGGGCGCTAAGTTTAAAAGTTAACACCGCCAACATTACCACGCTGATGGGCCTTATCAAAGGTAAATGGAAATCAATGGCACCCAACCGCGAGTTCAACTACTCGTTTATGGACGATGATTTTGATGCCACTTACCGCGCCGAGCAGCGTATGGGTACTATAGCCGTTGTGTTTACCACACTGGCCATTATTATTGCTTGCCTTGGCCTGTTTGGCCTTGCCGCCTATGCTGCCGAACAACGCAGCAAAGAAATAGGCATCCGTAAAGTATTGGGTGCCGAAGTGAGCACCATTGTTGCCATGCTGAGTAAGGATTTTATAAAACTGGTACTGATAGCCATTTTGGTAGCAACGCCTTTAGCGTGGCTGGCCATGCACCAATGGCTGCAAAGCTTTGCCTATCGCCAAAATATCCAGTGGTGGGTGTTAGCGGTATCGGCTTTCCTGGCTGTTTTTATAGCCTTTGCTACTATTAGTTTTCAATCCATCAAAGCGGCATTGATGAACCCGGTGAAGAGTTTGAGAAGCGAATAGATAGTTCATTGGTTCACTGGCTCATTAGTTCATTGGTCTTGTCTGTTTGAATCGGACGGCATTGATGAATTAACGCCGCCATGCCCGCGTTTACCAATGGACTAATTAACAAAACCACCAATGAACTAATGAACCAGTGAACTAATGAACAAATAAAGATGATCAAGAATTATTTTAAAATAGCCTGGCGGAACCTTTACAAGCAGAAGGCGTTTTCGCTGATCCATATCCTGGGGTTAACCATGGGCATTACCGTGTGCCTGATGATTTTCCTGTATATTATGAATGAGTTTAGTGTTGATAAATTTCATAAGCAGGGCAAAAATATTTACCGCGTAATGCGTGGTTTTGATCCTGCACAGCCGAGGGTACCGTACCTGTCGGGGCCGTATGCGCCGGCTTTGCTGAACGACTTTCCGCAGGATATCAAAATGGCGGTACGCGTATCGCCGCAAAATAACCTGGTGTCATTTGGCGAAAAGGCTTTTAACGAAAAGAAAGTTTACGCTGTAGATGCCGGCTTTTTTAAGCTGTTTACTTTCCCGCTTTTGAAAGGCGATGGTGCAACTGCGCTGGATAATCCCAATAGCGTGGTACTTACAGAGACTACCGCCAAAAAATACTTCGGCTCGGCCGATAATGCCATAGCCAAGGTAGTGCAGTTTGATAAGCAACTGAACCTGAAAGTTACCGGAGTGGCCAAAGACGTACCATCAAACTCGCACCTTGATTTTGATATGGTAATGCCGATAGCCAATTACACTAAAAACCAGGGTTTTAATGTTTGGATTAATAACGGGCTGTTTGTATATGTGCTGCTGAACAAGCATGCCAGCCAAACAGCGCTCGAGAGCCGGTTTAAGCAGTTTATGGATAAATACATGGGCAAGGATATGCAAAAATTCGGTGCCAAATTCGATCTGGCTTTAACCCCGCTGAATGACATTTATTTTGAGCAATATTCGGCCTTTGATAATGTAAAGCATGGCGACAAAACGGTAGTATTCATCTTTATATCCATAGCGGCGCTTATTATGCTTATCGCCTGTATCAACTTCATGAACCTGGCCACCATAAGGGCCGTTGAGCGTTCAAAAGAAGTGGGCATGCGCAAAGTAATGGGGGCGTTGCGTAATCATTTAATCTGGCAGTTTATTGGCGAGTCGTTGATGCTGGCGCTCATTTCGTGCGCGTTGTCAATTGGTTTACTGTTGCTGCTGATGCCATTTTACAACCAGTTGCTGGGCTATTCCTTAACCGTATCATGGAATAGTGCACCTATCTGGCTGTTCCTGTCTGGCGTTATTTTGATAGTAGGCGTTTTAGCGGGAAGTTATCCGGCCATATTTATGTCGGCGTTTTCGCCAATACAGGCATTAAAGGGTAAATTGAAGCTGGGTAAAGGCGGTAGCATTTTCAGGCAGGGCCTGGTGGTATTGCAATTCAGTATTTCGGTGATGCTTATCATCGGCACTATTGTTATCGTAAACCAGATGCATTACATCAAAAGTAAATCGTTGGGTTATGATAAAGAACAAACGCTGGTGATCAAGATAGATAACAACGATATTTATGATCACCGCAAAGCCTTTAAGGATGAATTGCAAAACTCGGGTGCCGTATCATCGGTCTCGCTGATGTCGGGCGAGCCGGGTGGGTTTTATGACGTGCACGCATTTGATGCTGAAGGCCAACAGGCTATTTTTAAATCGCGTACCGAATTTGCCGATTTTGAATACGTAAAAACTTTAGGTTTAAAGGTAATTGCGGGCCGTGATTTCTCGCCGGAATTTGCTACTGATACTACCAACTCGGTACTCATTAACCGCACCTGCGCCAAAGAACTGGGTTTTTCGCCACAGCAAGCTATAGGCAAGTGGATTAAAAACCGGGGCAGGGATGATAAAAAGCGTAATGTAGTGGGCGTGGTTGAGGATTTTAACTTTCTTTCGCTTAAAGAAAATATGGATGCGCTGGTCATTGCGCCAAATGACGACAGGAGGGTAATTGTTATCAAACTAAAACCAGGCAATATCCCCGCATCGGTGGCTGCGGTAAAAAATATTTATACCAAAGTAGCTCCGGTTTATCCTTTTGAATATACTTTTTTAGATCAGAAATTCGATACCACATATAAAACAGATATCAGGCAGCAAACTATGCTCACTATCTTTTCGGGTCTGGCTATTTTTATTGCCTGCCTTGGTTTATTTGGGCTGGCTTCATTTACAGCCACAAAACGCACCAAAGAAATCGGCGTACGCAAAGTATTAGGATCATCGGTGCAAAACATCCTTATCCTGATCTCAAAAGACCTGCTTAAACCGGTATTGCTGGCAACTGTAATAGCTATGCCCATAGGTTATTACTGTATGAATAAATGGCTGCAAAGTTTCGCCTACAAAACTCCGCTGCACTGGTGGATTTTTGTGCTGGCTGCATTTTTAACTTTTGTGATAGCACTGGCTACCATCAGTTTTCAATCATTGAAAGCAGCGCTGATGAACCCGATAAAGAGTTTAAGGAGTGAGTAGTTTGTTCATTGGTTCACCGGGTCATTAGTTTATTGGTGAAAAGTTCGATAAAGTAAAATTTAGGGTTTAAGATTTTTCCGTTTTAGGATTTAGAAATTAGAGTTTAGAGTTTTTCTGCTTTAAAGTTTAGGGTTTTACAATTAGAGTTAGGGTTTAGAAATTAGAATTTAAGAAAAATATGAATACCAAATTAGCGTGGCGTAATTTAAAAAAGAACAAGCTGTATGCGTTCATTAACATTCTGGGTTTAACTATAGGTATTGCCAGTTGTCTGCTTATTGGCATCTATATTAAGCACGAACTCAGTTACGATAACTTTCAGGCCAACGGCGATAGAATAGTGCGGGCTACTATGGAGTATGAACACTCTGGCGGAGCCCAGCAGATTGCTGTTACCGGAACCAAAGCCGGGCCGCAATTTAAGCGGATGATGCCAAGGGTTGAAGCGTATGTGCGCACCCTCAAAAGTTCGGCTATAGTAAGTTATGCAGATAAGGTTTTTGAAGAGAAAAGCCTTTTATACGCCGATGCTAATTTTTTTAAAGTGTTTTCGTTTAAGCTGACAGATGGCGATATCACTTCAGTTTTAAATGCACCGGATAAAATTGTTATCACCCAAAAAGCTGCCCAAAAGTATTTTGGCGGGCAACAGGCCATAGGCAAGGTGTTAAAGGTTGGATCAAAAACATTCACCGTTTCGGCTGTTGCCCAGGATGTACCCTCTAACTCGCAGATCCAGTACGATTTTGTGCTGCCCTTTAGCTTGTATCTGGACCGGAACGGGCCCGAGCAATGGTGGTCGGCTAATAACATGACCTACCTGTTGCTGAACAGCAAAGATGATGTTATACCGCTGCAGAAGGAGATAAAAAACTACATGGCCGATGTGAGCAAAAACGAGTTAAAGATGACAGGCCATGAGTACCTCACTTTCAATATCCAACCGCTAAAAGATGTTCATTTGCATGGTAATATGCCCGATGAATTTGAACCGGGTGGCAGCATTACCTATATATACATTATGCTGGCTGTGGCGGTGCTGATATTGCTGATAGCTTGCGTCAATTATGTAAACTTGGCTATTGCCCAATCGGCAGGCAGGGGTGGCGAAATAGGGGTGCGTAAAGTAATGGGAGCCGGCAAGGGCGAACTATTTTGGCAATTTATTACCGAATCTATATTCACGGCTGTTATTGCCGCCGTGTTAGCAGTGGCATTGGCTGCTTTTGTATTGCCTTTATTTAATAACATTTCGGGCAAACAGTTGCAGCTATCGGCATTCGGTAACCCGGTAATATTGGTTGGCCTGGCTGTTTTAAGCTTGTTTATCGGCTTTGCAGCTGGTGCATATCCGGCTATATTATTATCTGGCGCAAACCTGGCGAAAATCCTGAAATCGGGTTTTTCTTTTACCTCCGGGCAAAATGTGCGTAAATCGTTAATCGTGTTCCAGTTTGTGATCTCTATTTTCCTGATCATATCTACGGTTATCATCTTGCAGCAATTGTCGTACATCCGCAACAAGGATGTAGGCTACAACAAAAGCAACGTAGTGGTATTGCCCATCGATTCCAAAATCCTTCCACAACTGGACGCCCTTGAAAAGGGGCTGAGCCTGGTGCCTGGCGTTCGGCAGGTAGCTGCAGCCAATAACGAACCCATTAACGTAGGCTGGGGCGATGTTATTAAAACTAACGATGGTAAAAAGATCTCGGTAAATGCCATTCCTGTTGACGAAAACTTTGTAAAAACCATCCAGTTGAAAATGATAGCCGGCAGCGATTACACCCATGCCGATTTGATGACGCTGGATACATCTAATAATTACAAAAACTACCGCTACTCCTTCATCCTGAATGAATCGGCCGTAAAAGCGCTTGGCTGGACACCTGAGCAGGCTATAGGTAAAACCATCGACAAAAATACCCCCGGTGTAATTAAAGGCGTGGTAAAGGATTTCAACTTTAAAACTTTCCATGATCCGATCACCCCGCTGGTATTATTCCTGAATGACGATCAGTTGTACAACGTTTTTGTGCGCATAGATGGTAATAATACATCCCAAACCATTGCCGAACTGGGCAAGGTTTGGAAAAGCCGCATCAGCCACCGCCCGTTTGATTACCGCTTTTTAGATGATGATTACGACGCGCTTTACCGTACCGAGCAACGTACTGCCGGGGTATTCACTACATTCTCTGTACTGGCCATTTTACTGGCGTGCCTTGGTTTATTTGCTATCACAGCCTTCGCGGTAGTGCAACGCACCAAAGAAATAGGCATCCGCAAAGTGTTGGGTGCAAGTATTGCCAATATCATCATGCTGATAGCAAAAGACTTTTTAGCGCTGGTAGTTGTAGCAACAATAATCGCATCACCGATAGCCTGGTACATATCCAGTAAATGGCTGCAGGATTTTGCCTATCGTATTGATATCCAATGGTGGGTGTTTGTAATAACAGGGATAGCAGCCTTATTGGTAGCGGCCGTTACAGTAAGTATCCAATCAACCAAAGCAGCCCTGGCCAACCCTGTGAAAAGCCTGAAATCGGAGTAATTAGTTCATTGGCTCACTGGTTCATTAGTTCATTGGTGAAATGTTCGAAATCTTGAAATTTGAGGCTCGTTTTTCTATTTAGCGTTTGAAATTTAGGATTTAGAGTTTAGGATTTGGGGTTTAACTTTTAGGATTTATGTTGCGTAACCACATTAAGATTGCATTTAGAACTTTAAGCAGGAATAAGGGATTTACCTTTATCAATATAACAGGCTTGGCTGTTGGGCTGGCCGTTTGTATTATGATTATGCTTTACGTAACCCATGAAATGAGTTATGATCGTTTTCATAAAAACGGCGCGCGGATTTTTAATATTCATGCCTCGGTAAAGTTGGGCGGCAACACGCTAAACATGGCATACATGAGTTATGCCGCCGGTTCTATGATTAAGCAAAACAACCCAATGGTTGAGGACTATATGCGGACGTTGGCTTATTTCAGGCCAACGGTTGTTAGTAATCCCACATCACCCGAAAATAAATTTGCTGCAGATAAACTGCTTTTCGCCGATGTTGGTTTCTTTAACTTTTACTCGTTTAAATTACTTTCCGGCGATGCATCTGATGTACTTAAAGCACCTTTTTCGGTAGTCATCTCCAGGGATATGGCAAAAAAGTATTTCGGAAATGCTAATCCGGTTGGGCAATTGCTAACCATAAAAACCGACAGTGCTTATACATATCATATTACCGGCGTTGCCGAAAATGCACCTTCAAACTCGTCTATCGATTTTAATTTCGTGGCATCCACAAGCAGTTTGCTTACCATGAAAGAAGCTACCATGTATACCGGCGCCCAGGGAATAAGTTTTGGATCATTCGCGGTAAACTTATTACTAAAAAACGTATCCGATACTGGTCAGCTAAAGCGTAACCTACAGGCGATGGCTAAAAAGGATAAAAGTTTTGATGAGATAAGTTATTCTTTATCGCCAATTGCAGATAATCATTTGAAAAGTAACTTTGGCGATTCATCAAATATCAAATACCTCAGGATATTCCCGCTCGTGGCTGTATTGATCTTGTTGTTGGCCCTGGTAAATTATATGAGCCTTTCAACAGCAAGGGCAACATTAAGGGCCAAAGAAGTTGGTGTGCGCAAGGTATCTGGTGCAAGCCGTAAAAGCATTGCCATGCAGTTTTATGTAGAGTCGGCTTTGTTCACAGGTATCTCGTTTGTGTTAGGGTATTGCCTGTGTTACCTGTGCAAGCCCTGGTTTTTAAATGTACTGCAATTAAAAATCGACAATTCGTTCTTATACAGCCCAATGGTATTGGGGCTGATGTTTGCTTTGCTGGTAATAACTGTACTTATAGCCGGCAGCTATCCCTCGCTGGTGTTATCAGCCTTTAAACCGGTAATTACCTTAAAAGATAAAATGAGTACACAGGCAGGCGGTGCAACGGTACGCAAGGTATTTACTACGCTGCAATTTGCCATCTCGGTTGGGCTCATCATCTGTGGCATTATTATAGACAGGCAACTCTACTACTTCAGGCATGCCGATACCGGGCTTAATCGCGATAATATTGTAATGTTGCCTGCGGGCGCAAACCTTGCTAAGAACTACCAGGCTTTTAAAAAAGATATTAGCGACCTTGCCGGTATAGCGAATGTAGTTACATCCCACCACACCATGTTTAAGGGATATGATATGTTTTGGGTTGCCGGCAAAACCAAACAGGAGCAAAGCGTAGGTATTATTAATGTAATAGGCGATAATAATTATATCCCGGTGCTGGGCTTAAAGTGGAAATATCCACCTGCGCCAAATACCAGCATCATTGGCAGGCAAAAAGTGGTTATTAATGAGCTGGCTGTATCAAAATTGCACTTGCCTGCTAACCCGGTTGGTAATTACCTGGACGACGGGAATAAGAAGTACGAGATTATGGGGGTACTAAAAAATTTCAACTTTACATCTATGTCTGATGAGTTGAAGCCTTTGGCATTATTTACCATGGCCGATACCACCAACTTTTGGGCCAGGCAGGGCTGCACTCTTTTGGCCAAAATAAAACCGCATACCAATTTGCCATCTTTGCTGGCCAAAATGCAGGGCATCTATAAAAAGTATGACCAGGATACCCCGTTTGAATACACTTTTATGGACGATGCCTTTAACCTGCAATACAAAGCCGAAGATAGATTGGCGGCGATTTTTAGCCTGTTTACTTACATTACAGTTATCCTGGCTACTATGGGTTTGTTTGGGTTGGCGGCTTTCACTATTGAACAGCGTACCAAAGAGATAGGTATCCGTAAAATATTAGGTGCAAGCCTGTCAAGTATTGGCACCCTGTTATCTGTCGATTTTCTGAAACTCGTATTGTTATCTATCATCATAGCGTCGCCGATAGCCTGGTGGGCTATGCATAATTGGCTGCAAAATTTTGCCTATCGCATTGCTATCCCCTGGTGGGTATTCACGGCAGCCGGGATAATTGCTATGCTAACTGCCGTTATAACTGTAAGTTATCACGCAATAAAAGCTGGATTAGCCAATCCTGTGGATAGTTTGAGAAGTGAATAGGAGCCTCACCCTGCCCTCTCCAAAGGAGAGGGTTCTTGAGCTGCACAAAGAAAATTATAAACTTTTCTTTTCAAGTCCTCTCCAAAGGAGAGGATTTAGGTGAGGCTTTTTATTTTCTTTTTGATGCAACTTATTTCTTCCAGCCGTTGTCTTATCAATAAACCAAACTAAAACATTATGAAAAAGCACTTACTGCTATTTTTTGTTGCCTGCCAAAGCTGTGCTGTTTTTGCGCAAGACTCCAAAACCCCATACATGACCAAACCCATTTCGGGAGCTGTTAAAGATGTATTTGTAAATACGTCGGGTGGAAGTATTACCGTAAGCGGCGCACCGGGCGAGTCGCCGCGCGTTGAGGTTTACATCCAGGGGAATAATGGCATCGGCAATATATCAAAAGAAGAAATTCAAAAGCGTCTTGAAAACTACGAACTAAGTGTTACTGTTAGTGGCGGCGAAGTTCACGCGACGGCCAAAAACAAGCACAATTTTGCTAACTGGCGCAATTCGTTAAGTATCGGCTTCAAAGTATTTGTACCAAAAAATGTTAACACCAGCCTGAATACCAGCGGTGGCAGTATACACCTGGATAATTTGGATGGTACCGAAAAATTTGAAACAAGCGGCGGCAGTTTGCATGTTGATAAATTAACGGGGATGATTAAAGGCCAAACATCAGGCGGCAGCATTCACGTAAGCAATTCGGGCTCGAGCATTGATTTGGAAACAAGCGGCGGTAGTATCGAGGCAAGCAACTGTAATGGTAAAATTCACCTGGAAACTTCGGGCGGTTCATTACATCTTACCGATTTAAAAGGAACTATTGATGCCAACACCAGCGGTGGCAGCATCAGCGCCAACAATATTGCAGGCGAGTTAAAAACAGGTACATCAGGTGGCAGCATCAACCTTAACGGCCTGGCTTGCGCGTTAGATGCTTCAACCAGCGGCGGCAGCTTTCATGCGCAATTTGCCAGTGTGGGCAAATACGTTAAAATCGATGTAAGCTCGGGCCACATTGATATTTCAGTACCATCAAAATCGGCCCTTGACCTTGATTTGCGTGCCGATAAGGTAGAAGCCAACTTTACTTCAAACTTTAGCGGAACTAAAGAGAAGGAGAGGATAGAAGGCAAATTGAACGGTGGCGGTTCATCCTTCGAGGTAAGAGGCAACAGCCGTATCAATCTTAATCTTAACTAAGATCTGTATAAAGTAACCAAGTACGTACAAGGGCCTGTTGTTTAACACGACAGGCCCTTTGTGTTAAGTCATAAGTCCCGAGCCATAAGCCTTAAGTTTCTAAGTCTGGAATGACTTCAGTCTTCAAACTTTGGACTTAAGACTTTGGACTTAATACTTTGGACTTAATACTTCGAACTTCAGGCTAAATACTCCCGGTAACGCTTCTTTAGTAAATCCATCATCCACACATTGATGTTCCATTGGTTAGCAACAGGCATTTTGGTATACGGTAGGGCTGGCATATATGGGTGGGGCCCGAATTCTGGTGTTATGGTTAGTAACTCCGCACCGTTTTGCAAACGCGAATTTACTATTGCATCCCACCATTGCAAATGCGCTTCGAGTTCTGCATGCCATTCCGGAGCGGCTGGGTCCGAAACTTGGGCCGACTCGGCGTGGCCCACACGGGCGTGAATATGAATGGTGCGGCTAATGGCTACGTTAACCGCCCCTGCTTGTTGTTCCAGCAGGCTTTCAGATACGTTGCACCAGTGCGAAAAATCAGCTGTTATCAAAACATCGGGGTTGTTTGTAAGCAATTGCTTAGCTACATGAGCAGCAAACAAAGCTTTATTTCGATGTGTTTCATGGGCTATAGTAACACCGCTGCTAACCGCAATCTCGTCGGCAATTATGAAAAGCTCGCGGTTTTGTTCGCTTGTAAAATAATCTTTTCCTGTTTGCGAATCGATTAGCAACGGGCCCGCTTCCGCCACGTTTTCAAGGTGCCTGCGGAAGTTGATTTTGTGCAACTCAAAATCCTCTTCAAATGATTGATAATATTGGCCAATAAAAAGCAGGTCATGCTTTTTTATAGCATTTAAAATGATGCTCTTTTCTGGTCCATTAAAAGGCAATGGTGATTCAATGCCATGGTAGCCGGCCTCTTTTACTTTTAAACAAAAATTATCCCACGACAATTGTTCAGAGCCCCAGCGCGGGCAAAAAAACTTTATTTTCATTGAAAAACTTATAAGAATGGTAAAAGATGGATTGTATGGTTAATTAGTTATCAGGCGATAAATATATGATTATTTGCCCCGCCAGTCACATTGTAACGCCAGATCGTCCCCTCAACTATTCTGCTTGATCCTGTATTTGTAAGGATTGAAAAGGATTGCTAAAAAATAAAAAACCCTCTAAATCAGCGATTTATAGGGTTTTTACACTGGCAAAGAAGCCATTCAGTGCGCCCACCTGGGCTCGAACCAGGGACCAAAAGATTATGAGTCTTCTACTCTAACCGACTGAGCTATAGGCGCGGTTATTTGTGTTTATTTAACGGGTGCAATTTTACATATTTGCAGTCAATTTACAAAGCGCTTTATGCAAAATATCAAAAATATCATCTTCGACTACGGTAACGTTATCTTTAATATCGATTTCAGACTGGTTCAGCAGGGTTGGAACCACTTGGGTATCAGTAATGCTGCTGAGTTTTTTGGCCATAAACAGCAGGACGAAATTTTTGATAAATTTGACAGGGGGGAGGTGTCTGCAGGGGAGTTTAGGGACTATATCAGGCAAAAATCGGGCAACCATGACCTTACAGATAGCCAAATAAACGGCGCGTGGAACAGTATGTTGCTTGGAATTGAACCAGGGAACCACGAATTACTGCTGGACTTGAAAGCAAAATATCGCACATTTTTATTGAGTAACATCAACGCCATCCATTATGATCACATTATGGAATACCTGAAAAATGATTTTGGATTTGATGGCAACGATCATCTTTTCGAAAAAGCGTATTACTCGCATCTCACCGGCAAACGCAAGCCCGAAGCCAGGATATTCCAAATGGTATTGGATGAAAATAACCTTAACCCAGCCGAGACGCTTTTTATAGACGACAGCCCGCAACATTTGGAGGGTGCCCAAAAGTTAGGAATCCAGACACTTTTAATGACTAAGCCAGATACTATTCAGCAGTTTTTTAAAAGATCGGGCTTATAATGGGAATTTAAATGAGCCGGCAACTTTTATGGCGCGAATAATTTAATACAACTTTTATGAGTGCCAATTAGTTAGTTCAAATACTCGCGTTGATATTTATTCCTGTAATCCATAGGAGACAAACCGGTAATACGCTTAAATGTGTTACGGAAGGCTTTATTATCGGTGTAGCCAACATTATACATTACCTCGTTCACATTATCGCGGGATGTTTCAAGACTTACTTTGGCTGCTTCTATTTTTACCCGTTGAATATATTCGGCCACAGTGTTGGATGTGGCTTTTTTAAACCGGCGTTCCAGATTGCGCCTGCCTAAGGCAAACATGGATGCCAGTTGTTCGACACTTATTTTCTCTGAATAGTTTTTCTCGATAAATTCCTGTGCTTTTTTTATAGGGTCATCCGAATGGTCTTTTTGTCCCTGGAAAATAATAAACGAGGACTGGTTAGTACGCTCCATTTCTATAGCAAATACCTTTGAACTTAAAATGGCCATATCCCGGCCGGCAAACTTTTCAATCAGGTATAAGATCAGGTTAAGATATGAGAATGCGCCGCCGCTTGAGTAAATCCCCTGTT
This sequence comes from Mucilaginibacter ginsenosidivorax, assembly GCF_007971525.1. Taxonomy (NCBI): domain Bacteria; kingdom Pseudomonadati; phylum Bacteroidota; class Sphingobacteriia; order Sphingobacteriales; family Sphingobacteriaceae; genus Mucilaginibacter; species Mucilaginibacter ginsenosidivorax. Next base: position 7,098,024 of record NZ_CP042437.1, read on the forward strand.
CGTCGGTAATAATTTTCTCAGTTACCAGGTTTACATCCGGGAACATGGTACGGAACTGGTTGGCGGCCATCCAATGGGTAGCACAGCTTTTACCTTTCAGCAAGCCGGTTGATGCCAGCAGGAACGCTCCCATACATAAACTGGCTATTTCGGCGCCGTTTTTATATTGATCAGTTATCCACGGTATAAATTCTTTATTGTTTTCAATAGCGCTCGTTATTTCGCCGTCAAGTGCAGGAATAATAATCAGATCTGTTTTTTTTACATCCGAAATTAAAAGATGCGAATTTACGGTAAAGCAACCACCACTGATTGGCGTTTCTTTTTGCAGCCCAACAAGCTCAACTTTAAAAACAGGTTCTTTTCCCATTGATAAAAAAAACTGGTTCACCTGGGTAAATAACTGGCGCGAACCTTCAAGGCTGCCTAATATTGCGCCTTTGGGTATCAGGATAGATATATGCTTCATATCTCAAAAATATAATAAAGCGTTAATGCAAACAATACTTTGTTTAAAACTCATATTATTTGTGTCTTATATTCTTTCTGGTTTTTTTGTATATGTAAGTTGCTATCTGGTCGATATCATACTTACTAATAGCGCCGTTCCATGCGGGCATGCCCTGGTCTGTAATGCCATTTGTTATGTTTTTGATAATGGATGCTTTAGTTGAGCCATATTTAAATTTGCCGGCAAGCAGATTTTGTGTTTTATCAGTTCCCTGTAAATTATCGCCATGGCAACTGGCACATAGTTGTTGAAACATCATGCCCGCGGTATGTTTTTGTGTTGGTTTTGGAATTGGCTTATTTTCAATAAGTTTTTGGGATAGCAAAGACTTATCGCTACTGCCCGATGGCCTCAGCCGCAATATCATATCGTAATTGGGGCGCGGGCTACCTTCTGCCGGGTCGATTTGGGAAGTGGAAAAGTAGATGTAACCATCGGGCCCTGTCACTAACGACCGGATACGTCCATACTGTTGCTTTAGGAGTATTTCCTGCCCGGTAATTTTATCATGGTCAAGTTGTATTTTTAAAATTTGCTCGCCCCTTAAACTAGCAACCAGCAGGTAACCTTGTAATTGTGGAAATGCTTTGCCCGAATAAAACATAGCCTCGCCGGGGCCGATGGATGGTGTGTACTCGGCCAACGGGGTGTTCATGCCAATTTTGGTATCGCGGTGGTGTATTACCGGCCATCCGTAATTTTCGCCCTTTTTTATGATGTTAATTTCATCCCCTCCGGTAGGCCCGTGTTCTGAGTTGAAAAGTGTGCCGGTTCCTGGTTCAAAGGCAAGGCCCTGGGTATTGCGATGCCCGTAGCTCCAAATTTCTTTACGGGCAGTATCGTTGTTATAAAAAGGATTGTCGGATGGGATGCTGCCATCATCGTTAACCCGCAAAATTTTGCCGTTGTAGGCCTTTAAATCCTGTGCTAAGGCTGGTTGGTCGGCGTCTCCGGTAGTTATCCATAGTTTTTTATCGGGTCCGAATACAAGGCGACACCCGGTATGATTTTGATTAGCCGGGATTCCTTTTAATATGTTAAAAGGGTTAGTAAGGGTATCGTTTTTGAAAATATAACGAGTGATGGCTAAATGCATCCTATTATCCTCAAGATAATCGTTAGCTATATAAATATAACGGTTGTTGGTAAAATCGGGATGGATGCACATACCTAATAACCCGGATTTATTTCGTAAGGGTATACCGGGGATAATAAAAGCAGGTTTTGCTAATAACTTACCATCGCGATAAATGCGCACACGTCCGGGGCGCTCGGTAAACAGCATGCTTTTATCCGGCAAAAAAACAATTTGCCAGGGTACTACCAGGTTTGTTGCCAGGGTATCTACTTTATAACCTGCAGGAGGGCTTGCGTGGGGTAATTGTCCTTCATTATATATAAACGCGCTTAATGTAAAGCAAGCAATACAAATAATCAGCAGTCCTTTTTTCATTTTATCAAGGTTAGTAAAGTTGACTACATCGTTGGAGATTGTTCATAAATAGTCCATAACTGTTCGGGTGTGGTCCTTTTTGCTGCCAGGATAATGGCCGAGTTTACTTTACCCTTAATGTCGGCCGGCGTGAGGTATAAGTCGGTGCCTTTCAATTTAATAAGATAAGTATCCTTTTTTACGCCGATAAATTCATATTCCTGGTTAGGCGAAGCATCAACCAATGGTTGCTCTTCAAATGCTACATTGATATCGGCCTTTGTAACCGGTTGAAAAGTTTTGTTGGTGAGTAAGTTTTGTAGCTGATAGCTATTTCCACTGGTATTTTTAAAATTCCAGGTCATACATTTCCAATTTTCGGGATAGTAGGCAACCAAGGGTGTGCCATTTTTTGATCCGGCATCCTTTACTCTTAACAGCATACCGGTTTGCACATTTTTGATGGCATAGTTGCCTTTAATATCCTGGGCCGAAGCAAAAAATGAGAGCGAAAGCTGAAGACTCAGGATAAGTAATGTTTTTTTCATGGCTAGGTAAATGGTTAAACTATTAAATCAACCCTCAATTTAACCAAATTGTTTGATTATTGGCACACCTGGCTAAAAACAGTTTGGCATACCTGTAATTAACAAATTTGGCCTCAATTTAGAATCCTGCTGCTTTATTTGGCAGGTTTTTGGCTAATTTTTCAGGATTTTTTGTCAGTGACACTGGGTGGTGTCATGCTCTATGACAAATTGGCAAAAAAAATATCAAAAAGCTAAGGAGATAAAAAGATGCGATTAATAGTGCTGTTTTTTTGTTGAAACGACAAATGGGCCAATATTTTTTCAGGGAAAAGGCTTTTTTGGAACATATTTTTCTTTTTTTAAGGTAAAACACATCGATTTTTAGTTATGTCAGGTTTTTATGACACAATTTTATCGATTTCTGGTGTTCGGAAATTTTACTTCTGAAAAAAAGAGTTTATTTTTTTATTGCTCCTTAAACCATCTTTTTATTTTTCGAAATAGCCTTTCAAGTTTTATGAATTTTAAAATACGGCAATTTTATTTTTTTGCTTTTTAGCCTTCAAAATCCCGGGTATTTTTATGGCACGTTTTTAGTCGATGACTGTTCAGGAAACCGAAAATGTTTATCACTTAAGCCCATATAAATTAGGGATTTATGCGATTAACAATATGCTTCCTGGAGCTATTAATAATATATAAATCACTTAAAAAATTAAAACTATGTTAATCGTATTAGAAGTTGCCGCATTTTTAGCAGTTATTGTATTACCGTTAATTCCAGCTAAAAAAGTTGCGAAATAATTAGGTATCAAACCCCATCAATAATTTAATAATCATTAAAAATTAAAATCATGTTAATCGTATTAGAAGTTGCCCTGTTTTTAGCAGTAATCATTGTTCCTTTGATCCCAGCTAAAAAAGTTGCGAAATAATTAAGGTATTACATTTAGTTGTAAACAAAAGATGGATAGCGTTTAGGCTACCCATCTTTTTTGTTTTATAAGGGTAGGTTGTTATTGCTGATTTAAATACATATCCAATTGCTCATATAACTGTTGTTTATCACCCGGGCTTTTGGCAGCGCTGATAACTACGCTGCCCGCTTTACTGGTAATAAGGTAACGGGGCATATAAACCATCGCTGTATCGTTGCCAAGCGCGTTGTGATATAAGTTGTCATACGTTTTATCATCCAGGAAAATATGGCTGCCGTCCAATTTATATTTTTCTATCTGTTGTTTCCACAAATACCGGTTACCCCGGGATAAATACAGGTAAGCTATGTTGGCGTTTGTTTTGTATCGCGATTTTAAGGGTTGGGTAAAGTTTTCAAACTCGGCCAGGCAGGGGCCACAGGTTGTGCCCCAAAAATCAACATATACTACTTTGCCTTTAAAATTGTCGGCAATCAATTTTTTAAACGAGGCGTTGCCGTAGTTAATATCAATAAATTTGACACCCTGTGGTGTATTAAATACCGTCACTCCAAGAAGCTTTAAACCCAAAAACACAATTGCCATGCTAACTATGTGCACTAATGATTTAAAAAAGTCAGTTTTATTGGTCTTTACGAACTTGCTGAGCATATAAATACCAGCGATTAGCAATAGCAGGCTAAAAAAAGCTTTAAATGCAATAAGTAATGTTAAAGTCTGGTTGCGGTCAAATGCTTTATCTAAAATTGCGGCTTTATCCTGCTTGCTAAAATTGTAAACGTCCTGCACTGCGTAAATAACCTGTTCTCTCACTTCTGTTTGCCAGGCAAGGTAATGCGTTCCGATATCGACTATTAAAAGCGGCACGCATGCCAGTAAGATAGCCCCAATCCAAAAGTTTGATGATCTGATCATGACTTAGGCGATTATAACGTTCAAAATTCAATGCAGCTGACTTTGCATATAAGTTGCCCTGCCGGTAAGTTGAATTTTAGCAGTACTATCAAGCCGACCCGAAACGAACTGTCCGGCGGGTTTTTCATCAATTTTGAGGCTGCTTTTGCCCAGTAGCGAATAGCTAAGCATGTTAATACGATTGCTTTTTGTAATGCTTACATATGAGCTGTCGGCCGCTACCACATCCAGTTTTTTAACCGACAGGTTGTTTACATCGTAATGACTGCCATCAGCAACATGCAGTTTTAAAGAATCGGCATTGTTTAGGTCGCCGGCAATAGTTACAAAAGCGAATTTAATGTCGACAGATTGAACATCGTCTGTAAAAATCTTTACGATATCACCCTCATCATTCCAGTTCCTGGCGTTGTTATCAAATTTGTCTCTCACCCTGAAGGCAATAAACAGTGTGTCGTTTTTTACTAATGTTTCAAGGTTTTCCTTTAATTCGCTGTTCACCGTTACCGTGTTGCCGCCGGGCTGTGTTGTTTGGATGTTTTTGCCTATCCAGATGCGGGCCATCCACTGTTCAAAGCTGCCGGTTTCTTTCATCTTAAGCGATCCATCTATCACTATATGTTTAAACGCCGGCGAAACGGGCTTGGTAACAAATACGCTGTTATCTTGCGGGTACAGGTCGCGGTTAAAGTTACCCTTGTTATACTGGGCTTTAAGGAGCAGATTGTATGCCAGTAATGATACCGGAATACAGGTAAAAAGTATGATGATTAATTTGGTGCTGGTTTTCATATATTGATATTAAGGTTTAGTTGTTAGGTTTATTTATAAATTCCTGGTACCTGCTTTGCAAATCGTTTCCGGGGATGCCAAGCATCTGCATTTTTTTAAATAGGAGGGGCAATTCTTCGTCTATAAACTGGTCTCGCCTTGTTTTCAGGATGTTTTTTGCGGCGTTTGCCTGTACAAAATAACCCATGCCGCGTTTTGTGTAAATTATTTCCTGTGTTTGCAGGTGCTCATATGATCGCATTACTGTGTTGGGGTTTACCTCCAACATAACAGCAAGCTCACGTACCGAAGGTATTTTTTCATCCTCCTGCCATATCTTTAGTTGTATTTTGTCGCACACATAATCTGCTATCTGCAGGTATATGGCTTGTGTATTGTTAAAATCCATGGTTTTTACCTTTGAGGGTTACAATTCTTTTTCTTTAAGCCTGAACCAGGTAATTAACCATAAAAAAGGTATGCTTATCACCAGCAGGGCGTAAAAAAACGCGTGGTATTTATTGCGTACTTCCGTGTTGTATGATATATAATTAACACCGTTGTGCTTTTTCTTCACAAACCAATTGTTAATCTCCATTTCTGAATAAGGCATTGCAGAGCGAATTCGTGTCCAGGTGGATTCTTTCACTTCTTTATGGGCTACAATATTGTGGTTTACATCGTAATAGGTTTCGCTGATGTTGGCAATAACAGGTTTTTCGGTGTTTATAGTTACTATTCGCCTGGCAATCAAAGGATTTGAAATTATTACGCCGAAAAACACAATAATTACCAATATCGCCGATTTTATAAATACATAGCGTTTAAACAGCACCGAGCAAAATAGTGCTACACTTTGAAGTATCAGGAATATGAAAATAAATATAAATTCTTCCAGGTCGCCGTTCGCAACGTACAGCAAGTTGTTGCTGCCAATCAGCTCCCGGTCTACATAATGGCCAATGATTATTAAAGGGTATACAATAACAACAAAGCAAACCGGGAAAACAATAATGCTATATATTGCGGCCACCACAAATTTTTCAAGCGCCGATGCCGGAAGCATTAAAGCCTGGATGCCGGCATGTTTAGTATTAAACTGGCTTAAAATGGTGGTAGCAAAAATGCTTCCGACTACTACCATACTTAAAAAAAACAGGTTTTTCTGGGAGCGCTTGTCAAACCCCTCAAACGATGATATATTGTATATGATGAGGCCGGCGATGATCCCTGCCATAGCCAGCATACCCAATATATATAGCTGCTGATTTTCGGCCCATTGCTTGCGTACCAGCAACCAAATTCTGTGTATTGAAATTTGCATGTCTTTTTTGTTAGTTAAATTGTGAAAGCACCTGTTGTTTTTCGGTAAGTACGGCGTTAAAGAACATCTCCATATCCAGCCTTGAGTTTTCCTTTTTGTGGTTAATGGCTACCACGGCGTAGCCTTTTAAAGCACCTTCGCTATAAATGGGGCTGGCAACGTCGTCAAGGTTCATCACCTGCTTAAAGGCAAGTTTATCGGTTATGTTTTCTACCGGTTGGTTGAGGATAATTTGCTGGTCTTCCAGTATCATTACATAATCAATAAGGCTATCCAGATCCTTTACCTGGTGGGTACTGATGATAATGAGCTGATCATCCTTAATTACGCCGGCAATAATTTTGCGAAATTGCTTTTTAGATGGAATATCCAGCCCATTGGTTGGCTCGTCCATCAGTAATACTTTCGCCTGTGTGGCCAGCGCGAAGCTTATTAATACTTTCTTTTTCTGCCCGTAGCTCATGCGCTGTAATTTGTTTTCCTGCGGAATTTCAAACTCAGTTAAAAAGCGGTAAAACATATCATGGTCAAACGCAGGGTAGAAGGGGGCATAAATACTGAGATAGTTTTTGATAGATACATTGGGCAGGTAAATTTCCTCAGGCAGCAGGTAAACCTGCTGTAAAAACTCAGGCGATCGTTGTGCCGGGTTTTGGCCGGCTACATCGCAGGAGCCACTTAGGGGAAACAGAAGCCCGCAAATATTATGCAGCAAGCTGGATTTACCTGCGCCATTGCGCCCAAGCAAGCCGTAAATATGTCCTGGCTTTATGCGCAGATTAAGGTTGTTAAGTACCAACTGATTTTTTTGGTACCCAAAGTTTAGGTGGTTAATGTTAATCATGCAGTTTGATTTAGTGTATTACTATATTAGTACACTGCAATAATAATACAGATTCGTTACAACTCCAAATTTTAAATGAAATTTATTTTAGTATCAAGCACTTAGTATCAAGTATCAAGACAGGAAGAAAAAGAGGACGGCAATTGCTATAGATGGGGGATGTGAGATAAAGACAGCTAAGCTGTATTGGTTAAAACTTTTACTCAATAAAAAAGGGTTAGCGAAACAAATCGCTAACCCTTTTTTGGGATTTTATCTTTCTTAACCGTTAATTTTCCAATACGGTAACCTTTACCGACGATTTGTTTTGTGCGTCGTGGTAAATACGGTGGGTTGCTTTCTGGAAATCGGCATCGGCGGCCTGGTAAATATCTACAAACTTTTGCGGGTTGCGGTCGACCAGCGGGAACCAGGAGTTTTGTACCTGGATCATAATGCGGTGACCCCTCCTGAAGCTGTGGCCAACATCGGGCAGGGCATATTTTACTTCGGTAACTTTACCAGGTACAAATGCTTCCGGCTTTTCGAATGAATTACGGAAACGCCCTCTGAACACTTCGCCACGGATAAGCATTTGGTAACCGGCAAGGGTTACATTTTTAGGATTGGGGTTTGCATTGGGGTAATCATCAGGGAAAACATCAATCAGCTTTACCACATAGTCGGCATCGGTGCCGGTTGTTGAGGCAAACAAATCGGCTATTACAGGGCCTGTCAGGGTCATATCTTCGGTAAGGGTATCTGTTTGGTAAACCTTAACGTCAGGCCTGCGGCCGGCAAAGCGTTGGTCGTCCAACATATATTCGCGGGTACGGCCTTTTTGAATGCCATCCTGGTAAGGTACGGGTGCATTCGGATCGCTTACATATTCGTCAAAACTATCGGTTGCCGATGGGGCAGAAAATGACAGTTTGCCATTAGGCTGAAAGTAAAGTGTTTTTTCGGCGGTATTTTTTGGGGGCCATGTTTCAAATTTTTTCCACTGGTTGCTGCCGGTTACGAATATGCTGGCCTCGGGTAATTCCATTTTGCCTTCATCTTTCAAATAGTAATTAAAAAACGGAAGTTCGATGTTTTCGCGGAACCATTCGGCTGTATTCGACCCAAAATTCTGATCGGCAAAAAGCGTTGCATCTTTGCTCTCCCATCCGCCGTGGAACCATGGGCCCATTACCAGCATGTTTTTATGGCTTTGAGGGTTTTGTTTTTCCAGCGCATCATATACATGCAATGCTCCAAAACAATCTTCGGCATCAAAAAAGCCGCCTACGGTGAGGGTGGCCGGTTTAATATTAACAAGATGCGGACGGATGTTCATCGCTTTCCAAAATTCATCATAATTGGGGTGCGACATTAAATCGTTCCAGAATTTGATAGAATCGCCCATGTATTTCTTTTTGAAATTGGGCAAAGCACCCATTTCCAGGTAAAATTTGTAGTTATCCTTAAATACTGGTTTAATATTGCTTTTAAATTCTTTTGGTGTAATTGGCTTGGGGCGTGGTATGCCAAAGCCAGTATAAAAGTTAAATGCATCCATCATCATAAACGCTCCGTTGTGGTGAAAATCGTCGCCTATAAACCAATCGGTAACCGGGGCCTGTGGCGATACCGCCTTTAATGCAGGGTGTGCATTTGGCAACGAGGCACTGGAATAAAAGCCAGGGTAGGAGATACCTTCAATACCAACGCGGCCATTGTTGTTGGGTAAGTTTTTTACCAGCCAGTCAATGGTATCATAAGTATCGGTGCTTTCGTCAATATCGGTTTTGCTCTTTTTCTTATCTAATATAGGGCGTACGTCTACATAGTCGCCTTCACTCATCCACCGGCCACGCACATCCTGGTAAACAAAAATATACCCTGCCCTGGCAAACAACATGTTTTGACCAAGCGTGCGCCTGTATTCGTTTTCGCCATAAGGGGCAACGGTATAGGGTGTACGCGTCATCATGATGGGGTACTTTTTTGATTGATCTTTAGGCAGGTAAATGGATGTGAAAAGTTTTTTACCGTCGCGCATGGTAATGTACTTTTCCATCTTGGTGTAGTTGTCCTTGATGTAGGTTGCATCGTCAGATGGTGGGGCAGTTTGTGCGCCCGCGAGCGAACAGCATAAAGCAAGCCCTAAGCAGAGTAGCAGTTGTTTCATAAGTCAGTCAGTTAATTTAAACTGCAATTTAATAAATAAAGCCAGGTTTAAGAGGTTTGCCAACTTAATTGTTACAATGCGCCCGAAAATTATGCATAATAAAACCTGCCAAGGTGTTTCCAAATTAGCTGGTTATCTGGCCTTGCTACTTGCCATCGTATGCATCCTGTAAATCCTTAACAATAAGCTTATCCATTTTCATCATCGCTTGCATAGCCCTTGCAGAGCCTTCACGGTCGGCTCCATATAAAACCTTGCTCAGGGTGTCGGGCACTATCTGCCACGACAGGCCAAATTTATCTTTCAGCCATCCGCAGCGAGATTTTTGGCCACCTTCCGAAAGTTTTTCCCAAAAGTAATCTACTTCTTCCTGGTCTTTACAGTCAACAAACAACGATATAGCCTCGTTGAATTTAAACATTGGACCGCCATTAAGTGCCATAAACTGCTGCCCTGCTAAACTAAATGTCCCGTCATTAGTCTGCCTGTTTTGCCCGGGCCTGCATCGCCGTACCGGGCAAGGTCGCCAACGGCTGATCCTTCGAACACTGCGATGTAAAAATTGATGGCTTCCTCGGCATTATTGTCGAACCATAAAAACGGGGTGATCTTTTGTCTGATTTTCATAATAGATGTTTTAATTGATTTGAATAAGCAAATGTAACTGCAAACCAACGTGGTAAATGCGGGGCAATCAAGACATTTTAATGGGCGATTTGCGGCATATATTTATATTATTCAGAATGGTCGGTGTTGTTAATCAATAAGATATAATTTTCCTTAAGGTTATGATTTTAACATAATTTAACATCTTGGATATGTTAGGCGTTTAAAAATTACTTTCTTCATGATTTCTTAATTTTTTATTGTTATGCTAAGAATTATCGCTTAACAGCCCGGTAATAGTTTTGCAGGAAAAATTATCTTGCAATGGAAAAAAATTTACTCAAAGTTTCTCGATGGTTACTTATTATAATTACTTCGGTATTTATGTGCGGTAACTTGTATGCTCAGAATGTAACAATTAGGGGCGTAGTTTTAGATGAAAATAACCAACCCTTTCCGGGAGTTGGCGTGCAGATAAAAGGCACGGCGGTAGGTACATTAACAAGCGGGGAAGGCCGGTTTACAATTGGTGCAGCAAAAGGCCAGGTATTAACCTTCAAATTTTTAGGTTATGCTCCCCAGGAAGTTACAATTGGTACTGACCTAAATTTGTCGATACAACTAAAAACCGATTCAAAAGCCTTATCAGAGGTAGTAGTTACTGCTTACGGTGTTAAAAAGGAAGTAAAAAGGTTGGGTTATGCCGTTCAGGAAGTTAAAGGTTCGGAACTGATTAAAGCCCGTGATCCTAACCCCATAAACTCATTGGCAGGCAAGGTTGCAGGCTTATCAATAGGTGCCAATGCCGAGATGCTGGGCAGGCCGGAGATTGTTTTACGTGGTAGTAAAGATTTATTATTCGTAGTTGACGGTTCGCCAATTAACTCCGATACTTGGAACATCAGTGCCGATGACATTGAAACTTATACCGTATTAAAGGGTCCTAACGCCGCCGCGTTATATGGTTCACGTGGTATTAACGGTGCTATTATTATCACCACCAAAAAAGGTTCAAAAGATAAAAAAGGCTGGCAGGTTGATTTCAACAGCAGCACTGTTTTGGATGGCTCATGGATAGCAGTACCAAAGGCACAAACAGAGTACGGCCGTGGTAATGCTTATCATTATGAATACCAGGCTAAAGATGGTTCGGGCAGTGCGCTTTACACGCCGCAAGCCGATGTTTTGTATGACAATGGCAACCGTTTGGGCGAATATGGTCCGCGTTTTGAAGGTCAGTTGTTACGCCAGTTCGATAGCCCGTATGATGCAGCAACAGGTAAAAGAACAGCAACACCCTGGGTTGCAAGAGGTAAGAATAACTACGATAACTTTGCACAACAGGGTTATACAAACACCAGCAATATCGCTTTTGCGGCCAGCGGGACCAACTATTCAACCCGTTTCTCTTATTCTCACCTTTACCAGAAAGGTATTTTCCCAAATACTGCTTTAAATTCAGATAACTTTAACCTTAGCGCCAGCTACAATATCAACTCTAAGCTGACCGTTGACGGTAACATTAACTTTAACAAACAATACAGCCCTAATGTGCCGGATGTTACTTACGGACCAAACAGCTATATTTATATGTTTAAAGTATATGGTTCGGCTGATTACGATGTTCGCGATTTAGAGGATATTTACAAAGGCCCTACGGGGGTACCCGACCTTGTGCAATATGCCCAGGAATATGGCCGTTTGAATAACCCATGGTTTGTAGCAAAAAAATGGTTGCGTGGTCATGATAAAACCGACATCTATGCTTACCTGAAATTAAACTACGCCATAAGCAAAGATTTTAACGCAAGTTTGCGTTCGCAGATCAGTACCTGGACTCAAAGAAAAACAGAGCAGGTTCCTTCCTCAGCTAACTTAAACAGCTACACTGGTATTATTGCCGATTATGCCTTTGGCTGGTATGGTGATTACCGTGAAGATAACCGTCAGTTATTTGAGAATAATACCGACTTTGCTTTAAATTACAATCATAAGTTTGGTAAATGGAATGTTGGTGGTTTATTAGGTGCCAATTCACGTACGTTCACTTACAACTCTTTTTATGGTACAACCAGGGGCTTAGCGTTGCCTAACGTGTATGTGTTATCTAATTCATCGCTACCGGCATTAGAGTATACCTGGGATTCAAAAATGCAGGTTTATAGCGGTTACTACTCGCTTGACTTTGGTTACGATAAATATTTTAACGTTAACACAACAGGTCGTGTAGATAACCTGTCTACTTTACCAAAATCAAAAAACACATTCTTTTATCCATCGGTTTCATTGTCAACCGTTGTATCAGATTATATTAAACTGCCTGATTTTATATCGTTCCTGAAACTACGCGCTTCTGTTGCTGATGTAAAAGGTGCTTTAACACAATCTACAATAACTTCGGCTTTAAACCAGGTTACAGGCTATTCTACAAACACATTTTTAGGCTACAGCACAGATGTGTATACAGCTTATGATGGCCCAAGCTATGCTAATCAAAATACTGCTGCTTATGCCAGCTACTATAACAACACGGCTTCTGTAGCCTATTCAAATACTTTGGCTAATGCTGCTTTAAAACCTTTTAACCGTTTGTCGTGGGAGTATGGTGCCGATTTACGCTTGTTCCAAAATCGCTTAAATTTTGATGCGACTTATTTTGATACCCAAAATGGTCCGCAGATTTATCCTTATACTCTTGCTCCATCAACAGGTTATTCTGCTGTGAATGTTAACGCCATCACTACTAAACGTACCGGTTTTGAAATAGCTGCTAACTTAGGTATCTTTAGGAAGCCGGGTGGTTTTAACTGGGATCTGGGCGTAAACTACTCAACTTTTAAAGAAACTTTATCATCGGTTCTGGATAACGATAAATCGGTTACCACACTTGCGTTGGGTAATCACGTTTATAAAATCGGCGATAGATTAGATGAAGTTTACGGCACCAAATATTTACGTGACGGTAGTGGTAACGTTGTTTACAAAGCTGATGGTACCTTGCTTACCGCTTCTGGTACAAACGCCCAAACTACCGGTTCATTGGGTTATCTTAATCCTGACTATACTTTCGGTATCATTAACAGATTTTCATATAAATCTTTCGGTTTAAGCTTCCAGTTTGACGGCCGTATTGGCGGAAAAATTTATGACTATAACTACTATGCCGCACGCCAGGGCGGTACAGATCTGTCAACTGTATCAGGTGTGGTAGGTGCTGCCCGTTTAGCAGAATGGCAATCGACCAAAACCGGTACACAAGCGCCAACACCGGCCTTAGTTGGTAACGAGTTAGGTAATGGCGTTGTTATCACTTCAGGTACCCCTGTGTTTGTGAATGGAGTTATTTCAAACCCGGACCAGTTAACTTTTAGTGCAAATAGTAAGCCAATATTAGTTCAAACGTACCTTAACGGTACCATTAAATCCATTGATGAGGCCTGGATGATCAGCCGCTCTTTTGCTAAACTTCGTGAGGTTACTTTAAGCTATACTTTGCCGCAAAATGCGTTGAAAAATACGTTTATCAAAAGCCTCACTTTTTCATTGGTTGGCCGCAACCTGTTGTATTTCGCGGCGCGTAAAGATTTCGATATCGACCAATATGCTTCGGGTTTCAACTCAAGCGACCGTACTACTCAAAACAACAGCGGTTTGCAAAGTTCAACCACCCGCAAATACGGCTTTAACCTGAATTTATCATTCTAATACCACATAGCTGATTAAATATAAAATGAATCACATGACAAAAAATATAAAAATTGTAGCTGCCGGATTAATGTTAGCGGCCACAATTAGCAGTTGCCAAAAGGGGAACCTGTCGGCAAATCCCAACGCTATAAGTGCAGAGTCTACTGTACCCGTATCATTGATATTAAACCACCTTACTGCAAACTTTATCCGCCCCGAGGAAATGCCTCTTGGTCAGGATGCATCCTACAATAAAAATGCTTATAAAGCCGCACAGTTTATGGTATCCAACTATGACAAATACTGGGGTACAAATGAATATAGCTGGAGCTACAGTGGGCACGCTTACGATATATTGAAATATGCTATCCAGTTAGAAAACCAATCAGTAAAACAAGTTGGAGCAAACAATAAATATCTTGCTGTTGCTAAGTTTTTTCGTGCTTACGCTGCCATATGGTTATCACAACGCGTTGGCGATATACCGATGAGCCAGGCTGGCGACCCTATAAAGTATCCAACCCCTGTTTTTGATACACAGCATGATGTTTATAAAAATGCGTTGCAATTATTGGATGATGCAAACACCGCTTTCAATGCTATTTTAACATCGGCCACACAAAATGCATCTTTTGCTCCCGGGGGCGATATCTTTAACTTAACCAACCTGCAATGGCAAAAATTAATTAATACTTACCGTTTGCGTGTGTTGATTAGCTTAAGTAAACGTGCTGATGATAACGCGGACTTAAATATTAAAACGCAATTTGCAACAATTTTGGGTAACCCAACAAAATACCCAATTATGACAGCAAACAGCGATAATATGGTTTACAAATTCAACTCGGTTAACTTATATCCAATTTTTGCTTCCGGTAGTAATAACTATAATAACTTTTTATTTGTTGGTAAACCCGTTTTAGATATAACAACCTCTACAGCTGATCCCCGTACCTTTTTGATAGCTACCCCGGTTGATAAAACCAAGTTCTCGTCGTTTTCAAGCTACCAGGGAGCGCCTACAGGCACGTCACTTGCTACTTTGTTCTCAAGTACATTCTCAAATTACAACGGTTTCCGTTACGACTTAGTTAAAACAGGTGATAATGCCGAACCATTTATATTTATCGGCTACCCGGAAATGTGTTTCAATATTGCCGAAGCCATCAATCGGGGTTGGGTTGGCACATTATCAACTACTGATGCGCAAACCTGGTATAATAAAGGTGTTACGGCATCCTTTGCAAACTTTGGTTTAACACTTAATGCTGCCGCAAATCAAAATGTTAATACTTCGGATGTGGGCGGTGTAATTTTAGGATCTGTAACTACAGATTATGCTACATTCCTGAATAACATTGCTTATAATACTACTAACAGCGCTGCAGCTTTAACACAAATTTTAACTCAGAAGTACGTGGCAATGTTTAGTAACTCAGGTTGGGAAGCATTTTACAATTATCGCCGTACCGGTGTTCCGGCATTTCCTACAGGCCCTTCAAATACAGGTTATGGTACTGTAGCCGGTCAGGTTGGTATTATACCTCGTCGTCTTCTATACCCGTTAGATGAAATTAATGCCAATAATGCTAATTATAAAACATCAATAGGCAGCCAATTTGGTGGTACCGATGATGTTACAAAAGACACATGGCTTACTAAATAATTAAACTAAACATTATCAAAAACAGGGGCTCATTTATGAGTACCCTGTTTTTTACATTTTAACTGATATGAAAAGAATAATTTTATTATCATTTGCTGCTGTTTGCTTTACATGTGCAGCTACTGCGCAAGTTGCCGATAGCGCTAAGCGTAAAGTTGAATTAAAAGGTGCTGTAAACTTTCGCGATTTGGGTGGCTATGCCACCAAAGACGGCCACCATGTAAAATGGGGCAAGGTTTACCGCAGCGCAGATATGAGCAAACTAACGGATGATGACCTGGCTATACTTAACAAGCTCAACGTAGCTTACGATGTAGATTTGCGCGGTACCGAAGAATCAAAAAATGCACCAGACAGGCTAAACCCTAATACCGATTATATTTTATGTCCGGCCGGCAGCGATAATGCGGGCAATATGTTACAAAGCCTTAAAGGTACAACCAACGGCGATTCTGTAATGCAGACTTACTATAGCAATACAACCTATTTAGCCGATAGGTATAAACCATTTTTTGGCAAGCTGTTGGGTATGCCGGGTGATAAAAGCCTGGTTTTCCATTGCACTGCAGGTAAAGATCGCACAGGCATTGGTGCCGCTTTATTGTTGTATAGCCTTGGCGTGCCATATGATACCATTATAAACGATTATGAAGCTTCAAACTATTACCGGGCTGCCGAAAATAAAAAAATGGCAGGCCAAATGGTGAAGTACATGCACATTAATGAAGGCGTAGCTAACGATGTGCTTGCTGTGAAGAAATCGTATCTTGACGCAACTTTCACTGCTATAAAAGCGCAATATGGCAGTATAGATAATTACCTTAAAAATCAGATTGGTTTAACAGATAAGGATCTGAAAACATTGAAAAAGAAGTTTTTAGATTAATATTTATAAGCTAAAGCCCAAAGTATAATGCTGAAAACTTCCAGAGGGTATCAATCGTTTTAATAAATAATTAAAAGCTGCCTTTGCAACGGCGGCTTTTTTGTTGGCTTGAGTTTTATTAGTTAGCTTTATATCGCTATACAACATAAACTTTATGATGAAAAAATATTTTGCAGTACTTTTTATTGCCGCCGCTGCATGGCTAACTGCCTGTAAACAACCTCCAATTTCCCAGCCGGGCGATGTTACTTTAAGCAGTTATTTTAGCGATACCACCAGTGGTGTTAAAACAGGTGGCGTTCAAATAGTAACCATCAATACGCCCAAAGGCAAATTCCACGTTTGGACAAAAAAACTGGGCAACAATCCTAAAATTAAATTGCTGCTGCTTAACGGCGGTCCTGGTGCCACGCACGAGTACTTTGAGTGTATGGAAAGTTTTTTGCCGGCCGAGGGCATCGAACTGGTTTATTATGATCAGCTGGGTTGCGGTAATTCTGACAATCCTAAAGACACATCCATGTGGAGCCTGCCCCGTTATGTTGAGGAGGTAGAGCAGGTACGCCAGGCCTTAAAGCTTGATAGCAGTAATTTTTACCTGCTTGGCCACTCGTGGGGCGGTATCCTGGCTATGGAGTACGCTCAAAAATATCAGCGAAACCTGAAAGGCCTTATCATTTCAAATATGATGATGAGCGTGCCCGATTATGGTAAATATGCCAATGACGTATTAGCCAGGCAATTCGACCCCAAAGTGCTGGCAAAAATCAGGGCTATTGAGGCCAAAGGCGATTTTAAGAATCCGGAATATATGCAATTGCTGCTGCCAAATTTTTACGCCAAACACATCTGCCGCATCCCGCTTGACCAATGGCCCGAGCCTGTAAACCGTGCGCTTGGTAAAATGAACGAATCATTATATGTAACCATGCAGGGACCAAGCGAATTTGGCGTTGCCGGTAAACTGGTTAAATGGGACAGGATGGCCGATTTACCAAAAATAGCTGTACCAACGCTAAGCATAGCCGGTCAATATGATACCATGGACCCGAAACACATGGAAAAGGTATCTCAGCTGGTACAAAACGGCAGTTATTTATATTGCCCCAACGGCAGCCACATGAGCATGTATGACGATCAGCAAACCTACATGACCGGCCTTATTAAGTTTATAAAAGGGGTGGATGCAGGCGAAAAAAAGATAAAACTATAGTCACCTTCAAATTCAAAATACAACGCCCTGGGCCTTTACCCGCCGGGGCGTTTTGCTTTGGTAAACTGCTTTTTTGTAGGCAAACAATACAAATTTACATGCTTCCTTTTATATGGCAAAATTGCCTTTTTTTCATGCACAAAACAGGTAAAAATTGGTAATTAATTCAAACTTTTTTGTAATAAATATGCTATTTATTGATACAAATAGTACATTTTTTAACACAAAAATAAAATGTAGATTTTTTTCAAATAAAATTTAAAAAGCATCATGGAAAATCGGGAATAGTAAGCTTTAAATCTGCCGGCCTGCCAGCACTCCGCTCTTGTGGTGAGAAGCAAAATTGGACCAGACATTAAAATAATTAAAATGTTTAAACATGTAATTTATCATTGAAAAAAAGTTTCCCACTTTCAACCGGAATGATTTTAAAATAAGAGATTTGCTGTCGCCGAATTATAAATACATCTAAACACCCTATTGAAAAATGATTTTTGCATCGTACCTTAAATTTAAAAATAGCGCCTGTTTACTGGCCGCCGGCTTACTGCTCTGCGGAACAATTAATGCCCAGCAAAACACTACAAAAACTCAAAAAGACGAAGTTGACTTTGTTAACCCATTGATAGGTACAGCAATTACCGGTTTTGCAAAGGGCCTTGATGGTGGTGGCACCATGCCTTGCGTGAATGTGCCCTTTGCCATGACAAACTTTGTTGCCCAAACCGGCGAAAGTAAAATGGGCCGCATGTGTTATCAATATGAGGATAAAACCGTTATCGGCCTGCTGGCCACTCACCAGCCAACCGTTTGGATGGGCGATTATGGTTATGTATCTATTATGCCCCAGGTTGGTAACCTGCGTGTATTGCCAAACGAACGAAAACTAAGCTACGATCATAAAGACGAGATAGCAAAGCCATATTACTACTCGGTTAAGTTAAAAGCCGATAATAAAACCTTCATCAAATCAGAAATAGCGGGGGCAAATACCTGCGGCATGTTCCGGTTTACTTTTCCGGCTGCGGATAAAGCTCACCTTATTATCCAGGGTATAAACCTTAACCCGCAGCTTAAGGACTGGGCAAACGATTATGCCCCAAGGCTTAAAAAGCTAAAGGGCTACGTTCATGTTGATACCATCAATAACGAAATTACCGGCTACAATCCCGACAGGCAATCGGCCCAGATAGGGCCGGAGCTTAAAAACTTCAAGGGCTATTTTATTATAAAGTTTGATAAACAGATCCGTAAATATGGCACCTGGGATAAAAATGTTATCAAAAAAGGCAGTAAAGAACAATTCGGCACCCGCATGGGCGCATTTATTTCTTTTAAAACGATAACCAATACCCAGGTGAAAGTAGCAGTTGCCACCTCGTTTATCAGCATTGACCAGGCCCGCCACAACCTGAAAAATGAAATTCCGGATTGGGATTTCGACAAAGTTGTGAAAACTACCCGCGATAACTGGCAACAGCAATTAAAAGTGATACAGGTAAACGGGATCACCGCAGGCCAGAAAACTATATTCTATACGGCCCTTTACCATACCTTGTTGTTCCCAAGGCAATTTTCGGAGTATGGCAGGTATTACAGCGCGTTTGACGATAAAATACATAGCGGTGTTTCTTATAATGATTATTCGCTTTGGGATACTTTCCGGGCTTTGCACCCTTTATTGATTTTGACACAGCCCGAGCGGGTGAACGGTATGGTGAAATCGTTATTGCAAATGTACCAGGAGGGCGGCTGGATGCCCATGTGGCCAAACCCAACCTATACCAATATTATGATAAGCACCCATGCCGATGCGGTGGTGGCCGATGCCTATGTAAAAGGTTTTCGCGGATATAGTACCAAACTGGCTTATGAAGCCATGCATAAAGATGCTTTTACGGCTCCCGACGGTGATACACAAAAAAAATGGGGCGACCGCGATTTGTGGACAAGCTTTGAAGCCCGCGGCGGCCTTACCAACTACCATAAACTGGGCTATGTTCCGGTTGATAAAACCCGTGAATCGGTTTCGCGCACTATTGAGTATGGGATTGACGACTATTGCGTGGCCCAGGTGGCCAAAGCACTGGGTAAGGATGATGACTACAAACAGCTGATGGCCTGGAGCCAGAATTATAAAAATGTATATAACAGCACTACTGGCTTTATGGCGCCGCGCAACGCCAACGGACAATGGTCGGCCAAGCCGGATAGCGGCTTTACCGAAGGCACCAAGTGGACCTATACCTTTGGCGCCATGCAGGACGTACCGGGCATGATAGCCCTTATGGGCGGCGAAAAAGCTTTTGCCGATAAACTATCCCATAACTTTACCGATGGCCATTACAGGGCCGATAATGAGCCCGGGCACCACTACATATACCTGTTTAACTATTGCGGTATGCCCTGGAAAACCCAGGAACTGGTAAGGCAAAACGTGGGCTGGCAAAATTACCGCAACGCCCCGGTAGGCATCAACGGCAACGATGATTGCGGCCAAACATCGGCATGGTATATTTTTAGCACCATGGGTTTTTATCCGGTAACCCCGGCATCGGGTATGTACAGCATAGGCGCTCCTCAATTCCCGTATATTGCCCTAAGCCTGCAAAATGGCAATAAGCTGGTTATTAAAGCCACCGATCTATCGGCACAAAACAAATACGTGAAGGCAGTTACGTTTGATGGCCAGCCCATAAAAAACCACATGATATCGCATGAGCAGATAAGCCACGGTGGAACATTGGAATTTAAAATGACGAGTGTGCCACAGAAAGATTGATATGATGGCAGATATTCAAATTTGAGGTGTGGAACCTTTGGGTTATGTGACGGTTTGGTGGGTAGCACAGATGGGGGGGGGCGGTTAGTTTCTGAAGATATATTTTGTTGACATATGGAGACTTGTTCAACAGGAATCAGAAGCGTAGCCTCGGCCAATTTTGTAGCCACGGGTTTTAACCCGTGGAAAAAATCGAAAAAAACGATTGAGAGCCATAGGTTCGATACATATTATCAATGTAGATATATTGTTTGAATCAATTAAAGATAATGAATTTACATCAAAATATGGGCCGTGCCGATGGCACTCTTGTTGTCCGTTGGCCAATCATCCATGGGTTGAAACCCATGGCTACAATATGTGTCAGGCCGATGGCCCTTGGAAGAGAGTTATGTAGAAACTAATTTAAATCGAACAACTCATACAATGCGCCATAGCGCCAACCTTTTTGTTTAACCGTGTAATGAAAGAACTTATAAAAGATCAATTGAAAGTTGAAGTATCGGGCAGCCGGCACCTCATGGGCATAGCGGCGGCAAATGCCGTGGCAGAAAAATCAATGGACTGCTAAAAGCAAAGCAATTCGTTAATATCATTTTCGCGGCAGCCCCGTCGCAAAATGAGTTTTTGGATGAATTGCTGAAAAGGGACATCGATTGGACAAGGATCAGGGCTTTTCACATGGATGAGTACCTTAACCTGGATGCGGACGCACCACAAGGTTTTGGCAATTTTTTAAAAGAACGGTTGTTTGGCAAAGTGCCTTTTAAGGCGGTACATTATCTTAATGGCAACGCCGCCGGTGCGGAGCAGGAGTGCCTGCGTTACGCAGACTTGCTAAACCAATTCCCACCAGACATTGTTTGTTTAGGCATCGGCGAAAACACGCACCTTGCTTTTAATGACCCGCATGTGGCCGATTTTAACGATCCGCTGTTGGTTAAAATTGTCGATCTGGACAATGCCTGCCGCGTGCAGCAGGTAAATGATGGCTGTTTTGCCAGGATAGAAGATGTGCCCACCCATGCCTTAACGCTCACTATCCCCGCATTGGTAAACACTCCATTTGCATTCACCATTGTGCCAGGCGAAAAAAAGGCAGACGCGGTTAAGCATACGTTGAATGCAACAGTATCAGAAAAATATCCTTCAACAATATTGCGCAGACACCCGGATGCTGTATTATTTGTTGATGATAAAAGCAGTGTATATATTTAAGGGGATTAATAGGGATTTGGATTTGAAGATAGGTGTGGATAAGGTAGAGTTGGGATCATAGGTGTTAGGAAGAAACAGAAAAGTACAGGTGCGTGCGATTCCTTCCCTGGGGAAGGTACTGTGTTTACCGATCTTTAGTAGCCATCACTAAACAAAAAAGTTGTCATTTCGAACGAATCAGAGGTGGGTCTGAGCAGTGGGGTGAGGAGAAATCTTATACGCCATGCTTTCAAACTTGTTTGGTGCGATGCAAATCGTTAAAGATTTCTCTTTCGCTCTCCCGCACCACCCCACGCATGCTCTATCGAAATGACAATTTTCTTTATTTAGAGAGATGTGTACACACGATAACTCCCCAAGGAGGGAATTAAAAAACGTCCGCCCCGCTATAGATAGTTGATAGCACAAATAAAATTAAGTTCCCCTAAAAAGGCATTCTATGAAAAAATTATTACCCGCTTTATTACTAATATTTAGTTTAAACGCCGTTATCGCGCAGCAGACAAAATCGCCTTTTGCAGTGCGGGGTTTCCATCTCGATCTGCGCATCCAGGTAATGACCATCCCGGCGCTTAAAGCTTTTGCATTAAAACTAAGCCAAAACGGGATGAACACGCTGGTGATGGAGTGGGAGGGTACCTATCCATTCGAAAAACACCCCTTAATACCCAACCGTTACGCGTACAGCAAGCAGGAAATCAAAAGCTTTATTCGTTACTGCGACAGCCTGGGTATTGATGTGATACCGCTGCAACAAAGTTTTGGCCATGTAGAATACATTTTACGGCATCAACGCTATAAAAACCTGCGGGAAGATCAAAAAGATGTATCACAGGTGTGTCCGTTAGAAACGGATGGGGATAAAGCCCTTTTTACCGATTTATATACCGAACTTGCCGCCACGCATACCTCTAAATATATCCACATTGGCGGCGATGAAACCTACCTGCTGGGGCGCGATGCCAAATGTAAGGCCAAAGCCGAAAAGGAAGGTAAATCCAAACTATATACCGATTACATTAAAATGTTGTGCGAAATCGTGATTAAACTGGGTAAACGCCCCGTACTTTGGGCCGATATCGCGCTAAAATATCCTGAGGCTATTAAATCGCTGCCCAAAGAAACCGTTTTTGTAGATTGGAACTACGGCTGGGATATGAGCTACTTTGGCAACCACCAAAAGCTGATGGAAAGCGGTTTCGAAATCTGGGGATCGCCGGCAATCCGTTCGAGCCCGGATAATTATAACCTCACCCTGTGGGAAAAACACCTGAAAAATATCAGCAATTTTATCCCGGCTGCAAGCAAGCTGGGCTATAAAGGGATGATCATGACGTCGTGGTCAACATCCGGCCAATACTCGGCAGTGTATGAATCAGAAGCGGATATGGCCGAACTATATGCCATCAGGCACGTGTACCCCTTGTCGGGGTTCAATATGTCTATAGCCGCATATTTCGAAGCAGTAAAAACTAACCAGCCTTTAAATATCACCAACTTTGTATACAACTACGGCCAAAACCAGTTCGGGTTTGATAAGGCCAGGGTCATATCATTTTGGGAAGCACTTAAAACAACACCTTATGAAATACAACAGGGCGAGGTAAAATCGCCCGCACCATTATCAGTTAAGCAATTGCTGGATAGTTGCACCATAGCCCGCCAAAAGCTGTACGCCCTAAAGCCAACAAAAAACCTGCAGGAGTTTGAACATTTTAAATTAATGGCCGATACCAGGGTGTATTACCTCACCTACCAGGCTATTGAAAAGCAGGTAAACGAGGCGTCGTTTAATAATGCGCAAAAGCCCGCGGTAATTGCTGCGTTAAAGCAACTGTTGGCTACCTCAAAAAACCTGGATGAAAGGTTTGAACAATTGAATAAAGATTTCCTGAACCCATCGGCCATCCGGGAGGAAAACGAACTGCGTAATATGAAAGTGACAGCGTTATTTGCCAGGTTGGCAGGCGATAAATAGTTAAATAAAGCTACCACGGTTTCAACTGGAGATGTGATAAAATTGGAAGATTAAAATTCAACCTATTGATATATTTAAGCCAATTAACTACTGTTTTAACTCTTAACCCTTCATATCATGATTTTAGTATTTGTTTTAATATGTGCGTTTATTATCTATCTAATAAACAAAAAGAAGTTTATAGGTAAAACGAATGCTCAAAAAATATGGGGATTTGGAATTTATGCATTATCCGTATTCGTTGGTGTATTTATTTTTTTTGAGGTACTTCACATCATAAAATATCATTCCATCAACTAAATTCTCGCCATCGCGAGGTTTCACCTCGTGGTTAAACATGGTTTCAGCTTTCAGCTGAAATATTAATTACTTTGCTTTTCTGCCGTTAAAAACTCCCGGTTAACACTTGATATCAGGAGTTTAAATGATGGCTCGGCTTTAGTGTATTCAGCAAGTAATTTGAACTGGTTTTTTGCCCGTACCAAATTATGGCCCGGATACTGTGCGCCGTAGTAGCTGTCGTTGTTTAAAAAATCGGTTAAAAAGCGCAGGGCCTGCATGTAAATCATCAGTTTGCCCGAAAAAATGAATAACTGTTTTTCAGCTTCCGTAAGAATGTTGCCCATTTCGCTCATGTAACCTTTGTATATGGCGCGGAAAAAATCTTCACGGATATGTATCTTATCCAGGTTAGTTTCTTCTTCATTGGCAGGAGACAAGTAAGTACGCATCATATCGCCCACATCGCTTAAATAGTAACCGGGCATAACGGTATCCAGGTCTACCAAACAAAGTGCATGGTTTTGGCTGTCAAACAATACGTTGTTAATTTTGGTATCGTGATGAATGGCGCGTAAAGGAATTTCGGTATTGGATATCAGTTGATTGTAGGTCTGCAATATTTGGTATTGATTGTAAACTTCCTTGATCTCGGTTGCAGCTTCTGCCAACTTAACAGGCAACGCGTTTTTAGATGCTGTTTTAAACTGGTCGAACCGGAGCTTAAGGTTATGAAAATCCGATAGCGTGTACTGCAGCCGGCCGATATCAAAATCATTCAACAGGCGCGTAAACCGGCCAAATTGAACGGCTGCCTCAAAAGCTTCCTGCTTATCCTGTAAAAAATTAACCGTATGCGATCCACCAATAAAAGGAAATAGCCTGTAAAATTTCCCATCAGATGATTTTACCATAAAGTGGTCATCAATGGTTTTTAAGGGTGCAACAAAAAGATAACCAGGGTTAAGTTTATTTAGGTATATTTTTACCAACTCCAGGTTATTGGCTATATAATCGGGGTTTTTAAAAACCGAAGTATTAATTTGCTGCAGGATATAGGCATGGCTATGGCCTTTAAGCTTATAAGTATGGTTTATTAAACCCGAACCAAAAGGCTGCACATCATAGTCGGCAACGTTTAATCCAAAGCTTATCAGTATATCATCAAACATATTATATCCGGTTAACACATCAAACATACTTAAACAGTTGATGAAACTGCCACGCAAACGTTTGACCGTTTTTAATTTATTTTTTATTCTCGATCAGTTGCGATTCTATAATGATTTTATAGTAGGCGCTTTGTTCATTACTGCCCTTATCCTGGTGATGCAGCAGATCCATCAGGATATCAGCAGCTTTTTGCCCCTGCAGATAAGGGAACTGTTCAACAGACGCTGCCGGGATGTTTTCCATGTAATTAATCAACGGTAAATTGGCGTAGCTTACAAATTCAAGGTCTTTATTTATCCTGATGTTTAGCTGTTGTGCGTGTTTAATGGCAAATAAAGCTACATAATCGTTAAACGTAACCACGGCTGTGGGTTTCCTTTTGTTGGCCAGCAATTCGTCGAAAGCTTTTTTTGTGCCTTCCTCCGTTAAATCGCAGGATACAATAAGCGATGGGTCAAATTTCAGGCGGTTTTTAGTCATGGCTTTAATATAGCCTTCTTTCCGCTCACCGGTGGCTACCATGGTTTGGGGGCCATTGATCATGCCTATGGCGCGGTGCCCTTTTTTTAACAGGAAGCTAACTGCCTCGATGGTGCCAATTTCCATATTACAGGCCACGTAGTGGATGTTGGCAATATTGGGTATCCTGTCAAAATAAACTACAGGGATGCTATACTTTTTTAGGTTCTCAAAATGCTGAAAAGACGAAGTGTTTTTGCCTACCGATACCAACAGCCCATCTACCCGGTGATTTTTCATTTTCTCTACCAGTTCCTTTTCTTTCTGCTCATCATCATGTGATTGTGCAAGCAGTACCGTATAATTCTTTTTATAAGCGGTATCTTCAATGGCGCTAATGGCCGATGAAAAAAAGGCTTCAGAAAGTTCGGGCAAAATAACGCCGATGGTGTGGGTTTTTCCCTTCTGTAAAAAAATGGCGGTTTGATTGGGTTCGTAGTTCAGTTCTGCTGCCAGTTTTTTAACTTTTGCCCTGGTACTCAGGCCAATACTGGGATGATCATGCAAGGCCCTTGAAACTGTAGAAACCGAGATGCCCAGCAACTGGGCTATCTCTTTTATAGTAGTTGGCTTTGATTGCATTATCCTTTTGATGTGCTTGAAATAAAATTAAAGTTAGCAGATTATTATCAAATTATTGCCCGTTTGGCGGCTATTGCAAACGTTTGCGTGTTGTTTTCGGCGCCCGGTAACGTATTTTCAGATGCTTAATAACTAATTTCATCACAGCAAGAAAAGTTTATTACAATTTGCTAATTTAAAATCTTTATCAGCTTTAAATATGGGCAGCAATGCAATAACAGTAAAAAACTGGGGCACAGCCAATGGTCAGGATGTTGCGCTTTATCAATTGCGTAATAAAAACGGGATGCTGGTATCTGTTACCAATTATGGTGCAGCTATCCAGGCCATTATAACTGTCGACAGGGATGGCACTATGGCCGATGTTGTTTTAGGTTATGATAATATAGAAGGATACGTGAACGATCCTTATTACACCGGCGCTGTAGTAGGCCGTTTTGCAAACCGCATAGCCGGCGGCCTGATAACGCTTGATGGTGTGCAACACCAGCTTACTGTTAAGCCCGGCGGCTTTCACCATCATGGCGGCGCAGTTGGTTTTAATAAAAAAGTATGGGAGGCAAATCATTTTGTTCAAAAAGACAAAATTGGTGTAGTGCTCAGGTATATCAGCCCCGATGGGGAAGAAGGTTTCCCGGGCGAACTGACTACAATAGTTACTTATACATTGAACAATAAAAATGAATTGGAGGTGGCTTTTGAAGCCAAAACAAGCAATACCACGTTGCTTAACCTTACCCAGCATGCTTATTTTAACCTCTCGGGATTGGCGGGCTCGTCAATTTTAAATCATGAGTTAATGATGCCTTTAAAACACTATTTACCGGTAAACAAGATGCACGTGCCTGTAGGCCATTTGGCAACTGTTGAAAATACCCCTTTTGATTTTACCCAACCCACAGCCATAGGCAAAAGGATTGATGCCGAAAATGAGGAGCTGAAACAGGGCCAGGGCTACGACAATTCCTTTGTAATTAAACAACAAGCCTCGGCCGATTTAGTTATGGCTGCCACTGTAACCGAACCGCAAAGCGGCAGAGTGCTTCATGTTTATACAACCGAACCATCGGTGCATTTGTATACCGGCAACTTTATTGATGATAATTCTCCGGGTAAAAACGGGGCTAAGTATATGCGCAGAAGCGGTTTTTGCCTGGAAACCCAGCACTACCCCGATGCGCCAAACCATGCGCACTTCCCGACAACAGTATTAAAGCCTGGGGAAACTTTCAGCAGTAAAACAATTTTTGAATTTACAACTGATGCCATTTAAATGATAAAAATGGCCAGTTTTCAAACGTTTGCGTTGAGATACAGGATCTTATTTTTTACCAATGGCCTAAATGCCAGTACATTTATAAAAGGATACCCGGTGGTATTCCATTGATAACCACATATGAAAAAAACAACGTTCTGTTATCTTTCTTTTTTACTAAGTGTATTTACCGCTGCCATTTCGGTGGCGCAGGGTACAAATTCACAAGCGCCCGCGTTAAAACAGGTGATCCCCTTAGGTGGCAATGCCTGGGTAAACGCGCCCGATACCATTACTGATGAAGGCCTGGTGAATTGGAAAAATCCTAAATCAACCGCTAATATCTATTTCAGGGTGTCGGTTGCGCAGGATATTAAAGTATCCTTAAGGCTGCGGGTGCCACAGGGCGAAAGTAAGATCGGGATAAAAGCAGGCGAAAATTATATATTTAAAAAGGTAAGCAACCGGGCTTTTGATACCATTGAGATGGGGACTATCCATCTAAAACACTCCGGGCATGTTAAAATTGAACTGAAGGGCATGAGTAAAACCGGCGCTGTTTATGCTGATATAAGCGACTTGATTATCCAAACCAAACAGCCCGATGCCGATATAGCTTATGTAAAACAAGGCAGTTCGTTCCACTTCGGCAGGAGGGGGCCATCGGTGCACCTGAGGTTTGCGGTGCCCGATGAGAAAAAAACAAAAGTGAAATGGTTTTACAACCAGATAATTGTTCCTAAAGGGCAGGACGTTGTCGGGTCCTATTTTATGGCAGATGGCTTTGGCCAGGGATATTTTGGCATGCAGGTAAATTCAACCACCGAACGCCGGGTGTTGTTTTCTGTATGGAGCCCGTTTAATACCGAAGACCCTAAAAGTATACCCGACAGTATGCGTATTAAATTGATAAAAGGTGGTGCTGGTGTACACATTGGCGAATTTGGTAACGAAGGATCGGGCGGGCAAAGTTATATGCATTACCCATGGGAGGCTGGGAAAGCCTATGCCTTTTTGTTGAGGGCCGAACCTGATGTTGCTAAAAATTCGACAACGTTTACCGCTTATTTTGAAGATGTTGCCGCGGGTAAATGGTTCCTGGTGGCCAGTTTTAACAGGCCGCAAAAAGCCACCTACCTCACCAGCCTTTATTCTTTTGTTGAGAATTTTGAGCCCGAAAACGGCGATAAAACCCGCAAAGCCCTGTTTACTAATCAATGGATAGGCGATAGCGAAAACAACTGGCAACAACTTACCGGGGCTGTATACACCGGCGATGCAACCGCCAAAGCCAACTACCGGAAAGATTATGCAGGTGGCGTTGAAGGAGATAAATTTTACCTGCAAAACGGTGGTTTTTTTGATGGTTTTATAAAATTAAACACGCCTTTCACCAGGGCACCCGTAAGTGTAAAGCCTGTTATTGATATTAATAATTTACCTGTTAAATAGAGAATCAAGAGATTAGAGTCAAGAATCAAGAAAAAAAAACGACGCTATCAATTTTGAAGGAAGAAAGAGTTCAGGACGTGATATTTTTGTGCTTAAGGTATGTGCGCTTATCTTATTTCTTGATTCTTTGCTCTTGATTCATATTACCTGTTAAGTAAAGAGTCAAGAGATTAGAATCAAGAAAAAAAGCAAATCTACGATCAGTTTCAAGGAAGAAAGAATTCAGGACGTGATGTTTTTTATGCTCAAGCCTGGTGCGCTTATCTTATTTCTTGATTCTTATCTCTTGATTCTTATTCACATTACCTGTTAAATAAAACTGATATATAACTTATAAAATGGAAAGAAGAGAATTTATAAAAACCGGCGCTATTGCCGCGGCAGGCTTCAGTATACTGCCGTCTGGTAGTTTGTTTGCATCTGCACAGGCCAAAGTAAGGCTGGGGTACATTGGTGTTGGCGCCCGCGGCATGAGCCACATTGCCGAAGGTTTGCTGCGCGATGACGTAGAAGTGGTAGCCATTTGTGATACCCAGGAGCATTCGCTAAAAATTTGCCGCGAATACGTAGCCAAAAAGGGCCACGCCCCGGTAACGGAATACACAGGTGGACTGGATGCCTACAAAAAACTTTTAGACCGTAAGGATATTGACGCGGTGATCATAGCTACACCATGGCAGTTTCATCATCCGCAGGCTATTGATGCCATGAAAGCCGGTAAATATGTGGGCTGCGAGGTTATTGCCGGTTTAACAGTAGACGAACATTGGGACATTGTGCACACCTCCGAAAAAACAGGTATGCCCTATATGACGCTTGAGAATGTTTGTTACCGCCGGGATGTAATGGCAGCGCTTAATATGGCGCGGCAGGACCTTTTTGGCGAGATCATCCACCTGGAAGGTGGTTACCAGCACAATTTAAGGCCGGTACTGTTTAACGATGGCAAAGGCAGCTACGGTAACAGAGGCGTAGAATATGGTGCTAAAGCCTTAAGCGAAGCCCAATGGCGCACCCAGTTTAATATTGATGTGGATGGCGACATTTACCCAACCCATGGTGCAGGCCCTTGCATGCATTATGCTAACATTAACGCGGGAAACCGGTTTACCAACCTGGTATCTTTTAGCTCAAAGGCACGCGGTTTGGGCGCTTATATCGAAGAATTATCGCCAGGCCATCCCAACGCCAAAATTAACTATAAAAATGGCGACGTAACCACCACCATGATCAATTGCGCCAATGGCGAAACCGTGTTGTTAAGCCACGATACACATTTGCCGCGTCCGTATTCTTTAGGTTTCCGCGTACAGGGCACCAAAGGGCTATGGATGGATGTAAACAAAAGCGTTTATATCGACCATAAATCAAAAGAAGATGATTCGTGGGAGCCGGCACAGCAATGGTTTGATAAATACGACCACCCGCTATGGAAAAAGTACGAAAAACTTGCCCAGGGTGCCGGCCACGGTGGCATGGACTGGTTTGTGTTTAACGCCTTTATCGAATCGGTAAAAAACAAACGCCAAACGCCTATTGATGTTTATGATTCTGTTACCATGAGCGTTATTACGCCATTATCAACCAAATCGCTTAAAGAAGGCAATGCAAGCGTAGCTTTTCCCGACTTTACAAAAGGCAAATGGAAAGACAGGAAAAACAGTTTCGCGCTTGACGACAGCGGCTTTTAAGTAGTTTATAAGTCTTTTCTTCAATCATATGATGTCATTGCTTAACCAGGCAATGACATTTTTTTTTGCCCGGTTGGGGCCGGAACCTGGCAGCTGGGCTCAATACTTCATTCTCCTCAAAATCAAAAAAAATCGCCACTCGTCCAAAACAGGAAGTTTTCGGAAGAATCCGGTAAAATCATTTGGTAAAAAGGGCTTAAAACATTGCAAATCTGTGTGCTTTGCTTTGTTGCATAGCTGCAATTTGCTATTTATCAAACGTTTGCGTAGTTAAAGTTGGTGTTAAGCAAACGTTTGCGCTGTGTTAAAACAGGCTTTTTCAAGCCTGTATATCTAATTTCCAATATTGAAAAACCAACAGAAACTATTCAAAACCAACAACAATTAATTAATACTAACACCAAAATGTATGATTAAAATTTACACACATCCTGATCCGGGCTTCACACAAAGCAATCTTTTAAAAAAGAAGCTTTATGGCGCCCTTGTTAAAATGATATGCTGTTACCTGTTTGTATTGCTGCCTGTACTGGCCAGCGCACAAACTGTTATTACAGGTAGCGTAAAAGATAAAGACGGACCTATCATTGGCGCAACAATTAGCGAAAAGGGCGTTAAAAACACCACATCGACAGACCTGGGCGGGAAATTTAAAATTACCCTTAAAGGCAGCTCCAACATTTTAATTATATCCTATATAGGGTACAAAACTCAGGAAGTTACCGCCAGCGGAACAATAAACGTAACCCTGCAGGAAGACCTTAACAAACTGAATGAGGTGGTAGTTGTAGGTTACGGCTCGGTTAAAAAAAGCGACCTTACCGGTTCTGTAAGCTCGGTAAAAGCCGATGACCTTAACTTAGGGGGGACAACATCAAATCTGGGCCAGGCCATACAGGGTAAAGCAGCCGGTGTGCAGGTACAACAATCAAGCTTTGCACCGGGCGGTACTATATCTATTACCATACGCGGCGGTAACTCTATTAATACCAGCAACTCGCCATTATATGTAGTTGATGGTTTTATTACCGATAACGGCAACCAGATTAACCCAAATGACATTGATGATATCCAGATCCTGAAGGATGCGTCGGCAACTGCAATCTACGGTTCGCGTGGTGGTAATGGTGTTGTTTTGATCACTACCAAAAAAGGAAAAATTGGTAAAGTTGCCGTTGATGCCGATGTTTCAAATGGTTACCAGTATTTAACTTATCATCCCTCTTTATTAAACGGACAGCAGTACACCGATATTCAAAATGCTACGGCTATTGAAGATGGCAAACCGGCCATATTCCCTTCAAACTTTCCGCTGGCCAATACCAACTGGTTAAAAGCTGCAACACAGAATGCAACCGTTCAAAACCGCAACCTGAGTATCAGCAGCGCCGATAAGGACTCAAAAATTTATGTATCCGGCAATTACCTGAAACAATTGGGCGTATTAAAAAACACCAGCCTGGAAAGATATACTGCCAGGATAGGCGCCGAGAAAACCTTAAACGAAAACCTGAAATTGGGTGCTAACTTTTATGGCGCAAGCTCAAATTCAACTTTGCAATCATACTCGGGTGATATTACCGCACCGTTGTTTAGCTTATTAACCGCGCAGCCCAACATCCCGGTTTACAATGCCGATGGCAGTTATTACGTGTACCAGGGTAAAAACAACGCCCTTGCATCGCTGTTGGAGCCAACCAACAAAAGTGGCAGCAAGCTGATAAATGGTAACGTTTCCTTAGATTATACTTTATTTAAAGGCTTAACCTATCACCTGGGCGCAGGCAGCGAGTATAGC
Organism: Mucilaginibacter ginsenosidivorax; assembly: GCF_007971525.1. NCBI lineage: Bacteria > Pseudomonadati > Bacteroidota > Sphingobacteriia > Sphingobacteriales > Sphingobacteriaceae > Mucilaginibacter > Mucilaginibacter ginsenosidivorax. The sequence continues at coordinate 7,130,226 of NZ_CP042437.1, forward strand.
CAGGTTACCGCAGGCCAGTATACGCCGAGAACTTTGGTTGCGGGCAAAGCAAATGGCGGTATAGCCTCCGAGCAAATGTCGACAGCTTTCAGGTGGTTGGTTGAAAACTATTTGACCTATAAATACAACTTTAAGGATCACGCGTTTACTTTATTGGTAGGTAATTCCAATCAGCGCGATGTAAGTGAGTTATTAAATGCAGGTGCCAAAGGCTTCCCTACGGATGTGTTTTTGTATTATAATTTAAGCGCGGGCTCCACAGCTTATTCCAATAACGGGTACAGCGCTTACGGAAGCAGTAAGTCAGAATCGTCGCTAACCGATTATTACGGCAGGTTAAACTATGCTTATAAAGATAAAATACTGGCAACCTTTACCTTAAGGGACGATGCTTCATCAAAATTTGGCAGCAATTTCAGGCATGGTATCTTTCCTTCAGGTGCTTTGGCATACAAGCTTGAAGATGAAGATTTTATAAAAAACCTGAATACATTCTCGAGCTTAAAACTGCGGGTTAGCTACGGTGTTACCGGTAACGATAGGATCAACAACTATCAATACCTGAGTACATTTGGCAACTACAGCACGGTGCTTAGCCCGGGCGGCGCTTTGCAGGTAGGTATAGAGCCTTCCAGCTTATCAAACCCTAACTTAAAATGGGAAAGTACAGCCCAGTTAGATGCTGGTTTAGACATGGGCTTTGCCGATGGCCGTATTAACGCCACCATCGATGTTTATCGTAAAAAAACTTCAGACCTGTTAATCAATATCCCAATTGGCCAATGGTGGGGCTTTAGTACCCAACTGGTAAATGGCGGGGCTATCGAAAACAGGGGCATCGAACTTGGTATCAATACCAACAACATCCGATCTAATAGTTTTTCATGGAACAGCAGTTTTAACATCTCATACAATAAGCAAAAAGCGTTAGACCTGGGCGGCATAAAAACCATCAGCAGCAATACTGCTAACCCGAGCGGTACAGTATCCGGCCGGGAATTTTCGAGGCTGGAAGTAGGGCAGGAATTAGGCATGTTATATGGCTATGTTTATGCAGGTGTACTTAAAACCGGCGAAACCTACTCGCCGCAGCCAAATTCAAAAGCAGGCGATCCTAAATATGTAGATGTAAACGGCGATGGCGTAATAACACCGGCCGATCAGAAATACCTGGGTAACTCAAATCCTCACTACAGCATGGGTTTTGGTAACGATTTTCATTACAAAGGTTTCGACCTGAACATTTTTATCCAGGGTGCATTCGGGTACAAATTGTTTAACATGAACAGGCTGGTGCTGGAATCAACCACAAGCACCGATGCTTTGAACAGGTTCGTTGCCGGTAAAAACGAAAATACAGATATCCCCCGCGAAGGTTATTTCCTGAGCACTTATGGTGGTTATGTAAACTCCCGTTTTGTTGAAAATGCTTCTTACGCCCGTTTAAAATCAGTTTCGTTGGGCTATAGCTTCCCTTCATCATTATTTCAGCACATCAAAATTGTGCAGGGAATAAGGCTGTATGCCGAAGCGCAGAACCTGGTTACCGTAACCGGCTATAAAGGAACCGACCCCGAGGTGAACGTTCATACCGGCAACACATCCGGCGGTTTGGATTTTAACTCCTTCCCGGCTTTCAGAACTTTTGCTTTTGGTATTAAAGTGTCTGTTCATTAATCAATATAAATCATCCCTCAACGGATCAACATAAAATTAAAGCAAATGAAAAAATATAGTATTTCCCTAATCATAGCGGCGGTTTGTTTGCAGTTCTCCTGTAATAAAAACCTCGATCCTAAGGTATACAGCAGCTTAACCAGCACCAATGCGTTTCGTACCCAATCTGATGCGGTAGCGGCTGTAAACGCGGTTTACGCACGTTTAAAAGGCCCGGCTGTTGGCGATAACTTTGACTATTGGACAGTAAGGCACTTTGCCCTTACGGATTTAACCACCGATGTTGGCCACTGTAGCTACAGCGGCGACCCTGGTCAGCTTTCGCTTGTTCAATGGAACTCGGCAAACGGTTTATTAGCCGAGGATTGGAAACAGATTTATAAACTTATTGCCGATGCTAACAACGCCATCTATAACCTTTCGGCGATGACTACCATTGGCGATGATGCTAAAAGCCAGTTTCTGTCCGAGATTAAATTTTTACGCGCAGTAGCGTACCTTGACCTTACCGATGCCTGGGGACCTGTGGTTTTGGTTACCGAGAAAGATGTTGCTAACCCCAAATACACCAGCCAGCCGCCGGTTACGCCTGTAGCCACTATTGATGCGCTGCTGATAGCAGATTTACAAGCTGCCATAAGCACTTTGCCCGCAAATTATGCCGGTAACAAATATTATTCAACCAATGATGTTGGCCGTGCTACCAAAGGTGCCGCCATGACATTATTGGCCAAGCTATACCTGCGCGAAAAACAATGGCAAAAAGCTGCCGACTTAACCAGGCAGGTAATGGATTTAAACATATACCAGTTGTATCCCAGCTATTCGGGTTTGTTTAAGGAAGACAATAAATGGTGTTCAGAAAACATATTTTCGGTGCTGAGCGATGCCAATGTTAACGGAACCGAGCTATTAAACCACTTTGGTCCGCTTAACCACCCGGTACTTACCGACAGGTGGCAGTACTACGCCGTAACCTGGGATTTTTATAACAGCTATGGCGATGAAGACGACCGTAAAAAAATGTTCTTTACCCAATATGAAGGCGTTGATGGATTAACCCACAAAGAAGCGCCAACTTTGGGTGCTACGCCTCCCGCGGGCGTTTTATATATGCCCGATGTTGCAACCATGAAATACGCTGACCCTAATGGCGCAAATACCTACTATGATGGCCATAGTGTTGATATTTTACGTTATGCCGATGTATTATTAAGCAGGGCAGAGGCATTGAATGAGTTAGGTGGGCCAACAACCGAGGCCGTTGGGCTGGTAAACCAGGTTAAAGCGCGTTCGCACGCCAAGCAATTGGTTGCCGCCTCGCTTACCCAGGCTACCTTCCGCGACGCCCTATTGCAGGAACGTGGCTGGGAGCTTTATTATGAAGGTAAACGCAGGGCCGATTTAATGCGCTTTGGTAAATATGATGTGGTTGTAAATGCATACCTGAAACGTACCGGTCAAACACAAACCGTTCAATTACCGCGCGATCAGTATTTCCCGTATCCGCTTAACCAGGTTACAATTAACCCTAATTTGAACAACTCGGGCAGGCAGCAATAATAGCCCGGGGATTGTCAGCTTAAAGAATATACGGTTTAAGAAGCCGTATATTCTTCATTTATTTAGTACGATGAGTATAAAAGATAGTTTTTTTTCCAGGTGTTGGCTGATGATGGCCGTGCTGACAGGTACTGCCGTTTTTAGCGGATGCGGTAACGGGCAAATTATTGAACAGGTAAATGTTGGCTTGCATAATAACAACGAATTAAAGATCCAGGTTGATGTAACAACTTCAAAAGCTGTAGATATACGCGTAAAATACTGGGCCGATGTGCCTAAAAGTATCGGGTTTTATACTCCGGTATCAAAAGCTAATACTAAACATTCGTTTGTACTTACCAATATCGCGCCCGATACCAAATACTTTTATAACATCGTCACTCTGCAAAATGGCGTCGAGAAAGTAAGTAAAACTTACGATTTTAAATCGCACCAGTTACCGCTTTTTCTGCAGGATCAGTTTAAGGCAAAAACCGCCGAAAAAACAACACTGCCTGCTGAGTTTAATGATGGCCTGATGCTCATCAATAAACGCTATGCACCCGGTATAGCCTATTTGGTTGATTCGTGGGGAAACATCAGGTGGTACCACATGATAGATAGGGTTGGCTTTAAGGTAATTAACTTTACAAAAGATAATACTTTGCTTTCTATTTTAGGCCGTAATGACGAGCCTACCAGCTACGGCAGCGAGATATTGGAAATTAATCTGCTGGGCGACACCTTACTGCACCTTAAAAAGGGCCAGGGCGATTTTAAGCAAACCATACACCATGAGATTTTAAAAAATGATAAAGGGCAGATAGTCACCCTTTTTGTAGATCAAAAGATCATGGATTTAACCTGCATTGGCGGTGCCCAAAAAGATACCGTTAATGGCGATGGTATTATGGTGATGGATACCAAAGGCAAACAGCTTTATAAATGGAGCGTGTTTGATGTGCTCGATCCGCTGAAAGATAAAAAACTGCTGAAAACCAAAAAAGACTGGATGCACGCCAACAGCCTGAATTATGATACCGATGGCAATTACCTCATGTCGTTTTACAACAACGGCCAGATATGGAAGATTGACGCCAAAACGGGCAAAGTGATTTATAAATTTGGCAAAGGCGGCGATATTGCCATGCCTGCCGAATGTAATTTTACCCAGGCCCACGCAGCCCACATTAATGCCAAAGGCGAACTGATGTTTTTTGATAACGGGGTAGAAAAACACCAGTCGGGTGTGTTTGCCATGAAGATTGACGAGCAGAGCAAAACCTCGAAGATTGATACACACTTCCTGCTGCCCAAACAAATTTTTAACGGGAGGATGGGCAGTGCATACCTGGTAAATGATACCACCACGTTGGTGTGCTGCTCAAAAAGGCACATCATAGTATTAACCAATAATAAAGGCGTTTTGCAGTGGACTATGGAAACATCTGTGCCAACCTATCGCGCCGGCTTTATCAAATACAAACAGCTCGATCCGTATTTAAAACCATTAAGTATATCCTGGTGATGATTAAGTATATTAAAGTGAATAAAAAATATCAATATGTAGTAATCTTGTTTGCCATTTTTGTTTTGGCAAACAGCGTACAATTATTTTCGTCCTGCAACGCAAATGGCGGTACACCAGCAGGCAGTGCCGACTCTGTGACAACAGCAGCCGATAGCCTGGTAAGTATTGATACCGCAAAAATACCACATGGCAAATATGGCGATGCGGTGAAGTACGGCAGGCAGCTGATGTTGCATACTGCGTATTATATCGGCCCCAATGGCGTTAACGGCCATTATACGGGTAATAAAATGAATTGTACCAATTGCCACCGGGATGCGGGCACACGCCCTTATGCTTTTAATTTGGTAAGGTCGTTTAAAGATTATCCGCAGTACCGTGCAAGGGAAGGCCGCATTTTATCGCTGGCCGAGCGGATTAACAACTGCGTAATGCGGCCAAACCTGGGCAGGCCTTTGCCGCTGGATAGCAGGGAAATGGTATCTATAATGGCCTATTTAAAGTTCCTGAGCGATTCATCACACGTTGATGCCCGTACCAAAGGGCTAAAAAACATGACGGTTGAACTGCCCGATGTAGCGGCATCATCTGATCATGGCGAGAAGCTTTACGCGCAGCATTGCGAACGTTGCCACGCAAAAAACGGCGAGGGCAAAATGGCTTTTGATAACGTAGCATACCAATACCCGCCAGTATGGGGACTGCTGGCATATCGCCCGGGCTCCAGTATGCACCGTGTAGTTAAACTGGCGCAATGGTTAAAAGCCAATATGCCTTATGATAAAACCACGCCCGGCACCACGTTTTTAACGGATGCCGAAGCATTGGACATAGCAGCTTATATAAACGATGATAAAAAACATCAGCGGCCCGCTGCCAAGACAACCAAAGAGGAGGACTATCCTAACCACGAAGAGAAAGCAATTGATTATGATAAAGGGCCATTTAAAGATCCTTTTTCAGAACAACAACATAAATATGGGCCCTATAAGCCAATTATTGATTACTGGGAAGGTAAGGGAATTACGCCGGTTATTTAATATTGAGCGAGGGATTTTTGGAAAACAGCGATGGGGATTTGTGGGGTTCCTACATCTTTTGAAAACATATTAATAGATAAAAAATGTCATACGAACGAATCAGAGGTGGATTAGGGCAGTGGGGTGAGGAGAAATCTTATACGCCCTACATTCCGAGCGGCTTATCTTGATGTAAGGCGTGTAAGGTTTCTCCTCGTACCTCGTTCGAAATGACATTTTATTTGATTTAAAGATATTACACACAGTAGCTCCCCTAGCAGGGAATAAAAAAATCAAATGCACCGGGTTTCAACCCAATCGCAATGAATAAATTGGATTGACTGCCTCATATTATATTAAAAGTACTGACTAAATTTAAACCATGAAAAAACAACTTTTCGCCATCATTTTTCTGTTAGGTGGTTTTACTGCTTCGGCACAAAAAATACCTTATACCAATTGCGAAAAATGCTGGCTGCCCGATTCATTAGGAAATCACCGGGTAGTACTATCATACACAGGTTCGTCGGCAGCAATAGTGGTGGCTGATATTCCCTGGAGAAGGCGTGACGCCAACCCACAGGATAAGCGTATTATTTTGGTTGATGCAAAAACAAACAAAAAAATAACCAACGTATACGTAAACGATATCACCCGGGAAAAAGGTAAAATAACTTTTGAACCAACTTCGGGAACGGGTACGTACTATGTTTATTACATGCCTTACAAAAATGAAGGCCGATCTAACTATCCAAGGGGAGTTTATTTAAAGCCCGAGAAAACGGCCTCGAACGAATGGATGCAAAAAGTATCTAACTATGATGCTGTTACAGGGGTTACCGTTAAGGCTTTTCAATCCATAGATGCTTTCAATAGCTTTTACCCGATGGAGGTGATAGCCACTAAAGCAGAGACCAATGCTTTGATCGGCAAAAATGAAAAAGAAGACTTCCTGGTTTTCCCGGAAGACAGGTTAAACGCCATCCGTATGACCAAAGATTTGCCACAACGATGGATAGAACTCGGTCCGCAAAACAAATATACGGGAGTGGCTGCCCGTGGCGAAAACTTTGCCTTTCAGTTGGGTGTTTACGCGCTGCAGAACATCGAAAATGTAAAGGTTACATTTAGTAACCTTACTTCGCCGGCCGGCAAAATCATCCCCGCATCGGCATTGTTTTGCATCAATACAGGCGGTACCACTTATGATGCTAAACCGCTAACCAAAACCGTAAACGTAGCGCAGGGCGATATCCAGGCTTTATGGTGCGGTGTGGATGTGCCCGTTTCCGCTTTGCCATCAATTTATACAGGTAAAGCTACTATCCTGGCTGATGGCAAGGCTGCCAAAGTGATTACAATATCTATAAAGGTAAACAGCAAAATACTAAAAGATGGCGGCGTAAATGAGCCTTATAAAATGACCCGCCTGGGGTGGTTAAATTCAACCATGGCGCAGGAAAATACGGTAATTGCACCGTACACACCATTAAAAGTTGATGGCAATACTATTAGCCTGCTGGGCAGAAAGGTGGAGGTAAATAAAGATGGTTTCCCTAAACAGGTACAAACTTACTTTACGCCCGAAATGACGGAATACGCCGCCACGCCAAATAACCTGCTTACCGAAGGCATTCACTTTCATTTTATAAATGCTGACGGCAAAAAAATTAACCTGAAAAGCCAGGGTGTGCAATTCAATAAAAAAGAAGCCGGTACAGTACAGTGGACAGCCGTAAACGCTAATGATAGCCTGCAAATGGATGTATCCGCATCGCTGGAGTTTGACGGCTTTATGGCTTATACGGTAAAGGTAAAAGCCTTGCAGGACGTAAGTTTAAAGGAGATAAATATGCATATCCCCCTTAAAAAGGACTTTGCCAAATATATGATGGGCCTTGGTCAAAAAGGCGGAGACCGGCCCGAAAATTTTGAGTGGAAATGGGATGTGGCCCATAAAAACCAGGATGGCGCCTGGGTTGGCAACGTAAACGGTGGTTTGCAGTATTCGCTGCGCGATGAAAAATACGTTCGTCCGCTTAATACCAATTTCTACCTGCAAAAACCATTGATCCTGCCATCGTCATGGGGCAATGATAATAAAGGCGGTATAAAAATTGCCTTTGACGGTAAAGCGGTGCTGGTAAACAACTACAGCGGCGAACGGAATTTGAAAAAAGGAGAGGAGCTGTACTACAACTTTACCTTGCTTATTACCCCTTTCCATACCATTAACACCGATTTTCAGTGGGCCACCAGGTTTTATCATGCTTACAAACCTATTGATACCATTAAGGCAGCAGGTGCAAGCTTAATAAACATTCACCATGCTACGGCAATCAACCCAACCATCAACTACCCGTTTATTGCCTGGCATAAAATGAAGGCCTATGATGATTCGGCTCATTCGGCAGGGTTAAAAGTGAAAATTTACAACACCATACGCGAGTTATCCAACCATGCTTATGAAACTTTCGCGCTCCGCAGCCTTGGGCACGAAATTTATTCGCCCGGTAAAGGTGGCGGTTTCAGCTGGCTGCAGGAGCACGTTGGCGACGATTACATTGCCGCCTGGTTTGTTCCCGAAATTAAGGATGCCGCCATTATTAACAGTGGCATGAACCGCTGGCATAACTACTACGTAGAAGGCATGAACTGGCTTACCCAAAACGTAGGTATTGATGGCATTTATTTAGACGATGTGGCCTTTGACCGTGTAACTATGAAGCGTGTTAAACGCGTACTTATTAAAGATGGGCACCCCGGTATAATCGATCTTCACTCGGCCAATCAATACAACAAAAGTGATGGTTTTAATAACAGCGCCAACCTGTACATGGAGCATTTTCCATACCTGAACCGCCTGTGGTTTGGCGAATACTTTGACTACGAAAAGAATGACCCCGATTTTTTCCTGACCGAGGTAAGCGGTATCCCGTTTGGTTTAATGGGCGAAATGTTGCAAGGCGGCGGTAATAAATGGCGGGGTATGGTATACGGGATGACTAACCGCATGCCCTGGAGCGATGGCGCCGATCCGAGACCGATATGGAAAGCCTGGGATAACTTTGGTATGAAGGGCACCAAAATGATTGGCTACTGGGTTAATGATAACCCGGTAAAAACCGATAAAACCAAGGTACTGGCAACTGTTTACAAAAAAGCTGGTGCGGCAATGGTATCTATAGCCAGCTGGGAAGATGCCGATACCGATTTTAAATTGACTATCGACTGGAAAAAACTGGGCATCGACCCTGCTAAAGCCACAATTACCGCACCGGAAATCAAAAGTTTCCAGCCGGCTAAAACATTTGGTTTAAATGACAGGATTCCGGTTGAAAAGGGAAAAGGCTGGTTATTGATCATTAAATAAAGCTAAGCTGATGAAGAAACAATGGTTGATGGCCTTATGCTTTTACATAGGCACAGGGAGTGCTTTTGCCCAGCAGGAAGCAAGTGTAAAGGAGTATAACAAAATAATTATCAGTTATCCCTTCTCTGATCCTAACCCAATCCCCAACTTTACCAACGTTTACCCGTATTTCCGTTACGACGGATTTACGGATAAACCGGTATCAAAAGAATGGAAGATAGTAGAGCTGGAAAACCAGTACATCAGGCTTACCATAATGCCACAGATAGGAGGGAAGATTTGGTCGGCTATCGAAAAATCAACCGGTAAGCCTATTGTTTATGAAAATCATGTGATCAAATTCAGGGACATTGCCATGCGCGGCCCCTGGACAAGCGGCGGTATCGAACCTAATTACGGCATCATCGGCCATACTCCAAATTCGGTAACGCCGGTTGATTACCTTACCCGTAAAAACACCGATGGCAGTGTAAGCTGCATCATCAGCGTACTTGACCTGCTCACCAGCACCACCTGGACAATGGAGGTTAACCTGCCTAAAGATAAAGCATACTTTACCACTAAATCGTTCTGGTACAACTCGACCCCGATTGAGCAGCCCTATTACCATTGGATGAACACCGGGATAAAAACAAAGGGTAACCTGCAATATATTTTTCCGGGTACCAATTACCTGGGCCACCAGGGAGAGTATAGCGACTGGCCGGTAAATAAACAAAACGGGAAGGACATATCTTTTTACGAAAACAACAATTTTGGCGGCTACAAATCATACCACGTATTTGGCAAGTACACCGATTTTTTTGGTGCTTACTGGCACGATGATGATTTTGGCATGGCACGTTATGGCGGCCACGAAGATAAAGCAGGCAAAAAGATCTGGATATGGGGACTATCAGACCAGGGTATGATATGGGAAAAATTGCTGACTGATAACGACGGGCAATATTCTGAAATTCAATCGGGCAGGTTGTTTAATCAAACATCGCCTAAAAGTACTTTTACACCATTTAAACATAAAAGTTTTGCACCCGGCGCATCAGATACCTGGACGGAGTATTGGTACCCGGTTATGAAAACCAAAGGCTTTGTAAAAGCTAATAACTACGGTGCCTTAAATGTGAAAGCCGCTGATGGCTGGCTCAAATTATACTTTAACCCGGTACAAAAAACAGCTGATGTGCTTGAAGTAAAACAGGGCGGTCAGGTTATCTACAGTAAAAAATTAACCCTTAATCCCCTACAAATCTTCGCTGATTCTATCAAGGCGGATGCCAAAGATGTAATAGTAAGCATAGGCGGCAACAAACTCATTTATGATGCCGGGCCAGATGCCGATAATTTAAGCCGACCGCTTGATTTACCAGCCGGTTTTGACTGGAACAGCACCTATGGCCTGTACACACAGGGTAAAGAATTAATGGATCAAAAAATGTACCCCGATGCAGAAATCAAGCTAACCGAAGCATTAAATAAAGACCCATATTACCTGCCCGCACTGGTGCAAAGCGCTGTACTGATGTATCATAATATGCGCTATACTGATGCTTTAAACTACATTAAAACCGCTTTGAGCATCAACACTAACGATGGGGCTGCCAATTATTATTACGGCGTTATCAATACACAATTAGGAAACGTGGTTGACGCCAAAGATGGTTTTGATATTGCGTCGTTATCGGTAGAATACAGAAACGCTGCTTATTCGGCTTTAGGTAGTTTGTATCTTAAAGAAAAGAATTACGAAAAGGCCCTTGAGTTTGCTTCAAAGGCGCTGGATTTTAACAGGTATGATATAGGAGCTTTGCAGGTGCAGGCCATTGCTTACCGGCAGTTAAAGGACGATAAAAAGGCTGCCGAAGTATTGGAAACGATATTGGTTTTTGAACCGCTTAGCCATTTCGCCGCGTTTGAAAAGTATTTGTTAAATGCAACAGAAGCAAATAAAACAGGCTTCGGCTCCATGATCCGGAACGAGCAACCTATTGAAAGTTATTTAGAGCTTGCGGATAGTTATTATAAAAACGGCTGTGTTAACGAAAGTGAGCAGGTTTTGCAGCTATCGCCGGTTAATGCTTTGGTTGTTTATAAGCTGGCCTATTTAGCGCATCAACAAGGAAAATCTTACGCAGAACTGCTGACCAAAGCCAACGCGTTAAGCGCCGCCTTTGTGTTTCCGTTCCGCAATAGCGATGCTGAGGTATTACAATGGGTAGTGCAGCAAAACAGCAGCTGGAAACCTAAGTATTTCCTGGCGCTGTTGTATAAAGACCGTAACCGGATAGCGGAAAGCAAAAAGCTTTTTGCCCAATGCGATAATCTGCCAGATTTTGCGCCATTTTATGCTGCCCGGGCGGCCATGCAGATGGGAACAAGCGATATTGCCGATTTAAAAATGGCGACAAAGTTGGACAAGGGCTGGCGCTATAATAAATTGCTTGGCGAGTACTATGTAAATCATAATCAATATGCCGATGCTTTGGCTACCGTGGAACCTTTTTATAAAGCTCACCAGGATAATTACATCACCGGAATTTTATATGCCAAAACACTGTTACTTAACAGGCGCTATAACGAATGTGGTAAATTATTAGCCCGTATTAACATTCTGCCTTTTGAAGGCGCTACTATTGGCCGCGAACTATATCGCGAAACAGAACTGATGCAGGCGGTCCAAAAAATAAAATCGAAAAACTATAGTGGTGCAATAGCTTTTATCAACCAAGCAAAAAAATGGCCTGCTAATCTTGGCGTAGGGAAACCATATGCCGAAAACGTGGACGAACGCCTGGAGGATTGGATGAACTATCAATGCTATCTCAAAAAAGGGGATACTGATGAAGCCAACAAATCCCTGCAAAAAATTATTGCCTTTAAACCCAAAATAGAGAATACGGTAAGTAACTTTTTACCGGCGAATGATTTGGTTACGGCCTGGGCAATTGAAAAACTACAGGATAGGGGTGCTGCTGCCAATTGGCTGAATACCGAGATTAAACAATATCCCGATGACAAAGTATTGCAATGGGTTAAGGCCGTGTTTGAAGCTAAACGCTATCAGCAAACAACAATAAGCGATGCCGGGATACGGATACTTAAAGAGTTGATTTAAAATTTTGTTTTTACCTAATCTTTGGTTTAATAAATTAGTTTCTTTTTAATTAATTTATTAAACCATTTTTATTGTATTCTGTTCCTTAAGTAAATCTATACCTGCTTATGGAAACAAATGATACTTACCAACCTCTTGTAAAACAAATAAAGCAATATTTTGAAACGCGTTATAAGCTGCTTAAATATCAAGCTATAGCACAGCGCACAACTATCATTTCGGCTATTATAACAGATGTGGCTATGGCTACCGTGTTCATGGTTGCATTTGTTTTTATTACGCTGACACTGGCCTTTTTGGCTGGCAATTTTTTAGGCTCAAACTGGGCCGGTTTCGGCTGCGTAACATTGCTTTACCTGTTTTTATCACTCCTCAGCCGGTTGTTTAAAATCACGATAGAAAATGTGCTGATCCGCGTTTTGATTCAAAGGATATTTAAACATAAAAACAACCTCACAAGCGACAAATAGCTTACATCCCGGGGATTTTGATGCCTGCATCTTTAATGCTTTGCAAAATGATCTCTTGTATGGCCAGCTTGGTGTCCTGGAAACCGTGCGCATTTACCCACAGGTTTACATTAATCCGGTAGCCATCGGCTTCTATGGTGCCCACGCCAATCCGCCGTTCTGGCTTTGGTAAAATGCTTTCGGTTTTGTTTATAGCTTCATCTATAACAGATTTTACCTCTTTGATATCGATGTTGTTTGGCATTTTTAATTCCAGGTCTAACCGGCGCGTGCCTTCACGACTGATATTGATGATCACCTCGTTTGATAGTTTGCTGTTAGGTACTATCACTGTACGGTTATCATAGGTAGTTATCACGGTGTAAAATATCTGGATCGAGATTACCGTTCCTTCCTGTCCCTGGGCAATAATATTATCGCCAACTACAAAAGGCTTTAGCAGCAAAATGAGTACGCCGCTGGCAAAGTTTTGCAATGTGCCCGATAAAGCCAGCCCGACAGCTACACCCAAGGCACCTATAAGGGCTGCAAACAAAGTCATCTGGATGCCTACTATTTGCATTACACCCAATACAAGTAATATCCTTAACGCAACCGCGATCAGGCTTAGCAGGAAGGGTTTTAAAGAGGGATCCACATTCTTCCTGTGCATCCCCGAGTGCGACCATTTTACAAACAGGTTGATGAGCCAAAGCCCCACCAATAACACCAGCACACCAACAATTAAGCCGGGTCCGTATTTAATTATCCAGTCGTACACGTGGTCATATAGCTTCTCAATCTTCATAATTATAACCTATTGTTATAACTATTTAACCTCAGGAGCCGTAGTTTGTTTCAGTTTTGCCTATTTGCCTGTAAGCTTAAAGCTGGAACTTAGCTTTTCGTCGACAGAGTTACTGCCCAGAATTAGTTTATAATCACCTGGATAAAGTTTCCAACCATGCTTTTGTATGTCCCATTTCTGTAATTCTTTAACTGGTATTTTTATAGTTATCAATTGCTCGTTTCCTTTGCCTACACTTACCCGTTTAAAGCCTTTTAGCTCTTTAACCGGCATCCGGTCAATTGAAGGGTATTTAATATAAGCCTGCACAACTTCGTCGGCATCCATGTTTCCCGTGTTTTTCACTTTAACAGTCACACTAATGGTGTCCTTTGCAGCATATTGCTTAGCCGGTGCAGCAGTGGCCTCATAGCTAAACGAAGTATAGCTCAAGCCAAAACCAAATGGGTATTGCACAGCACCACTAAAATAGCGGTAAGTACGGCCTTTCATGCTATAGCTGGTATATTCGGGTAAATCCTTAACCGAATTATAAAAGGTAAGCGGCAGGTGGCCCGACGGGCTTATCTTTCCAAAAATAATATCGGCCAATGCGTTACCACCCTGTTCACCAGGATACCAGGCGTATATAATGGCGTCGGCATATGGCGCTATGGCGGCCACATCTACATCGCTGCCGGCAGTTATTACAGCTATGATAGGTTTCTTAACCCCCTTACGCAATTCTCTCATAAAGGCTATTTCACTTGCAGGCAAGCTCAGCGTCTTTTTGTCGCCGCCAGATTCGGCCAGGAATGCATCCCCGGCTTCACCTTCCAATACAGGCGATAAACCTATTACAGCGATAGTTACATCGGCATTGCCTGCACCCCAGATACCGCCAAAATGGGTAGTGTCACGATAATCGCAGCCCAGGTCATATTCTACGCGGGTGCCTTTATCCACATTGCCTGTAATACCTTCTACAAAGTTTATTACTTTGCTGCTTACACCATGATAACTGCCAACCATTGCATCTAAAGCGGCCGCATTGGGGCCCAAAACCATAAAGCTGGTATATTGCCCCTGTTTAAATGGCAATACATTATTATCGTTTTTTAGCAATACCATACTTTGTTGAGCAACCTTACGGGCAAGTGCAATATGAGCCTCGTTGTGAATACTATCAGCACCGTAATTTTTAAAAGGTGCTGCGCCGCCTTCGTCAAAAAAGCCTAATTTAAACTGGGTTTTCAGGATACGCGACAGGGCTACATCAACTTCTTTTTCTGTAAGTAGTTTTTGTTGTACCGCCTTCACCAGGTCGCCCTGGAAAACCGACGAACAATCCAGGTCGATGCCGGCCTTTATGCCCGCGGCGGCAGTTTCAACAGCCGTAGGAATGGTTTTATGTGTTAAAAAAACATCGTCAAGCGCACCGCAATCTGTTACCACGTGCCCTTTAAAACCCCATTCGTTCCTTAAGATATCGGTTACCAGGTTCTTATTTACAGAGTTAGGCACACCGTTAATACTGTTATAAGCCGTCATCACAGATTCTACCCCAGAATTTACCAGCGCGTGGAACGCGTATAGGTACGTTTCGCGCATGTCCTTTTCATCAACAATAGCATCAAAATAATCGCGGGTAGCTTCGGGGCCGCTATGCGCTGCAAAATGCTTGGCGGTGGCTGCGGCTTTCAGGTAACGGCTGTCTTTTCCCTGCATCCCGTGTACAAATGCCGATCCTATGTGTGCCGTCAAAAAGGGATCTTCCCCATAGGTTTCCTGCCCGCGTCCCCATCGTGGATCGCGAAAAATGTTGATGTTGGGTGTCCAGAAGGTAAGGCCCATATATTGCAAACGGCGCCCCAATGATGTTGATACGTTGTATTTTGCCCTCGCCTCAGTTGAGATTGCGTCGGCAACGGAATCAACCAGTTTTTCATTAAATGTAGCCGCCATACCAATGGCCTGCGGAAATATGGTAGCATCACCTGCCCGTGCCACGCCGTGTAAGCCTTCGTTCCACCAGTTGTAAGCGGGAATGTTTAAGCGGGGTACGGCTTTGCTCCTGTAGCCCAATAAGGATACCTTTTCTTCTAATGTTAATTTAGATATCAAATCCTTTATCCTGGTATCAATCGATTGCGAAGCATCTTTGTAAACAGGAGTATTTTGCGCCATGGCAGATAACGATGATAGTATTAATGCGCAACCAGACAAACAGGCGGCGCTCTTTTTCATAATGATATGTGTAATATATTTCATTCGAAGGCAGATATTTACGCTGATAGATGAACTTTATTTAACAAGGGGCAATATACCAGCTTTTTTTATTTTGGTGATGATGGCGTTACCAACTTTCTTGCCTTGCGCGTTGCCATTTTCTATACTTTGCATATAGTGGATGCCGCCATAAAAACGCGACATGGAAGCTTCGGCTGCTGCCTGGCGGAAGGACTTGAAATCGCGCTGGCCGCTGCCAAAGGGAATTTCGGTATTATCGGTATAGGCAAAATTATCGCCCAACAAATAGGTTAGCATTTCGGCCGATGCGTTGGAGATAACGGCGTGTCCGCTTGTGTACTCCGGGAAAGGCGGGGTTTGTAAAACAGGCTGCCATTTAACATCCATGTACCGGTTAATAAAAGTTTCGGGGCGGATTCGGTTACTTGTAAATTTTTCTTCCCAACAGCTGATGAAGGCATCCATCAGCGTAACGCCCACTAAAGTTGTTACCTCGATAGAGTGGTCAAAATCAAGCCCTGCCTGGCGGGTTACCAAACCAGTTACATGCATCCAATGCCCACCCGGACTGATCTTTTTATAACCAATAGCCATATGGCCGGATGTGGTGATAGCAAATGGGTTACAATCCCAAAAAAGGGCAATGTTAATTTGCTCTGTCGAAAGGTGTTTTGATACATTGTAAACAGCCTTTACCTGTTTGTAAAATGCCGATGAGGTATCTTTGCTGAAAGGGATCAATGGAGCCGGTTTGTATTGATTGGCCGAATCTATTACCATTGTGCGGATGGTTTTCCAGTTGGGTTCCAGGGCTTCAAAATATCCCGGCGGGGTAGGGTACCATTTACTTTCGTCTTTTATAGGGGTATATCTTTTCAACGCACTCAACTGGCTGTAGTGGTCGGTTTTTGAAAACGCGACAGCGGCCGCGGAAGCTAACTTTGCTACTTTGATGGAGTTTTGAATGATGGTGGAGTCAATATTTGTTTTTTTTAGCAACTGCACAAAGGCGTCCTGGTCATCAGTCATCATAAACCCGGATGGCAGCAGTAGTTTGGCAGTTTCCATGATGCTGTAAAAAGCAGCAATTTTATAGTCGTATTTTAAGCGGATAGTATCCAGGGTACTGTTGGCCTTGTAATCCTTGATGAATTTTTGCAGTGCGGGAATATTTTTATTGTTGGCGGCTACAATATTATAGGCGCCCAGCATCGCGTAAGCGTAGTAACGCGCGGCAACAGGAGGGCCAACCACATCATGTACCATTACCATGGTTACTGCGTTTACCGCATGGTCTGGCTGCAAATAGTCGGGGTAATTATTATTATTGGTTTTTTGAGCGTAGCATTGCTGTGCAATCAACGCGCAAAATACCAGGAGCGATTTTTTTAAGTAATTCATTATTCTCTATAAAATTGAAGCGGCCCGTCGCTTACGCCTATCAGTAAATATAATGTATTGTTGATACTAACCTCCACTGCCGATTTTACATCGCCCATGACCGAAAGTCCCGATGTTGGCTGATTAACATAAGTAAAGCCGCCTTTGCCATCACCTTTTAACAGGCAGCCATAATTTGCATCAATACTGCCAATCTTAAGGCGATTGTCTGAGTGGTTACCTAATAAAAGGATATCGGTATGTCCATCGTGGTCAAAATCGCCTGTCAGGATCTGGCTTGCAGGGGCAAACTGTGCTTCTGTTGGTAATGGCGCTGCCGTGAATTTGCCATTAATATTGAGGTACAAAGTTGTCTGCATATTATTAATGCTCAATTTGCCGGCTTTGGCCATGTTATCGGCACTAAAAACCTCATTAATAGTAGCATCAGCATACATTTTGTACGAGTTGAATTTGCGGCGCATGGGATAAATCTGCTCATTTAACTCATCGCGGCTCACAAAGGGGTAGCTTTTACCCTGGATATAAAAATTAAAAAACGGATCGATAGAACCATTTCCGTCAACATCGGTAAAATACATTTCGGCAGGTTCTTTATCTGTGGCTTTAATTTGGGTGTTTAGCCCAAGGTTACCTGCAATCAGGTCTGGTTTGCCGTCACCGTTTACATCGGCAAAAGCAATTTTATTCCAGAATCCTTTTTGCGGGGTATTAAAATAATCAGCCGTTTTATCGGTAAAGCCTTCTTTAGTGTTGACAAAAATGGTTACCGGCATAAATTCACCGCATAAAACCAGGTCTTTGCGGCCATCGTTATTCAGGTCTATCCATTGGGCATCTGTTACCATGCCAATTTTATTAAATGGTGCAACGGCGGTAGTAAACTTACCTTTGCCATCGTTAACCAACAGATAGCTCTGAGGTGCAACGGGATACTGCCCCGGTATTATACGGCCGCCTATAAACAGATCAAGATCGCCATCACCATCAAAATCGCACGCTTTAACTACCGATTTGCTGTTGGCATTCATTACCGGCAGGGCAGTAGGCGACAACACAAACCGACCATTACCTTCGTTTATATAAAGTTCGTCCTGTAAATCGGCAGTGTTGGGCTCATATAACGAATAACCGCCTTTTGCAATATACAAGTCGACTTTACCATCGCCATTGGCGTCAAAAAAAGCTGCAGCCGCCGTTGTGCCGATGTTATCTGTGCCGCCCCTAATTATATCTTTAGGCAGGTACTTTCCGCCGGCCTGTTGAAGGTATATTTTGCCAGGACTGTCTTTTTCGCCGCTTACAAATAAATCTTCCAGTCCATCACCATTTACATCGGCCTTGGCAATAACCGGCGCGGTTTTGGAGTACATGAACAGCATTAATAACTGGCGTTTAAAATCGTTCAGTGTAATTTCTTCAGGTTTGAATTCAATAATGGGGTCGGCGCGTTTAAATATGGTTTTCTTTACTTCGGCAGTTTGCCCCGAAAGTTTCCCGCTTGGATCATATTTAACCGTGAGCAACTGATTGGCATTAACGTCCTTTAATAACTGGATGGAGTTATCCGGCCAGACAATCCGGATAGAATCAACTTTCTTTATCTCGCCTAAACCAAAATTCAGTGTTGTTGATGCACATGACAAATATCCCCTGTTGGGGTTTACCTCCTGGTATTGGATGTTTTTGCCGTTGTACACGCTTACTTTAGCACCTATGGCATTGGTGTTTTTGCCCGTACCTTGCAATTTTACGGCAACGTAGGAGGTGTTACTTACCTCGCGACTGGTGTTCTGGTAGATAGATGCGGGCTGATTGATATTGTTTACCACCAGGTCGAGATCTCCATCGTTATCCAGATCTGCATATACTGCGCCGCTTGATATATTTTGCTGGTTAATACCCCATTCTACCTGTTTATTGGTAAAGGTAAGGTCATGGTTGTTTTTGAAAATATAATCGGGCACTGCTGTTGAAGGCATGGCCATTACCAGGTCCATCAGGCGGAATGGTTCGCCGGCCATGGCTTTTTTTATCTTGTAATCGCCCCAGTAACGTAAAAAGTCTTTGTTGGTATAGTCCCTCAGGTAGCCATTGGTTACAAATATATCTTTGTAACCATCATTGTCGAAATCGGCAATCAGGGGGCACCAACTCCAGTCGGTGTTTGATACGCCTGCCAGCTGTGCTATTTCGCTAAATGTGCCGTCGCCGTTATTTAGCTGCAGCATATTACGCATATATTGTTTGTAAAGTCCCTGGTTTTGCATCAGCGCAAAGGACTCGTAGTTTTCTTCCAGTTGAAGTGATTTTTGCCTGTGGTTATCCTCGGGCAACATATCAAGGGTCATAATATCGGGCAGGCCGTCATTATTAAAATCGGCAATATCAACACCCATCGAAAAGTGCGACATATGCCTTAGCATTTCCTTTGATTTTTCGGCAAAGGTACCGTTGTGGTTATTAATGTATATATAATCCGGTTCGTTGTAATCGTTGGTTACATAAATATCGGGCCAGCCATCCTTGTTAATATCTGCAATGGCCACACCCAGCCCAAAGGTAAGCGGGTTTTGTACTACCCCGGCCGCTTTTGATACATCGGTAAAATGGCCGTTGTCGTTACGAAATAGCTTATTGCTGGCCAGTTCATCGGTTTGATCTTTATAACGGGCCAGTTCCATGTTATCAATCTTTTTAATGTTATGGTTCAGCAGGAACATGTCAAGGTCGCCATCATTATCATAATCAAAAAACACGGCCTGGGTACTGTATCCAGGGTCTGCTAAACCATATTCTTTGGCTTGTTCTTTAAACTTATTGTTACCCTGGTTAATGAACAACTGGTTGCTACGGGTAGCATTATCGGTTTTGCCCGAGTAGCATACGTAAATATCCAGTAAACCATCGCCATTTACATCGGCCATGGTAACTCCGGTTTTCCATGAGTCAGGGCGACCGGCAAGGTCGGGGCTGGCGTTGGTTATGTCCTTAAACTTCATGTGTCCCAGGTTAAGGTAAAGTTTATTTGGTTTCATATTCCCGGTAAACATCAGATCGGGCAGGCCATCATTGTTTATATCGCCAACAGCTATACCACCACCGTTATAAAAATACTCGTATGACAGCACGTTAAGCGATTCTGTCTCGTTGATATCGTTACTAAATTTAACGTTGGTTTCTTTACTGGTCAACAGCTTAAATAACGGCTGCTGGCCGTAAGAGGGGAGTATTGAAAAACTAAATGCTACGGTAACCAAAGCCGGTAAACCTACACAGCATTTTAAGAAATATGAATTAAATAGGGACATAAATACTTTAATTAAAACTCATGTTTTGGGCACACAGTTCTAAAAAGATTGTTAAACAATGTAGCGGTAGTAAAAGCAAACAGGGAGGCAATATTGCCTCCCTGTTTGCTAGAAAATTTAATTTTATTTATCCCAATAAATTCTTGAGGTGAAGCTATCTCCACCGCTTAATTTAGCAACCGCGGCAGCATAATTTGCACCGTTGGTTGAAGGTAACGTAACCGGATAATCACATCTTCTTGGTATGTCTGTAGCAAACTGATTTGAGTAAGATACTTTGGTCAAAACAGGGAAGCCAGATCTTTTCCAGTTATTCCAGTTTTCGTTAAAGTTGAATACTGTCGCAGTTTCTACATAGTATTCCATGTTGATTTGTTGTAACTCGGTACCTGCTACTAAAGGATGGGTTGCAACATAAGCAGTTATAGCAGCCGCATCAACGGATGTAGTCCCAAACTGACTTAATGTTTCCATATCAGCTTTTAGCGCATTTGCATAATGAGTTGCTGCAACTCCGGTTGACCAACCTCTAAATGAAGCTTCTGCTAATAATAGCTCAGTTTCGCCGTAGGTTAGCAGGAAGTTGTAGCGGTTACGATCATCGTATACTGCAAATTTAGGACGTGAGTATTTGCCAACTGGTGCTGGTGCATCGCCCGAAACAGATGCATCAGCAGGCGAAGTACCAGGATATCCCGGAGCTTTTGAAATATCAGTTGTACCGCCTTTTAAGTCGTAGCCGTTTGGCATACCGGTTTGTAAGGCATAGGTACTTACACCCGCTGCTTTAGTTTCGTTAGCTGTTTTGCCGGTTCCTGCAGAGATTTCTGCTACGGCGCTAACGCGTGGATCTGCACTGCTTTTCATATAATCTATGAGTGTTTTGCCCCATCTAACTTCCCTAAAGTCATCTGTAACCAATAATGCTGCTGCATCTGAGTTACCGTTGCCATTAGTATAATCGGCTTTTACTTTTGCATTATCTGCAATACTGGCCATTGTACCACCCGCATAAGCTTTCTCGGCATATGTTTTTGCGGTTGCAGCATCAACTTTGGTTAAGCGCATTGCAGCACGTAGCATCAATGAGTAGCCTAATTTTTTCCACTGGCTAACATTACCGCTATAGAACAAATCGCTTGTAGGGCCTGCCTTTGATGCATCTAATGCAGCACATGCTTTATCTAACTGATCAAGCATAGAAGCGTAGATATCTTTTTGCGAATCGAAAACCGGTGTGAAAATACCTGTTTTCGCCTGGCCTTCCTGTGAAAAAGGAATATCACCGTAGGCATCTGTAACACGTTCAAGCATCAACACGCGTAAAATAGTACCGCAGTTATCGAGGTTGCTGTAAGCCGCATTACCTTTAACAAGATTTTTCATCTCATCAATTAATGTAGTGGCACTGTAACCATTATTCCATGTACGGGCTTTGTAATCCTGGAAGCTTCCGGATGCTACATATTTATCACCGTTTCCGTAGTAGTCGTAGGTTGAGGCCAAAGCCTGAGACCACATACTTTGAAATAACAACTGGTCATATCCGGTATTTGAAAACTGGATTTGCGCCTGTGCCATTAAAAAGTTTGGATTAAACAAGTCAGCACTTACCTTGGTAGGGTTAACGTTAACTTGATCAAAGTTTTTTGAACAGCCTGCAAAAAGCGTAGCCCCGGCAAGCAAACAACTATATATATATCGTTTTTTCATCTTTTGTTATTTTTTTAATTTGAAGTTTAAGTTAAACCCATAAGTCCTAACAGCAGGAACGCTTGTGCCTTCAATACCGGCGTAGTTTATACCGGGAGCAAAATTTGATTCAGGATCGATATTATCGGTATGCTTCATGATAGTCCACAAGTTTCTTGCTACTAACGAGAAAGTAATTGAGCTAAGCGGAGTATTTGCCAGGTAATTTTTACCAAAAGTATAGCCAAAGGTAACCTGACGAAGCTTGATAAAGCTGCCATCAAGTACGTTCAATGCTGATACACCACGTGCCAAAGCCTGGTAATAAGTTTCGGCCGGTACATTTACTGTGTTTGCTGCGCCTGTTGTTGTAACACCCTGACCAACAACTCCACCTTCACGACCAACAAGAGTCATTTTGTTTAAACCGCGGAAGATGCTGTAATAATTAGTTGCAGATAACACTTTATTACCAAAACGGTAATCGATCAGGAAGCCCAAATTGAAATTTTTGTAGCTGAAATCGTTATTTAAACCACCGTAAAATTTAGGGATAACACTGCCCATTGGGATACGTGCAGTAGTTGTAGGGATACCGTTAGTATCAAAAATGATGTTGCCGTTGGCGTCACGGGCGTAATCATTTGCCAATATTTGCGGACCAGCAAGACCTTTAACAAATGCTGTGGTAGCGTTTAACGGGCGATAAGTACCTAAACCAATATTTGCGCCGGTTTTATCCGTTTCCAACACTTTGTTTTTTACATAAGTAAAATTAAATGAAGGTGACCATGTAAAGTCTTTCCCTTTTATAGGCGTACCATGTAATTCAACTTCGATACCTTTATTTTGTACTGAGGCAGTAGCGGCGTAGGCATTTGTGTAACCTGTTGACCAATCAATGCTGCCATTAACAATTTCATTCTTTGTTTTGCGATTGAAATACGCTACGTCTAATCCAAAACGATCGTTGAAAAATTTCATCTCGGTTCCGATTTCAACCTCTGTTAAGGTGTAAGGTTTTAACAGCAAGTTAGCCAATTGAGAGCTGAAACCACCCGCGTTTACGCCATTGATGGAGTTGTTTACGCTATAGTAAATCTGGTTGGCATAAGGATCAGCGCCGGCACTTGTTTTTGCATAAGCAAGGCGAAGTTTTCCAAAATCTAACCCATTAACGTGTACAAGATCAGAGAAGATAAAGCTGGCCGATACAGATGGTGTAAAGATGCCCGGGCCTAAATCTTTTCCTATACTGCTATAATAGTCATAACGGCCAGTTGTACCTAACACTAAGAAATCCTTGATTGCGAAATCGGCGGTATAATATGCTGAGTGCACTTCAAGTTTTTTAGGGTCAAGGTTGCCACTGTTCCTGCTTGGTAGGTTTGATAAATCGTAGAAATAAGGAATAATGAAGTTGCTACCGCCAATTTGCGTTCCTCTGAAATCACTTTTACGTACGTTACCACCCACAGATAAATCAAGATTTACCCAATTTTTTACAATGTCATGTTTAGCACCAAACAATACATCAGCATTAAACTCTGTTGTTTGCGAAGTTTGGGTATTCATGTTACCATTGCCGCCAACATATGCTGTGCCGGTTGGCTCAATGTTTAACCGGTTATCATTGATTTTATCGTAACCAATACGGCCTTGCGCGTAAGCCCATGGTGTAATAGCATACCTTGCTGATATAGAAGATATCAAACGCTCTCTTTTTGTGTTATTTACAAATTTATAAGCCGCAAAATAAGGATTGGTTACATAAATATCATTGTTCCACTGTTGTTCATTACCATTGGCAAGTGTGCCTGGAGATAATATACTTTGAGCCTCATTTGGCGCCAGGAATTGAACGTTATTTGGGTTACCAGGACCATCACTCAAACCAGAGCGGTTTTTTGCGTCGTCAATAACGTAATTTGCAACCAGGTTAATATCAAGGTTTTTGATAACAGTTTGTGAACCGTTAAAGTTGAAAGTTTTCCTGTTTAAACCACTGTTAGGAGTAATAGCGTGGTTATTGAAATCTGATAATGATAAACGGAACGCACCTGACTCACCGCCACCTGTTAATGATACAGTATTTGTAAAGGTACCGCCGGTTTTGTAAAACTTGGTATAGTCGTCGCTGGTTTTCGAGTAAGCATAACTTTTGCCATCAAATTGAATTACCGACGAACCATCAAGTTTTGCACCCCACGCTAAGTTACCTGAGCTTAAGGCACCTGCAACGGTGGTTGGTTTAACACCATTTTCGCCCTGTCCGTATTGGGTCTGAAAATCGGTATTGTCATATACCTTATCCATCTGGTAGTTAGTATTGTATTCAACACCAAAGCCCGAGTTTTTCTTGCCAGATTTGGTTGTAATCAGGATTACACCGCCGGTAGCACGTGTTCCGTACAAAGCAGAAGCAGATTGACCTTTTAAAACAGTCATAGTTTCAATGTCATCCGGGTTGATGTTGGCAATACCATCACCATAGTCTGCACCGCCCCATTCGCCTGATTGACCCCTTTGGGTATTATCCATAGGTACGCCGTTAATTACAAATAATGGGCCCTGGGTAGATCCGGTACTTGTAACACCACGCAATAATATACGTGCAGATGATCCGGTACCACCATTAGCACCGCTGATGCTTAAACCGGCAACACGACCTTCT
Source organism: Mucilaginibacter ginsenosidivorax (assembly GCF_007971525.1). NCBI lineage: Bacteria > Pseudomonadati > Bacteroidota > Sphingobacteriia > Sphingobacteriales > Sphingobacteriaceae > Mucilaginibacter > Mucilaginibacter ginsenosidivorax. The sequence continues at coordinate 7,155,044 of NZ_CP042437.1, forward strand.
AATGACATAGCAACGTTTGATTCTTTTGCTTTGTCCATTACGCCGCCGTTAACCGTTGATACAGCATAACCTAATTTTTTAGAATCTTTTTTGATACCCAAAGCTGTTACTACTACCTCGTTCAGGCTTTTAGCAGAAACGGTAAGTTTTACAGATAGCTCTGTTTTGCCGCCAACAGGTACTTCCTGATTTTCATAACCTAAAAACGAGAAGATAAGTACAGCGTTAGCAGGCGCATTGATAGAGAAATTACCATTAGCATCTGTTATAGTGCCTGTGGTTGTTCCTTTTATCCTTACGGAAACTCCTGGTGCTGGTGTACCGTTTTCGTCAACAACTTTACCTTTTACAACCGCAGCATTTACAAGCTCATTTTTTTGAGAGATAACGATCAGGTTGTTTTCAAGTTGGGTGTAGGTAAAATCGGAATTTGCCAAAAGCTTATTCAAAACCGACGTAACTTCTTCGTTTTGTACATTAAGCGTTATCCTTTTGGTTGAAGGAATTTTACGCTCGCTGAAAACAAAATGGTAGTTTGTCTGCTTTTGAATGGCAGAGATAACCTTATTAAAATCTGCTGATTTTATATTAAAGGTAACTTTTTGTTGCGAGTAGACATTAGCAATGGATTGCAGACTAAAGGCTACTACTAAAATAAGTGTCAATTTCATTATTAATATGGACTTGAATAGCCAATAGTTATCTCTTACACCCTTGGGGTGTTTAAAATATTTCATACTTTTACTTAATTAAAGGTGACTTGATTAAATGGCAATGTTCTGTTCGAGAGAGCATTGCATGATTAACTAACAGATCTTCATCTTCGCGGGAGTTACCTCTGGTAATTCCCGTTTTTTTTGTGGTATGTAAAGCTTTCTTTATGTCATAGGCTTGTTTAATGGCTGCATTAGGTTAATAAATATATATGGTTTCATTTTTGTACTTATATGAAAATGGTTCAATCATCTGCAGTGCTTTTAATGCCTGCAAAATGTTTTCTTTTTCAAAAACCCCCGTGAAATGGTAGTCTTTTGCATCGGTGTTTTTAAAATTTATTTTAATGCCATACCAGCGCTCCATTTTATTGGCAATCTCGGCAAAGTCTTCATCCTTAAAAATCAAGCGGTTATTTACCCATGAGGTTTCAACCACCGTAGTATCATTTGATTTTAAGTAAGTAAGATTGGTAAGCGCGTAACTTGTTTTTGCAGTATCAGGAGTTTGAGCTACTAAGTTGCGGTTGATGGTATGCCTTTTAAAAGTAGTGCTTTTTAAAATAAGCTTTTCGTTTGGCTTCAGAATAATCCTGTCAGATGGCCTGTCGGCCAGGGTAACTTCTATTGATCCCCGGATTAGTGTTGTTTCGCTTGCAATATCGTTTTTGTAGGATTTTACATTGAAGGCGGTACCAACAACCCTGATGCTCATTTTGCCCGCATGTACTATAAAAGGATGCTGATGATCTTTAGCCACATCAAAAAAAGCTTCGCCATTGAGGTAAACTTCGCGGGTAGGCCCTTTAAATGATGGCGGATATTTTAAAGTTGTTTCGGAATTTAAGGTTACAACAGATCCGTCGCTTAAATAAATTTTAGATTTTACACGGCTCGGTGTTTTTTTCTGCTGAAGGCTGGCCAGGTCCTGGCTTGTCTGATCGTGTCTCTTTAAATAATAAGTAACAGATAAACCTATCCCGATTATTAACAGTGCTGCCAGGCTGCGTAAAAACATAATCATGCGGCGTGTTTTAACGCCTTCAGCAGGAATTTCATTGGCCGGCTGATCTTCAGTTGCAGGTACATCTATTTTAGATAAGATATGCTGAAACATCAAATCGGTATTTGAATACTGTTCTTCGTTTTTTACCCAATAGGTTTTAAAAAAAGCGCTTTGTTGCCTGCAAGCATCATCGTTTGCTACCAGAAAATTGAATTCCTCCAATTCTGCAGCATTCATCTCGTCCGAGAGCTTTTTTGTGAGCAGTTCAATAAATCGTTCGTTAACCATCTTTTCTCGCCTGAAACGGGCTTGTTTTTAGATAGGACAATAGTTTTTTTAAAATTGCCTACAAGCTTTGAAAAAAAATTTAAAAAGAATTCTTATAACAACGAAAGCCCCATGATGTCATGGTCAGAAGATGCCCTCTCTGATGATTTAGATGCAAGTTGATGTGCAGCAAGAATGATGCTCAGCTTTTTCATTGCTCTAAATAACTGGGTTTGTACTGTGCGGGGAGATATGTTTAAAATTTCGGCCACCTCTTTATATTTCATACCATCTTCCTTAATCAATTTAAAAATGATACAAGCCTGTTGCGGGAGCGAAGCGATAGCTTTATCTAATAAGAAATGGAGTTCTTTGCGTTCCAATTCTTTTTCAGGATCAAAAGTATTTACAAATTCAACTTCGTCTGAAGCTTCTATCTGTACAAGGTGGATATTGGAGAATTTTTTTAGGTAGTTGAAGGATTGATTTTTAACGGCTACAAACAAATATGTTTCGGGGTTGGTAACTTCGGTAAGGCTCTTACGCGATTCCCAACACTTGATAAATACATCAGATACGATGTCTTCCGCGGCTTCTTTCTGGCGAATATAAAAAATACAGAACTTGATAAGCCGGGTATTTAAATTATGAAACAATAACTCAAATGCTTTAATATCGTCATTAAAACAAAGCCGTTTCCATAACCCTGAAGTATCTGTTTTAGAAATTTTCAATAGTTTAATAGTTTAGTGTTCACCAAAACAATATTACGATGCAATGTAACAATTTGATAACAAAAACAAGTATTTATTTTAATTTTAACAACTTTTTTAATGTAAACCAATCTAACTCAAAATAAATTTACTTAGTGTGTAGGTAAATTGGCTATAAAAGTTGTCAATAGTGTGTTTTAAGGCCATTTTAGGCGGTTTTAAAATGTTCAATTGACATTTTATGCTGCTGTTTTGATTGAAATGTATATAAATATAGTAGGGTATTGATACTTTTTTAACATTTTTGCTTCTTGTATGGTCATGTATTAGTTACACTAAGTGCGCTTTTTTATAATTTAATACTCAAAAAAAGTTGGTAAAAATACCTGAATTTTATCCTGTACTTATTGGATTTTATCAGAATTTGGTTTTGAGATGTATTAATTGGTTGCTTTAATAAAGAAACAAAAAATAAATATATAAATGAAAAAACTCCTTTTTTTTATAGCACTCCTTTTACCTACGGGCAAAGCGATGTCACAACAACATAATACGTCAAAAGATTATGTGGTACCTGATGATTCGCTGGTGCAAAAAAATCTTCATAAATGGCAGGGTCTTAAGTTTGGGCTTTTTATGCATTGGGGTACATACAGCCAGTGGGGCGTGGTTGAAAGCTGGAGTATTTGCCCCGAAGATGAAGGGTGGACCCAACGTCGCGGGCCTTACGGTGCCACTTATAACGGATATAAAAAGGCTTATGAAAATTTACAAACTACTTTTAATCCTACAAAATTCAACCCCGAAAAATGGGTAACAGCGGCTAAATATGCCGGGATGAAATATGTGGTATTTACCACTAAACACCATGATGGCTTTAGTATGTTTGATACAAAACAAACAGATTATAAAGTAACTAGTACAAAAACACCTTTTTCAACCAATCCGCGCAGCAATGTAGCTAAAGAGGTTTTCGGCGCCTTTAGTAAAGAAAATTTTATGATTGGTGCCTATTTTTCAAAGCCCGACTGGCATACAGAATATTATTGGTGGCCATATTTTCCGCCAAAGGACAGAAATGTAAACTACGATCCGGCAAAATATCCCGAGCGCTGGCAAAAGTTTAAGGACTTTACCTTTAACCAGATCCAGGAATTGATGACCGACTATGGTAAAGTTGACATTTTATGGCTGGATGGCGGTTGGGTAAGGCCAAAAAACACTATAGACCCTGCTGTTGATTGGCAACGTACCATTCCGTATGACCAGGATATCGACATGGCAAAAATTGCCAAAGCAGCCAGGATTAAACAACCGGGCCTTATTGTTGTTGATCGTACAGTAGCCGGCCAATATGAAAACTATACAACGCCCGAGCAACAGGTACCCGATGCGCCGCTTGATCATCCCTGGGAAAGTTGCATCACCATGGGCAATTCCTGGAGTTATGTGCCCGGCGATCATTATAAATCAGCTAACGAAATAGTAACCCTGTTGGTGAAAATTGTTTCGCGCGGCGGTAACCTGCTCATGAACATTGGCCCCGGACCCGATGGCGACTGGGACCCGGTGGCTTACAGCCGCCTTAAACAAATTGGCGACTGGATGAAAATTAACGGCGAAGGTATTTATAGTTCGGATGCTATAGCGCCGTACTCTGAGGGAAATACCTATTATACCAAAGCAGGTAACAGCGTTTACGCTTTTGTGCTGGCCCCTAAAGATCAGGATGATGTAGTTTTGCCCGAAAAAGTTGCTTTGCACCTGGCTGGTAAAAGCAAAGTAAAAAAAATAAGTTTGCTGGGCATTAAAGCAAAAGTTAAATATACGCTGGGCGAGGGCGTGATAAACATAACCATACCTTCGTCTTTGCAAACGCAATCAGGTTTAAAACAAGCAGCGGTGTTTAAAATTCAATATTAACATTTACAACATCATATACTAATCTATAAAAAATGCCCTCAACTTCAACTTACAGGCAGGCAAAGCTAAAATTGCTTGTTATGCTGGCTCTGGTTTTAACAATCGTTAATAATATATACGCCCAAAGTAGTTACGAACTAAATTCCGGCTGGAAGTGCGCCCCTGTAAACAGTGTAAAAGAGACCGGAGCAGTACTGTCAACTTCTGCATTTAACACTACCGGCTGGATGCCGGCTACGGTACCCGGAACAGTATTAACTACATTACTAAATAACCAAAAAGTGCCCGATCCATTTTGGGGCATGAACAACGAGCACATAGCCGATATTTATAAAACCGGTGCCGATTATTATACCTATTGGTTTACCAAAGATTTTAAAGAAACGCCGGCAACGGGCAGTAACCAGGTTTATCTTAATTTTAGAGGAATTAACTATAGCTGCGATATTTATTTGAACGGGCATAAGCTGAACAAAACAATTCAGAAAGGGATGTTTTTGCGGTTTAACTATAATATAACGCCTTATCTCGCAAAAAATGGAGATAATCGGTTAGCCGTATTGGTGCATCCTCCAGATGTTGTTGGTAACCCAAATGGTGGCCAGGGCGGCGATGGTACAATTGCACGCAACGTTGGTTTACAGTACACGGCCGGCTGGGACTGGATACAACCCATGCGCGACCGGAATACCGGTATATGGGACAAGGTAACCATCCAAAAAACAGGAGCGGTACGCATAGCGGATGAGCACATTGTTACACTGGTTCCCGGTGTAAGGCTTCCCGAAGGCGCGCAACAGCCTGCGGTTATCAAGGTAGCGGCCGAACTAAGCAACCCAACTGCGGCAGCGGTTAACGGCTCGTTAAGTTTTGAACTGGATGGTAAAACCATCTCAAAAGCAGTTAGCCTGAAACCAAATTCCACTACCAATGTTAGTTTTGCCGATTATAGCCTACCTAATCCTAAACTTTGGTGGCCTAATGGTTACGGCGACCAGCATCTTTATAATTTCAAGTTGAAGTTTACCGCTGCGGGTAAGGCTATTTCAGATCAGCATCAGCTTAATATAGGAGTACGGCAACTGACGAGTGAATATAACGAGCATACCGGCAGCCGACAGATTATGGTTAATGGCCAGAAAATTTTTATCAAAGGTGGTAACTGGGTAATATCCGATGCCATGCTGCGCCTTTCGGATATGCGTTATGATGCCGAAGTGCGTTATCATCGTGATATGAACCTGAACCTGATTAGGGTATGGGGTGGTGCGATGATTGAACGCCCTGAGTTTTTTGAAGCCTGTGATAAATATGGTATCCTGGTTTTCCAGGATTTGTGGGGATCGGGCGACTGCAACGGCCGCTGGCAGGATCCACAGAAACTGGACGACCAGTGGACACGCCGCCAATATCCTGATGATCATGGTTTGTTCCTGCGCTCGGCAATTGACCAGATAAAAATGGTGCGTAATTATGCCTCGCTGGCCATTTGGTGCGGCGGTAACGAGATAACACCGCCCGAAGATATACTGACTGCTCTGCGCGATACTATTTTACCAAAATTGGATAATACCCGCTGGTTTGTTGATTACTCCAACTCCGACAGCATGTCGCACAATGTGTTGGGGGGTAACGGTGATGGGCCGTATGGTATTCAGCCGTTGTCGGTATTCTGGGAGTTTAAAACATTTCCTTTTAATTCCGAAGTTGGCTCGGTTGGCGTTGGCGATTATGAATCATTGAAACGTTTTATACCCACAGCCAATATGGTACCACCCGTTTATGACGAGGAAACCCACAAAACCAAAACAGATAGCGTTTGGGATTATCATAAATATATTGGCTATGATACCGCCATCAATAAATACGGTAAAGCCAAAAATGCCGCCGATTTTGCCATGAAAGCCCAATTGGTAAACTACGACCAGTATCGCGGCCTTGCCGAAGGTTTTACATCACATATGTGGGATTGGTATACTGGTTTCATCATCTGGAAAACCCAAAACCCATGGACAGCCATGCGTGGCCAGATGTATGATTATTACCTTGACCCTAACGCCTGCTTATATGGCTTGCATAACGGCAGCGCGCCGTTCCATATCATGTATAACCCAATTAACGGAATGGTAATGGTGGCCAACAATACATTTAAAGCACGCCGCAGCATGATGATGGTAGTAAAAACCTATGATATGGAGGGCAAACAGAATTTGCTTACCCAGGTTTTTGCCGATATAAACGCAACAACGGTTAAAAAGTACTTTTCTATAAAAGGCACAGTTGATAAACTGGCCGCAAAAGAGGGTGTTTTTCTGTCGCTACAGCTGCTGGATGAAAACAAAAAAGTAATTACCGACAATACTTACTGGATTCCGGATAGCAAAGGCGGATTTTCGGGTCTGCAAAAAATGAAAGCCGAAGAATTGTCAGTTAAAGCAAAATATATAAAACCGGGCAGGGTAGAAGTTACGTTAGTTAACAAAGAAAATAGCGTGCTTGCCTTTTTTAACAGGATATCGTTAGTAGATGCTGATAGCAAAACAAGGGTATTGCCGGCATTTTACAGTGATAATTATGTTACAGTGTTGCCCGGCGAGGAAAAAAAGTTAATTATTGATTATAATACACCCGCATCTAAGAAAAAGCTTGAGCTGAACATTAACGGCTGGAATGCTTCCAATGTTCCGCGAACGGTAAGTATTGACGAATAGATACAAATATGAAAATCAGACCGGCCATCATAACAGCACTTTTCCTGCTAACCCCGGTGGTCGGTCTGATTTAAGGTTGATTATTTTTGTCTTTAAAAAAGAGAAAAGACATGTATCAAACATAAAAAAGCCGGCCTCAGTTTAACGAGCGCCGGCTTTACTATATATATTAATCAGGAATGTTTTAATGAACAGCGAAGGCCTTTACAAAGGTGCCCGTACCATCAAATACAACTACATACTTGGTACTGTTGGAGGTTATCTCTACATCGTACCCTTTAATTACACCGCTTACACTATGCGAAAAAGCTTTGTCAAAAACGTAGCCGGGATAGGTTGTTGTTAAATAAGTGGTAATGGCAGCTGGCAGGTTAGCCGCGGTTACCGCAACATGGGTACCAACGTGTTTGTCAATTTGGGTGCGTTTTACTAAAGTTCCGGTTGCTTTAACAACTGTAATAAATAAACCATTATTTTTACTAACCAATACATAGGCACTATCTGGTGTAATAGAGGCATGAAGCAAAGTATCTGTTGGGTAAGTGGTTTTAAAATAGCTGCTTACTGCAGATGGCAAAGCCGTTAATGCTATAGTATCACGGTGTTTACCATCCCGGTTATCAAACGGGCCGCCATGGTGCCATCCCGGGCCCTGTAAATCATGGCCGTCGCGTTGTTCAAGGGTACTTACAAATACACCGGCAGCGGTAAATTTAAGGCCAACCAATGCATTATTGTATTTAATTACTACAATGTAGTTAATAACTGTTTTGGCGCTATCGGTAATAGCATATGCTTTTTTAAACGTATAGCCACTGTAGTTTGCAGTTAAGTAAGTGCCGATGGCCGTTGGCAGCGCACTAAAAGCAACCGAGTCTTTTTTGTCATGATGGCCAAAGCAGCCAACCATATAAACAGAGTCGGTTGTGCCCGATGCCAGGCTGATGGCAATTACGCCTGTTGATGCAATAGTGGCCGAGGTTGTGGTGGTTGTGGTAGCTGTTTTAGATCCGTTTTCTTTTTGGCATGAAGCAAAACCGAACATAACAGCCAGTGCCAATACCCATGAGTAAGTAATTTTCGTTTTCATCTGGATTTATTTTGATTAATAATGGTACCCGGTATGATTACCGGGATTGTTATTTAAAATTACCCTTGATAGGGGTTACCAGGCAACGATGTGTCGATAAAACGCGGTTATTTATCGACGAATGAATTTTGCTGTTAATTGTTTTTTAAACCAATAATACGACTTGCATAATTTGTCAGATACTCGTTTTTTATAAAAAAGTCGAGGCTGAAAATGCTGCGGTAATCCTGTGTAGTATTAGGGTTTGCTACTTGCGTAAGATTACCTGTGTTTGATGTAACATAGGTATAAGTAAAACCCTGGTTTGTTTTTAAGGTAACTGTTGTATTGGTGGGCAAAGAGACAGCGGCGACCGCAAGCTTGTCTTCGATGGTGCTCACCGACGGCGTACCGGTATCAAATAAAAATACAGCATCGATGGTTTTATTGTTATAAGTTAACGTTCCTTCGATGTATGGATTGTAACTGTATTTTGGCAATAATGGGTGCATAATAAACCCGGCCGACGATAAATCGGCACTGGTTAATCCAACAGTAAGCAAGTTGGAAACATACGTAGGCGTGCCCAGGAACGAAGTGCTGCTTAAGGTTGCCAGTTTAAAGCCGCTGGTTAGGCCGGTACCGTAAGAATAAGATTTTAATGGGCTCGATATATTGGTATTTGTACTGCTTGTTCCGGTACCCACCCCAAAAACGTCTGCCGAATGGGCGGGATATGTGGTACCCTTGCTGTCTTTTATTTTATAATATAAAAAAAACGGAACCCGTTTTAATTCAAGGCTGCCTAATGAATTACCAACGGTAACATTGGCATAAGCTAAATTTCCGTACTCTGTTGTGGTACCTGTTGCATCCCCAAAACTGATGGTAGATGTTTTTGAAGTTACCGTGATGCCATTTACAACTGTTGAATCGCCTGTTACTGTGATACCTGCAGATGTTATCATTGATGCCGGCAAAATACCGGTAGCGTCCATCGTCATTCCCGGCGAGCCGGTATCAAATATGGTTCCGTAGTTTACCGTTTGCATGCCTATTTTTGTAATAGGAACCAATAATCTTTTATCAACGTCGCTGGCATATTCATATAAACCAATTGTTACCGGGGTTGCGTTTACAACGGCAGTTGTTTTATCTTTTTTGCAGGAACTAAAAGTTATAGTTATTAAAAGACAGCCAATAAGCTGCATTTTTAAAAGTAAATATTTTATTTTCATTTATAACGTATATACGGTAACAGCCACTTAATGGTTGGCAATAATTTACTCAGCATCTTACCAAACGCTTTAAAGCCAATCAAAAGTATAATGCAGGCCGTGCAAAAAATTTAGTGAATCGATAAACGGCCATATTGTACCGATCAATCAGTTACAACGGTTTAATCCATCGCTGCTGGAAGCATCGGCAGGCTTAATAACCAGCGCACGTTCAAAAAAAGGTTTGGCATCTGTTTTTTTGCCCGCCATTAATGTGCTCCAGCCAAGCATGTGGTTGCCGTCATAATCAAAAGGATAAAGGGTTACCACTACCCTGAAACATCTTACAGCGGCATCATATTGTTTACGGTTATAGTAAATTACGCCGGCCCAGTAATTAGCTTGCGTATTTTGTGGGTCTATTTTTAAAATGGCAAGGTATTGTTCAAGTACTTTATCCCAGCTTTGTAAAAACGAAAGGGGCTTTACATAACCAAATTTGGGTTCAATAGCACCAGGTTTTATGCTGATGGCTTTTTGATAATACGCCTGCGAAGCTGTATAGTTTTTGTTTAGGTAGTGCAGCCAGCCTAAACGGATATTTATCTCATAGCTGTTATCGGTCAGGTAAGGATAAATATCGTTGATAGCAGCTGTGTAATTTTTATTTTGCTCATTTACATAGCTATTATGAAATGCTTTTTGCAGCACAGCATTTGTTTGGGCCTGTAGCTGTACCGCAAATAATATTAAAAATACTGCTATAAACGTTTTTTTTAAAATTTCCATATCATACCTAACGTAACAGAATTTTGATTGTAGTTTACAGAGCGGTAAATATCCGCCTTCTTTTCATAAATATAGTTCAAATTCAACAGGGCGTGGGCGTTTAACTGGTAAAAAACGGTTTCGCCGCATTTAAATTTTGTTGGGTCGATAGAATTATATACATAAAGACCATCAGCATCCAAATAATCGTCCTGGTTTCCAAAAGTTACCGACGTTTCAAGCCATGTTTTATTAAATGCTTTAAATCCCAATGCCTGATTGTATATAAAACTGTTTGTGCCGCTTAAGTTTAATACCGATGCCCTGCTTGTTGTGTATAAATTAAGATTGCCCAATGGGTAAAAATTTAGCCTGGTATTATATTGTTTTAAAGTGTTGTTTATTAATCTGCCAAAATTAACATCTGCCTGCAAGTCAACAAAACGACCACTGTATTTTATTCCTAATAATCCTAAATTACTATTGTTGACGCTACCCCGGTAAGTAGTATAAATGTAATGATACGACCCAATGACGTTTAATTGCTGGCTGACACCAAATTGTGCCTTGACAAAATATTCTGTTTGCCTGTCTGTTTTACCCGATAGATATTTGTCTGCGTCCTTGTCGTAAAATAACGACCGAAATATGTTTTGACTGAAAAACATGAACGACTGATCCAACTGCAAACGCCACGACAGGCGGTTACTTAACCCAATACGTTCAAAAAAGCCATTATCGCGCTGGCTATTGTTAGGCAGTTTTAGGCCGCTTTCCAGTTCTGCATCTATTAACCCAAATGGAGAAAGTTTGAGCGAACGCCTGGTTGCTGTATCCAGCTTTCCGGCGTTGTATGATGCTCCAAGGTCGTTATTTAAATAGGTGTTGCAGTAATAAGCATACAGGCGTGCCGTAAAATTGGCCGAATTATTACTTAATACCTGGTCAAATTGTTCAATAGCCGCTTTGTAATTTCCGGTTATCATATAAGCATAGCCAATCTTAAAACGCAGGCCCGGAAAATCAACACTATCGGCAATTGCTTTGTTGCCGAATACGATCATTTGTTTCCAGTCGCCGGCATTGTAAAGTTGTTCGGCAGTGCTATCGGCCACGGCAAATTTGTTTTCCTGCGCTTTAGCGGCCAGCGCAGCAAATAAAGTAAAAAGCAGTATTAGTTTTTTGTACCCCATTTTGCTGTAATGTTTTTGCCATTTGTATTGATGCTGAAAGACACCAGGTTGCCATAATCTACATAAACACTTCCTTCTATAATCCCGTTTTTTTTGCCGGCTATTTCGGTGTGAATTTTAGATATAATGCTTATTCCATTTTTATTAACCTGGATATCCGAATTATACTTGATATTTATAAACCCATAAAATGGCGCAATAACGTCTTGTATCCAAAGTAGAAGCTTATTGGCTGTTTCGTTTAGCGGTAATTTGTCGGTTATTGGCATCGCTTCGGCATTGTTAAAAATAACTTTGTATGCCGCCAGGTAAAAGTTATACAGTATCGACTTTTTATCGCCGTAAAAACTGGTAAAATAAAACATAACGCCGTTGTTGATAAAATAAGCAACGGCCCCTGTTGTTTTGCTATAGATGTATGATTGGCCTAACGCATCTTTAAAAACCTCCCAATCTTCGATTGTACCATTTTCAGATACCAATCTTGCAATATATCCTGGTTGAAAATCGAATGCCTTTTTAATTTGGGTGTCTATTTCAGGATTGCCTATAAGGTTGCCTTCTGTAGGTATGGTATGGCTTATAAAGGAGTTTTTATTTTCGACCCTGCCAATATAGTAGGATATGGGATAGCTCAACGTCCTTGACCCAATGTAGGGCGTTGCCTGCAACTGAAAATGTAAATGTGGTTCGGGTGACCGGCCCGAATTACCGCACAGACCCAGTAAATCTCCGCTTTTTACAACATCACCCGGCTTCACTTTTATCGAATTTTTTTTAAGGTGCGATACTTTGGAATAGAAGTCTGCCGCGTGACGGATCACTACGGTGTTTCCCCAGTTTTCTTTGAGGTTTTGTTTGCCGATGGCGTTATCTTCTATGTTGTTTACAACCTGTTCAACAACACCGGCGGCACAAGCCAAAACAGGTTTGTTAAAGCAGTAAAAATGTTCGGGCAATGTACCCGGATACTGAAATGTGTTATGTTCATCATCGCTGATCACAAAATCCAACGCCTGGCCCCAGTCTCCTTTGTGTGTTATGTTGCCATCGTATCCCTGCGACACCGTCCAATATCCCATAAACGGCAGGTTTAGTTTGTAATATTTAAGATCGTTTAACCGGTCCTCCTGGTTTAAAAACTGGTAGAGATTCCTTTCCGGCGAATAATGCTGAAAAACAACCAACTGCAATTTGCTTTTGGCATGCCGCAGTTTTAAAAAATATAACAGGCTAATGTTGACGATGCAAAATGGAAGTGAAAATACCGGCAAAGCGTGTACCGACATAAAACCGGTTAAGCCATTAATGATAAGAAAACCCATCGGAATGCTCAAAATTGCCAGTAAATAGGAGCGAAAGGAGGGGATTGTAAAAAAACTCCCAATAGCTACGGCGGCCATCATAAAATTGGCTCCTAAATGATAATAGCTGATACCTTCCGGGTAGATATGCGTGAGTCCGTTAATTCCAATTGCGCTTATAAAGCTGATGATAAGCAAGCTAAAAGCAATGCGCGAATGAATAAGCATCCCTATACTGATAAGCATCCCCGCAATGATATTATGCTGAAATAATACCGCACTTAATGAGCGGAAGAAAAGACTTACAAATTGAGGCAATTCCATTGCAAGGTAGCCTTCAATGCCTGCCAGGTGGTTGCCGGGGCCGGCATAAATCTCCTCTAACAGGTAGCTGTCTTTTTGTTGCAGGCCCATAGCGAAAATACTATTAGATGCCAGTAGTACCAGCCAAAACACAAGTACAAACGGCAGCGATAACATAGGCAATCCCAGTGTGCCTAACCGTGTTGAGATAATGATTGTGGCCACAATTACAGCGCAGCATGCAACAAAAAGCCACAGTAAAAACATGACGTTTACACTATAAAATGCGCCGAAGGCGATGCCCAGCAACAGGCTGTTAAAACTATAAATACCCAGTTGCTGGTTGTCGGCATCAAACTTTAACAACCTGCAAACTATTAACGAAAAAACAACACAACCCAACCCGGCAAAGCCAGATACTGGATTAAAAAAAGAAACCAATAGCAAAATGGCCCCTAATATCCGGTTCTGTGAAAAAAACAGTACCGAATAGGAACTAACTACCGATTTTATAAATGCTGTGGTTTGCTTCACTTGCTGGCTTTTAAATGTTCGGGCATAAGCTCGGGCCCTTCTGTATATTCAAGTGTTTCGTTGCTGCGGATAAGGTGGGTACGCTGCTGTTCATCTACCAAAACCACGGCCGGCCTAAGTGTTATAAACTGCATCCACTGCGTCATATTGTAAGCGCCAACCTTGTGTACTACCACGTTATCGCCCGGGTTAAGCAGGGGCAGGTTAATACTTTCCCTTATTACATCAATATTCATGCATAGCGGCCCGTAAACCACCATGTTTTCTGTATGCGGTGCAAAGTCCTGTGCGGGGCTTATCTGGTGTTCATACCAAAACGAAGTAAATAAAATATTTACACCAAAATTCACAATGGCCGCCCTTTTACTGTTACTTAAGCGTTTATTGGCTATTACGGTACCCAGCAAATACCCGGCGTCGTCTATTAATAGCCTGCCGCTTTCCAGTATAAGTAAAGGTAAATCGTCATTGGCAAAGCCAAAATTGAGCATTACCGATGTAATAGCCTCGGCAAAATCATCAACAGAAGGCACCGTATCATTCCCGGGCAAATAGGCGCCTTTTAAAGTATTGGTTGATGGAAAACCACCACCCATATCAATATATGCTATTTTATGACCCAATTGCGTTTGGCAGCGCATAGCCAAATCACATAATTTAGTTGCCGCAATACCATAGGCTGCGGTTGTAAGCATATAGGTGCCTATATGGCAATGTAACCCGGCTAATTGTAACTTACCCGAATCAATGATCTTGGATAAGGCTGTCCATGCTTCGCCGTTTTCGTAATTAAAACCAAAACGGTCCCAAAGCGGGTATACGCCGGTATCCATATTTACGCGGATGGCAACGCGTGGTTTATTGGGCAGGTTGTTGCTTAATGCAAGCAATTGGTTAAGCTCTTCAAAATGATCTATGTGGATAAGCGAATCGTTTTCAATAGCCAGTTGCAGTTCGTCATTTGATTTGCCTGGCCCGTTAAAAATGATTTTACTGCCCGGCACGCCGTTGCCTAATGCTTTTTGATATTCAAAACCCGATACTACTTCGGCCCAGCTGCCTTCCTGGTGAAATACCTGGCAAACAGCATTCAAATAATTGGTTTTATAGCTCCATGCAAATTGTACCTTGGGGTAACGGGTACTAAAGGCCCGGTATGCCGAACGGTAATTTTTACGGATCTGTTTTTCTGACAACACAAAAACCGGCGAACCGTATTGCTCAACCAAACTTTTAACAGCAACACCCTCGATGCTTTTAACAGGCTGTATGCCGGTGCGTGTACCAAACTTGTTCATTACGCCGGCGTGCAGTTTTTTTATATATGGCTTTTCGTATTTAAGCTTTTCCATTGTAATCAAATTATAATTCGCCAAATACCGAGATGTGTTGAAAATCGCTGATATCGGCAATATGGTCCCATGAATACCGCACAAACAACTTACCTGCCTGGTAGTCGGTATATGGTAAAACATCATCGCCCAAAGCCATCTTTACCAAAGCTTCGGGCTGGTTTTGGCCGGCAGCGGCTGTTAAGTAAATCCATGCCGGAAACCGCGGGTTAATTTCTAATATATATAAATGCCCCTCGGCATTGCTCATGATCTCCATTTCGTAGCCACCTTTCCAGTTGGTTGTTTTAGCAAAATTGTTGGCCAGTTCAATCAGCTTATCTTCTTTGATGGTAACCCCCGCCCATGCTTTACCTTTATCGGTAATATATAGTTTCCGCATCGCTACTATACTCGTATTGTTGCCGTCACCATCGCCCAGCGCGGCTATATTTATTTCGGTACCGGTTATGTATTGCTGAGCTATTACCGGTACTCCCCATGCTGCATTAAGCTGATGAAAGGCTTTAAGGGCCTGGTCCATAGTATATACCACATAGGCATCATAAAATTTCCCTTTTATTACTATCGGGAAGTTGAATTCATCTGCCGCTTTTTTCATGTCATCGGCATGATATATTTTATGATCAGCAGGAACATAAAACCCGTTTTTTGTTCCAAAATCTTTCAAATTCACTTTATCGCGCAGGGCCAGTTGTTGTTGCGATGGTAGCAAGGTGGCTATACCCATTTGCTTTAACTGCGGTGCTACCTTGATAAAATTAAACAGTTCCGAATCAAAATTCGGAATGATTACATCCAGGTTTTCCTGTTGACGGATATACCCCAATCGTTCTAATAACGCACCGGTACCTTCTGTTGGGTAAGGTATTTGATAGGTTTTGTTTACATGTTCCCGCAAATAAATCCCAGGCTCCAATGATTCATAGGATAAGCCGATAACTCTTAATCCAGCTCCAAAAGCCTCCCTTAATGAACGGATAACAGCCATACCCGGCCCTGGGTTGTCGTTGGCGTTAAGGCCGGTAACTGCAATACATAAGTTACTGTACTTGTTTGGCATTATCCTTCAGTTTCAAGCAGGTTTGCTTCCTTTAGCTGTACCATCCAATCTTCCCAGTCAAGATCCAGCTGGCGCTCACTTACGTTATACCTGTTCAGGATATCTTGCTTTATTTCACTTTCTGTTTTGCCACTTTTCATAGCCAATAACAGCAGTGCAGCAATGGCATTTCCGGAGAAAGAATCGCCGGTTGCCGGGTTAAAAATGAACCCGTTTTCGCTGGTAGCTATGTTACTTTTAATTTTCATTTATAATTGCAGGTACGGTAAATAATAAAGGCTAAACTTAACAGGTTTAAGCGGGTTTTACAATATGTGGTTTAGTTGATTGGGTTTGATGGTTGATTGAGTTGATTAGGTTAGAATAAGTTGATTGAGTTGATTAGGTTGGATTGAGTTGATTAGGTTTTAATACTTTAACTGATCTAAACTTATCAACTCAATCCAACCTAATCAACTTATTCCAACCCAATCAACCTATTCTAACTCAATCAACCTACTCCAACCCAATTACGATGCCATCAAATATTCCATCCTCGATGCCAGCAATTCCATATCCAATGGTTTTACAAATAAAGCATCGCATTTATATGATTCCAGCTCGGCTTTTTTGCTCTTGAAAGCGGTAACCACAATGATGGGTACCTGCCTCAACTGCTCATCGTCCTTAAAATCCTGGCAAACCAATGCGCAATCCATATCCAGCAGTAAATAATCTAAAATGATCAGATCGGGATGTATCACCTTTGCTTTATCATAAATGGCATTAGGATCATAAGTAAGGTGCACATCAAAATTGCCATAATACATAATATCATCAATTACAGATAACATTCTGCTGTTTTTATCTAAAATCAGGATCTTCTTTTTGCTGCCTGTAGTTTTCATCTGTTAGGGGATTAATTAAGTTTATAGTATAAAAATCGCTTTAATGCCGCTGTTTAAAAACAATGTGTCGGTTAATACCCCCAATGTGCCGATGAACCGGTAAAAAGGCAATTATTTAGACCAGTCTTTGATGAAATCGGCGTAATTGGTACCTACCGGGAGTTCGATATTGCGCAACTTTACCTTGCGGTTGTATATCGACCTTATTTGAGCCTTTGCTACCACAAAACTTCTGTGAATACGGATGAACTGGCTGGCCGGTATTTTCTCGATCATACTTTTTAGCGACATCAAGGTAAGAATCGGCTTTTCGGCACTAAGCAAATGGATTTTAATATAATCCTGCATACTCTCAATGTACTCGATATCCCTGACGCCGAT
Organism: Mucilaginibacter ginsenosidivorax; assembly: GCF_007971525.1. Lineage (NCBI taxonomy): Bacteria > Pseudomonadati > Bacteroidota > Sphingobacteriia > Sphingobacteriales > Sphingobacteriaceae > Mucilaginibacter > Mucilaginibacter ginsenosidivorax. The sequence continues at coordinate 7,172,448 of NZ_CP042437.1, forward strand.
TTTTATCACCCGGTATTCCGAATGCACATAAATGTGTTCGTCCTCGGCAGTGTGGTCGGTATGTTTAAATTGGTAATAATCAATGGCTTTATGCACGGCCGCGCCAAAGCGGTTGCTGTTGATGGGTTTAAGCAGGTAATCCAACGCCTCCAGTTCAAAACCTTCAAATGCGAATTTTTTATAAGCCGTGGTAAATATAATCATCGGCTTTTCGTCCAATGAGCGCACCAGGTCAACCCCGGTTATGTCGGGCATGTTTATGTCTACAAACAGCACATCTACCGGGTTCCTTTTCAGGTACTCGGCACCCGAAATGGCGTCTTCAAAAGTATTTACCATCTTCAGTGATGGATAATCTGATACATATTTTTTGATGATCTCCAGCGCCAGCGGCTCATCATCAATGGCTACACATTTTAACTGCATAATGATATTTGTTTAAGCTAAAAGCTGAATGCATAAAGCTTTTAGTGTCTTGTCAATGTAAAATGAGTGTTAGTATTAAGTGCTCAGTCTTAGGCGCTAAGTAGTGAAAAGACAGATTCAGACTTATGACTTCCGACTATGTACTTACAACTTAAGCGTCAATTTCCAGCTCGACCCTGAACATTGCGGCTTCCTGGCTAATGTTTAGCCTGTGCCTGCCCGGGTAAATATGCTGTAACCTTTGCCTTGTATTGGTAATACCGATGCCTTTGCGGCTGCTTGCAGGTCGGTTATCAAATATGGTATTCTCGCAGGTGAACAATATTTTGTCGTCGGTTACTTTTAGGTTTATGCTGATTACCGAAGGCTCGTGTTTGCTTACGCCGTATTTAAACACGTTTTCAATAAAGGTCATCAGTACTAATGGCGGCACTTTTTTTTGTGCCATATCACCATAAAAGTTAAAATCCAACTTGGTTTTTTTCCCCAGGCGCAGCTTTTGTAAATCAATATAATCGTTAATGCAATCTATTTCACTTTGCAGCAACACAAAATCCTCTGTCACTTCATCTGTTACGTAGCGCATAATATTGGATAGTTTCATGATGCTTTCTGAGGTATGTTCACTATCCGTTACCGATAAAGCATAAATATTATTGAGCGTATTGAACAAAAAATGAGGATTGATTTGTGCTTTGAGGAAGGATAGCTCGGCGTGGGTTTTCTCTGCTTCGGCCCTGATCACCATTTGCTCGGTAAGCTGCCACTTTTGTACCGTACTCATCGCTATCCCTAAACCTATTACAATAATGAAAATGAACAAGCCTACCATATCAATATTACCCGATTGATGAATAAAAATGATTTGGTTGGACGGTTTTTTCAGGCTGGGGTCCTGCATTCTTAAATCCTCATGCGGCAGCGGCCCGAACGGCAGATTTTTTGGGTCGGCATTACCGCTATCGGCCCCGGGCATCAGTTGCGGACCTATCGGGACCGCTGTGCTTTGTTTCTCTTTGAGTAAGTTATGTAAAAGCAGGTTATCAAACGGCTGCAAAAAGTATACGCAGCCCGATAGTAGTAATACAATAAGCCCGTAAACCACATATTTTTTATGGAATACAAACCTTGGTACCAGGTACCAGGCATTAAAGTAAAACATAAAAATATAGGTAAGACAAAACAACCAGTAATAGGGTGATAGGATAACGTTGTATGTGCTGCTGCTGCTTTGCTGTGTACGGTTCATGAATAACAACGGGAAGCCAAAGAATACCAGCCAGCCGGCTGCATGAATGAATATATTAGTGGCTTTTTTAGAAACGATCATCTGGTTAAAAAATTTATTAAATATAGCAGCCGTTGCAATGCCAATTACCGATCATGTTAAAATAGTTAAACTCAGTTGATCATTTGTTTTTTGCCTGGGTAGTTCTGCCGGGTTTAAATAAGCGCCCCGGAATTAACCACGGGGCGCTTGCAACCTTATGAAAAAACAGAACACAGTAACCGGGAGATGTCCCGATATCCCGGTTACTGGTTCAAAGGTGATAAATGACAGGGCAAGGGGCAACCGTTTATCGGTGAACCGTGGTTTTGTATAGATGAATGGTTAAAAAGGCGCTGACGAAATAGACAAGGCTTATAGAAATACAAGCGGGAGGGAAGCCAGTGAAGAAATATGCTACTGTTAAGTTAATAGTACTAAGTCTTAAGTCAGAAGCAAAATTTATTCTTTCTTGGCTTAGAACTTAAGACTTTCGACTAAAGACTATCCGTCATTACACAATTAACATAACACTACTCTTTTAGCGCGCTATCCCAATGCTCGGCTATTTTGCCATTTTCTATACGCAGCATATCAAACCAGGTGGTGGTATATTTTTTGCCTTTCGCTTTAGGATCGGGGTGTTCATCTTTGAAGCTAAGCACCACCAGGTTACCTTCGGCAACTATCGAAATCAGCGGAGCTTTTACAGTGGCCTGTATAGCTAAAGGTTTGGCAAATTTGGAAAAGAAATTAATGAAGCCTTGCCGCCCGGTGGGCACATTGGGGTTATGCTGAATGTAGGTTGGCAGCAGGTATTTTGCGGCAAGGTCAAGATGCCCGCCTTCAAGAACCTCGCGCCAAAAATCATAAACCAGTTTTTTGTTTTTGGCAAGTTGAGGGTCCTTGCTGTATAACATAGCCTTTTGGTCTTGCCCAAATGAATGAAAAGCCAGTAAAAGTGTAAATACGAACAATAAGCCTGCTTTTTTCATGATGCTATAATTGATGGTTAAATGTATTAATAAAAAAATATTTTATCATTAAAAAGTAGCAAGCATGTTTTTTGCTCATCCGGTTATCATTCGGGTAGTAAAGTTGCGCCAATAGGTATTTAAGTAGCCTCATAGCAAGGATGCTTTTTAAATTAACATGTAATCGTTTACAATATTGTTGCAACGAAATCACCAGCGTAATTCCTATATTCGGCATAACTTGCTACGTTATGTTCAATAAAAAATTACAATCGCTATTCATCGTAATCGCCCTTCCGGGCCTGGCTATTGCTCAAAATATAAAAGTAGTTATCAACCAGGTAGGCTATGAGGATACACAGGCAAAAAAAGCAATTATAGTTGCCGACAAAAAATACGCTGTCAGTTCATTTGAGTTGCTTGATGAGGCTGATAAAGCCGTTTTTGCCGGAAAGTCAATATATAATGGCCAGGTGAAAGGTTGGAAGGGCAGGGAGTTTTACACAGTTGATTTTAGCAGCTTCAGCACCGCTGGTAATTACAGGATAGTGGTTGATTTGCCTGGCAAAAAAGTCATTTCTTATCCGTTCAAAATTGGTAAAAATGTATTAGAGCAGGCTACCCTGAGCGATGTGGTTTACTATTTTAAAGGGCAGCGCAGTGCGGGCGAAATTGATAAGGCTGATCATCACCTGCTTTTGGCCGGCAAAACTACCGATACGGTTGACGCCCACGGCGGCTGGTATGATGCTACCGGCGATTATGGAAAACACTTATCTCACCTGTCGTTTTCATTGTATTTTAATCCGCAGCAAATATCATTGGTAGTTTATAGCCTGTTTAAAACAAACGAGTTGCTCAATGAAAAAAAAGTGACCGATTTTAGGCAGATCAACCGCCGGGTTTTGGATGAGGCCATTTATGGTGCCGATTACCTGGTACGTATGCAGACTAAAAATGGCTCGTTTTACCGGTCGGTATCCGCTCCGGGCCCCGGTAAGTTGGCAAAGGATAGGGTGATCAGGGCCGAAGATGCATCTTACCGTATCAAGCAAACCAAAGATCAAACGTTAAAAAACGATGCGCAAAATAATGATTGGCACCGCTACCAGGCCAGTTACCGGTCGGGCGGGGGAATTGCTATTGCCGCACTGGCTATGGCTTCAACCTCAAAAGCAAGCGGTGATTTTACCAACGCCCGGTATTTGCAGGCCGCCGAAAACGCTTTTAAATTCCTGGAAGCCAATAATAAACTCATGACTTTTGACGGTAAAGAAAATATCCTCGACGATTATTGCGCCTTAAGCGCAGCCACAGAATTGTATAAAGCCAGTAAAAAGCCGGAATATTTGCTTGCTGCTACCAAACGGGCCACTAACTTATTAGCCCGTTTAGCAGCATGGAAGGATTATAAAAACTACTGGCGCGCTGATAGTACCGACAGACCGTTCTTTCATCCATCAGACGCAGGTATGCCTGTAACCAGCCTGGTTTATTATTATCCTTATGCCGATGCAGAGATGCAGGCGTCCATTAAAAAAGCTATCAAAAGCTCGTTTGAGTTTGAGTTGAAAGTGACACACGAAGTGAATAATCCATTTGGCTACAGCCGCCAGCTGGTACAGGATACCCTGGGTAACAGGCGCACCTCGTTCTTCTTCCCGCAAGGCAGCGACGCCTCGCCATGGTGGCAGGGTGAGAATGCCCGTTTATCATCAATGGCGACGGCTGCGAGGCTTGCCGCCGGTTTGTTTATCGATGATAAGCCATTTCATGATCAATTGGAAACTTTTGCGATTGATCAATTGAACTGGGTATTAGGCCTCAATCCGTTTGATGCCAGTATGCTGCAGGGCACCGGGCACAATAACCCCGCTTACGGTTTTTTTGGCACGTTTGAATATACCAATGCACCGGGAGGCATTGTAAATGGTATTACATCGGGCCTGTATGATGAAAATGATATCGACTTTAATTTGTCATATGCCCAGATTCACAAGGATTATGACTGGCGCTGGGCCGAGCAATGGCTGCCGCATACGGCCTGGTACCTGCTTGCCGTTGCCCTGCACGAGTAATAAATTAAAGAGATATAGCCGCCTGGGCTTTTAACGATAACAGTATCCATGAAAAAAACACTATTCTTTATTACACTGATCCTTTTTGCCACGATTGGTTTGAAAGCCCAGCCTAAGCATTTTAAGGTGCTGGCCTTATACGAAAATGGCGGGCATCACATCGCCTTTTCAACCCGGGCGATTGTGTGGCTGAATAAACTGGCTGCCGAAAAGGGGTTTACTATTGATTATATCCAAAAGCCGGATAAAATTGACGACGAATTGTTAAGCCACTACCAATTGTTTTTGCAATTGGATTATGTGCCCTACGGCTGGCCCGACAAGGCCGTATCCGCTTTTCAAAAATATATTGCCGAAGGCAGGGGAGGATGGGTTGGATTTCACCATGCCACCTTACTTGGCGAATTTGACGGATTTCACGAATGGCAATGGTTTTCGGATTTTATGGGAGGCATCAGCTGGAAAAATTATATAGGCACATTTGCCAAAGGCACGGTGAATGTGGAAGATAAGCAGCACCCGGTTATGAAAGGCATACCAACATCCTTCCGGATTGAACAGGAGGAATGGTACACCTATGATAAAAGTCCCCGCCCAAATGTACATGTATTGGCAAGTGTTGATGAATCGACCTACGATCCACAAGGTGATATAAAAATGGGCGATCACCCTGTGGTGTGGACTAATGAGCATGTTAAGGCCCGTAATGTTTATATATTTATGGGGCACTCGCCAAACTTGCTGGATAACCCGGCCTGGGTAAAGCTGGTTACGAATGCTATTCTGTGGGCTGCAGGGCAATAAATATGCTGTTATTTAGCCTCCAGCTTTTCATCTATAGCATCCAGTAAATACTCCTTTTTATCATCGGCATATTCCCAAAACATTACGCCGGCCATCTGGTGATCAACCATATACTGGCATTTGTTTTTTACCGACCACTCATCATCAAAAGAGATGAACTGTTTGGTGCTTGCTTTAAACAGGTAAGGGGCGCCTGCGGTGCTATCGCGATAATAAATAAAACCATTGCGGTTAAGCAGGCTATCCTTAAGGCGCGTATATCCGCCGGCAGGTGCCCGCCCGCTGGTTTTCATGCCTATACCATTGTGTGCCGAATCGTTTACAATAACAGATCGGCCGTAAAACGCAATTCCCATTACCAGCTTGCTTGCGGGTACGCCCTGGGCAAGGTAATCAGATACCGCCATATCTGCCGAGTTGAGGGTTTTATACTTATCAGATGCAAACAGGTTGGTATGATGTACGGCCATGCCCAAACTGTCCTGCAAATAATCATAGGTCATCAGGTTAATGTAATTCAGGTACGATGCTACTTTAGCCATTTCGGTATGCTGTAAAAAGCGCTTAAATCCTCCGGTTGCGGCAGTTAGCAGTTTTTTATCGCCTGTTTCTTTTTCAAGTACATCAAGCTCTTTTCTTAAATCCTCAAACATCAGGGTGTAGTTATGCTCATCTTCTTTGCGCACCACGTTATTGTCGCCCTGTAGGCCAGGGTATTCCCAGTCTATGTCAACGCCGTCCAGTTTGTATTTTCTGATAATATTAACCGCGCTGGCCGCGAAGGCTTTACGTGAAGTATCGGTTAGCGCCGCGTCTGAAAAGTTTTTGCTCCAGGTCCAGCCGCCAACAGATATCAGTATCTTAAGGTCGGGATTTTTGTTTTTTAACAACAAAAGGTTGCGGAAGTTGACGGTATCTGTTTTTTCGTGCGTAAGCCATGCCCGGTTGTTGCGCACATTTACAAATGCATAATTAATATGGGTAAGTTTTTCCGGGTTTACCATGCTCATATCGGTAATGCCTTTGTAGCCGCCAACGTAGCCAATAACTACATATCTGTGCTTTTTAACCTGGGCTTTAAGGGTAAAGGCTGGTATTAAAAAAACTAATAAGCAAAGCAGTGCCTTTGGCATGGCAGCCTTTTTTAAAATTAAATAGTTCATTGTCAGGTTATTTGAATTGTGATATTGCATTAAATGATTTTATATTTTCAAGCGTAAGCGCTTCTTTTCCATTAAACCAACCAGGGCAATCAGTATAAAAGCGGTTGCCATGGAACGTACCAACCCAATGGCCCCGTTGTTAAATACATCGGGATACTTTAGGTGAAAAAGTTTCAAAATATAAACCTGGAAATAGGGCATTAGGTAACAGGTAAGTGTACTGGTGCCGGCCGGCCATATCAGTTTAAACCAATTCTTTTTACCCTTAACATCTACCAGGAAAATCATCAATTCAAAAAACAATAGGGTAATGCCGCTGCAGATAAAGATCCAAGCGGGGGTAGAGCGTATTTTTGAAATTCCATCGGCATACGGGCGGATTAATAAACCTAATACAATTAACAGCAATCCTGTTGCTCCAAATATTACCCACAACAATTGTGTTTTATTTTTTGATACAAGCAGAGCATAAATCTCGGAGATGATAACACCACCCATTACCAGGCATACTGCCGATGCATCGCCCAGTACCGGAATTTTAAATTTGAAAACACCGGCATGCCTGGCAATATTTATAGCTACAAAAGCGAGCAGTACAATTACAAGGATATTCATTTTCCCTTTGGCCAAAAGATATACCAACGCGCATACCAGGTAAGCCCAGCCTATAATACCCAAAATACCCCACCAATAAGGGCGCATGCCCTGTATTACACCGTCTTCGCCTCCCTTATAAATAATAGCCATTACAATCAGTAATAAAATCCCAGCGCCTATAAGGGTGTACCGCTTTGCTTTGGCCATATTTTCGGGATAATCCAGCCAAATGAGGAAGAAACCAATGGTTATTAATATACCCCATAGTGCCTGCGGGATGATGCCCGCCGTTAACGCATAATTTTCCAGGTTTACATGGAAAAAGCCCATAATAATTAATGCAGCGCTACGGGTAAGTACATAGGTTAGCATTGATGAAAAAGAATCGCCTTTATTCATCCTGTTTTTAATGGCGAAGGGAAGTGAAAGCCCGACAATGAACAAAAAAGCAGGAAATATGGTATCAGCAAAACCCATCGCATCGGCTTTACCGCTGGCATGGTCTATCCATTCGGGAATGTGCTTTACGCCGCTGGCATCATTAACAAATATCATCAGTAACATAGTGATGGCACGGAGGACATCAATTGATAAAAGGCGTTTAGGGAGCTGGTTCATTGTGATTTTGCGGTTTATTTACCGGCCATTAAAATACTTGTTTTTATAGAATTATAATAAAATATTAAAAACATTTTAGTTCTTTTTAAAATTTTTGTAAAACTTTGAATTTTGGATTTTACGCTGCCTATTAATGATTCCGGTTAACTGTTACCCGTAATCTAAAGTTTATGGCAGGCTTTGATGAGTGCACATATATAATTAGCTGCCGGCAAAGCTTCTGTTGTTGGAATTAATAGCCAAACCGTGAGGGGAGCAGTTTTGCTTGTTAAGTTGCCGGTTGCTGTCCTGTAGCGGTATTTTGGTTAGGCTATTAATTTACTACATATGTATGCACCTGCCTGCCTATATTGCCTTCGCTATCAATACCTTCAATAATAACACGGTATTTGCCGGTTCCGTCGGCGTTAAAAAAGCTAAAGTTTGCTTTACCATCCTTATCGGTTATTACCTCGGGATTCCAATAAATGGTACTGCGTAAATCGGGTTGATTAGTTGCAGGGCCATCATATTTTGGGCTGTAAAATTCACGGGCTTTGTAAAAGCCGGCAACTGTGATGGGGAGGATCCCTTTTGATAGAATGTCTTTAGCCTGCAATCCCCCACCTTGCCTGGTTGTTATTACTAAAACACCATGGCCACCTTGTATTCCGTAAATGGCAGCCGAAGGGCCGTAAAATAACTCCATGGTTTCAATGTCGCGTATATTCAGGTCACTTGGGTCCATTCCGGGTACACCATCAACGAGTACGTACCCTGCTGTGTGTCCATGAAATTTTTGTAATATCACATTCCTGATATCCAGGTTTGATCGTTCCAATTCTTCGCGACGTACAACGATATCTGCGCCGCCTGGCCCGCCTAAAGCCGATGAGCGATAATTATTGTATCTTTTTACTGTTTTTATTTTTACTTCTTTAAGGTTGATGACTTTTTTGCTGTTAAATTTCGAAGCACTTTCCTGTTGCTTTTTACTGTTGTTAATATAAGCTGTCATCAGCCAGTCAGCTTCATTTTTGTTGCCTGTGTTATTTGTTGTTACAATGGGCCCTGGCTGTTCTTTTTTTAGGGTGAGTACGGTGTTGTTCCCGTTTTTTGAAGTTGCTGCCTGTAAAATGAAACGGGTACTATCATTAAACATCAAATTATTAAAGTTAAAACTGCCATCAGTTCCGGTAAGCTGGTTAATTATTTGTCCGCCGCCGCGTGGTAAAAGCGATACAAGGCCCTTGTTTAGCGGATTTCCCCATATACTTTTTGCTACGCCGCTGATATTAAGCCCGGTCTCGGGCTGATAAGTCACCTCGGGATAGGTATTTGTCAATATCGGTTTCCATTCAAACCGGCGATACCCGTGCGTTAGCATTACCAGGTCAAGGTTGGCTGTGGTTTCGGCTGTAATGTTGTTGAAATAATAGTTAGGCTTTTCTACGTATCCCTTAAGTTCGCTGGTTAATAGCAGGCTGGCGAATATCGAGTTTTGATCATTTTCGTCAATGCCTACCTTTTCTGCATCAGTTACAGCAACAGAAAAATGTCCTTCTGCCGCATCACCGGCCCTGTTTTGTACGTTTAGGCTGATGTTTACTTTTCCTCGTTTAGTATAGTCTGGTTTATCAGTACTTACGTTTAAGCTTAACCGGTTATAGTTTTGCACAAAAATCAACCGCTCGGCCAAAGGTTCGCTACCTGGCGAAAACAAGGTAACCTTAGCTATCCCTGTGAATAATTTCCGTTTTAAAATATCAACTTCTACAACAGGCTTATCTAATTTGCAGGCTATCGGGGTAATTATCCCGCCCGACCAGACAAGCAGCGTGTAATCCTGGTTTTTATGTTCTTCAAAATAAGCTTTGCTTGCTTCTATCCGGGCGGTAGCTTTAGGTATCGAATCATTGTTTATTGATAACACAAGGCCCTTGTTTTCGGCAATGGGCAAGTTCACCGTACTTGTTGCACCGTTGGCATGAGTTAATTTTGCTTTGTAACCTTTGCCTTGTTGTGGCGTCAGGTAAAAATACCCCATCCCTAAATGTGCCGATGAAAACCCGGCCACCTGTTTATCATCATCATCGAGCACCGTGCCGGTAATATCGCCACCAAGGCCAGATGGCAATGTCGTCTTAAAGGCTATTTTGCTTTTTACACCGTTAATTAGCCTGCCTCCTTCCGGGAAAAACTGAATATCGGCTGGCGCATTAATGCTATTTGATTTTTTAACCACACTGTTTTCAAATACCTCGTTTTCATTGGTTGATGCAATAGGTATTGTTTGCTCAAAATAATTGTCGTCACCATCGTTACGCATCCAGTTGGTGTAAGCCCTTATCCTGTAGTTTCCTTTTGGTAATGAATCTGGAAGCGCGATATCGCCCCAAGCTACGCCGTCGGCAATTTTTAATTTGACAGATCGGTCAATCTTATCGGCTGTGTTGATAAAGTCGACGTGTAATATACCACTTGTCCTGGTTGGTTCATGATTGTCGCCCTGGGTTATGTACGCCTTAAAGTAAATGGTGTCGCCGGTTGCATAATATGGTTTGTCAAAATGCAGGTATGCTTTTTCGTTGACACGTATTTCGGCGTAGTTTTTTAATTTGGCCATAGCTTCCTCGGGTAAAACGGATGTTGGTGCAGTTGGTGCGTGTTGTAGCGGCTCGTAATCAACAGGCAATAGCTCGGCAACACGGTAATGAGTCCAAGCGCCGCTGTACGATAAACTGTTAGGATCAACCAGGCCGCCGTTATTATCAACCAACGCATAAGGCGTATTAAAAGTAATTAGTGAGGTTTCGGTATTGTAAAATTCGTTCAGGTGATTTAACGCGCCGTTTTTACTGAAATGATGGTCTTTATTATAGGTTACATGTAAGCCATCCATTTCGCAGTTAAGCGCGTACATTTTGGTTACATCAGTTGGCTTTAAAATATCCGATTGATTAAGGAAAAAGTTCCTGAGGTTTAAATAGGTTTTATCAAGTTTTGATTTTTTAAGCCAGTAGGAGAGCGAGTCGGTATATCGTTTGTTATTTGTTGCTTTCAGCTTTGTAAACTGATTTATTTTAGCAGTTATCAAATCATCACCAGGACGTTCCGGGTTTGGTTCATTAGCATATTGAAATACCCTGAAACCTTCCTCTTCAACCTGGTTGGTTATAACCGCCCGTAAAAAATGCATAGGCGAGTTTTCATAAACCTGTTCCCTGTTTTTCTTCCATCGTTTTTCTTCGGCCGGCATACCTTTTATTTCCTCGAAAAGAACGGAGCCCTCAAAGTGTGTTTTAAAACTACCGTAATAGTTGCGGTTATTATAAAAATCTGCAAGCAGGTATTTTAGGCGATAACCCAGTCCTCGGTTTTCAATAACCAGGAAATCAACAGACGATGCAGTTAGCGTATTGGTAGCCTCATCAAAATCAACATCCAACATGTCGGGATTAAGGAGTTTACACTCCCTGGCCAATGCAGATGTGCCTATAAACTCATTGATAAATAATTGGATGTTGCGTTGCCGGCTGGCATTGTTTTGCGGCTTTATTTTCACCTCCATCAAACTGATGGTTTTAGGAATAATGTGGATATCTGGCAGTGTTATCCCAATGTTGTTAACTATAATAACCTGGTGGTAGCTTTCAAAGCCGATAATGGATACCACCAGGTTGTACTTGCCGGTTTTAACTTTATTTAAAGTGAAACTCCCGTCGTTTGAAGTTTTTGTACCGATGGTGGCATTGCTTAAAAAAATACTGGCACTACTTACAGGTTCGCCATTGGCCTGGTTAATAACCCTGCCCGATATATTTACCTGCGCCAGGCATATAAAGGGCAATATCATCAGTAAAAAAACAATGCCTTTTTTCATTGCAATCGATTTAGGTTATATATGGCTTACATAGCTTAAGGCAACTAAAAAAGCCGGCAAAGGTACTCTGCGACAAGTTGTGAGTTGAACATCAATTATGGAACTTCTTTTTTAGGTTTATTTGGATTGAGATAAAGTTATGAAAATTAATTGTTTTAATAAGCGTGGGATTGTGGCCCCGATTGGGCACTTATGCACAAATCATATGATTAGTATTTGATGTGGAAACAAGTAGTATTAGAAAATCCGGAAGAATCTTTAATGCCGGTTTGGATAATTGCTGATAATTGGTAGTGTATTTTAAACACTATAAATTTTTAAGACATCTTCTTTATATGTAATTATTGAGTTTTTTATTGACATTTTTTCTAAGTGCTGAATATTTTGTGTTTAAAAATCGGCATTTTAATAAAATCTGTTTAAAATAATATGTTTTGAATAGTAAAAACTGATTATTACTAACATTCTTCACAAAAAATTCATAAACATTGATTATAATTTTACTATTTTATTAATAAGTTTTAAAATTCACTTATTTTTTAATCTTTAAAATGTGTGTTTTGTTTAAAAAAAGATAAATTAATGCTATTTTGTTGATTAATTAACATAACAATCAACCCCAATCAAACAAAGCATGAATTTAAAACTACATTTTTTCATTTTTGGAGCATTGCTACTGGCCTGCCAGCCGGTATTTGCCCAAAAACTTACAGGAACTGTTACAAGTGGGGGCCAGCCCGTTACTGCGGGAACGGTTAAAGTAGTCCCTATAGGTACAGGCACTATTACCGATGCAGATGGTAAGTATAGTTTAACATTAAAAGCCGGTAGTTACCAGGTCAGCTTCTCGGCAATAGGGCTCGAAAAAAAAACAGTAAGTGTTATACTTGCTGCCGGAGAAACCAAAGTATTGAACATGGAACTGGCTGCTTCGGCAGAAGGACTAAAAGAGGTTATTGTGGTAGGTAACCGTGGCGTAGGGCGTACCAAAATTGAATCGGCAGTACCGGTAGATGTTATCAGGATGAGCCAGGTGGATGCCGTGACCGCAAAACCAGACCTGATGAGCCAGTTAAATCAATCTGTACCATCTTTTAATTACAATAAACAAAGTGGTGGCGATGGTTCTGACGCTATTGATTTTGCCAGCTTGCGAGGCTTGGGCTTCGACCAGACTTTAGTGCTGATTAACGGCAAACGCCGCCATCTGTCGGCCTTTGTAAACGAGGTTGGCACACGTGGCAGGGGTAATAGCGGAACCGACTTAAATGCTATTCCGGAGGCCGCAATTGACCATATCGAAATTCTGCGCGATGGCGCTTCGGCACAGTACGGCTCGGATGCCATAGCCGGCGTAATTAATATTGTTTTACGAAGAGATGTAAACCATCTTAATGTAACAGCTGGTTTTAGCGGTTACAACGATCAAAAATATAATACACTCAATAACGTCGATCCATCGGCATACTATACTGATAAACATTTTGATGGGCAGGCGTTTACATTGGGTGCAAGCTATGGCCTTAATATTGGCAAAAGCGGCGGTTTTATAAACTTTGGCGCTAACTATTTTAACCAGGGCAAAACCTTCAGAGCTATTCCTGATACCAACTGGCAAACAAACCCCAATGCGCAGCCCGTTGCCCGCGAGCGCCGTGCTTTTGGCGATGGCTCGGTAGTATCCGGTGGTGGTATGTATAACATGGAATTGCCAATAAAAGGGACTAAAACAGTGTTTTACTCTTTCGGTGGCTATAATTACAAACATTCAAACGTTTACGCATACACGCGTAGCTGGAATTACGATAATGGCTTACGGGCAAACCCAACCAAATTCCCTACGGATGCCAACGGTAACCTGATATTTGTACCGGGTATAATGAAAGTACAAGGTTACGCCGATGGCTCAATCGGGCCTAATAACGTATATTACAATCCGCAGGAAGATGTTTATATTAAGGATGTTTCGGCCGCACTGGGCCTTAAAGGCACAACAGCAAGCAACTGGGATTGGGATATCAGCAATAACGTAGGCCGTAATGATTTTCATTATTGGGGAAACAAAACGTTCAACGCATCATTACCATATGTACCGGGCCAGCCAATTCAAACCAGGTTTGATGACGGGGGCTTTAACTTTTTACAAAATACAGCAAATGCAGATATAACCAAGCATTTTGGCTCGGTTTTACAAGGCCTGCAGTTATCGTTTGGTGGAGAATTCAGATACGAAAAATATCAGCTTTATGCAGGCGAGCTTAACTCTTATGTTGCCGGTGGTGCCACACTGCCGGGTGGCGTGGCAAAAGCATCGGGATCTGAAGGATATCCTGGTTATCAGCCAAGCGACGAAGTGAAAGATCATCGCACCAATGAGGCTGCCTATGCCGAAGCCGCGTTGGATGTAACCGATAAATGGCTGATTGACGGAGCCGCCCGTGTTGAGCATTACTCTGATTTTGGTGGTGTAAGCACATTTAAATTTGCAACCCGTTACAAATTGGCCGATAACTTTAACCTTCGCGGGTCGGCAAGTACCGGTTTTAGGGCACCTACTTTACAACAGATAGATTTTAGTAACACCAATACCACGGTGGTTGGCGGCAACCTGGAGTATACCAAGTTGGTTCCTAATTATTCAGATGTAGCCAAAACTGCGGGTATCCCCAAGTTAAAGCAAGAAACATCTACCAACTACAGCCTTGGCTTTGCATGGCAACCCACAAGCGACCTTACAGTTACGGTAGATGGTTACGACATCAAAATCAAAAACAGGATCGTAATATCGGGCCTGTACAACCAGGGCGATGCCACATTAGGTCAACCATTGAATGATTTGCTATTGAAACAAGGCATCAGTGCAGCCCAGTTTTTTGCAAACGCAGTTAATACAACCAATACAGGTATTGATATCGTGTTAGATTACAAAAAACGCTGGGGTAAAAATCACTTTTCGGCATTGTTAGCGGGCAATATCCAACACCTTTCAATTAATAAAATCAATATCCCATCTACATTTAAAGGCTCAGCGGCCGATAGCGCTACTTTCTTTTCTGATAGGGAGCAATATTTTCTGAAGGCAAGCGCGCCAACAGCCAAATTCAATCTTAACCTTGAATATGGTGTAAGTAAGTTTTCGGTAGGTGGCCGCCTTACCTATTTTGGCGATGTTAAAGAATTAGGTTTTGGCGAAACGAGTGCACCGGATGGTGTTGCCGATCCGTTTTTTCCATATGTAACTTTAGATGCTACAGGCGAGAAAGTAAAAGAGATTTTTGACTTTAAGCCTAAAGTGACCACAGATATATACGTTTCATACAAAATCAATAAAACGGTGTCATGGACTGCCGGGGTTGATAACTTGTTTAATGTACACCCAAGCACCAATGTGATCAAAGGCTCCGTGAATCCAAATAGCAGCAGTTCATTTGGCGACAGCGAGTCGGGCGGTCCGTTTGAAGCTGTGCAAATGGGATTTAATGGCATGAGAATATTTACAAAACTGGTGTTCCATTTTTAGCGGAAAATAAAGCTAACGGTATTTATCCCCCGGACCCTATGTGGGGGCCGGGGGATTTTTTTATATAATGGGCAGATATTAGCGCTTAAAACAACATTAATTAAATATTAATGGTAATATTTGCCTGTAATTGCGATTTTTAGGCAAATGAAAGTTTTACAGTTTACCATTCCTGTACCTCACGATAAAAGCGTAATTGCCGACCAGTTTAGCCTGCCTTATTTTTACCCTTACCTGCACCGGCACAAAGAGGCACAAATTACCTGGATACAAAAAGGAGAGGGTACGCTTATAGCCGGTAATAACATGCATCATTTTGCACCCGGCGATGTTTTTTTAATAGGGGCTAACCTGCCGCACCTGTTTAAAAGCAATCCCGAATATTTTGAAAATGAAACTGAAGATGCGATAAGCGCCCTAAGTATTTTTTTTAACCCCGAAGGAATATTGACCCCGCTATTTGAGCTGCCGGAAATGAGGGCCTTTAAGCTATTTATACAACATCATCAGCAGGGATTTAAGGTGCCCTTGCCTGATGCGGAAAAGACTATAAGTAATATGACTGCATTAAGAGATGCCACAGGCGCGGAACAACTTATCCAGTTTATAAACCTGATAAAAGGCTTAAGCGAGATAAACGAACAGCTGCAGCCATTATCGTCTTATGGTAATTTACCCGGAATCACCGAAAATGAAGGGATTAGGATAGGCAACATCTACAATTACATTATGCAAAACTATACAGAGTCAATTACCCTGGAGGATGTATCTAAAGCCGCCTTTATGACGTCCGAATCGTTTTGCAGGTATTTTAAAAAGCATACGGGTAACACATTTGTCACTTTTTTAAACGAAGTGCGTATCAACGAGGCCTGTAAGATATTAAATGCCAATAAAGTTGAAAGTATTTCGGCGGCTGCCTACCAATGTGGCTTTAAAAGCATCACCAACTTTAACCGGGTATTCCGTTCGGTAACAGGCAAGTCACCCAGGGAGTATATGGATAATTATAGCGGTAAAATTGGCTAATTGCCGATTTTTTAAAAAGTCTCCCCCTTAAAGGGGAGATTTAGAGGGGGCTATATCGTTAGCCTAACCAGGTATTGCTGATACTCGTCCTCCAATAAAACTTCTATGTCATAACCGGCTTCATTGGCAATGGTGGTTAACGTTTTTTCGTCTACATAAAGCCACGGAAACCAATCGGATGTTTGGCGATTGTATTGATACTGATAGCTAAGTTCGCCGTAGTATTTGCCGGTATCGGGTAGGTTTCCTTCGTACAGGTAAGCAATATCCGATGAGTCAAAAAGTAATTGCCCACCTTTATTGAGCAGCAGTTTGGTATGCTGCAGAAAAGTTTTTAAGTTGGATAACGTACCTGTAAGGCCGATGCCGTTCATAAGCAGTAACAGAGTATCGTATTTATGGGCGTTGTATTCAAAAATGTCGGCGGTAACCACTTTTTTGACACCGCGTGCCTGCATCACATCAACGGCTAAGGCAGAAATTTCCAACGCGGTTACATCAAAGCCACGGTCCTGTAATATAAGGGCATGGCTGCCGGCGCCCGCGCCAATATCTAATACTTCGCCGCGGCATTCATTTAGAGCAAGCCATTCAATATCAGGCATATCATCCTCATCCCTGAAATAGGTTTCAATAGGCATTTCTTCCTTTGGGCCGTATTGGTTGTTAATCCACAATTTGTGGGTTGCTTTTTTATGGTAATGATTGTGGATGGCCTGGCCTAAAATATCTTTCATGCTGTAGCAAAAGTAGCAATTGATGAGGTAGATGAGGCGGTTGTTTGTAATTAAGATGTGGCAGTAGTTAAAATTGACTTCAATCGGGCGGTGATAGTTTTTCGAACTTTATCCATACGAACGCAAATGAGCATGTCAAAAACACGAAAAGAAAGACAAAATTGGTGTATATTATAATAACTGTCAGTAAAAGCTGGTTGGGGGCTTTTTCCTGGATGATCTCATCGGTTTTTTGAGCTCCATAACCATGATGGTATTCTGTTAACGACGACATGTTTTTTTGAATTAGATATTGCTTTAATTCATTGCTTAACCATAATGGCTGAACTGTGGGCCTTGAACGAATGCCCTTAGGAATTGTACATGATTTGTAAATTTGTAAATACCCAATTGTTGCCAATAAAAATAATAACGTGCAAATAATTGATTGTTTAGTATAAAAAGCATTGGTGTATGTTTTTAATTTTTGCTTATTTAGCCAAATCAGCAAAATAATAAGGGCGCAAACCGCTTCTACCATTCCACCCATAATTTCTTTTGTAAAAGACGGGGGTACGCCAATATTGGTTTTTATTACTGTTAGCCCCGGAACTAATCCGACTATATTGGTTGCCCATTTTAGCCAGTTTTTTTTTGTGCTGTTATTCATGGAATTGGGAATGAGAATTTTTTTGGTGTTGCCGTGGCCGGATCCATAAATTTTACATAATATTTCCCGATGTAAAAAAATATTAAGTAATATGGTTGGTCATACGCGTTGAAATTAATGTCAACAGCAGTATTTCCAATTCTATGACTGATTAACCCTTTTATTATGGGGAGGGTTAATTCATTTTGTTGAGGGGTGGGTAAATGATACTTGTCTTCCCAATCTATTTTAGGGATTTCATAAACTTCGGCAGTTATACCCTTGGGTATTGATGTTATATTACAAACAATAACGTCCTCGTCGTCAATTTCTAAATAATGAATATCCTGGTCGAACACCTCTACACTATTTCCTCCCGGGTGGTTAATAAAATATTGTCTTGTAAATTTTTTGATTTTAGCCGTATCGATGTAATTCTTTAAAGCATTCGGATTATATCTTACCTTAGGCGCATCCAATTGATAAATTGTGCGGGCATTTTCGAATTGATCGAATTGAATTTTAAATTGTATTTTTTTTAATGCTGCTTTGTTATAGATTTCGGGCAAAATTACTACGGTATCAGTTAAAGAATTGGTAACGTTTATTTCATAGGGTGCCAGCTTACTGCTATCGTCAAAAATTAAATTGGCGTATATTTTATCAATTTTTTTGCGCCCGGTTTTTTCCGATTCAAGCAATTTTTTCAATGCCTTATCATGAGTGGTTATAAGTACTGATTGTGTTTGTGCATAAACACTATAATTTAACGCTATAGCAAAAATTAGAAGTAACTTTTTCATAATATGGTTTGGTTGAGTGAATATAATGCTTTTGTTTTATTTGAATTCATATTTTTCTACAAATAATATGATTGATATTTTTTGTAGAAAAATTACTCTTTAACATCTTTGATCATATGTTCAACGGCAATACCTTATTGGCCCTCATCATTATTGCAGGCATAACCTATAGTATCACCGCAAAAAAACTAACGGTAGCCGCCGCTTTAACGGGTGGGGTAGTGGCTTACCTGGTTTTTACCGGTGCAGGGTTTACGGGAGTAGCTATGATGACCAGCTTTTTTATTTTAGGATCGGCAGCTACATCCTGGCAGTCAAATAAAAAGCAGGCTTTTGCAAGCGCCGAAGAACATCAAAGTGGCCGAACAACCGGCCAGGTGTTGGCTAATGCAGGCATACCGGCTGTTATTGGTATCCTGGTGTTATTCTATCCCCGGTATAGTCATTTATTTAAGCTGATGATGGCAGCAAGCTTTGCCTCGGCCACAGCTGACACGTTATCGTCTGAACTGGGGACGGTTTATGGTACAAGATTTTTTAATATTATAACCCTTAAGCCCGATCAGCGGGGATTGGACGGCGTAGTAAGTATAGAAGGCACGCTGATTGGTATTGCAGGAAGCTGTATAATAGCCTTAATTTATGCTATAGGCTTTGGCTGGGATCTCAACCTGATCTGGATAGTTGTAGCAGGTACAGCTGGCAATTTAAGTGATTCGATATTAGGTGCATTGATGGAGCGGAAGAGCCTTATAGGTAATAATACTGTTAACTTCTTAAATACTTTTATAGCCGCATTGGTAGCGTTGTTATTTTACTTTATTTAATCCTCATATTTACCACATGGTTTTTATACTAATTGGCTTTATCGTTTTAGCGCTTGTTGGCTATTTTATTTTGAAAAACAACAAATCAAAATTGGCCGGCGTTGTTGCCAACACCGATTACAAACCCATTTTATTGCAAAATATATCCTTTTACCGGGAGCTGGACGATGCGGGCAAACTGTTGTTTGAGCAGAAAGTAAATAGCTTTTTAGCGGGCATCACCATAGAGGGTGTTGGAACTGTGGTTGATGATACCGACAGGGTGATGATAGCTTCAAGCGCCGTGATCCCTATATTCGGTTTTAAAGACTGGGAATATCGCAACTTAACCAATGTAATATTATACCCGGATACTTTTGATGGCGAGTTTCAGTTTGAAGGCGGGAGCCGGAACATATTAGGTATGGTAGGCAGCGGTTACATGAACGGGCAGATGATATTATCACGTGCGGCGCTCATCAAAGGTTTTTCCAAATCGGCAGGGAAGGAAAATACCGCTATTCATGAATTTGTGCACCTGCTGGATAAAAGCGATGGCGCTACCGACGGCGTGCCCGAAAACCTGCTGGCACATGAGTATGTGTTGCCCTGGCTAAAGATGATACACCAGGAAATTCATAAAATTGAAGAGGGTAAATCGGATATCAATCCCTACGCCGTTACTAACGAAGCTGAATTTTTTGCGGTAGTGGCCGAATATTTTTTTCAAAAGCCAACTGAGCTTAAACACAAACATCCCGAGCTTTACGAAATACTAAGCACTATATTTATGCAGGATAGGGCCGATGATTAATTAAAACCCAAATCCAGTTGCCCTAAAACTTCCAGCGTTTTGCCCTGGTTGCCATCAATAAGATAAACCGGGGTTTCTTCATGCCTGGAGGCTACAACAATGTGAACACCATCGGCGCAGGCGGTAAAAAGTTCCTCCACCAGTTTTGGATCGTTGTTGTTTTTAGATAGGTGCGACAGCAGCAAATGCGTCATATGTGCCGAGCGATGTGTGGTAAAAAGAGCCAGGGCCTGCTTGTTACTCAGGTGACCCTTACCGCCGCGGATACGCCTTTTAAGATGATAGGGGTAGCCACCGGTGTCCAGCATAACCTCATCGTAATTAGCTTCTAAAAAGGCGGCGTGGCATTGACTAAAATAACGGATGAGCCTGTCGCAAACAATGCCCAGGTCGGTAAATATCCCAACTTTAATGTCATTGCAGTTAACTATAAAACTATGTGGTTCTGAGGCATCATGCTCTTTGGGAAACGATGTTACCTCCAGCTGGCCAACGGTAACCGTTTCAAACTCGCGCAGGTGATGGATTAGTTTGGCATCTACAGTGTTTCCTAAATGGAGCAGGGTGCCTGGCGTGATATAAACCGGGAGGTTGAATTTTTTGGCCAGTACCGGAATGCCACGGATATGGTCGGAATGTTCATGGGATACAAAAATGGCTTTTACTTTGCTCATGGGCAGGCCCAGGCGGGCCATGCGTTTTTCGGTTTCGCGACACGATATACCTGCATCAACCAAAATAGCCTCCTGATCGTTCCCCACATAATAGCAATTGCCATTACTCCCCGAATTTAGTGATGTAATAAATAAAGACATGTTTTTGAGCCAAAAGCTGAAGGCCGAAAGCTAAAAGCCATCACTTCAAAAGTTTGATACAAAGTAACGGATTTACTGAATATTTTTGTTTCTGACCTGCCTAATCTTTTAAATAAACTGAAGTTTTTTTGCACTTATAAAAACCTGCTTATATTTAGCCATGGATTCACCGCAAACTTTACCCGTACTTGATGCCGCCGAACTGCGTGTGCTTGGCTCGCTGATGGAAAAAAGCAAAACCACACCCGACTATTATCCCATGACCCTTAACGGTTTAACTGCAGCTTGTAACCAGAAAACCTCCCGAAAGCCGGTGGTGAATTACGACGAAGCCACGGTAACCGAAGCGCTGAACACCCTGAAAAGGCGCGGACTTATTTCAACGGCAACCGGCGGATCTATCCGTAATATTAAATACAAACACAATTTTGCTATCGTTTTTCCGGTAATTCCGGCCGAAGTGGCTTTAATTTGCCTGCTGATACTCCGCGGCCCCCAAACTCCCGGCGAGTTAAACACCAACTCGGGCAGGTTGTATGAATTTGAATCGATAGAGGAAGTACAGGAAATGCTGGAAAAACTGGCCGATCCGGCTATGCCCTACATCGTGCAGTTGCCTAAACGTCCCGGTCAAAAAGAACAGCGTTACGCACATTTATTGGCCGGTACCCCTGATATTAGTGATGATGAGGAAATAGAAGAAACAGGCGGCCGTTCATCAAGCGGCCTTGAAGCACGTGTAGCCAAACTGGAGCACGAACTTGCCGAAATGAAGGAAGCTTTTGATAAGCTGATGAAGGAGTTGATGGGGTAGATGAATTTTGCAGCCAATAAATATTTCAAAATACTTGCCGAAACTGATACTTTGATACTTGGGCATGAATTTGAATATGCTGCTCTGATAAATAAACGAAGTAAGAAGGAGGTTTTCTATCACGGGTTTGGCTATGGCGATCCCTGCTGTGGTCTAATAGGGCCAGATAATAATTGGTGTGCAGTTGGCGGCAATGAACTTGTTGTTTGGACAAAAGACGGGGACGCTCGAATATTTATTGAAATCGAAATCTCATGGATTGAAGATATGAGGCTAAAATCAAACTATGAATTTGAATTTTTGGTAGATCCATGGTCTGAATATGGGGTGGTATGGCGTATGAACGTTCAAACGATGGAGATGCAAAAGATTAAGGATTTTGATTTGCGCGATCAGCCAAATTCAGAAGATGTTCGATGGTAAACACTTTGATTTCAGCTTAATTTACGTAAGCTATAAGCTTACACCAGTTCAACCACGAGCTGAAGCTCGCGGGAGCTACGGGCTAAAAAAATCTACTTAACTTTTTTACTCACCCAGGCCATCATTTTATGCGCCGCTTTCAAAACTGCAATCAGGCCTTCTGATTTCATGGGCTTGGCAATATAATCATCCATACCTTCTGCTATGCACAAGTCGCGGTCATCGGGGCCGGCGTTGGCGGTCATGGCGATGATAAAGGGCTGTAACTTACGGTCGCTTTCACGGATTGACCGGGTGGCCTCAAAGCCGTCCATTTCGGGCATTTGTACATCCATCAATATCACATTAAATTCCTGCTCGTCCAGTTTCTTTAATACTTCAAGTCCGTTTTCGGCCATTGTAAATTCATAGCCCAGTTTGCTCAACATCCTGCTGATGAGTTTTTGGTTAACCTGGTTATCCTCGGCTACCAGGATATTTAAAGGAAACTCTGCCGCGAAGTTGCTGTCAAGCAGCTTTACCGCTTTCGGCTCTGCTACAGGCGCACTCCCAACGCTCCTCAATTCGGCTTGCACACTTTTGCCCAGCTGGTTTTGTTTAACCGGTTTTGTTAAAATAGCGGCAAACAAGCCGGGGTATTTTACCTTCGAACTGTCGCCGATAGAACTGAGCATGATGATGGGAAGCTGTGGATATTTTGCTTTTGCAGCCTCGGCAAAGCCAACACCATCCATCTCAGGCATTTCCATATCGGTAATAATCAGGTTGTAGTCTTTGTTATTGACCAGCAAATCAAGTCCCTCGGTGGCAGATGATGCCGTTTGTGTAATAAGGCCCCACTGCTCCAGTTGGGTTTTAAGAATAAAACGATTTGTTTTATTATCGTCAACCACCAATACTTTTTTGCCTTCCAGGTCGGCAGTATCAAATACCAGGGGAACATATTTAGACTGTTTTTGGCTTACCGCAACTTTTATAGTAAACACAAATACCGAGCCCTCGCCATATACGCTCTCAACCCAAATATCACCGCCCATTAGTTTAACCAGGCGCTGGCTAATTACCAGGCCAAGCCCCGTGCCGCCGTATTTGCGCGTGGTTGATGAGTCGGCCTGCCAAAAGGCATTAAACAAGCCGGATACTTTTTCTTCAGAAATACCTATTCCGGTATCCATGATGCTGAAGCCTATTTCAATTTGTCCGTCAGGATGTGTTTTTGATGAAAATACCTTTATAAATACCTCGCCTTTTTGCGTAAACTTGAGTGCATTGCTTGTTAAATTGGTAATCACCTGTTTAAGGCGCAAGCTATCGCCAATAACCTGCTGGGGCAGGGCAGGGTCTATCTGGTACACCAATTCCAGGCCTTGTTGCGAAGCTATAGGCGAGAAAATATCCATCACTTCCTCAATGCAATGGCGAAGGTCAAAATCCTCCTGTTCCATGTTCATTTTGCCCGATTCTATCTTCGAAAAATCAAGAATATCGTTAATTACATTCACCAAACTATCACCGCACGAAATGATGGTATCGGTATATTCCCGCTGCTCGGTATTCAGCTCGGTTTCGCCTAAAAGCGAAGCCATACCTATAACCCCATTCATCGGCGTGCGAATTTCGTGGCTCATGGTGGCCAGGAAAATGCTTTTAGCCTGGTTGGCCTTGTCGGCCTCTTCGCGGGCCTCTTTTTCATGCGCCATATGCATTTCCAGCTCTTCCGATTGGGATAGTAACTCCTCGTTCAAGGCATGCAATTCTTCTGATTGGGATTGCAATTCTTCGTTTAATACCTGCAAATCTTCCGACTGCTTTTTTAACTCCTGCGATTGCTGTAAAACTTCGGCGGTACGCTCAGATACCTGCTCTTCAAGCAATCGTTTTTGCTTTTCTATATTGTTTACCTTGGCCTTATACAAACCATAAATTATGGCAAAAACAAACAGGGCAGTAAGCGATAAAAACCACCAGGTTAGCCAAAATGGGGGTAAAACGATGATTTCTAAAGTAAGTTCATGACGCGACCATTTGCCATCGCCGTTACGGCTTTTTACTTTAAACGTGTAAGTGCCCGCGGGTAGGTTGGTATAGGTTGCCGT
Source organism: Mucilaginibacter ginsenosidivorax (assembly GCF_007971525.1). NCBI lineage: Bacteria > Pseudomonadati > Bacteroidota > Sphingobacteriia > Sphingobacteriales > Sphingobacteriaceae > Mucilaginibacter > Mucilaginibacter ginsenosidivorax. The sequence continues at coordinate 7,196,722 of NZ_CP042437.1, forward strand.
ATTTTTGTTACCTACGTAGTTCCACGTTTTATCAAAGCCCACCAATTGATAGGCATATTGTTTTTTGCTGGCCAGCCCAAAATCCAACGATACAAATTCAAGTGAAATTACCGATTGCTTATGGGTTAACGTAATTGATTTTGCCTCCGAAATATCTTCTTTTAAGGGTGAAGGATCGTTGTCGTTTTGAGCTACCGGTACGGTTTTATTGAAAATCTGGAAATCAGTTAATATCAGTGGCGGATCGTATGAAGTTTCACTTATCTTTTCAGGATCAAACATGTTGAAGCCATTAATTCCTCCAAAATAAATGGTGCCGTCTTTACTAATTGCTGCCGAATGCGGTTTAAACTCGTCGGATTGCAGGCCGTCCTCAACGGTGAAATTCCTGAATTGCTTTGTACGGGGATTAAACCTTGAAATTCCATTATTGGTGCTTATCCATAAGTTATTGTTCCTGTCTTCCCTGATGGCATAAGTGTAATCGTTTGGCAGGCCGTCTTTTGCTTTATAATTGCTAAACTGCCTGGTTTGTGTATCAAAGTGCGTTAATCCATTATAAGTACAAATCCAGATGTTACCCAGGTGATCTTCAAATAAATCGAGCGCCGCATTATTACCCGTGCTGTTTTTTAACACATCGTACTTGTATATTTTAAAAGAGTTGGTCTCGGGCTCAAACAAATCAAGGCTGCCATCATTCGTGCCAACCCAAAGGTTTCCTTTCGAATCGGCTAAAAGAGAGTTGATGTTATCGCTGCCTATGCTTGTCGGGTTAGCCGGATCATGCCGGTAATGGATAAAACCATTCGTCTTCGGGTTAAATAAATCCAGGCCCTGGCCCAGTGTGCCACACCAAATTTTATTATCGGGAGTAACAGCAACGGCATAAACATTATTACCGCTTAAACTGGTAGAGTCGTTGGGCTTATTGCGATACGATTTGAATTTGTGGGTTTGTAAATCCATAACGCTCATGCCATCCCCCCAGGTACCTATCCACAAATTATTTTTGTAATCTTCTTTTAATGCTAAAACGTAGTTGCCGCTTATGCTTGTTTTATCGGCGTCATTATAGCGATACGCCTTAAACGTACCTTTTTTAGGATCGAACTGGTTGAGGCCGCCACCATCCGTGCCTATCCAGATGTTTGCTTTTTTATCTTCCAGGATACTTAAAACAAAATTGTTGGATATGCTATTGGCCAGTGAGTTATGATTGTAGTGTTTAAAGTTATCGGTTACCTTTTTATATAAACTGATGCCCGTGGCAAAACCGCTCACCCACATGTTACCTGTGTTATCTTTTAGTACTACATCAACTGAATTGCTGGCGATACTCGTATTATCTACTTCATCCTGTAAATGGTTGCTGAATGTGCCCTTTTCATAATTAAAAATGCTAAGGCCACCGTTTTCGGTGCCAATCCATAAATTTTGGTTGCTATCTTCGGCAATACATTGGATGCTATTATAGGCTAACGAATTGCTGTTGTTGGGGTCGTTTTTGAAATGCCGAAAAGTTACTGTAGCCGGGTCGTAGAGATTTAAACCACCGGAGCCGCAGCCTACCCATAAACGATGGCTGCTGTCTTCAAAAATACTGGTTATCCTATCTGCAGAAATGGTACCGCCGTCGTGTTCGTTGTGTTTAAAAGAGGTGAAGCTTTTGGTTTTTGCATCAAAAAGATTGAGGCCTCCATACGCGGTGCCGATCCAAACATCGCCTTTACTATCTACATAAGTTACCCGGGTATTATCATCGCTTAAACTGGTCGAATCACGCTTGTTGTTGCGGTAATGGATAAATTTGTTTTGATTAACAATATATTGGTCTACACCATCTTTCAAGGTGGCAATCCATAAATTGCCGCTTTTATCCAAAGCAATATTTACGGTAAAGTTGCTGGCCAGGGTATTTGGAATTTTATCGTTATGCAGAAAACGGGTAAAACGGTTTTTATTCCGGTCGAATTTATTAAGCCCTCCGCTGGTGGCTATCCATAAACTGCCGTCTTTATCTTCGGCAATGTGGTTTATGTAGTTGTTGCTAATGCTGGTTTTATCGTTAACATCATTCCTGAAAACTTTAAATTTATTGCCATCGTACCGGTTTAGGCCGTCGCGGGTGCCAACCCAGATAAAGCCCTGCTTACCCTGGATCATGGTGTTGATGTTAAGCTCAGAAAGATTTTCCTTACTGCCTATGTGCTGAAAGTGCATAGGATGCTCCTGGGCCAAAACCTCAAATGAACATGCTATAAGAATGAATACCAGGTAATACTTTAAGCCCCTTATCGACATCAGAAAAACATAAGATTTTGGCGTACGCACAGATTCCTAATTTAAAACTTATTACGGGATTGTTTACAATTATTTGATGAATAGTTAAACGGCGTCGAGGCCAAATTAGTTATGCCAATATTAACAACCAATTACAGGTAATACACCGCATTTTACTTAAAACAAGCTAAAGCATATTTTTTAACTTTGCCCGTATGGACGAAAAAAGCAAAGACCCGCTGCACGGTAAAACGTTAGAAATGATTTTGAACGAATTGGTTGCCCGTTTTGGCTGGCCGGAGTTAGGCTACCAGATAAGAATTAATTGTTTTTTGGATAATCCGAGCATATCATCCAGCCTGAAGTTTTTACGCAAAACGCCATGGGCACGTAAAAAGGTAGAGGATATGTACATCCGCTACTTTGCCAAAAAAAATTAGTGCTTGCGCTTATTGTTCATTTTTGCTTTTTGGCCCGAGCTAAAGTTATAAGTTTTTGAATTGGCAGCTTTTTTTTCATGAAAAGCCGCGCCAACTATAGGTCCATCTGGGTTTGCTTTAGGTTCTTTTTTTGCTTTTACCTCTTTTTCAATAATAAGCTCTTCCGGTAATTCGGCAAGGGCTATTTTTTTACCGGTAGCTTGCTCAATCTTTTTAACCTGGCTAAGCTCCAGGTCGGTGGCAAAAGTAAGTGCCATTGTCTCGTTCCCGCTTTCAGGGTGATGGTTTGTCACACGATCAATAAACAATTCCTTTTCTGCCGGTAAGTCAAAATGGATGATAAATGGTATATCGACCAGGCTAAAGCTTTCTTCCTGTTCGTTGGATACTAATAACACTCTTGCTTTTTCATCAGCTTTAAACGCGTCTATCGATTTAAAACCCGGGCTGTCAAAAAACTGGGGGTTTAAATAAGCCACTGCGGTACGTAAACGCGTTTGCAAGCTTTTATAAACTTTATCGGCAGTTGCACGTGTATTTACAAAAACTACGGTTTTGGTAAATAGTTCTTCATCGTACATAAATAAATTGAGCAGGTTTAATTTAGTGCCGAAGTTGGGTACGTTATATAAAAATTGCGGATGTGTTTCTAAAGGTTGTTCTGCCAGGGCTTCTACCTCTACAATAGCGGGATCCTTCATAAAAGGATCAAGCATTTTTTGCAGTTTGCTATGCATTACTTCGGTAAATACCAGTTTCTGACTTTTGCCAATGCTATTTGCCAGTTCGACAACAGGTAGTTGCAAGCCTCTTTTTATCATTTCATCGGCATCATCAACCACAAACATATCAACCTTGTTAAGGTTAAGGGCAAGCTTCAGGTAAATGGCGCGTGCCCTGTCGGGAGTGGCCACTACAATATCGGCACCGTCGGCCAATGCGTCCATCTGGGCTTCAATACCTGGCGCCACGTAAAGGCCCACAATTTTGATGGATTTATTTTTGTTCAGGCGGTCAAATTGTTCAATCACGCCAAATACATCCTCTTTATCGGGTACAAGCACCAACACACGCGGAACGCCTTCGGGCGCGTAATTAAAGCGGTTTAACACACCAAGCACATAGGTGGTAGTTTTACCGCTACCTTCGTAACCAATGGCGATGAGATCCTGGCCGCCTACAATTCTTGAGAGGGTTTTTAATTGCAGTTCTTTAGGGTTTGTAAAACCAGCTTCATTTACCGACCGAACCAGCTGTTTTTTCAGCTTCAATTTTTCAAACCACACCATCTGAGAACTTTATTAAGTATTTAAGAGGGCGAATTTACCTAAATTTCCTTGAAAAGAGTCAAGAATCAAGAGTTAAGAGTCAAGACCGGAGTAGTTATTGATGTGATAGTGGTTGCCAAACCACACTTTCATCCTTTTGGAGCAGGCCTGTAAACGTTGGTTTGGCGGGAATGTCAAGGTAAGGATAGGTTACTTTTGACAGGTACAATCCCTGGGGATATGCCGGGATAATAATTTGGGGCGTATGTTTGCTGATGAGATGACTTTCAAATTCATCAACGCTCATTTCGCCGCGGCCAATCTCCAATAGGCGACCAATAATGATCCGGATCATTTTGCTTAAAAACCGGTTAGCCGATATGTTGAACCGGAGCCTGTCGCCATTAGTGCTAACTGCCAGGCTTGCCGAGCTTACGTTGCAAATGGTATGGTCAATCCTGTCGGGCATTTTACAAAAGGCACGGTAGTCGTTATAAAGAGGGAGTAACGCCGCCGCCTTTTTCATTTCATCAATGTGGAGGTTGGTTTCGGGATATAATGCGCTAAAAGCACTTAAAAAAGGGTCTTTATAGGTATGAATAAAATAATCATATGAGCGTTGCACGGCATCAAACCGCGCGTGGGGCAGTCCCTGCATTGGGATGATGTCAAATACCGCGATATCATCTGGCAGTATTTTATTGAGGCGAAAAAGGAGGTCGAAATCCCATTCCGTTACTACATCGATATGGAAAAAAAATTGGCTGGCATGCACCTGCGCATCGGTACGGCCACAGCCGTTAACAGTTATCGGCGTTTTTAAAATTTGGCTTAAAGCGGTTTCAAAAACAGCTTGTACACTTACAACACCGGCATGTTTTTGCCAGCCGCTATACTGTGTGCCGTGATAACCGATATGAAAAAAATAGCGCATGATTTTGGCTCCAAAAATCCACAAAAATTATGGTAATGCCATACAAAAACGAACAGGGATGACTGAACGGACGACTTTACACCAACACGGATAGCTTTTAGCCACTTGCGTATCTGCCGTACATAACCTACCTTTACAGCGCTTTAGGTTCCTTTATAGCATATCATAAAGGATTAAAAGGGAATACGGTGTAAATCCGGAACTGTCCCGCAGCTGTAAGCTCCATAACCATAGTTCATTCTATCAAAGTCACTTGCGCTCTGGCGCAGGGAAGACAGAACGAAAGGGGAGTAAGTCAGAAGACCTGCCAGAGCGATAATGCGATTCATAGCTTTCGGGGATTGAAGCTTGGATGTGAATGCTCTTGTTTATTGGCGTATTTTCATTTCAAACTACTCTGTTTCCGTGTGTGCTGTCAACGCTTTGCGTACAACAACATGAAAAAAAACTTACTTTGTTTTCATAAGCATTTACCCGCACCGGTTTTAGCGGCAGCGGTTTTTTTGCTGCAGGTTGTTGTTACTGATAATGTATATGCTCAAACAGACACCGCAAAAAAAATTAAAGAGGTTACGGTTTCTTCGTCTGCTATCCCCAAAATTCAAACCATTACACCAACACAGCAGGTTTCGGCCGGCGATTTTGAACGTTACAGCGCATTTAACGTTGCCGATGCCATCCGTAATTTTGCCGGTGTTATACTTAAGGATTACGGTGGTGTTGGAGGCTTAAAAACGGTCTCGGTTCGCGGTCTGAGTGCTAATCACACCGCTGTTTTATATGATGGCGTACAAATTAACGATGCCGAAAATGGCCAGGTTGACCTAAGTAAGCTAAACCTGAACAACGTACAGGAAATTTCACTTTACATTGGCCAGCCCCCCGGTATTTGTATGCCTGCGCGTTCGTTTGCGTCATCAAGTGTACTGGCCATAAAAACGGTAAAACCCAACCTCAGCATGGATAAACCTTACCAGTTAACTGCGGGTGTTAAGGCGGGTTCTTTTGGCTTAGTAAACCCATATCTTCAATGGCAACAACGTGTTAATAATAACTGGTCGTTTATCGTAAATGGTTATACCGAGCATGCTAACGGCCGGTATAGCTATAAAACCAGTGCCGTTGGGGCCGACTCTGTCCATACACGTAGCAATGACGATATCGGCGCTCAACAGGTTGATGGCGCTTTATACTGGGCCAAAACCGATAGTAACAAATTTAATTTACACATAAACTATTATCATGCCGAACGGGGCATTCCGGGCGCCGTTGTACTTTACAATCCTGCCGTATCGGCAACACGGCTTTGGAACCAGGACTTTTTTTTGCAGAGTGGCTATGAACGTCAATGGCGCAATTCTTTACATGTGTTAATAAACGCCAAGGTTTCAAAAAACTATCTCCGTTACCTCGATCCTGATTATTTTAACAACGAGGGACGTTTAGACCAGCGCTTTACGCAGCATGAATATTATGCTTCGGCGGCTTTGGCTTACCATCTGACAACTGCATGGGAGGTATCTTACGCTGCCGATCTGTCGGTCAATAACCTTGATGCAAACCTGGCCAATTTCAGTTATCCAACCAGGCTCACCTTGTTAAATGTATTGGCCAGTAACCTGCGCATCGGTAAATTCCAGTTGCAGGGAAGTTTGCTGAATACCCATATTACCGAAACCGTAAAAAACGGCACAGCGGCCCCGGCTAAGAATGTTTATTCGCCCACGGTTGAGGCTACCTTTCAGCCCTTAAAAGCCTCAAATTTTCAGATACGGGCCTTTTATAAATATATTTTCCGCAACCCTACGTTTGATGAACTTTATTACAGTGCCATTGGGAACCCAACGTTAAAACCGGAGTATACCAAACAGTTTGATCTGGGCGCCACGTATGGAAAGGCATTAAATGGCTTTTTTAATTACATCACCTTAACAGCCGATGCCTATTATAATCATGTGGATAATAAGATTGTATTTATCCCGAAGGACGCCTTTAACCGGTCGATCCAGAATTTCGGGAAGGTTGATATTAAGGGATTGGATGTAGGCTTAAAAACGCAGGCTAAACCTGCCGAAGGCTGGAAGGCATCATTGGCTGTAAATTATTCGTACCAGCAGGCACTAAATGTAACCGACCCTACATCTTCGGTATACCTTAACCAGTTGCCTTATACGCCTAAAAACACAGTTTCGCTCAACGCAGGTGTTGACCGTGGCCATTTAGGGGTTTATTATAACCAGGTAATTTCATCTTCACGATATTATACTAATGATAACCTGGCATCCGATTACCTGGCCGGGTACGCCATAAGCGATGCATCTGTTGTTTATCACTTTTTATTAAAACAGAAAGCTGTTGTTGCATCGGCAGAGGTTAACAATCTTTTTGCAAAAAGCTACGCCGTTGTGCAAAGCTATCCTATGCCTGGCCGGTCTGTCAGGTTTTCCATTCAAATAACTATCTAACAATCAATATTATGAAACAAACCAAACTCAATTATTTATTTATTGCTTCAACGATGATAGCCCTGCTGTCGTCATGCCATAAAGACAAGATCGTTCCGACAACCGATACCCCAACAGCCGAAAGGGCTGGTTTATACATTCTTAACCAGGGTGGTTTTGGCAGCAATAACAGCAGTCTGACTTTTTACAACTACACAACTAAATTACTTACTGCCGATTTTTACAGCAGTGTTAACGGCAGCCCGTTGGGCGATACCGGAAATGACGCCCAGATATACGGCTCAAAAATGTACATAGTTGTTAATGTATCGAGCGTAGTTGATGTTGTGAACGCTAAAACCGGCAAACTGATTAAACAGGACAGTATTGTAAATACCACATTAAAAAATAAAGCGCGTGCCCGCCAACCAAGAAGCATAGCCTTTTACAAAAGCAATGCTTTTATTACCTCATATGACGGCACAGTGGCGGTAATGGATACAGCTACGTTAACCATTAGCAAGTACATTACTGTTGGCCGCAATCCCGAGCAATTAGTGGTATCTAACGGGAAATTGTACGTGGCTAATTCAGGTGGTTTATCATCAACCGGCGTTTTTGACAACACGGTTTCGGTAATAGACCTGGGTACTTTAACCGAAACTAAAAAGATAACAGTGACCGCAAATCCGGTGAGTATGGCCACTGATGCCTACAATAATGTTTATGTAGTATCATTGGGCGATTATAATAAAATTGCCGGTGGTTTAACCATTATCGACAGTAAAACTGATGTGGTAAAAACGGCTCCTGTAATTTCGGTAGGCTACATTATTCCAATCACGGTATCCGGCGATTTTGTTTACTATTTAACAGCCGATAATAAAGTTGCCGTTTACAATGCCAAAACACAAACCGCGGTACAAGCCAACTTTATTACCGATGGTACCGTAATAACTACACCGTACACTATAGCTGCCGACCCAACAACAGGCGAGGTATTTGTTACCGATGCCAAAGATTATGCATCAAACGGAACTTTGTTTGCTTTTGACAAAACGGGTAAAAAAGAATATGCTATAACCACGGGCATCAATCCGGGTAAGGTAATTCTTGTTAACAAGTAAGGGGAGAGATTCAAGAATCAAGAATCAGGAATCAAGATGAAAAAAGTAACCGGTTATTGGAACCGAATTTCGATTAATGATCAGCATTAAAAGTAGCTATTTCATTTGTCTTGATTCTTGACTCTTGATTCTGTTTCCAAGCTATTTTTATTTGTACTTATAATGAGTAATTTTACAGCATAAATAAAACCATGAATAAAAAAGATACCATAAGCCGTAACATTATCCTTGTTTTAATGATCATTGTTGCCGCAGCATTCAGGCTTTTAGCTTTTAAATATAAAGAGCTGAGCAACTTTAACCCGGTTGGGGCAATAGCTTTATTTGGGGGCGTTTACTTTGTTGATAAATGGAAGGGTTATGTAATGGTGTTGCTTACGCTTTTATGTACAGATGTGGTGATTAATTATCTTTATACCTCAAAGTTTTCGATAATGTACGATGGTATTATTGGTGTTTATTTGAGCTATGCCATTATGGTGCTGGCTGGTACGCTAATTAAAAAGGTAAATTTTGTTAATGTACTATTGGCATCCATCGGTGTTGTACTTATCCACTGGTTAATTACCGACATGCCCTGGTTTTATACCGAACTGAAACTTTACCCTAATACTCTGGCGGGCTACGGTAAATCGCTGGCGGCAGCGGTGCCATTCGAGAAGAATATGGTATATGGTAACCTGGTGTTTGGCTTGTTGCTATTTGGCGGGTTTGAGCTGGCTAAAACCAGGTACGCTTTTTTACGCACACAAAAACAATTGGCACTTTAATTTAAATTGATAAAATTGAAAAGCGATCTGCCATTATGCAGGTCGCTTTTTTTATGAACTAATATTTACTTTATGAAAAAGTTGGTAGTATTAACAGGAGCAGGAATAAGCGCTGAGAGCGGTTTAAAGACCTTCAGAGACAGCGATGGCCTTTGGGAAGGTTACAATATAGAAGATGTGGCAACACCCGAAGCGTGGCAGCGTAACCCGGCCCTTGTACAGCAGTTTTATAACGAGCGACGTAAAAATGTGATGGATGCAAAGCCTAATGCTGCACACTACGCCCTGGCCAAGCTGGAAGCGAAATACGACGTAACCATTATTACCCAAAATATAGATGACCTGCATGAAAGGGCAGGATCAACCAATGTGGTGCACCTGCACGGCATCATCACCCGTTCGCAATCAAGTGTTAACCCTGAACTTACTTACCCCATTGAGGGGTGGGAGATTGGGATGGACGAAGTATGCGAGTTAGGATCGCCGTTGCGCGCCCATGTTGTTTGGTTTGGCGAGGCTGTGCCCATGATTGAAACGGCGGCAAGGATTTGTGGCCGTGCGGAAATATTTATGCTGATTGGCTCCTCATTGGCTGTATACCCCGCCGCCGGATTGATTGGCTATGTAAACCGCGATGTGCCCCGGTATGTTATCGATCCTAAAATACCCGATATCAATGTGCGCGGCCCGGTTATCAAAATCCAGGAAAAAGCGACAGTAGGGGTAGTGGCCTTAGTGGATGAATTGTTGAAGGAGTAATAAAAGGAATCTGTTCTACCAATCACTAATTCACTAAATCAATAATTCACTAATTAAAATGAAGTGTATTTTTAACTGGAGCGGCGGTAAAGACAGCGCACTGGCTTTGTACCATTGCCTGCAAAATCCGGATCTTGACATCAGGTACCTGGTAACAACTGTTAATGATGCCGCCGACAGGATCTCGATGCATGGCGTACGCACGGAACTATTGATAAAACAGGCCGAAAGTATCGGTATACCATTATACCAGATCCGGCTGCCCGAGATGCCGGGTATGAAGGAGTATGACGAAGTGATGCATTATCACCTGGCCCATTTCAAAAGCGAGGGCATTACGCATTCTATTTTTGGCGACATCTTTTTGCAGGATTTGAAAGACTACCGGGATGCAAGGCTGAGCGAAGTTGGTCTTACCGGTATTTACCCATTATGGAAACGAGACACCAGCGAACTGATCGACGAATTTTTAAGCCTTGGATTTGGAACGGTAATAGCCTGCACCCAGGCACGTCTCGAGCGTATAGTAGGGAAGGAGATAGGCCCTGAATTAATTGACGCCTTGCCAGATGATGTAGACGTTTGCGGAGAGAACGGTGAGTTTCACACCTTCACTTTTAAGGGGCCTATCTTTTCAAACCCCATTAACTATAAAACCGGGATTAAAATATTCAAGGAATACCAGGCCCCAAAAAACACCGACGATTCCTGCGTTACAAGCCCGGACCGAAAGCCAGCCGGTTTTTGGTATTGCGACCTTATTTTGGCTTGACCTCCCATTTATTTGGCTAACGTAGCCACAAAATAAAATTATTTGAGTAGGTATAAATTGCAAATAATCAAGAACTTATTGTTATTTTATTAAATTTTTAGTTTAGTATATGTAACCGTTTATGCTATCAACCTGGCGAATTTTGATGATTTCTCCAAATAAAATTCTGTTCATTAATATTCGATATTTTAAAATCCTGTAAATCAATTACTAATCCTGTAAATCCTGTTAGTAATTGTACCGATAGTATGCATCTTTAAAATCAGTGCGCATCTCTGTAAACCGGGCGCCAACTTTGGTTAAAAACTCTTCATCAAGCAATTCAAAAACGCTGTTAACGCCATCGGTTAAATCCATTTCAGCAACTTTAAAACTTTGCTCCAGGGTGCCCTGCTCTATCTTAACAATAAACTTTTGGTTCATGTTCATGATAGTAACTTTAAAATCGGGGTGCGGTAGTTCGGCAATAATTCTCATATTTTAATTTTTCAATAAGTCATTTAAAGGGTCTTTGCCATCAAGCGCGCCAAAGCTGGTAACTATCCGGAAGCGGGCAAATAGTTCTTCGCTGTACCAGTTCTCACTGCGGGTAAGTTTTATTACCTCGGCGTGCTCCCGACTTTTGTAGGCAAAGTTTTTTACGTCATCGATGCTTTTCCATACAGAAAATGTTGCCTGCCGGTAAACTGGCGCTTCGCCAACGCCAAACGATGTAACGTAACCTGGGGCCGATGTCATTAACGCGGCCACCTCATCTACATGGCTCCAGAAATTTTTAAGCCTGCTTATGCGGATGGTGGCACGGGTTAATACCGCCACGGGCCCGGTATAATTTGTGGCTTCGGGATTGCCAAAGGGCTCTTTGCCGCTCCACTTACCATGGCTTTGCAGGGGCTGGCATAGTACGGTGTAGCCCTCATTACCAAAAATTTTCCACCAGCCGGATACAAAAGACTGGTTATAAAACTGGTCAAAATCTTCGCGACTTTCCCAGCAGGCCAGTAAGCCCCATTGCCGCCAGTCGGGCTGTAAATCAAAAGTTCCGTTTTTACCAGAGCCAAGCAGCTTGTAAAATGTGCAGCCTTTTTGCAACAGCAGCGGCAGCCGGTGGATAGCCATGGCGAGTAATGCGAATGGTATAAACAGCTTGCGGTAACGTATTATGGTTAAGCTAACATACATGTACCTGCTAAATAAAAGATTTAATGTGATATAGTTGGAATTTACATTCAGGAAGCAGAATTTTTACATAAAAGTGTCAGGGCAACCGCCTCTGAATAAATAGGGGCGATAAGCTATTATCATTAGCTAAACCGATACTTACGTTTGTCGACTGATCCTGAGCAAAAAAATCCAGACTGCTTCGGCGTCTTTTTGGCCAGGATCAGGTGCAAATATCAGGATGCACTCAAATTGCGTGATACATAAAATTAGTGTTAACCATGATTTATTTTAAAGTGTTAGTTATTAATAATTTATAAATAAAAAACCTGAAATGTGTTAAGTTATGTTAACCCAGATTATATGCATTTTGCCCGATAAAGCTGCAGCCGATGATTTCCGGTTTTCAAAACTAAACCTTGCGACGTGAAACATTAATACTAAATTGCATTACGGAATTAAATTCCCAAACTAACCTTTTTGAGACATAAATTATGAAAAAATTAATTATCATTTGCCTGCTAACGGGCTTGGCTATCATTGATGCAGCCGCCAAAACCAAAGTGCTTGTATTTTGTAAAACAGCCGGGTTTCATCACAATTCAATAGCGGTAGGTGTACCGGCAATTATGAAGCTGGGGGCCGAAAATGGTTTTGCTGTGGATAGCACCACCAACGCCGAAAAGTTTACCACAGCCAATTTAAAGCAATATGCTGCTGTAATATTTTTAAGTACTACGGGTGATGTATTGAACGATGCGCAGCAAACAGCTTTTGAACAATATATTAAAGCCGGTGGCGGCTTTGTTGGCGTGCATGCTGCTACTGATACCGAATATGACTGGGCCTGGTACGGCAAGCTGGTTGGGGCTTATTTTAAAAGTCACCCTAAACAACAGGAAGCTGTTTTACATGTGGTCGACCGTGATTTTATCGCCACCAAGCACTTGCCCGAAGATTGGAAACGCTGGGACGAATGGTATAACTACAAATGGATAGCCGACGACCTGCATGTACTGATAAAAATAGATGAGAAAAGCTATACAGGCGGCGAAAACGGTGATAACCACCCTATGGCCTGGTACCACAGCTTTGATGGCGGCCGTGCCTTTTACACCGAGTTGGGACATACCGACGAGTCATACGCTGATCCGTTATACCTGAAGCATTTGTTGGGTGGTATTCAGTATGCAATAGGGAAGAAGTAAAAAATCGTTTGAATCAGAATTTACAGAATTTAAGAATATTCAGAATTGATTCTGATAAATCCTGTAAATTCTGATCCTGATTATAATGTTGTAACCGCGGTAATGGTAGCCAGGATGGTTAGACAAATGGCAAATACCAGGAAGTAGCTCACCGACACCCCAATCATCTTTGTAATTGTCCTTAACCTGCTTCTACCGTAAACAACACGTAGGGAGCGGTACATATACCAGAGGATAAAAAACAGGGCTGCTACATCCATTATAACAATAAGATCGATAAGCTTATGCGGGATAAGCAACTGTATCAACATAAGAAATGCCAGGAACAAGAATACGAAGCAGTGGAGATGGAACGAATAGATGAGGTACTCCACATAAAACTTTTTGTTTTTGGAGAACGCGATCTTAAGTATCAACGCAAATAGTGGCAGTAGTAAAAACATCATCTTAGGCACATTATGCTTAATGCCCTCATTAATCTCTTCATTTGCAGATTTGCCCTCTTTTGCCCACTCAAATTGTTTCTTCTCTAAATACCTGCTTATCACACCGTCCCTTTTATCTGCCGGTAATTGTCGCTGGGTAGCAAGGTATTGTTCATAAGTTTTAATGGAATCCTTTTTATTAGCGGCTTTAATGTCCCGCTTA